>JAHDQK010000073.1 GCA_018433885.1 Candidatus Cloacimonadota bacterium
ATATTCCATGTTGTCCGGATCGTTGGTGGTGCCCATCAGAACTTGATATTCGGTGGGATTTCCGCCAGTGATCGCGGGGGTCCAGGTAAGGTTGAAACCATTAATGGACAGGTTTTCCGCACCGTCGGCAGGACTGGTAAGAGTTACGGAGTCGGGGGGTCCCATTATAGTTTCACGGATAACTACGTTATCTACAAAGAGATCGTTATCTTCTCCGGTTACCGAAACAGTAGATTCTCCGTAGAAGGCGAAGTATTTTGTTCCCGTGACACCATCCAGCGGAAGGGTGACAGTGGTTCCGGTATTGGGGATCTCGTTGTAGACAAATGCGGATGCATCGTTATCCCAAGTTCTTAATGGTGTAGCACCGGTCATCATGGGATTATCCGCAATCAGAACGATGAATTTGTCGTCAAGTTGACCATCTGGGAATTCGATAGCGTTTGTACTGGCATAGTCAGTGAGCCCCAGATCGAATTTCAGTTCGTATCCAGTAGCGGGGATGGCGATAGGAGGTGTAACCAGCCAGCCATTGCGTGAAGTGCCATAGATATTGATTTTGGCGGCGTTGTTGCCGGTGGCTCCGTTTAGCCATTCATCGCGGAACCACTGAGTCGAGGTGCCGGTGGGATTGGGATACAATCCACTCATTTGACTCCAGTTTGCCACAGGCCAATCTCCGCTCACTGTGCCAAAATCCTCAACCCAGGGGGTTACTGAATCTACGTAAATTGTAGGATCCGAACGGGTAGTGAAGCTACGCACGGTTGCGGGATCACTGTCTCCGACACTATTTGTTGCAACAACTGTCCAGTAATAGGGTGTATTGTATGCCAGAGGAGTAGAGACGGTATAAGGAGAGCTCACATCAGAGGCATACAGGGTAGTTCCGTCAACGGTATCCAGATAGATATCGAATCCGGTGGGGATGCCGCCAGTGGTCGGAGCGGTCCAGGTGAATGTTGTCCATTCATTTACATCAGTTGCATCTACAATCGGTGCAGTTAGTGTGGGAGCTCCGGGGACTAGAGGTGTGATATTCGGACCGATGATGTGGTCGATATAGTTACTGCTGGCACTTAGTCCAGTGCGGAAACCGATATAGTAATCGTTTCCGGCCAGTGAACTTAGATCTATCACTTGAGGGTAGAAGGTGTATGCTGCAGCGTATGTGATTGCGCTGCCAAGCTGGGTCCAGGTAGTACGGTCGCTGGAATACACTATTTCCAGAGTGGCAGAAGTGCTGGATCCGGCTGCGCCAAATTGCAAGGTGCTTGTGGCGTCAATGCTGAGCATGGGAGTGGAAAGCACATACTGAGTGCTGGAGCTTCCAGACTTATATGCGCTATAAGTTCCTTCCACTACGTAAGAAGAACTTCTGTACCACGATCCGGTATTATCCCAGCCGAGTGGAGGCCATGTTTCTTCAAAGCCTTCGGCCAGTTGATCCGGACCAGGAGTAGAGAAGCTCCAGGTGGGGCAGGTAGGGTCTGAGCCATAGTTATTGGTGGGCAACACTTTCCAGAAGTAGGTGCGGTCTACTACAAGACCTGTGGTTTGGTACTGAAGAGCTGTTCCTTCATAGACCAAATCATCTTCGCTAAAAGTGCCGGTATCGTTCAGATACACTTTATAGCTGAGAGGTGGTTCGCCGGTGGCGGAAGGAGTCCAACTCAGAATCGGGTTTACCAAAGTGGTCATATCATCAAACGGGAAGACGACAGTAGCCGGTTCCGGAGCGATGGGAGCAGGAACTTCGATGGTCACATCATCGATGTAGATGGTGCGATAGGTGCCACCCTGACCGTGACGGAAGGCGATATACTGGTCTGTACCGGCATAAGCTGAGAAATCAACTGAGAATTGATTCCAAGCAGCTGCGGGGTTCACCGTTTGATATGGTGTGAATGTGGCATCCTGTCCTGAAGTGTTAGCTGTACCAACTTGTAAAGTGTAGTTGGATCCTCCATATACCATGAATTTCACCCGCAAATTATTGAGGGCAACATCCACAGGAGGAGAAATCAGAATGAGATCTGAAGCAGAATCACTTGAGTTGTAGAAGGATACTCTATTCGGAGTCGAGTAACCCGAAGCAACCGTTCTTACACAACCGTAAGTAGAGGTATCAGTAACTCTGGTGGACCAACCTAAGGGAAGGGCAGGAGTCGTAACACCATCAAAGTTCTCCAGGTGAGGCAAATCGTCGGCATAGATGGTGGCGTCGAGAGCCTCACCCGTAAGCGGGATATTGGTCAGGGCGCGGTTGTCGTTGATGGCGATGTTGCCGCTGTAGGTGTTTGCGGTTAAGGGATTGAAGTTCACCGTGAAGCTGGCGCTTTCAAGCGGAAGCAGAGCCACCGGAGTGAAAGCTTCGGCAAGAGCAAAGCCGGTTCCGGTAACGTTCACGGTAGTTACGTTTAGGGTTCCCGCTCCGATATTGGAAATCGTGAATTCTTTGGAAGCGGAGGTATTGATCAACATCGTGCCAAAGTCCCAGCTGTCCGGAGTTACGGAAATGATCGGAGCAAGTGGTACCTCACGTACGATCACATTATCGATATCCAGATAGTAGTCCCCAGTACCGCGGGCGGCATTGAACCTCACGAAAATGTTGCCACTATAGGCAGAAACATTGACTGTGACGGGGGCAAAGCTTGTGCTGGTGACGTGGTTGTTCATGTCGATAGTGTGAAGGGTATCGAAGGTAACACCGTCAGTGGAAACCTGAATTTGCAATTGATCTCCGGTACCGAGTGTGTGGGCGGTGCCGGGGTAACCTGAGTAGAGAACGTAGCGATAATCAAACAAGATTTCGCTATCAGGAGCCAAGGGGCCAATGGGAGGAGTGGTAGCCACGGCAGTGGGTACTGAACTATACAGGTTGCGGCTAAGTCCGTTGGATCCGCTGGTACCATGATTGGCCATAATGCTGAAGGTTCCTGACCAACCAATTGCTGTGAGACTTGTCCCACTATTGAAATCCTGCAGATAGGGTAAGGGTTGAGTGGGATCGGCCATGGTGGTGAAGCTCCAGATGGGGCAG
>JAHDQK010000091.1 GCA_018433885.1 Candidatus Cloacimonadota bacterium
GGTCCGATCTGTACCGTAGGCCAGATAAATTCATTATCGCTGGAGCTATAGGGATTTCCCATATATGATCCATTGATGAAAATGGGGTTGTTAATGACACTCTGAGGGTCGTTGAACAATCCTGCGATGCTAACAATGAAGGCATCTGAGATGAACTGAACTTCCAGAAGATCATCAGCATCGCTGTTGGCATGCCAAGCATACAGCGGTTTGCCGGATACGGGATCCACTGCCAAGCTGGGGTAACCTTCGGAGATGTTATTGTACGTGATCTCGTTAAAGTTCTCGACGATGCCAGATCCGTTTAAGTAGGCATAATACACACGACGGGTAGAGGTTGGCGTCCTTTTGCCATGGAATGTGAGGAAGTATCCTCCGCCAGCGCTTTGGGGTATCACTTGAACAGGCAATCCGTTATAGCTACCGATCATGTAGTCGTAATAACTCGTCATTACCGTTACTGGTGTTCTGGAGAACGTGAAGTTGGGTGCATTGCGCGAAGGCTCTACGACCTTGGCAACGTGAGGGATGTCGCGGGGGGTAGGGCCTCCTGCGGCTGGGGTCTGTAGGGCAGAAAGCGCGCCCATCAGAAACATCAGGCTTAGCAGAATAGATATGGATTTTTTCATGGTTCCTCCCATATGCGTGAAACAATACAATCAACCACCATCGAAATGTGGTCGGGTTCAATAACTCTATTATAAGGATTTTGATAGCTCGTATATGCAAGGTTCATTTTGTTAAAACCGCTTTTGTCGTTTTGTGATAACTTCCAGCACGAAAACTGATGATATATAGTCCTGATCCGAATTTCTCTGCATTCCAGACTATTTTATGGTTGCCAGAGGGGAATTCCCCATCCGCAATAGTTTGGATTTTCTGCCCCTTAAGGTTATAGATGGAGATGTTTACAGGGCAGTCGTCTTCCGCTATGCTGAACGAAATCGTAGTGCTGGGATTAAAGGGATTGGGATACGTTCCCATCAACATATTTTGCATTGCAGGACTCTCACTGGTAACGTCACCTTTCATCAGTTCCACGAAATTCGGATAACTACCCAATATACCATTGGGTTGGCTTGTAAGGGAGTTTGCCACAGGGATAATCGTACCATCTGGCTTTTGGATGCTGAGCGAGATATCCTCTTCGGAATCCCCGCAATAGATCTGGATAAGGGCAGCGGGAAATCCTTCGGGGGAGGTCAGTTTCTGAGCTCCGCGCAGTTCTTTTCCGGATTTTGCCAAAAGGATATCTCCAGCATCTGCCCAATTGCATCTTGCCAACAGGGTCATACTATAAGGCAGTACCTTTGGATGGGGATTTGTATTCTGCGCTGGAGCTTTGGTTACCATGCCTGCCCTTTGGGGATATATTAGATCATGAGCGCCATCAAGTTTTATCCAATAACCCTTGCCGGGTTCCATTGTAGTAAGAGATGAATATGGGTTTTCCGGGATATAAACGCCATCCAGCCCTTTTACCTGATTCAGCCAGGGGGCGATGCTTGAGATAGCGGTCTGAACATTCATCGGGGTTTGCGGTAAATAGCCAGCCAAATTCCAGCCATCAGTAAGCGGGATAGGACTATCCCCCGGGATCGGGTTTCCGTTCACAACCCAGGTGGCGGGGTTGGTCATTTGGATGTTATAGGCTTTGCCTTCGCTCAGATTTGTGAGGCTGGAATATGGGTTTCCGGGGATGTATATGCCATCTGTACCCTTTACTTGGGATACATAAGCGCTGATGTCGCCAAAAACACCCGGCAAAGAAGTATCATCGGGGTTGAGATTCAGCGAACAAAGGTTCCATCCTTCTACCAAAGGTATTTCCAACATCATGCCTTGGGTTTCCACGATCGCCCGGATCATTATCTCGCCACCCTCATAGGGCGCCCAAACGCCACTTACATTGGTATAGCTATGCCCACCCGAACTGGTATCCACTCCGATGCCATGAGCGTTAGTCGCGACGAGGATCCCCAGATAAAACCGCCCTGAGGGGATTACCAGAGGAGATGGCATTTGAATATAGTTCCAACCTTGCACCAGGTTGGATGCGGCTACTGTAGTCTGAGCCATTAAGTTGTCCGGCAACCCGGTATATTCGTTTTCTTCGATCACTCTAACGATTAAAGCGGATAAATTCAGGTTTTGAATGTAGATCTTTGCCCGATGCAGGATTAAGTGATGATTCGAAAAAGTATCATGCAACACTGCCATTTGCTTGGTAGGAGGTATTGTCAAAGCCAATTCCGCGCTTCCGTCGTCAAAAGCGCTTTCCTGAAGATTTGCGGCAGCTACGAATACAATTATAGTAGCCGAAGGTGGGGATTCCAATCCATTGGTCACGGCGGTTACATAATAGCTATGAGTCCCTGAGTTTACTCCAGAATCTGTGTATTCTGTGATATCCCCTGGAACCGTGGCTACTTGGATATCGTCGCGATATATATTGTAGTAGTTGGGGTTGCGGAGTTGCCTTGCGGTATTAGTATTTTGTAGCGAACCAGCATTATGATTTATAGTTTGTGGTGATTCACCCAAGAGATACTCTCTGCCTTGTGCATCTGTCACATACACTTGAATGTTCCAATTGCCATCGATGGAAGCCAGTGAACTCAAGGTCTGCCAGCTACCCATATAGATCATATTTCCATAACCATCCACCGTAGGATTACCGTCTAATCCGGCAGGGAAACCTGTGCTTGTGTTGCAACGATAGCCCGCCATGATACTGGTGGCAGGAGGAATCTGGTATGGGGTATTTAAAGTGATCTCGTTCCAGGCACCGATAATGGGAGAGTTTACACTCTGGTCGAGCACTAAAGTGTTTGATCCACCCGCCCACACCCGTAAAGAGTAGCTACAAGCAGCTTCGTTCGGCCAAAAACGAATCTTGGTGATGTTCATACCCACATAAGGATAGATGCTATTCTCCACGCCAATGGCGTCCCATTTTGCCGCCACGCTGAAGTCCGCCGCGCCATTGGTGCCGATGGAATTGTAGTTTTCACCACAATAGCTGATCCAGCCTTCCTCTCCACCGCCACCTCCGCTTCCGGGAGCGTCCCACGAGAGATATACATTAGAACCAATTACCATGCCTCCCAGGTTTTCTGGTGGGGATTGCGGGAGGTCGCAAAAAATCTTGAAGTCGTCGATTCTGATGCCAGTTCCGTTTGCCGTATCGTTTGATTTGAAATACCACCGAAACTTGACCGTCTGCCCTGCGTAGTCACTGATAACCCCGTCCAGAGAGAAATTTGCGATCATGCCCGACCAAGTAGCCGGAGCATCAATATATACGTAATTGAAGCCATTGGGATCGTTGTAAGGATTACTCATGGGGTACCAATTTAACCCGTCGTTGGGAGATATCTCCCAACCAAAGTAATCTACATTGGGGAAGGTTCCGTTATCCGTGAAGGAACCCATTAACATAAAGTCCGCACGGATACCCCCGGCATCTGGTAGGGTGATCGGGGGACTGATTAGATAGTTCAGCATGTTGGTGTTGTAACTGCCGTTTGTATTCTGATTTACCATGGCATGAGCAGGCGATGGGGCAGAGGTGTCCGTAGCTACATGCCAGAGCTGACCTCCAATGGGTACCAAACTACTTACCGTCATATATCCATCATTCACGCCGCTGTTTATATAGCCGCCCAAACTTATATCATCCAGCATCACACCAAACATATCTGGCTGTTCCGCGGTGGAATATGCGGTATCGGAAGCAAAGGCAAAACGGATCTTAACACTTTGGCCAATGTATGCGGCAAGATTGAAGCTGGCGGAGGTCCATGTGCTTACAATGCCACCCCACCCGGGAACTCCCGTACCCTCGCCATGAATGCTACCAAAAGCATAAGAACTGTTAAAGTGATAATCGGGAGTTCCGGAGATGACAGACCAAGTTGCGCCATTATTCGTGGAAATGCGAACATTAAAGGAATCCCAGCCATCATATTCACCGGCGCCGCCAACGTCTTCCAAACCGAGTCTCATCTTGAAACTCAGGTTTGCGGTTGCCGCGCTGATGGTGCGGGCTGGAGTATCCAGAACCAGATACTGATGATTGTGGTATCCGCCTATATTGCTCCCGGACGCCAAAGCGGGATCCCCCATCCACCACACAGTACCCTGGGTGCCGCCATAGTTGTATATATGCCAACTGTTTGGGCTTACCGAACCGTCGATCATTTGCCAACCGGTAGCTCCATTTTCAAAGTCTTCATGATACGTCACGATCTCGGTGGCATACGCAGAAATCACCATGATAAGCATGGTAGATATTATCCACAGCTGCTTCATCGTTCCTCCCCAAAGATATTTCAAAGAAACTCACATTAATGCTTAATACTATTTTAACCTACTAGCATTTGTATAAGTTTGCCAATTCTACGTCAACTCATTTTTTCGCTTTTCTGTTATAAGTTGAGCCCGTTGGTTTGAGCTCTTAATGCACTGTATGGTGGATAATAAATTGATAATAAATAAGTTATAAGATACAATGCCTCTTTGTATTGTGTATAAAATTCCACAAGTTCAAAAAAAAACTTTGTTTTACACTTCGGTGTACAAATAAGTATTGCCTAACCGAGTTAACAAGGAATATCCGGGTATATGATCCCCATTGCTCCCAGCAGTCCAGATGCGGTCTCGATGCAGTTGGCATTGCATGAAGAGGGCACAGAGACTCTTTCGCGCAATGGGCATGAAACGGAAGAAATTGACAGGAGTAGCAAAACATCAACGCGAAACTGGTTAATATCCTCAATTTCGAGGAGTTGTATTTGAATCTCGCTCATCGAGATTTACTGTGCCAATACATCTTCACAAGATATTGATATCTTTGTAGCAGGGTCGAAGAGGATGGAACGATGAACATGATCATCAGTCACTCGAACTGAAAAGACAATCGGCTTAAACCGACCTTGACTACGCGTTTTGTGAAGATTTATGCTCAGATGCACAAGCGAAATAGATATCTGATAATAAATGAAAAAATAACTTGCCAAGATTTTGGTCATTTAAAAAATTATCCCACAGCGTAACTAAATATCTGGGAGATGTTTATGAAGTACACATTTGACGATGGTACGACGATTGATCTCACCAGGGTAGTCAGTGTTTCTCCGGTGCGAGACCTCGGCCAGGATCCAGAGACTATCACGATGAGCCGAATCGGATTCACGGTTCACCTTAATCGTCGTGAATTTGTGCAGATTACAAGGCATTATCATTATGCAGACTGGGCTTCTGTGAAAAATGAACTCGAAAGGGTCAGGAAAGAACTGATTCAGATGTGGGAAACAGAAACAGAATAGTATCAGCTAATGCAAATGATAAAAAAAGGGTGGTCGTAATGGCCACCCTTAACTGCATCAAAAAGATATGTGTTAGAAGTTTTGGTCGGAGATGGTTACGGGACTCAACATGAGTGCTTTTTCGTTGTTAAAATCCTTCCATAACTCATAGATTTCGATGTAATCCTCGCTCATGGCTTCAAGAGCGCCAAGCCCCAGGATGTTCAGGAACGATTTGTTCTCCATCTGAAGAGTAATGCCTTCTTGGGTACCTGTGGCATCAGCCAAGCGTAAATATCCATCGATGCCGGTTAGTTCACGCATGTGTTCCAGAGCAGTATCCAAACCTCCGAGATCATCCACCAAACCATTGTTTTTGGCTTGTTCACCGGTCCATACGCGCCCTTGTGCCAAGGCATGAACTTGGTCTTTATCCAGGTTTTTCCTCCCGGAATCCACGATGTTCACGAATATATCATAGACATTTTCGATGGATTGGCTCATGAGATCTTTTTCCGCCTGAGTCCAAGGCCGGTTAAGGGAGCCGATATCTGCGCGTTCACCCATTTTAACGGTATCCCAGTTCACTTTAATCTTGCGGAACATTTCGGTGGCGTTCATGGCAATCCCGACAACTCCGATGGAACCGGTCAAGGTGGAGGGATTGGCGATGATGCGATCAGCATTGGCAGAGATATAGTATCCGCCGCTGGCGGCTACTCCAGCCATGGATACTACTACAGGTTTCTTGTTTTTCTCTTGCGCCAGCTTGAGTTCTCTTAAGATGATGTCCGAAGCTTGTGCGCTTCCACCACCACTGTCCACTCGTAGGATGATGCCTTTATATTTTTTGTCATTTCTTGCTTTTCGGATCAATTCTACCGTACTTTGATGCGCGATTTTTTGTCCCGGAATTCCTTTTCCCATCACGATGTTGCCGCTGGCATAGATCACGGCGATCAAGTTCTCTTTGGGTTGAGACCAATCGTAACTGCGATAATCTGCCAGTCCTTCATTTCTGGCGTTGAAACCGAAATCAGCTTTAAGTTGTTCGCCCAGCTCGTCTTCATAGAGCAGTTTATCTACCAGACCTCTATCCAAAGCGTCCGAAGCGATGAAATAAGGCCCTTCATCGATAAGGGTTTGCACTGGTTTTTGTAGCTTGGTGCCGCGGCCCAGGTTGATTTGGCTTACCATTTGATCGTATATGCTGCGTAAAAGAGATTCATATACTTCGCGTTCGGCATCGGTCATGGCGTTTTCGCTGAATATATTGCCGGCGTTTTTGTATTTGTGGCTACGGAAATTGATGGCTTCGATACCTAGGCTACCAAGGGTGTCCTTAAGATATGGGCTGGAGATGGCTATCCCTCGGAGGTCCAAGCTTCCCAGTGGATTCAGGTAGATTTTATCTGCAATGGCAGAGGATAGGATGTAGCCACCATTCGAAATGTTATCGTAGTAAATGGCTACTTTTTTTCCGGAACTGCGGAAATCTTGAAATGCGGTTACGAGTTCCTGTTGTAAACCGAAAGACATGCTAAGCGAGGGATTTACAAGCAGGATGCCGGATACTGTGGGGTCTGCTTTCGCTTTATCCAGTTCCTGGGTGATATCTTCAATTCCTCGAGTACCTTTGTCGTAGATGTTGAAAGGACCAATCTTGTATTTGGGAGCTTTGTAGCTTACCAGAGAGCCCTTTAGGGGCATTTTGTGCCATTTGGGATGGTTGATACCGAGTAGAGGCTTGAATGCCTTTTCACTAAGATGTAGATAGGCATACCCATAGTTGTCGTTTTCCTTATTACGCACCAGCGAGCCGATCTCACCGGTTCCGGAGCTAAGGCTGAAGGATAAGAGCGCGGTTTCTTCATCCAGATTGTAGGTAGCACCCAATTTAATCCCATCAAGGATTTGGGTGTTGATGCCAAGAATCGGTTTCTTTACCTTATAACCATCCGCATCGAGATAGGAGTAGTTGAAATCCGCAGAAAGCTCCAGCCGATAATCCTGAATCGAGGGTACGAAGGCGAGGGGTCTGGTGGAAAATCCAGCACGATAGAAGGGGCGGCTGTGCATTGGGTTTTCCAAGGTAAAGGCGATCGAAGCGGCATCGTGGGGACGGTATGTGATACCACTGCGGAATACTCCATCCTTGAATTCGCCATCGGCGAATCGATAGTTTGTACCCAGATACAGATTGGGAAGTATAAATGCGGGTAACGCTTCGGAGCCTGTAGCCAGCAGATGGTAGTTTTTGCCATGATCACGCTCGTAAACATAAGCAAGACCGTCCGAAGAAAGCATCAACCAATATCGCTTTTGAAATCTTTCTTCGTCTGCCAAATGAACAATTGAAAATCCATCCGCATTGCCGGTACCCAGCAATGAAGGGTTTGAGTACGGGATAAACAGGTTGTCGATACCCGCGACAGGGAATTCTTGCCAGCCAAGTTGCATGTAGTCTGAAGCAACAATGCTTTGAGCGGTGAGACTTGTGCTCAAACACGCGAGGAGCAAGAGCAGAATGGGCAAATAGCTACTTTTCATAGTAGTCTCCTATGCATTATTTCTAAATGAGCTCCCTAAACAAGAGCAATTTTTTCGAAGTTCACATTTGTGTCAAGAAATTGTATCAGCGGAATTGCCTTGCCTAGAGAAAAAAGAGCAATAAAGTGGATGTAGTCCTTTCATCAGCTAGTAAAGCGAGCATTAAGTGCCAGTATCAGCGGAATTCTAATATGCACCAGTTTTGGCACTTAACGTCGCGCTTATGCCATCATAATGCCTGGTGTCGCTCGCAAGTACTCTTTATCTTTTTTAACTGGGTTACGAGGGTGCGTAGCGTTACTGAGCCCCTCGAAGGGCACACCAATCATCCCCAAAGCCCAAATATGGACTACAAAAAAAAGGCAGTCGAAGGTGAGCCGGTTAATGTTCTGCAGTTAGAGTGGTTTAAACGCTGTCCGTTCCTAATCCAGATCTACGTCTATGGCGTATAGCTGGAATGAAAACTGAAGAAACACATAAACAATCGCACAAACAGATTGACAAAACAAAGCCAAACCTTAGAATGTAAATATTTGGGAACTGATGTTGTATTAGTCTCCAGATAATGATGCTGGTTGGCGTCATAGCTCCCCAAGAGAGGTCAATATGGATGTCCAGAGATACAAAGATTTATTACAAAGAGCAACGTTGGGTTTTGCCTACCACGAAGTAGTGTATGACGATAAAGGTTTAGTTTGCGATTACCGTTTTCTGGAAGCGAACGAAGAATTCGGACGTCTCACCGGGCTAAAGCCCTCCGAGATTATCGGTAAGACTGTAACCGAGGTAATTCCCGGAATAGCAAACGACAAGTTGGATTGGATCGGTATCTATGGCAGGTTAGCTACAGAGGGTGGCTCTTATGAGTTTGAGGGAAGAAGCGAACCTCTGGGGAAATGGTTTCTGGTAAAAGCCATAAGTGGTGAACGCGGGTTTTTTTCTACGATCGTTTACGATATCACATATTACAAAGAGATCGAAAGGGAGCTTAGCGAGAACGAAGAACGGATGCGCTTGCTGTTGGAGAACTCCAACGATTGGGTTTTGGTACTTGACCAGGATTTCCGCATCAATTACTCAACCAAACTGGGCACTAAGATTTTGGGGATGGATATCGATCTGATGCGCAAACTGGATATCTTCAGTGTGATACATCCTGATGATAAACAGATGGTGGAGCAAACAATTACGTGGCTGAGAAAGAACCCGAATAAACTTACAGTGCTAGAGGTAAGAGTAGCGAACACAGAAAACGTTTATAGCAATTTGGAGGTGTTTGCCAGTAATATGTTAGATACTCCCGCTATTAACGGCTATGTAATCAACGCGCGGGACATCACCGACCGCGTAAGAGCCCTTAATGAGCTTAAGGAACGGGAAGACCGTCTGCGACACATCACGGATAACATCACGGACGTGGTATTTGTCTCGGATAAAAACCTAAAGACAATCTATGTGAGCCCCTCCATTCGCCAATTGACGGGAGAAAGCCCGGAAGAGCATATGGCAAAAAGCATGGAGCAAAAACACCCCCCAGAATCTTTGCAAATCATGCAACAGGTGTTTTTGGAAGAATTGGAAAAAGATAAAAATCCCGGAATTGATCCCAACCGTACCAGAGTGATTGAGCTTCAAGAATATCATTCCAACGGATCGCTGATAGATATATCCCTTCATGTATCAATGCGTAGAGATCAAGATGGTAATTTCAACGGATTACATGGTGTTACCCGCGATGTAAGTTACCAAAAGCGCGTAGAACGCACTCTTCAAGAAAAGAATACGTACATCGAATCTATGTTAGGAGCAATTCCGGATCCGATATTTGTGTTGGATCATCAAGGACGTTTCACAGATCTCAAGGCTGGAAATTTTGAGTGGTTATATGTACCGGAAGTAGAGATTCATGATCGGACTCTTAACGAAATCCTGCCTGCAGATATTGCGGAGGAAATTCAGAAATACATTGGCATCGTGTTGAAGAACAAGAAGACTCAGGAGTTTCAATATAAGATAGAAGTGGGTGGAGAACTTCGGGATTATGAGGCAAGAATAAGTTATTTGGATCCAGAGCATGTAATCTCTCTGGTGCGAGATATTACGGATCAACGGCGTGCCACGAGGTCCGTGCGTCAGCAAAACAACTTCCAAAAAATGGTGGCAGACATCTCTACTGCTTTTGTTAAAAGTCAGGTATCGAGCTTGGATGAGATCATCAATCGATGCTTGGGTCAGGTAGGTGAGTTTTTTGAGGTTCAGAGAGCTTATATTTATCGTTACTCAGAAGATTATGCTTATCTCTGGAAGTCCAACGACTGGCACTGTTCCAATTGCCAGGGGGTGGGACCCAAGCGTGAGGAATACCACGTCAGTATGTTGCCGTGGTGGAACAAAATGATCCTGAATGGTAAAACGATCAAGTTGGAGAAGATCGAAGATCTGTTGCCGGAATACCAACCTGAGTATGCAATACTAACCAAACAAGGGATCAAATCCATCCTATGCGTTCCAATCCAAAGCGGATCAAGGGTCATGGGTTATTTTGGGATGGACTTTCTGAAGGAACACAGACAATTCAGCGATGTTGATACGGATAACTTCCGGGTGATCGCAAACCTACTGGGGGAAGTGTTTAACAAACAGGTGGTAGAAGAACACATGAAGAGCCAGGCTCAGTTGCAGGAAATCATCAGCAGGATGGCGATGAAGTACATCAACCTGCCTTCAGAGAATCTGGAAGAATCTATCAATCATTCGCTACGTGAACTGGCGACGTTTTCTGAGGCTGATCGCGCTTATATCTTTGATTACGAATGGGGAAAAGGCATCTGTATCAGTTATAATCAGTGGCAACGAGAGGGATTGAGAACCAGTGTCCCGATGCGTAAGATAATGCCGACGGAGCTTATCGAGCCATGGCCCTCGATCCACAGAAGCGGGCAAGCTGTATCTTATGAAGACGTTGCAAATGCCGATTTGCCGGAACCCCTGAAACTTATCATGGAGATTCAAGAAGTGAAGAGCATGGTAACGCTTCCCCTGATGAACCAGGGCAAGTGTCAGGGATTTGTGGGTTTCGATTATGTATCCAGCAAACGCAGAATTAACAAGGGAGAAGTTACCCTGCTCTCTCTTTATGCCCAGCTCCTGGTTAACGTTCGCAATCGGCGCACCTTGGAAAGCAGATTAATTCGCGAAAAGGATCGAGCGGAAGCGGCGAACAAGGCAAAAAGCGAGTTCTTGGCGAATATGAGCCACGAGATCCGCACCCCTCTAAATGGCGTGATCGGATTCGCTGAACTGCTGCTTAATTCCGGTTTGGATGGCGCTCAGCACCAGTATGCCAAAAATATTGTGAACTCCAGCAACAACCTTTTGGGGATTCTAAGTGATATTCTGGATTTCTCTAAGATTGAAGCAGGAAAACTGGAGCTGGCACCCAAGAAGACAGACCTGATCGAACTTGTGGAACACGCCACGGATATCATAAAAATCCGGATGGAACAAAAAAACCTGGAGCTACTCCTGGATGTGGAGCCTGGACTACCCCGTTATGCCGTTATTGACCCGCTTCGCTTGAACCAAATTCTGATCAATCTGCTGTCTAACGCTGAAAAATTTACCGAGCAAGGCGAGGTTGTGTTACAAGTGGATCATCATATGACGGATTCCGAACACGCGGACCTTACTTTCACCGTGAAAGACACCGGGATTGGCATCGATAAATCCAAACAGAAAAAGCTGTTCCGGGCATTTTCTCAATTGGATTCTTCCACTACCCTCAGATACGGAGGCACTGGGTTGGGGTTGGTGATATCAAACCATTTGGCGCTTCTGATGGGTAGCAGCATTCAATTGGAAAGCACCCTGGGACATGGCTCCAAATTCAGCGTTACAGTAAACTGTCGCGTGGAATGGGATGAACCATCCGAGGATATGCACCCGAATCTCAAAAAAGTAATGGTAGTTGACGACAACCTTACGAACCTTCGAATTATCCAGAAATATCTCGAATATTGGCATTTGAAACCTATTCTACTCAGCTCTGGCAAGCAAGCCCTACAAACCTTGGGCAAGGATCCCCAATATGATGCTATTATAATAGATTATGCCATGCCGGAGCTGGATGGATTGAGCACCATTCGTGAGATCAGAGAGATGGATTACAGGTTCAATAGGATCCCGATTATTCTGATGCATAATTCTGCGGAAGACAGCTTTCTGCAGAATGGATGTATAGAGCTGGATATTCGCTATCGTCTGCTAAAACCAGTTAAAATGCATAGTTTATACGAGCAACTATATGCCATCGAACATTCAGACACGAAAAAAAAGGATATTGTAAAGGACCCTCTCGTGAGAACTATTACCAAATACCATTTTGATAGAGCACCCCAGATACTCATCGCTGAAGATAACTACCTTAATATGACACTTCTTAAAGAGATGATTCTTCAGCTGTTTCCCCAAACCGAAGTCCAACAAGCTTCCGATGGGCTTCAGGCAGTCGAGAGCGTACGAAAACATAAGCTTGATCTCGTTCTGATGGATGTGCAAATGCCAAACATGGATGGGGTGACGGCCAGCCGGGAAATCAGAAAATTCTCTCAGATCCCCATTATAGCGATCACAGCGGGAGCATTAAAAGAGGAACAAGACCGCTGTCTGGCAGCCGGGATGAACGCTTTTCTCACCAAGCCTGTTTTAGCTGCTGAGCTTCAAGATACTCTGAGCCAGATCCTTGAGCAGGTGCTACAACCCGTGGAAATAAAACATGCTCCGTCTGCTAAACAAGCGGAACGCTTCAATAAAGAAGTGCTGCTATCAAACATTTCCGGAGATACTGAAACACTGAACAACCTGCTGGATATCGCGCGGAAGACATTCCCTCAGAAACTAAGCGATTTACGACAAGCCATAGAGCAGAACGATGATAAGGAAATTAAAAGCCTCTTGCATTCGCTGAAAGGATCCGCTCAGAATATGCGCTTCGATGGACTGGGTAAACTTGCAGCAGATTTTGAGGCTTCACTTGGTGGATTAGATATTGACGTCAGGACAAAGCGTTTTAGGGAAATGGTCGAAGAGTGGGATGAAGTGCGACGCATCATAACCTGAGCAAATGATGATAAATGGAACGCCCGGCAATGAATACCGGGCGTTTAAAATCAATTGGTAGATCTACTTAGCATTATCTTTCAGGCTCAGATTGCGGCTCTTGAAGCCATAACCCATCACATCATAAACATCAGTAAGAATCATGAAGGCATCCGGATCGATCTCTTTCACGAGGTCGGTAAGCAACGGCACCTGACGGCGATTCATCACGCAGAAGATCACGTTGATATCTCGCTGGTGAAATCCGCTCATCCCCTTCAGGATAGTCACTCCCCGTTCCAAGCGGTCAAATATGATGCCACGGATCTCATCCGTATAGTTCGATATTATATACACACCTTTGATATATGGCAATCCTTCGGATGCCAGATCAGTGATTTTCGTGGTTATAAAAAGGTTTATGTAGCCCCAAATCAAAAGTTTGGGATCCTTCAAGAATAGAGCAACAGCAAGAATGATGCCAGTTTCCACTATGTAGTATCCCGTACCGATAGAGATGTTTGCTTTTTGTTTGATCAGCGCTACAGGAATGTCCGTACCGCCAGTAGATCCCCTGAATCGGAAGATCAAGCCAAGCCCCAAACCCAAGAGTACAGAACCTGCGATAGCAGAGAGAAACAATTCTTCCGGCGGTAACATGGCATAGACCACCCGGTCTCCAACAAGGTGAGTGTATTTGGAGAGATCGCTAACTAAACCCAACCTATATAGCATGGGAAAACTGAACAGATCAGTCATCATCGCCGAGACGAACATCCCGTAGATGGACTTGCTGCCAAAGGACTTTCCGATGAACACAAAGCTGATTACAAATAGCGGGATGTTGATCAACACCATTCCCACACCGTTCGGTAAACCCAAAAACATATGTAGTATCTGGGAAATACCGCCCACTCCCCCCGGCGCCATATTGTAGGGTAATAGGAACCATGCATAGCCAGCGGCAAAGAAAATGGAGGCAAAAACTATACCCAGATGGTTTATAATCTCTCGTTTTATACGCATTCTACGCGCGTTCTTGTTCGGCATTGGACTATCTCCTATTGTGCTTGACGAATTTTGCTCTTTTGAATAGTTTGTCCTTACCCTACGTATTCGTGGCTCCTGATTCGGATCCAGGCAAATTGCGGGTAAGAATACACATTCCTAAGGATACTAATTATGAAGATCGATATAAGATTGGACGGACACAAACACAGCCTCGTTGAACTCGATAAGGCAAGGCCTATCGCTCAGATATTAAAAGGAAGTGGCATCGATCGTAGCCTCGTCCTGAGCTACAAAATTAATCATACAGAATATGTCAATGAAGATTATCTCCCTTCCGGAGACACTTTGGTGAATTGCATCACTTCCCGGCATCCGGAAGGATACCGTATTTATCAGGATACTGCCATATTTATCATGGCAAAAGCTCTGCACACTTTGTTGGGTGATGCTCACTCTCTGGTTGCCGAGCATTCCATCGCGGATGGAGTGTTCTGCGAAGTGTTCAATGTGGAACGCTTCAGCAAAGACGACTGTGAACGCTTAAGAGCTGAGATGCAACGCATAATAATCAGCGATCTACCCATAGACAGGATCGAAGTTCGCACCTCGGAAGCCATAGATATCTTTAACAGTATGCGCCGCCGGGACGTCCTGAAGAACATCAAGTCTCACTATAGCGAGACCGTAAGTGTCTATCGCTGCGGCAAGTACTACGATTTCTTTATCCGCCCCCTGGCTGATCGCACCGGTTTTATCACGGATTTCGACATTGTGTATCAGGAACCGGGCTTCATTCTGCGCTTTCCCACCGGCAAGGAAATGAAGATTTCATCACCCTTTGCGCTTCCCAATAAAGTGTTTTCCCTGCATCAGGAACACGATAAATGGCTGGATATTCTAAGAGTACACAACATCTCGGATATCAATCGCTTAAATGAAAATTACGAGATTTCACAGTTCATTCTGGTAGAAGAAGCTCTCCACGAAAAAAAGATAGCCGAGATAGCCGCGGATATAGTGAAAAACCCCGAAATTAAACTGATCTTGATCGCGGGGCCATCTTCCTCTGGAAAGACCACCTTTGCCAAGCGACTAAGTGTTCAACTCCAAGCAAGCAAGGCAAAACCGATAGTGATCGGGATGGATGACTATTTCCTGAACCGGGATCTCACCCCGCGCAAAGAGGATGGGGATTATGACTTCGAATCCATATACTCAATCGATTTGGAATTCCTGAATCTGCAACTTAGCCAGCTACTAGACGGGGAACAAATCGAGCTGCCGCACTATGATTTTACCAGAGGCATCCGCAGGCGTAGCAACCACTTCGTGAAGATGGAGAAGGATAATATCGTGATCATGGAAGGCATCCATGGGCTAAACGACACTCTTACTTCGGCGATTCCGGACAACCGTAAAGCCCGCATCTATATCTCGGCATTAAACCAGCTCAATATCGATAACCACAATCGAATCCCCACTACGGATTGCCGCCTGCTCCGCAGAATTATCCGCGACCACCAATATCGCGGCTACTCCGCAGAAGAGACGATCACGCGCTGGAAGGATGTTCGCGACGGCGAAGAGAAGAACATCTTCCCCTTCCAGGAAAACGCAGATTATATGTTCAACAGTAGCCTAACCTATGAACTTGGGGTGTTGAAGAAACACGCATGGAAGATGCTGTTGAGCGTTCCATCTACCTCTTCTGCCTTCACTGAATCCCGCAGACTTTTGCGCTTACTATCGCATTGCAAGGATATCGACGACGCACATGTGCCCTATAACTCCATAATCCGTGAATTTACCAACGGATCAGTTTTCCGTTACTGACCACCATGCCAAAGATCAACATTCTCTCTGAAGACGTTCGCAACAAGATAGCCGCTGGAGAAGTAATCGAACGTCCCGCCTCTGTAGTAAAAGAACTAGTGGAAAATAGCATAGATGCCGGTGCTACAGCCATCACAGTGATCGTGGAAAACGGAGGTAAAGACCTCATCCAGGTGATCGATAACGGGAGCGGGATGGAACCGGACGACGCCATGCTGGCTCTGGAGAGTCATGCTACCAGCAAAATCCGTAATGTGGACGACATCGTGCATATCAGTTCCTTAGGGTTTCGCGGTGAAGCCTTGCCTTCGATCGCTTCAGTATCCCATTTTACCCTGATCACCAGGAGCAATAACCTGGATGTAGCGCTAAGGATCGAGATCAACGACGGTAAACTCCGGGATGTGCAAAAGACATCCTCAAATCCCGGCACTACAATATGGGTGAGAGGGCTATTCAAAAGTCTGCCAGCCCGGCGTAAGTTCTTGCGCACGGATACAGTGGAGTTAAGGCATATCCTTAAATACTTCCACTACCAAGCGATCATTTATCCTGAGATCAGTTTTAAGCTAATTGCCGATGGCAGAGAGCGCTTGCACTATGTTGCAAGTGAAGATAGAACCAATCGCATGGGTGAGATCTTCGGTACAGGATTCTTCACGGATGATATCATTAGCGTATCCGCTTCCGCAGGAGATTATGCCCTGGATGGTTACATTTTCGGTCTGGAAGAGCGAAACGACAAGCTGATAGACGCCCAATATGTATTCATCAACGGCAGATTTATCAACGATAAAACTGTAAAACACAGTATAAAAAGCGCTTATGCTCCGTTCATCCAAAAGACACGAGCCTGGGCAAAGGGAAACACTCCACCATACATCCTTTTCGTTCAAGTGCCTGCTACTCAGATCGATGTGAATGTATCTCCCACTAAGAACGAAGTACGTTTCAGAGAACAGCAGAAAGTGCATTCTTTGATCTTCGAGACTCTCAGCAAAGCTCTAAAACGTTATGAGGATCAGAAGTTTGCTTCAGCTCGAGAGCGCTTTACCGCGTATCCGCAAACTGGTTCTGCTACAGAACGTCCCAGCCAGGTAGAGCGGGAGATATTTGTTCAAAACGTGCCTGTGCCCCGTTATAGCGAATACAAAAAGGAACATTCCCAGTTGTTTCAGGATGATCTGTTTCACAAAGAACGCGAGGAAATGCCCAAAAGCATCCCCATTGTGAATCCAGAAAAAAGCAGACAGCAGGAACAGCAGGAGATCTTCGAGGATCAGCCCAACGATAGCGTGCCCTATAAATTGCTCCTACAAAATGAAGAAGACTACATCAATCCCTGGCAGCTTCATAACACATACATCTTTGTGCAAGTGGAAGATGGCTTGGTTATCATCGATCAACACGCCGCCCATGAGCGCATCATTTACGAGAAGCTAATCCATCGAACCGGCGGCGCTCCAGCGACCCGGCAAAAACTCATCATCCCTCTGGTGATCGATATCCCACCGTTTATCGCCAGCGAGATCCGGGATCTGGTGGATGCTAATCTGGAGCTTCTGGAAAAAGTAGGCTTTTCCCTCAAGAAATTCAGTGGCGATTCCATCGTTATTGAAGAGATTCCGGCTGAACTGGGTGACTTTCAGGGGGGGAACATCTTCATCGATATCCTTAAACAATTGGAAACAGAGATGGAGTTGAATTCAGACTTTCGGGATTCCCTCGCGAAATCCATTTCCTGTAAAGCGGCAATCAAAGCCAACACCAAACTTTCACGCAAGGAGATGCTGGCTTTGATAAACAATCTCTTTGCTTGCAGAGTCCCATATTTCTGCCCCCATGGACGTCCCTTGATCGTGAAGATGACACTCACGGATTTCGAGAAGAAGTTCAAACGTCTTTTATGATACTTTGCATTGAGGGGCCTACCGCCTCGGGCAAATCCGCTTTAGCGTTGATGCTTGCTAGGGAACTTGGCGGTCAGATCGTCAATGCGGATTCCCGTCAGGTTTACCGCTTCATGGATATCGGCACTGCCAAAGTATCTCTGGAGGAGAGGCAAGAGGTGGCGCACCATTTGGTGGATATAATCGACCCGCGGGAAAGGTACAACGCCGGCCGCTTTGTATCCGATGCGGAAACGGCAATCTCGGAAATATCCAAAATGAACCAGATTCCGATAGTATGTGGTGGAACCGGGCTGTATATCAGGGCTTTTCTGGATGGCTTGTTTGAACATCCTCCTCTGGATCCCCACCTTAAGGAACGCCTACAGGAAGAGCTAGAGACCATCGGGGCAGAGGCTATGTACCTCAAGTTGCAGGATTGCGATCCGGAATTCGCAGCGAAGATCAGCCCCAAAGACCCTCAACGCATTCTCCGTGGACTGGAAGTTTTTCTCGGGACCGGGAAAAGTATCTCGGAGCATTGGCAAAGGCAGGTTCGAGAGCCACGCCATAAAGCACTCAGGATATTTGTGGATCTGCCCCGCGCGGAATTATATGAGAAGATCAACCTCCGCGTGCAGCTTATGATGGAGCAAGGGCTTATCAACGAGATCAAGGCTCTTCTCGATATGGGTTATACTTGGCAGGATCCCGGACTCAATACCATGGGTTACAAGGAGTTCCAGCCATATATTGAAGGTCTCGCAAGTTCGGAAGAATGCGCTCAAGTGGTTGCTCAACACCACCGTAATTATGCCAAACGCCAGTTAACTTGGTATCGTAAATGCAAATTTGATTTGACAATATGCTCTCACAGCTTTAGCTTATCTGATGTCCTCCGGGATATCAAATCCCGATTCATGGGGCTCAAAGAGGAATACGGTGAAGATCATCGCCAAAGTTGTTAATCACGAAATTTCTGAACGGGATGTCTCTCGCGAATTGCTTTGCGGAGGCTCATCCGCTCAGGCATTGAAGCGGCTCATCGACCGTTGTCTATTGTTAGAGAAAGCCGCTCGCGAGGGAATAAATGTATCTGACGAAGAATTCGACATTGCTTTGATGGAAATCCTGGACGAGGACGAGCCCTTTGGCTTGCCTGCAGGTTCTCTGCAAGACATGGATGCCCACGAAATGGAAACCCTCATCCGCCGCAATATACTGATCCGCAAATACATTGCCTCTCTTTACATAGATGATGAACCCATCGGGGAAAGCAAACTACAAGAATTGTACGATGAGCAGATCCAGAACTTCTGCAGCGAAGAAATGGTGCGATGTTCTCACATCTTCCTCATGGGCCCCGATGCTCTGGACCGCATTACCGAGATTCGCTCCCGAATATCCACTCCGGAGGAATTCAACGACGAGTGTCGCAAGTGTAGCGATTGCCCTTCCAATGAATGCTGTGGGGATCTGGGTTTTTTCCCTCGGGGAAAGCTATTCCCAGAAATCGACGAAGTAGCGTTTAATCTGAAATTAAACGAGATCAGCATGCCTTTTGCCAGCCCGGAAGGTTTTCATATTCTTATGCTTACCGATCGCCGCTGCGAAAGCCCGATACCCTTTGCGGATATCAAAGACAGCCTTGCCGCAAATATCAGCCAGATGGAGCGGGAGTATTTTTTGATGCGTCATTTGGGAGATCTCTATGAGGAATTCAAACATCAGATCATAGTGTTTGATGATGTCCTCAAATAAACTCTCTTCTGTTTTTGGTATTACAACTTTTGGGGAGTCCCACGGTCCTGCGATTGGGATCTTGTTCGATAGCCCCATTCCCAATCAGATATTCCCCATGGAAGAGCTCCGTGCCGCTCTCAGACGCAGAGCACCTCAGGGCAAACATAGCACTGCCCGGATTGAACCGGATGATATTGAGATTCTCAGCGGAGTGTTTGAAGGTAAGACCACCGGTAGCCCTCTGTGCATAATCGTTCGCAATCGCAGCGCTCGCAGTTTGGATTATGAAGCTATCCGGAATTTGATCCGTCCTGGCTACGCGGATTATTCCTGGCTACAGAAGTATCACATCTTTGATTACCGTGGCGGTGGCCGTGCTTCCGGCAGGGAAACTGTGGCGAGAGTTATAGCGGCAGAACTCTTGAAATCATTACTGAAGAACATCCACATTTCCTCTCAGTGCCTGCGTATAGGCATGCTTTCTACCGAAGAATCCCCCTCGAAACCCACCAACCCATATTATTGGCCGGATGCGGATGGGTATTCCAACCTGATTAAGTATCTGGACGAAGTAAAAGCCAGAAGCGACAGTGTGGGAGGTGTGATCCGCGTTAGAGCACAGAACGTGCCGCCGGGCTTGGGAGATCCCATCTACGAAAAGCTTTCCGCAAACATAGCCAAAGCCATGTTGAGCATCGGCAGCGTTCGCGGCATCCTCTTTGGAGAAGGTCTTGCTTTGGCAGAAATGCCGGGCTCGCTAGTAAACGACCAGTTCCAAAATGGAAAGCCCACCAGCAATCATCACGGCGGAATCCTTGGCGGAGTTAGCACTGGACAGGATATAGTCTTTGATCTCATTATCCGCCCCGTGTCTGGTATCGGCACAGAGCAAAAAACCATCGATCTACGGGGCAAAGACAGCAAGATCACAATCGAGGGGCGTCACGACACCTGCCACCTTCCCCGCCTGGTTCCGGTTATTGAAGCGATGCTGATTATATGCCTGGCAGATGCGCTTCAGCATCAAAGATTGATCCGGGGCAATACTGATCTGGATGCTTATCGAGAAGCTCTAGATAAACTTGATGAAGATCTGATCTTATTACTCGCGCGCCGCCGGGACTTAGTAAGGCAAGTAAAGAAATACAAAGAAGAACGCGGCATCGCTCCTAAAGACCCCTCCCGCGAACAGGATATCATGATTCGATCGCGTTATCTGGCAGAGCAAACGGGTATGGATCCGGATATGGTGGAAGATTTGATGCGCAAGAACTTGGAGATATCCGCTCTATGATGATGATTATTGAGTGCCAGCATTATAGCCATCAGGGCAACCCCAGAAGGCTTCATAAAGATTACTATACCGAGTTACGGCTGGATAACTGTCAGAATTGGCGTTCAATTGACTTCGACAGCTTTACCCGAAATACCATCCTCACCTGCAAAGGGGAGCTACTCTGCAGGGAGTTAGTCTCCAAGATGTTTTCCTCACGTGCTTTAGTGGATATCGAAGTAGATGACCTCCCACAATATCATGATCTGGTGGATCCCAAGCGGCTGATCCTTTCATTGCACCTTCCGTTGCACGATGAAGCCCGCATTAGGGAGTTTATTGCCCATAAGCAACCGGCATTCGTATACAAACTTGTTTACGAAGCAGGTACTTTTGGGGAGATAAAGAATACTGTTGATCTATTGGATCAGCAAGCTGATAGGAACTATATATTTAACGTGACCGGGAAATGGGCATTGTTCCAGAGGTCTTTGTTCGATAGGTTTCACTCCTGTGGATTATACATGGCGGCTGATAAGCCTTTGTATGAAGGTCAACCCCAAAAATTCGCTATGATCTTCATGCTTGCCCGAGTGCTTTCGCCGGATATTGAGTTGATTCTCGTGGCTGGAGATGAGCGAGTAAATACGAGTGGTTCACTGACAATGGGCAATCATATCCTGGAGTTAAACGGCGAGAATAAGGTATTTATCCCCGTTCCGGCAAAGAACATCAGCGAACTGATCGAAGTTTACAGTTATCTTCGTAAGTCCGAACACATTGTGGGCTTCACCGTTACCAGCCCCTTCAAAGCCGTTATTAGCGAGCATCTCAAACTCGGTACTGGTCCCGTGAACTCGATCCAGTTGCTATCTGAAAGACACGATAGAAATTTCTACAACGAAAATCTGGATATGTATCTTTATGCCCGCAATACGGATGCCCTGGCGTTGGAAGTTGGGCTCACTTATCTCGGTGTCGCCCAAACCGATAGCGTTTTGATATATGGGAACGGGGCATGTGCGCAGGTGTTTATTGCCAAGCTCAAACGCCTGGGCTTTGCGAATATCTCGCTAATGGCAAGAAGTCCCGCCAAAGCCGAAGCTTTGTGTAATAAATATGGCGTTTTTCCTGCTTCGGATCTGGTTTACGACCTTCTGATCAACGCCAGTCCTCTGGGCTTAAGTGAAACGGACGATCTTACCCATCTCCCTGGTTTTCGCAAGCTGATAAACCTGCCCTTAGCGAACCCGCTTAATCGCTTGGAAGATATTGCCAATGAAAATCAGCTCCCCGTTTTTAAAGCAGAATCCTTCTGGTATCACCAGTTTTTAGCGCAGATGAATGTATTCTGCTATCCCCGTCCATTTGATCTGGATATTACTAAATTGGCTTTGGAATCTCAGCAGCGGGGCATGAACTCCGGCAGAACTTCATAACTAAATCGCTCATCTGGAAGCTTGTAACAAGGGATAAAGCGCAGAGTTCGAAAGTCTTGCTTGACACAATAGGCATGCTAAAAATAATGGTGCAAACATATTGAATTTATACAAGGAGCAAGATAAATGAAACAGGGATTACATCCAAAGTACGAGAAGGCAACCGTTACCTGCGCTTGCGGAAACACCTTTGAAACCCGCAGCACCAAAGGTAGTATGCAGGTGGATATCTGCAACGTATGCCATCCTTTCTATACCGGCAAACAGAAGATCATGGATACCGCTGGTAGGGTAGAGAAGTTTAACAAGAAATATAACCTCGCCAAAGACGAAAAGTAGATCTTCAAAGCTTTGTTTACGCCAGTCTTCCCGGAAGTGGGAGAGTGGCGTTTTTTATTATCAACAAGGATACATGGATGAAAAAAGAGATTAGTGTAGGTGGGCAAGCTGTAATAGAAGGCGTGATGATGCGCGGTCCCGACCGCTTGGCAACTGCGATCAGACGCCGAAGTGGGGAGATCGAACTCAAGATAAGCCCCTTTGTAAGCGCTACGCAGAAAGTGAAATTCTTTGGCTTGCCAATCATCAGAGGCTTTGTCTCGCTTATCGAGATGATGAAGATCGGGTTTTCAACGCTCACATTTTCCGCGGAGCGTTTTGAGCTGGATCTAAAGGCAGAAGCCTTGGAAAAAGGTGAAACGATCAAAGAAAAGAGTAAAGCCGCAGAGAAACGGGAAGAGATCCTTAGCTTCGTGATCGCTTTCGGCCTCGCGTTTTTACTTTTTGGACTCCTGCCTTACAAGCTTTCGGACTGGATGAAGCTCTCCAAACAGGATTTCTTCTTCAATCTTTTTGCCGGAAGCATCCGCATCGTGTTTTTCGTGATCTACATCTGGGCGATCTCATTGATGAAGGATGTTAAACGCCTGTTCAGATACCACGGCGCAGAACATAAGAACGTAAATGCCTATGAACACAACAGCAGATTGGAGCTGGCGGAAATTCAAAGCCACACCACCATCCATCCCCGTTGCGGAACCAGCTTCATGTTCTTTGTATTGCTGGTGGGCATCCTGATCTTCTCGATCACGGACACCCTGGTTTCCCAATATATTTTGGGCGCTACCATCCCCGTATATATCCGCTTGGCATACCATCTCCTGATGATCCCGCTTATCTCCGGAGTAAGTTACGAAGTGCTTAAATTCTCCGGTCGCAATCTGAATCACCCGATTGTTAAGCTGATGACCATCCCCGGGATGGCTTTGCAGAAAATCACTACTCAAGCGCCTGATGACGACATGGTAGAAACCGCGCTGGTAGCGATGAAAGCCGCACTGGATATGGATTATTCTACCCATAATGTTATCCTGTTGGATGCCGGCAAATGATCCCCATCGATAAACTGGAAAACCTTAAAGCGGAATTTCTGGATCTACAAAGCAGAGTTTCGGATTTCGAGCTGATGAATGATGCCCGCAAATACAAGGCTCTCATGCGCCGTTACAAAGAGTTGGACGCCATCATCGGTTGCTATCAGGATTTTTTATCTGCGCGTGAGCAACTGAGCGAAGCCAAGCATTTGCTGGAAAGCGATGATGATCCCGAGATGCAGAGCATGGCAAAGGAAGAAATCGGTGCATTGGAAACTGCTCTGGAAGCCCTGGAGCTAAAACTGCGGGATCTCCTTATTCCCAGCGATCCTAACGACGAGAAAAACGCCATCATCGAAATCCGCGCCGGAACCGGGGGAGAAGAAGCCGCTCTATTTGTGGCGGATCTCTATAGAATGTACAGTTACTATGCGGATATCAAAGGCTGGAAGAAACAACTGATTGATGCCAACGAAACCGGTTTGGGCGGATACAAAGAAATCGTGATGCAAGTGAATGGTGAGAACGCCTATGGCTTGATGCGCTTCGAAAGCGGAGTGCACAGGGTGCAACGTGTTCCCGTTACAGAATCCAGCGGGAGAATCCATACTTCCGCGGTTACCGTGGCAGTGCTTCCGGAAGCGGAAGATATCGATATCGATATCAGCGACAACGATTTGCGCATCGATGTGTATCGTAGTAGCGGAAATGGTGGGCAGAGCGTAAACACCACAGATTCCGCGGTGCGCATCACCCATATCCCTTCCGGTTTGGTAGTTACCTGTCAGGACGAAAAATCTCAGATCAAGAACAAAGCCAAAGCGCTCAAAGTTTTACGCAGTAAATTGCTGGATTTGGAGATCAGCCGCCAAGAGCAGGAAATCGCCTCCTCTCGCAAAGCCCAAGTATCTACTGGAGACCGTTCCGCCAAGATTCGCACCTACAATTTTCCCCAATCCCGCGTTACGGATCACAGAATAAACTTGACAAGCTACAATCTGGATGGTTTCTTGGCAGGAAACATCGATGAATTCATCCAATCCTTGCGTATCGCTTGGAGAAATGAGAAGGTAAACGAATAAATGATCCAGATCTTTTTTATCCTGCTGATCCTATTGTTTTTCTTGGGGCTTTCGTTTTTTTTCTCAGGGCTGGAAACGGGTCTGATCTCGATAGACCAGATTTCCCTGGAACAGAGTTCCCGGCGTAGTCGTAATAAAGCCAACCTCTTACGCTTCATTC
Source organism: Candidatus Cloacimonadota bacterium (assembly GCA_018433885.1). Lineage (GTDB taxonomy): Bacteria > Cloacimonadota > Cloacimonadia > Cloacimonadales > Cloacimonadaceae > UBA5456. The sequence goes on from JAHDQK010000091.1 coordinate 24,760, forward strand.
GTCATCCGGATCGGTTCTTGGGTACCACCCTGATCGGTAACAACGTCGCCAATGCTATTCTCGCTTCACTTTCCACCTTGTTTGTGGCAAAGATGGCAGATTTTGCCTTGGATGCCCGTTTTACGTCCCTGTTTGTGGGAACGGTTGTGCTGGTCTTTGGGGAAATCGTACCCAAGGCTGTATTCCGCGATCATGCGGATAAGATCGTGCCCCGCGTGTTTCCGCTGCTTGTCTTCTTCTATTACCTGTTTCGTCCGTTTGTAGCCATCGTAGGTTTAATCAACCGTGCCTTGCGCAAGCTCCTGAAACTTACGGACAATAATCAATACGATTATCTTACTAAAGACGACATCAGCTTTTTACTCTCCGAAAGCCATGAAGACAGCGCCATGCAGCCTCAGATCGAGATGATCGAGGATGCGCTGGATCTCAAGGAATTGGAAGCCAGAAACATCATGGTGCCCCGCACGGATATCGTAGCGATCGCAGAAACCGCGTTGATTTCCGAAGTGATCGAAATTGCCAAAGAAGAAGGCTTTACCAGATACCCTGTCTATCGCAACACCATCGACGATGTGATCGGAGTACTGATCATCTACGATATTTTGAAAAAGGAAGTGAAGCACGATATGACAGCCGGAGATATAGTGCACGAGCCCTTCTTCGCTCCGGAAAATATGGATGTGGATGTTCTTTTGAAAGAGATGCAATCCCAGCGTAAATCCATGGCTATCATCGTGGACTCCTATGGCGGAACCGCTGGCATCGTTAGTATCGAAGACATCCTGGAAGAGATTGTGGGAGATATCGAAGACGAATACGACGACGATGAAGATCCCGATGTGGAGCAGATTAGCCCCAATACCTGGATTGCTATGGCGGATGTGGAGATTGACCGCTTGGCAGACGATTTTGGCATCGAACTTCCCGAAGGGGATTATGAGACCATCGCCGGGTTGATCCTGGATTATCTCGAAAAAATCCCTCATCAAGGACAGTTTATAAACGTAGATCCATATCGGATCCAAGTGCTTCAGGCTACAGATAAGAAGATTGTAAAAGTAAAAATTCATAAACAGATGAGGTAAAGCTATGAAACTGATGGAATGTGTCCCCAATTTTAGCGAAGGCAGAGATCAGGGCATCCTTGATGCGATTGCCACAGCGATAAAATCTGTGAAAAAAGTAGCGCTTTTGGATGTAGATCCGGGAGCGGATACAAACCGCACTGTATTCACGATGGCTGGAGAGCCAGAAGCCGTGGTGGAAGCCGCGTTTCAGGCGATAAAAAAAGCCGCGGAACTGATCGACATGACCAAACATCATGGTGAACATCCTCGCATGGGCGCCACCGATGTGTGTCCCTTCATTCCTATCTCCGGGATGACGATGGATGAATGTGTGCAGTATGCCAAAAAACTGGGGAAACGAGTGGGCGAAGAGCTGGGTATCCCGGTATATCTTTACGAAAACGCCGCCACCAAACCCGAATGGAGGAACCTCGCCAATGTCCGCTCCGGAGAGTATGAAGCCCTGCCAGACAAGGCAAAAGACCCCGCTTGGAAACCGGATTTTGGACCTCACGCGTTCAACGCAAAAAGTGGTGCAACCGCGATCTCAGCCCGCGAGTTCTTGATTGCTTACAATATAAACTTAAACACCAGAGATAAAAAGAAAGCCCACGATATCGCCCTCACCATCCGAGAAAGCGGAAAACCGGCGCGGGGCAAAGATGGCAAGCTACTGAAAGACGAACAGGGCAACAAGATCATGGAGCCGGGGCTGTTTAGCAATTGCAAAGCAGTGGGTTGGTACATCGATGCTTACAATCGCGCCCAGATCAGCATCAATCTCACCAATTACAAGGTGACCCCAGCTCATTTGGTTCTGGATAAAGTGCGCGAACTCGCTTCTCAGATGGGCATTCAGGTTACCGGAAGTGAACTGGTGGGGCTGATTCCCAAAGCCGCACTCTTGGAAAGCGGAATCCACTATCTGAAAAAAATGAACGAATCCACCGGTATTCCGGAAAGAATGATCATGGAAACCGCTATCCAATCCATGGGCTTGGCAGAGTTGGCGCCATTTGATCTGGATAAAAAAGTGATAGAATACGCCATTGCCAAAGAAGAACGTCTTGCCGCCATGACGGTGGAAGGGTTTTGTGATCTGCTTTCCACAGACGCTCCCGCTCCCGGCGGTGGCTCTGTAGCTGCGTTATGCGCAGCGATGAGTGGTGCGCTTTCCGCGATGGTCTCCAACCTTACTATCGATAAAAAAGGTTACGAGAAAGTTCAGACACAAGCCCGCGAATACGCTCCTGTGGGTCAAATCATCAAAGAACGTGCCATGCATTGCATCGATGTGGATACCGATGCCTTCTATGCCATGATGGACGCCATGCGCTTACCCAAGAAGACGGATGAGGAAATCGCCCTGCGCTTGGAACAGATCGAAAAATGCACCCAGGGGGCCATCATCGCTCCGCTGGATACTCTAAGAATTTCACACGAAGCACTTGTCCTGGCAGAAAAAGTGGCGGTGATCGGGAACGTGAATGCGCTTTCGGATGCCGGAGTGGCAGCTCTTACTGCTCTGGCAGCTGCCAAAGCGGCGTATTTCAATATCCGGATCAATATCAGCGGTATCACCGATGAGGAGTTCCGCAAAACTACTCTTGCCGAAGCCGAAGATTTGCTCTCCCAGTGCAAAAGCATCGCCGCCAAGGTGGAAGAGGAAGTTAGCTCCAGATTGTAAAAGATGCTGCTCTATATCATTGGCTTCAGCCGAGCAGGAAAGAGCCGTCTGGCGCAAAATCTTGCCTCAAGCTGGCAGATCTCGGCCTATGATACAGACCTTGTCTTTTGTCAGGAAGCACGCACAAGTATTGCCGAGTATGTAAAGGAAAATGGCTGGAACGCTTTTCGTAAGCGTGAAAGCGAGATATTGATGGGGAGTCCCTCGCTGGAGCTGGATTCCCCTTCTTCTAATAGTACAACCTGCTCCGGAGTCGTAGCGTGTGGAGGTGGCATCGTGGAACTGGCGCAAAACCGGGATTTTCTAAGATCACAAAGAGTCCTGTGGCTGGCTCCACCCTTAGAACTATTGCTTAGTAGAATCAAACTTGCTCCCTCAGCCTATTTCCAAGGTAAAAGCGAAGCCGAGATTATTACCGAATACCACCGCAGATTGCCACTCTATCGGGATTGCCTCGCTTACTGAATTTATAGGGTAAGACCATTGCATAAACTCCTGATGCTTGTATTGAGATGAATTTGTTCTGTAGCCGCCCGCCATTTTCTGTCTCGAAGTGACCTTTTTGGTCTATTTTCTCAATTATGCCTCATAAAACCCCTCTTATGAAGCCCGTTTTTTGGTTTTTCCCAAAATCTGGGCAGACC
>JAHDQK010000027.1 GCA_018433885.1 Candidatus Cloacimonadota bacterium
CTGAGGCAATACTTGTGCCTTCTGATACTATGCTATGGATTACCATACTCTTAAAAGATTTGGAGTAGCTAACTGCTTTCCTGACTTTGCGTTTCATTATTCATCCTCACTATTTATGTCAACCAAAATCAGGAAAGACCACTATTTTTCCCTTATTCATCAGCGTTAATCAAGCGATAATCCCCCCTTAATCAAGCGTTAATAATTAACGCTTGATTAAGGGGGGATTAAGAAGTGATTAAGATAAGCAAATTGGGAAGGCACAAAAAAAGCGCATCATAAGATGCGCTTTATGCAGTTAAATTGTTAGGCTTATGCCAATCCGGGAATGATTCCGGAGATCAGGAAGCAAGCGGCAAAGGCAACGATGGCATAGAGTTCCGGGAATACACCGAGGATCAAGCTCTTAGAAAACACGTCGTTACCGGCGCCCATGCTCTCGATGCCGTTGGCAACGATTTTTGCTTGTTGAATAGCTGAGATCAATCCTACCAGACCCATGATGAGTCCCGCACCCAATATAGCGCAGGCTTGCAGCATGTTCATTTCCGGGTTGATATGACCATTCAGGATAAAGAAAGCTCCAAATCCATATAGCCCTTGAGTACCGGGCAATGCGGATAGGATCATACAGTTCGCGAATATGTCATCGCGTTTTTTCATGGCACCCACGCTGGCGCTGCCACCGATAACCGTTCCGATAGCGCTGCCGATTCCGGCTAGAGCTACCATCAGGAAGATTCCGATCCAGGCAAGGAAAAAAGCCAAATTTCCGCCCGCCATGGCAGTTGCTGTGGTTTGAGCTACTGTGTTCAAGGTATCCGGGTTCATTAAACCTCCTATTATTTTACCTTTGAATGTTTTGAAAAGGGTTTGTATTCCATGCCGGGTCCTTCGAACGCGGCGTTTTTGAAGAATTCCACAAAAGTGAGGCGCAGAGGGTGTACAAAACCTGAAAGTGCGCCTAATGCCAGATTTAAGGAATGGCCAAAGAGCATGAAGATGATGAAGATCACGGGTCCGATGATCGGAATGCCAGACATCTGAGCTCCGATGCTATTCACCACAAAGCCCAAAATCGCGCTGGAAACACCCAGGGCAAAAAGGCGGATGTAGCTAAGGATATCGCCGAAGAAGCCCGTAACAATGTTGTAAAGCAACCAAAGGCCACTGGCAATATTGATCAGGGGATTTCTTCCGGGTTGATTAAAGAGCATGATCAAAGCGAGACCTACCCAGATTGGATACTTCAAATAGGGTTGGACTGCTGAGATATCTGTTCCCAATTGCTGCGCCCCCAGTACAGAGATGGCGGAAATGAAAAGGAATGTGCCAAATTCACTAAGACCGTGCATGGGTCCAGACTGGCGGATTTTCTTGATAGTGGCAATTGATATCCCAAAGAGAATCTGGATCACACCCAGAAGTAGGGCTAAATTGAATATTTGGTCGTTGTTCTTCACCAATATCTTCTCACCGAGGGATGGAATTGCCTTGAGATCGTAACCCAGCATGGATCCCATTACCCAACCCATAATGATGGATGATATACCAAAGAACATTACCAGGGTCATCATCGCCTTGGTGGCAGGATCTTTGATCTTTGCCCGCAATACGATGGTGAGGAGGATTAGAACAACACCATAAGCGATATCCGCATTACAGAAACCAAAGAAAAGCATAAAGAAGGGTGCCATGAACGGGGTGAGGTCAAAATCGTTGTACTTTGGCAGCATATACATCTTGGTGATGGGTTCAAAGAGACGATTAAACCAGTTGTTTTTCAGGCTGATGGGGGGATCATCCTCTGCTTTGGCATCTTCCGAGAAATGGATAAGTTGCTGTTCTTTGATGAATTCAATCAGCTTAGTTTCTTTACTTACAGGTATCCAACCTCCAATCACTTTCAAATGATTATCGGCTTCATTGATGCCTTGTAGGCTTGCATCCTCGTAGGCATATTCCCCTGTGAGACGTTGGATTTCTTTTTGAAAAACCTCTGAGGCAACGTTTACGATTCCGCTGAAGTAATCCTCGATGGCTTGAATTCTATTGCCAAGCTCATCCAGTTCTTTTTCCAGTTCGAAGAGCGTGCTGTGATGAAACGAAAAGCGATCTGCCTCCAAGGCAGGTGCTTCACCCTGGTGCAAAAGGACAAAGTACAGGATTCCGCTGCGTTCCGCGATCTCTCGAATCACGAAGTCTTTTTTCCAGTCCGGATTGAAGTGGTTTTTCAGGCAGTGATAGAACTGAACTCCTACACCATTGTTTCTGAGATTCCTTACCAGTTCGTATTCAAAGTGTCCCCAAGGTTCGATATCTTTGATCTGTTTGCGCAGAGCTTCTTGTTTACGCAGAAGGTTGTCTTTTTCTTCGCGAGCTTTGTTGATCTGGTTCAATAGTGCTTTTGTAGGTAAGCTGGTGATCTGCTTTGCATCTTTGGCTTCGATTTTTTGCAAGAACTTAAGAGCTTGGCTATACTCATCCAGAAGCTCTCTGTTTTGAATCAAAGCAGGGGATTTTTCATCCGTAGAACGGATGATATGGACCATACCCAATTCCTGAAGTTTTGAGAGGAAATCAGGATACTCCAGATGATACAACACAAAGGTGTATTTCTTCATTTTTTCGATCATGCGAGTTCCTCCAGACGGTCTTTGAGGATCTTCTGAGCGGCTTTGCTGAGGTTCTCTTCGTCTTCCAGGAAGCGTTTGATCCTGAGAATCGCTTCTTCAAAGGCAGGTATCTGCACTTTTTCGTAGAGATTCACCTTCTGGGTGGTCTTCTTGCGAACCTGCTCCAGAATATGCATTTTACGAATGAAGAACTCCCGCTCGATTTGCAGGCGGGATAGTTCTTTGATCAATACAATGCCATCCAGATACCAACTCGGTGCGGTAAAGAGGTTGAAATCCTTCATCTCGTAAGTGATATCTTCCAAAAGCGGTGTTTTCACTCCGGCAATTTTACGAGTCTTGATTTGGACATCTTTCACGGAGATCAGATCAGGATCAAACTCGCTCCAGAGCTTCATGAAAACATCCAGCTCGTTCGTCCTCTCCGCGATTCGGGAATCCAATTCCGAGGCTTTGTCACGGGCTTTTTTTACTTCCACGCGCAAAGCGGATTCCTTGTTCTTGAGGGTCGGCAGAGCCTTCTGTCTTACTCCCAGTTGCTTGATGAGCTGTAATTGAGAGATTTTATTGTACTGAAATTTTAGATTCATGCCTTCTTCCAGTGGATATTCATGAACTCATCTTTAATGCCGATTTCTTGTTTGTTGAAATAGCGCTGGAAAAGGTTCCAGGCTGTATCGAGCATGGTGTCTGTATCGATGTTTACATCAATGGCGAGAATTTCCGCGGAATACTCCCGGGCAAATTCCAATACGCGTTCATCGTAATCAGAGAGGTCAAAACCGTTTTCGAGCTTGGTCTTGGCATTGGCGGCATCGGCGTATAGACGAACCGCGGTGTTCATCACCTGCGGATGGTCTGCACGAGTCTTTTTTCCTATAACAAGCTGTTTGAGGCGAGATAGCGAGCGGAACGGGTCGACGATGGTCTTGGCAATATCAGTGTCGCGTTTCAGGAAGAGCTGACCTTCGGTGATGTAACCCGTGTTATCCGGGATCGCGTGGGTGATATCCCCCCCGGAAAGAGTGGTAACAGCGATGATCGTAATTGAACCGCCACCGGGGAATTGGACAGCCTTTTCGTAGAGTTTGGCAAGATCACTGTACAATGAACCTGGCATGGAATCCTTGGAGGGAATCTGGTCCATGCGGTTGGATACAATGCTTAGTGCATCGCAATACAGAGTCATATCGGTGAGCAGAACCAACACCTTTTCATTGTGTTCGGCAGCAAAGTATTCTGCGGATGAAAGAGCCATATTGGGCACCAGCAAACGCTCTACAGTGGGATCTTCGGTAGTATTTACAAATGAGATGATGCGATCGATCACCCCGGCGTTTTCGAAGGTGTTCTTATAGAAGAGATAGTCGTCGTTGGAAAGTCCCATACCGCCCAGAATGATCTTGTCACTTTGAGCTCTGAGGGCAACCATTGCCATCACTTCATTATAAGGTTGGTCAGGATCAGCGAAGAAGGGAATCTTCTGCCCGGTGACCAAGGTATTGTTGAGATCGATACCGGCGATACCTGTGGCGATCAGTTCGGAAGGTTGTTTACGGCGGACTGGGTTTACCGAAGGACCGCCAATCTCAATTTCCTTACCTTCAACTTCGGGACCCCCATCAATAGGATCTCCGTAGGCATTAAAAAACCTGCCAGCCAAATCCGTGCCCACTTTCAGAGACGGGGCTTTACCAAAAAAGACCACCTCAGCATCCGTACCGATACCTTCTGTGCCGGCATAGATCTGCAAAGTTACGTTATCTTCCACGATCTTCACTACCTGGGCAAGTCTGCCGCCCACTGTTGCCAGTTCTTCGTTACCAACCCCTGTAGCTTTCACGGAACAAGTAGCTTTGGTGATCTGGTTAAGCTTAGTATATATCTTTTGAAATGCCTGTGTTGCCATTATTTAGCACTCCTTTCGTCAACTAACTTGTGCAGTTCTGTCTCATATGTCTTGAATTCGCTGGAATCAAACTCCACATAGTTCATCTGTTTTAGAATGTTGATCATCTTGATGAAATAGGGCATCACTTCCTCGAAAGTTTCGAAGACAAGTTCGGTATCACAAAGCTCCAAGACCAACTCCAGCATGTACTTCTGACGCGGCATGGGGGTGGATGAATCGATCTCGTCAAACCCGTCTTGTTGCAGAATAACGCGATCCACCAATTCTGATTTCCAATATTTATCGTGATAAGAGAGCGGTACTCCGTCGTCCCCTAGGATGTTTATCTGTTCCTGCGCTTCACGGCCGCGACGAAGGATATCTTTGGCATGAAGAACGTCTTCCACCCAAGTGGGGTGCACATTTTTATTCAGATATTCGATAACTTCCGGGTATTCCAGATATTTACTATAAGAATCTATGGGGTCCACCGCCGGATAACGTTTACTGTCTGCACGGGCTTGGGAAAGCGCATAGAAACAACGGGCTGCCTTTTTGGTGGATTCGGTTACAGGTTCTTTAAGGTTGCCACCAGCAGGGGATACTGTTCCGATAAACGTGATGGAACCAGAATCGCCATTTCGTAGATACACAAAGCCAGCACGGGCATAGAAGCTGGAAACGATGGCTGGGAGATCCATGGGGAAAGCGTCTGGACCTGGCAGCTCTTCCATACGGTTACTCATTTCCCTTAATGCCTGAGCCCAACGGGAGGTGGAATCTGCCAACAGAAGCACTTTCAAGCCCATATTACGATAGTATTCGGCTATGGTCATAGCTGTGTAAACAGAGGCTTCACGAGCAGCTACCGGCATGTTTGATGTGTTGCAGATGATGATAGTGCGTTCCATCAATTTACGCCCTGTACGCGGGTCGTCAAGTTCCGGAAACTCCACAAACATTTCCACCACCTCATTGGCGCGTTCACCGCAAGCGGCAAAGATGATCATATCGGCATCCGCGTTCTTGGAGATAGAGTGTTGCAACACAGTCTTGCCTGCGCCGAAGGGTCCGGGAATGAAGCCTGTTCCGCCTTCTACCATGGGGTTAAGGGTGTCCAGAGTACGAACCCCGGTTTCCATCAGTTTAAAGGGGCGGGGCTTTTCCGCATAGCATTTAATGGGAATCTTCACCGGCCAGCGTTGGATCATGTTCAGCTCGATATCTTTGCCATCTTTATCTGTTACAATCGCGATGGTATCAGTAATCTTGTAAGTACCTTTGGCGGCTATTTGTTTAACTTTGTATTCGTCGTTCATCCCGAAAGGTACCATGATCTTGTGGGTAATCCAGCTTTCGGGAACGCTACCCAGCCAATCACCCCCGGAAACTACGTCTCCTGCTTTTGCTATGGGCGAGAAATCCCATGTGCTATCTTCATCTAGGGGATCAGTGTATTCCCCGCGGGATAAGAAAACACCTTTCATCTTATTCAAATCGTTTTGCAAACCGTCATAGTTCTTGGAGAGCATTCCGGGGCCGAGCTTCACTTCCAGCATATGTTCCGTGAATTCCACTTCGTCTCCGGGTCTGAGTCCGCGAGTGCTTTCAAAAACCTGAGTGTAAGCGGTGTCGCCGAGTACTTTGATCACTTCTGCCATCAGCTTCACTCCGCCCAGATTGATATAACATATCTCGTTTTGTGAAACGGGACCGGATACCTTGACCTGCACGAGGTTTTCGATAATCGCTTTAACTATACCTTTGGTCATCGTTTACCTTCTATTTCTGTTTAATTTTTATATTGAAGTCTTCGGGGAATTCGAAGCTGTTTTCCAGCTTGTTAAGAGTATCGTGAAATACTTCTTTACCCAAATCTGCATCGGCTCTAAGCCAGCGGTGGATGATTCGCAATTTACTGTAATAACCCAAGAGGCGGTCGATATTGAAATAGTCAAAGAAGTTCTCTTCATCTATCCACTTGTTGCGCAGGATGTCGTAGCCCCGTTCCCGGTAGAGGATGTTGTTCTGATCATATATTCTCAGCACATTGTCAAACAGCGGATGTTCTTTGCCCAGCCCAAAATCAGCCGCATGGCTATGAGCCAGGTTTTTTACCGTATCATCTTCTCCGATCAGGTACTTGGCGTAGTCCAGCTTATGATTGCGCCCATTTAGAGCCACTAAGATGTTCTTGATATTGCGTTCCAGATTGAACCACTCACGAATAAAGCGGTTGGTATGCTCAGCGTAAAAAGCGAAGAGAGCTTGCAACAGGCGATGCTCGGCGGTAGGATAAGGGGGCAGATCTTCTTCTTTGAGAAGGTCAATAACCATATCTCCCACAAAAGAGGGAAACGCAGAATACTCTGGGGGTTCAGGGGCGCTGGGGTTGCTGATCAGGTGCTTATGGTGGTCTATGAATTCCTGCCAGAAGGCATGGTCGTATAAAGCTTCGGGACCGAAGTCTGTAGCTTTTTTGTAAAGAACCTTCAGCAAATTCGCGAGTTCCGAGGGCAGGTGAAGTAGCTCTATAAGCCGATAATCTCCCTCGCTTAGTTGAGCTCTCGCTTGTTCCCGGAATTGTTCCGGACTGTATGCAAGTTTGCTGTCATCCATGCTGATCGCAGGCAAACCAGCAATAAAATAGTAGTATTGCTTAGCCATGAAACTAGCTTTCGAAGAGTATCTTCGCAGTGCGAGGGCGCAGGTAGTGTTTGAAGAGCTCGGAAAAATCCTGATCAGTAAAGCTAAGTTTGTAGCTGCCATCGGTGGGGGAGATGGTGAAACCTGCTTTGATCTGAGGGTTGAAGTCTATATCCAACTTCGCACTAAACACTGTTTTCAATGAAGCCATAAATGCTTCGTCAAGATTGGCTTTCAGGTTTTCCGCAAGGCTGAGACTAGCGTCTTGTTTCCAGCCAGCAAGAGTATCTTTGATGAGGGATTTTACAAACTCTGCATCCTCGAAGCTTGCCTTTCCGGCTTTATCTACAGTGGCAGAAAGCACAAGTTCGGTAATCTTTTGCTTCAAGGCACTCATGGTGTGGTTACCTGCCATTTTAAGATCGCCTTCAGTGTTCTTTTTCAATTCTGCGGCTTTCTTTTCGGCTTCCTGGGTGGTGGCTTCAGCTTTTGCTTTCGCTTCTTCTACGATCTTCTGAGCATCCGCTTTAGCTTTTTCCAAAATCCTGTCGGCTTCGGCATTGGCTTTGGCAACGCCCTCGTCATACACTTTAGTTAGAAGGTCTTGCAACTGGTCGTTCATAGCACATTATCTCCAGAAATTTCTCATTTGTGCCAGATTAAGATTCTGCTATATTTTTGTCAATCAGATTCGCTCATTTTGTATTGATTACAGTTGTAATTGCGCGTATCCCACACCGTTGTAGTTTCAGATTGTAGATGATATATAGCGATAAGGCACCGCAAAAGCCATCATTTCTTTTTGAATGGATGATGTCCTTTACTGTGCCTAATCTCTCTATTTTTTCAAGTGTTCATGCAGGAAATCGTGATATTCCTTGTTTTTGAACACCAGTTCATCGTGGCTTCCCTTATGAGCGTGACCGTGAGAATCAATGAAGAGCACGCTATCCACATAGCGCAAGGTGGAAAGCCGGTGTGAGATCACCACTGCGCCTGTGCCGGGATAATCCCGGTTGATGGCCTGCCAGAGCTTCTCTTCATTCTCCGCATCCAAGGAAGCTGTGATATCGTCCAGAATCAGTAGTTGAGGGCGTTTGATTAAAGCCCGGGCGATCGTGATTCTCTGTTTTTGGCCGCCAGAAACGCTCAATCCGCGTTGACCAACCTGGCTTTGGTCTTGCAAGGGGAAGGAAGCGATTTCAGCTTCCAATTGAGCTGCTCTTATTGCCATTTGATAATCCAGATCAGTCGCGCGATCGTTTGCCATCAGGATGTTATCTTTGATGTTGCCGCTAAACAACGCTGGTTCCTGGGGTACGTAAGCCACCACTTCTCTAAGGGAGCGGATATTGATCTCCTCAATATCTTGATCACTGAAGAATATCTTTCCCGAGCTTGGTTTTACTAAACCTAGGATCAGATTTGCCAGAGTTGTTTTTCCGCTTCCGGTTGCGCCCAGGATCAGCATTTTTTCACCTTTATCAAGGTCAAATGAGACCTCGCGGATAACTTCCTCTTCTTTTTCTGGATATATGCAGCTTACTTTTTGGAAGCTGAGGCCAGAGAATTCAGATACTTTCTGTCCATCCTCCACAGCTTTGTTAAATGTAGGGTGGGCTTTCATTTCTTCAAGACGATCGATATTCACAAAAGCCTGTTTGCCGGAGACAAAGAGCTGAGGCAGATCCAGCAAGGGGTAGATCATCATAGAAAGATAGGTGTAGAAAAGGAAGAAGGTTCCCACGGTTATCTCTCCTTTTACAGCCATCCAACCACCAAACATGATCACTCCGATCTGAGCAAAATAATCTATATACTGATAGATCAGAGATAGGATTGCGTTCAGCTTCACTACACTCATCTCAGTCTTGAATCTGCGGGCAAGCGCGACGTCGAAGAAGCGGTTGTATTTATCTTCGCTTACGAACGATTTCACGATCCGGATGCCGGAAAAGCTCATCTCGAGCTGGTTGTTGATATTAGAAATGGCTCTTTGATTTTTCTCGAAGTTTGTATAGAGCTTCTCACTGGTAAAATAGAATACCAGCATCATCAGAGGCAGAGGGGCGATCGAAAGCAGGGTCAGCTTCACATTGATGCTTACCATTACCACCAGAGAAAACATGATCATCGAAAACGAGTTTAATGCCCGAAAGATCCCGCTGCAAAGGAACCAGGATATCTTGGGAAAGTCCGAGAGATCATCCGTGAGTCTGGTTACAATATCTCCGGTGCGGAATTTCTGGAAGAAGCGGAAATCTTTACGGCTGATATGGCTGAAGTAGAGCATCCTCAGCGCGTGTTCAAAACGCAGGTTCACCCAAGCTCTGATGCAGGGATAGAAGCCGGTTACAAACTGCGCTCCGCCGATGGCGAGGAAGAGCCAGAGCACCTTGTTTACCTCGTTCATCGGATCCGGATAAAGCTCAGGCTGTGCCAGGATATCTTTTAGTAGATCAATCATGCGCTTGAACGCATAAGGGTAAGCGATGGACACAGCAGAAGAGATCAAAGTGAAGATCACCATGATGATCACAAACCAGATCTGAGTTTTGTATTGCAGCAGAATCCATTTGATGTGCTTATTCATTACTGCCTCCCAGAAGCTGGAGTTCCACCAGTTTACGGTAATCCTCGCTGGATTTCATCAAGTCTTGATGACTGCCCCGGGCGGTGATTCTGCCCTCAGTGAAGTACAGAATCTCATCCGCATCCAAAACCGAAGTGAGGCGAGGTGCTACGATTACCATCGTTTTTCCGCCAAAGGCTTGGTTCATGGTGCGTTGAATGCGCGCTTCGGTTTGGGGATCTATGGAAGCGGTAGCTTCGTCCATGATGATTATCTCGGAGTTAAAAGCCAGTGCCCGGGCGAAAGATATCAGTTGTTTTTCTCCTTGAGAAACGTTTTGCCCACGTTCTGCCAACTCGGTATCCAAGCCTTGGGGGAGGGCTTTTATAAAATCGTCCAATTGGACTACGGAGATGGCTTCTTGAACTACATTGGGCTTCACTTCATCGTTGTAAACCCGAACGTTTTCTAGGATAGGCCCCGGGAATAGGAAGATATCTTGCAGGATCAACCCGATCTTCTTACGCCAAGCGCGGAAGTCCATATTGCGGATGGGCAGTCCATCTACCGAGATAGTACCTTTCTGCACATGGTAGAAACCACACAATAGGCTGATAGTGGTGGATTTTCCACTTCCTGAGGGTCCCACCAGAGCGATCTTTTTGCCTTTGGGTATGCTGAAAGATACATCCTTCAAGATCCAATCCTCGTTGTCATAGGCGAAGCTCACGTTATCGAAGCGTATTTCATGCTCAAAAGCAGGTATTTCTGTTCCGGTAAAGGTCTCATCTTCCGTTTCCAGAGTGGTAAGCTCCAAAATACGTTTCAGGGAAACGAAACTACGCTGCATCTGCATGAAGTTTTCGCTTAGGTGCATCAGAGGCCATACCATGCGGTAGATATATTGAATGAAGACGATCAAAGTACCCAGAGTAGCGATCCCAGAGATGATCTTGGGCGCGGAGATCATAATTACGATCACTACAAAGACCACATTGAAGACGAACATGAAGAAGCTCTGCGCACCGTATTCTATGAAACTGGTTTTGATCTCCACCCGTTGTTTGTCTTTGGATGCTTTACGTAGATCTTCGATTACCCGTTCTTCCTGGTTCAAGGCCTGGATCATTTGCATGCCTTGCACATAATCTGTGATCTTGGCAGAGATTATCGCATATTTCTCGCGAATAATCCGGAAAAAGCGCGAGATGTATTTGAACAAGAAAGAATAAGCCACGATGGTGATCGCGATGATCGGCAGGATCACCACGGTGGTTGTCCAATCCCTGACCATCAGAACAATAAATACCCCTACAAAAAACAGTAGATTTCCCACGATGGTGATCGAGAGGTCCGAAAATAGTACTTTTACACGTTCGCTATCGCTTTCTACTCTGGCGATGAGTTCCCCTACGGGTTGTTTGTTGAACCAGCCCACGGGTAGTTTTAACAGATGACTGAACACATCACCCTTGAACTTAGTTATGATTTTGATGCCCAAGCGCGATAACAGCACGATTTGTAAGTAAGACAGCAATCCGGATACCAGAACCACTCCAATGAACATAAACCCATATCGCAACATTTCGGTCATATTCTGGTTGGGAATGCTTTGATCGATGATCAAGGCGAGTATGAGGGGATCCACCAAACGCAATGCGGAGGTGATAAGCATGGCAAAAAGGCCAAAGAATAGAAGTCCCTTATCCTTTTTTACGAAAGGATATAGCAGCTTGAGGTAGTAGGTGATCTTTTGCTTTTGTTCCGGCATTTTTCTTATAACCTGTCGATCATTTTTTTTGATTATGGCGTATTGATCAGTTCGAACGGGTTCCTGAATGATCTGTTTACAAAGTCAGTCCGAATTATCCTGAATATGCCGTGAGACCACAAGAGGCTAATGGGGGACTGGTTATGGATATGCTAAAAGAACATGGGTGCAAAACACATTGGTCGGGATGAGAGGATTTGAACCTCCGACTTCTCGGTCCCGAACCGAGCGCGCTAACCGGACTGCGCTACATCCCGACCGTGTTTCGCTACATTTTTGAGGGCTTGGATATTGTCAAGTTTATTCTTTCCCAATAGCCTTTATCAAGCGTTCCGCTTCTTCTGAAGTGATCTTACCGCGCTCTAGCATATCCAATATTTTCAATCTGCTACGTTCGGCGATCTCTTCTTTTTCTGCTTTTTTCTTCTCTGCGCTAAGATATGGCTTGATTAATGGTGAATTAACTACTTTATTGATATAATCCTTCAGGGATTCCGCGTTGAGATGTTCATACTTCAGCCCGTCAAACTCTGCCTTCATGCTCTTCAAGCCTTCTTTGATTCCATCGTATATCTCGCCGGAGACATCCTCCACTTTGATCTTAATATTAGCGGTGGTATCTTCAAGATTCATGTCTTCGATGGTGGTCTTCAATTTCGCGATGGCTTCATTTACTTTGTCTTTGATCTTGTCTTCATTGATGTTTCCTGCTGCCTTTTTTAGATAATCCAACACTTTGTTAACCAGTTCGTTCACTTTTTCCTTTTCATCTCCGGTCTTTACCTTCTCTAGGGCTTCCTTGATTTGGTTCAGTTTTGTCTTGATGTAGTCCAGATTGATATAGCTATCAGCGGAGAGTTTGATCAAACCGTTTTCGGTATTGATTTCGATCTGGGCGATAATATCTCCTTCGCTATATATCTGTTCTATCCGGAACGTATTGTCTTCCTTGATCACTTCGGCATCCAGCTTGGATTTCACTCTGCCGCTTTCAGTTTCTGCTTTCAAGGAGAAGCTATAGTTCAGGGGCAACACCAAATGTACAATTCCATTTTCGGTGCTAAAGCTCATCGCAGCGGCTTCCACAGGTTGGGTTTCATAATAGATGGGGCCGTTTTCGGTGCGAATCTCTACTTGTTCAAAACTTGCCAACCGCATCTTTATGGGGCCATTCTCGCTGCTCAAACTGATGCCTTTGCCGGAGACATCCTCACCTGAGATGGGGCCGTTGTCCAATTTGGCATATAGATTACCTTCGCAGTTCCGAATTCTCACGGGGCCATTCTCGCTTTCCAGATGTAGATCACCTTCGCAGTTTGCTACGGAGATAGGACCGTTTTCTGTTTGAATCCTTGCGGGATTGATCAATCCCACCGCGCTCAATGGAAAATTTCCTGTGTAAACTTCCAAGAAAACACCGTTGGGTATCTTTAGCTTCATCTGTAGGGATTTGAATTTTTTTGGGGAACCGGGAAGCTCCAACAGATTCAAGCTGAATACGCCATCTTCATAACTATCTTCAAAGTAGTCCTGAATATCAAAATCCTCGAGATCTACGTCGATCTCAAATACCAAATCCCCTTCCATCTTGATTTCGCTATCCGGGGAAGATTCAATCTGCAAAGGTAACATCTCGTTTGTAATGATGATCTTGCTAAGCTCATCATACTTCCAGTTTCTTTCAGATACTGTGATTTTCTTCATTTTTCTCTCCTTTTATTTATCATAGCCAAAGCTTCATCAACATCGATGAAGCCCTCTTCCAGGTCACCTAGGATGTCGCTATAATCGTCCATTGGACTGTATTCTTTGATTATTATCTGGTTTATCTGGGCAAGTCTGTTCTTGATCGTGGGATACGAAATTCCCAATTTCTTTTGAACTTCTGTTAAATTGCCCTGAACTAACAAAAACAACTTGATGAATTCCATTTGGGATTCGTTGATCCCCTCCAGCCAATTCCGGCTGAAACTCCCATCAAAGCTGATGTCACAGTGTCGGCAGTGATAGCGGCGGATCTCCAGCTCGCCTTTACATACGGGACAATTACCTAGTTTCATAATAAGCTCCTGTTTATGAAGACAAGGTATTAAGAATCTTAATATGTGTCAAGCATAAAATCGAAAAATATTAAATTTCACATTAAAAATCTTAAGGCGAGGTTGAGATTTTTGTTGGATGATCTACACATCTCTTTAGCTTGCTCAGTTCATAATCATGGTCTATGGATTTTCCAGGATCCCAGCGCATCGCCAGATAGTTCAGTTGCCACTGCTTGAGCACCTTACTGTTCATCCCTATTTCTGCAAGCTATTGCTCAGCTTCTTCCGTGCAGTGTGCACTGCATCGAGAAAGCATGGAGACAGCTTTGGGAAATAGGTTACACCCTGGTTGCATCATAGATGTACCTTGCCATGCTTGAAAAACTTGCTAGCAGCTTTTCATCAGTAAATCCGATTACGAATTAGGTCGATGTTTCGCTTTTTTTTTGTGTTATGCGGCATTCGTGAATTCCACCATGACATATTTAAGCGCAAGGTTGAAGTGATTGCCCTGATACTTGTAGAAAAATAGCTGCAAACAACAAGCTGTTGCTGTATGGGGTAGAGAGAAATGCATCCGGATCATCTCGGATGAAAAGAGTTGCCTACGGTTTTTTGGTGAGCTCCGGCAAAGCTATTCAGAGGACTGGATAAGCGGCAAACTATATCTTTCAGAGCCAATGGGAAGAATCAGAGAAAACCTGATAAAGCCTATATCATTTGAGGCAACCCGTTGCAGCAAGGTAGCTTGTCTGAAAAAGAACTTGACTGAGATAAGAAGATGAAAACAATGCGACTGGTCGCCTAACCTTTGATAGAGTGTAAGAACTGAAGAATATAAGATGCCCTCAAATAATTTGAGCAACAATGAGTTGGAATTTATACCAACACTTGGGATTCAACAAAAGATTCGTAGACTAAGAATCAATTCAGGAGGAATGATGTTTTCGAACAGATTTCTTTTAGCTTTCTTTTTAATAGTGATGCCCATCTATGTTATTCATGCCCTAAATGACATGCCTCTGCTGGCGCAACTTCAGGGTGAGCATAACATGTCTTCTTTTGGTTTTAGAATTATAAGTTTAGATTTTAACCATGATGGCTTCGATGATTTAGTAGTATATTCTGCATCTTATGGATATCAGTATCAACAAAG
>JAHDQK010000030.1 GCA_018433885.1 Candidatus Cloacimonadota bacterium
AAAAGCCGCGAACCCCGGGATGATATGAACCCCACCTATGGACCCTTGATTCGTCTGAAACGCAAGGGCTTGAACGGCAAGACCATCTATGTGAAGAAATTTCGCACCATGCACCCTTATAGCGAGTACCTGCAGGCATACGTGCACGCAACCAATGATCTGCAGGAAGGTGGAAAGTTCAAGGACGACTTCCGTGTCACCTCCTGGGGCAAGATAATGCGCAAGCTTTGGATCGACGAACTACCACAGTTTCTGAACTTCTTTGCAGGAGAGCTCTCGCTGGTTGGCGTACGTGCTCTTAGTGACCACTATTTTAGCCTTTATCCACAGGATATGCAAGAGCTTAGGTTAAAAGTGAAGCCTGGTCTTTTACCGCCCTTTTATGCTGATATGCCAAAAACCTTTGAAGAGATTGTGGAATCCGAAAGAAGATACCTTGTCCAGAAAATGGAGAAACCGTTCGTGACAGATTTTAGTTATTTCTGGAAGAGCGTGTGGAACATTCTGGTTAAAAGAGCGCGCTCGAACTAAATAAATCAGATCAAAGGAGTATCTATGAAGAATGTTCTATCTACTCTTTTAGGATTGTTTTGCATTTTTAATATCTACGCACTTCAGGTGAGTGGTCTGCGCTCCTCAGCGATATCTGATGTTGGCTTCACTGCCAGATGGGATGCTGTAAGCGGGGCAAGCGAATATGATCTTGAATTGAAGCAGGGGGTGCAACACAAATTCAATTTTGATGACTCCTCTCAATTTCCCGATGGATGGAGTGCAGCAAATGCTTCAATCTATGCGTTCCAAACTTTGGCTCGAAGTGGTCTCAGTTTCGCCATGATCAATAACGTAAACGGTTACATCATGACGGATATGTTAGAGAATCCCGGTACATTATCCTTTTATTGCAGAACATCCACTGTTAATGGTAACGGTAGCCTGAAGATCCAGAAATCTTCCAATGGCTCTACCTGGTCGGATATCACTACTCTAATTGCCAATGGCAATAACACCGGCGATGTGATTAATCAATATCGTCGATTCGACCTGGATATCAATGAGAGTGGCAGTTTCTATCTCCGAATTTTCACCCAAACTTATACCACTGGCCCCTTTATCTTCGATGATTTGCAATACACAGAGTTGAACTCTCAACTTACGCTTCCCGGAAACACCAGCCACTTGGCATGGAGGGCGAATGGTTTGGTTCCCGAAACCAACTATTTGGTAAGAGTGAAGCCCATTGGGGTTTCAGTGGAGCAATCCGATTGGCTACAGGTAGCTACTCTAGCGACCGATCCAGGTACATCCGGATCAACTGCGATCATGGATGAACCCGCTACGATGGATGTGTCGCCAAGCGCTGGCATATATTCTCACAGCATCTCGATCCTGCCTGCCAGCCCTGGAATCCATGATTTCATGGTGCAGGCTCAAACGATGGAATCAACTTATGTGTATGCCGTTTCCTGCGTAGAATCCAGTGCTTTGAACGCCAGCTACAGTATTTTTCATCCTGGCATAGATGTTACGGGCTGCACGGTAAGTGATGGCACAATACAAAACTACGACAACAAGGGAGATGTTACCTCGTTTGATCTTACTGGCTTCAGTGCAAAAGGCGAATTGATAATATATCTAGAGACTGGGGAGACCTTGCCCGTAAACATGTCCACCTTCGATGTAAGCCTTGTATCCAATAACAAGTGCAGGCTTACTTGGCAGACCCAAAGCGAAAGCCAGATGCTGGGATATTATGTCCTGCGCTCGTCGTTTCCATATCTTACCGGGGCAAACATCATCAGTGCTTTGATACCCGCTCAGAACAGTTCCCAACCGGTGGAGTATGTCTTCCTGGATGATCATACTTCGTTACCAGCCCATTATTGGTTGCAGGCTGTTTCCTACGATGGGGGAGAGCAGATATTTGGTCCGGTGTATCAATCTAAACCTGATTCCGCGGAGGTTCCCAATCTCCCGGGAAGCAACAGACTCAGGATATTCCCGAATCCCTTTGGAAAGACAAGTATGTTGCATTTAAGATTGGACAAAAGCCAAGCGCTGGATTATAAAGTATATAACTCCCGCGGGCAATTGGTTCAGAGCGGTTCCCTGGGCATGTGTCCGGAAGGTGATTCTCAACTAAGTATGCCCATCGGGTATAGGTTATCCAGTGGGTTGTACTTCTTGGTTCTTGAAGGTGAATTCATTCAATTTAAAGAGCAGATTGTAATCCAGAACTAGTAATGTTCTTTGCTTTTATATATCAGGTGCCCATTCCCGTACTTAGTACTTATCAAGGGAGCTTCGTAGCTAATCCCACAGTTTAGTAAAGGGGTGATTCCATATATTCTCCAAACAAATGAACCCGGAGTTTCTTAACAAGAATCTCCGGGTTTTTTTTATTGGCGTATAGTAAGGACTACTACATCAATGCCGTTCAGAAACGGGCTGGTCTGGCTGTGGTAACTTACTCTGCTAAAGAGGCTACCCATGGCTCAGTTGTCTGGAATATCCACTGATTTCTCCGATCAATATAGATGTATTGATGATCTTTCCATTTCCATTATCAACGCCACGGAAAGAGTTGGAACCGGATCCTGAGCCGATGGGTTGCCAAACTTTTTGTGCGTCCGACAGTTTCGCCCAGTCCAGGGCACTCGATTGTTATAGGATGTTAAATGTAAATGGGATAGATACTTCCCTACGCTAGGGGGAGCAGGAAACAGAATGTAGATCCCTTTCCGGGTTCGCTCTCCAGAGTAAGCTTTCCCCCATGGGCATCTACGATGTTTTTTACGATGGAAAGCCCCAGCCCCACGGATTTCTCCCGGTTTTGGTCGCTACTGAGTCGTTTAAAGGGTTCAAACACAGCACTCTGTATAGTTTCCCAAAGAAACCATCTCAGCATTTATCCTAACCCCTTCAATTACACTGCCAATCTTGCTTTAAATCTTAAAGAAAGCTCCATAATGCAATTCGAGATATACAATCTACGGGGTCAGTTGATAAGAGGTGGATCTTTGGGTAATTGCGAGCCGGGAGAGACTAAATTTTTGCTGAAGGCAGTAGATGCTGAGGGCAAAGCACTTCAAAGTGGAATATACTTTTTACGCTTGCAAGGCGATGGCATCAGCTTCATGCAGCGGCTTATGGTAATGAGATAATGGTTTGATATATCTCGACTGCCACCGGTCAAGCATAGAAAACGATACGGTGCTAAGACAAAAAACCCGAAAGTTCACGATGGACTTTCGGGTTTTTTTTTGATAATTATCGTTTACTTCATTAATGTCATCTTATAACTATAGCTCTTACTACCGGTGTTCATACGCAGATAATACATTCCACTGGGCAGGCTTCTGCCATTTTCATCACAGCCGTCCCATTGCAAGGAGTGCCATCCGGCATTGATCTTCCCATTCACCAGCTCACGCACTCTTTGTCCACGACTATTGTATATATCCAGGCTTACAAGTGCATCCTTTTCCATTCCATAGATTACATTTGTGCAAGGATTGAAGGGATTGGGATATGCCTTGCTGATGCCAGTTATCACCGGTATCGAAGGAATGCCGGAATCCCCGGTCTCAATATGGAAGGGAATGGGTCCAAAGATATCGTTCTCTCCGCCAAAATCTATGCTTTCCAGCCAGTAGTAATAAGTCCCGGGGCTTAGCATTTGGCTTTCCACCCATACATAGCTCTGCATATGCGAAGTATTCGTAGCCGGGATCAGGATACCCATATCCTGGGCATTGGCAAAGGACTCATCTTCGGAGCGATAAATCCGGAAACCCATTATATTGGTCTCAGATTGTGTTACCCAGATCAGTTGCACCAAATTATTACTATTTATCTGTGCGTTGAAGGAAGAAAGCTCCACCGGCAGAGTATCGCCTCCATTGATGCCGATTTTAAAGGTTTCCTTGGCACCGTTTTTGCTCCCATACGGGAATGTATATGTGATCTCTATACTCCGGGGATCGCCCCAACCTACTTTGCCGGTGATCCCGGTGCTAGATCCTCCTACAAACACCGCAGGCTCCGCGGTGCTCCAATTAAAATTCTGATCATCCTCAGCCGTCCAGTAGAAATACAGGGTCTTCTCACGGTTCGTAGCCTCTGCATCATCTATATAGCCGCTGATGCTCCATTCTCTGCCCACAAAATCCGGGTACAGATCCGGGCTGGCGATGCTGGTAGCGCTAAAGTCTGAGATTTGTCTTTCGTTTTCGCCGATCTTCAAAAAACTAGTAGTGGCTGCCTGATAACCGTCAGTGTAAAAAGAGCCGCTGTAACTGCCTTTTACCATGATCAGGGAACCGGTGATGGTGAATGGTTCAGTAAAGGTGAGCCCGTAAGAGTTGTCGATCTCGAGGTTGCTGATCTCATCAGGGAATCCGGTGCCGGTGGCTTGAGCCTCCGCCGCGTTGAATGCCAGGATTGATGTGGGAGAGCAAGTCATGGAACTTCCATCACCCCAAGTGATAGTGCCGGAGTTTACCAGATAGCCATTTAGCTGGATGGCTCCGTTGTTTACGAACTCAGCGCTTTGCCCTACTTCCATCAAGCCATTCATGGTTAAAGTACCATTGTTTTCCAGGTCGGTGCCATATCCATTTTCGATGGTCATCCGGGTGTCGGAATTTGTGGTAAGCGATTTCTCGGCGTTGATAGTCATCTGATCCAAATCCCTGGTAATATCCAATGTCATATCTGTATCCACGATGATGCTATTGGAATTTGTGAATCCCGGATAGATAGTTGTGGCACTATAGGGTGCTACGTTCTTTTCCAGTGAGCGTTGCCAGTTGCTGGTGTTTGACCAATTTCCGGAGCTAAAGGTTTTGTAGTGATACAAAATAGGTATATTCCCGCTCAGATAGGGATATCCGGGGTTTACTGCATTCCATACCCAGGTATTGACAAAATCCCAGTTTACATATGTACTTAGAATGTTTAGCATGGCATTGGAGCTGGTGGAGCCAATAGTTCGGATCGGTCCCCCCGCCGAGTTTATGTTAAATCCATTGTCGTAGTAGCTGTTTTGGACAGAACCACTGCCCTGGAATCCGCCCAGACCGGGGGGAAGTTTACCATCGATTCTGCCGGTTATCCCACCAATGCCGCCCTCCCAGGCAGTCGAATATATTCCTTGACTAACATTTGCCGCTGCCCAACAGCGAATGATAGCACCATCAATGGTACAACCAGCCAAGCCACCGACGCGATCGCCCCCGCTAATGTTGCCAGAAGCATGACTGTCGAAAGTTGTCCCATTTTCGTTGCAGCCCACGATACCGCCATATTTGATGTTATAGGGATTGCCGTTATCAGCGGGGTTGATTCCGCTATGGGTGGGATGCGTAGAGCTAACGTTTACTTCAGCCCAACAGAATCGGATCATGGGTACTTGTTTTTTGCGCATGCTGTTGTTTGCGCCCACCAGTCCACCCGTGGCTCCCAATCCACTAACCGTAGCACTGCCGCCATCGGCATGGGCATAACAACGAGATATCAAGACCCGGTAGTTGGCAACAGAAGATACCAATACTTTGCCTACCAGGCTGCCCGTTGCGCGTCTTCCGCTGATGTTTGGATTGATGATGCCAAGGTTGTAAATAGCTGCGTCTGCTGATGTGCCTTCCTGAACCAGACCAAAGAGGCCATTGTTATCCTCACCATCGCTGAAATAGACTCCGGATGGGGTAGTCGCTTTGCGATTGATGTATATGTTTAGTACCTTCTTGCCATCTCCATTATAGTTCCCTTTGAAAGGGCTGCCGTCTTCACCGATGGGGTCCCAGCCTTTGATAGCTTCCCACATCTTCACCCAGTTGGCTACATCGAATGTAGCGCCGGAAGTATGGGCGGTTGTACAATAATAGGCAAAACCGTCTGTGGGATGCTTTCGAACTACTCCCACGCTATATGAGCTACTTGCTGCCCAATCTGTCAAGCTGACTGGGTTGGTAACCGCGATATCTATATCAGCGGTTTGAATATGGAATGCCGATAACTGAGTGCGAACATCCCAGAGATCCTTGATGTTGGCTATCTGATAGGGATCGCCCGCTGTCCCGGAGCCGCCACTAAAGGCGAAAAGCTGCGGTAGAATAAGCAGAAATACTAGAACTGAGAGATGAATTCTTGGGTTCATAACTACTCCTTTAAAATCTGATTTTGATTAGTCTCTTCATATTAAATTATCAATTAGTAAAAACTTGATCCAAGCTACAATACATCAAAGTACTGTCAAGACAAATCTATGGTTTATGGGAAAATATCTTTTTATTTCATTAAGTTCGCAGCAAGACCTGTTGTTAAAGGCATTCCGGCTACAGATTTCTTCCCCGGTGGTATTTGATGTTTAGGAAGATTGGCCCTTATCCGGGCTTATTGGCAGTGAAAAACAGAAAGTAGAGCCCTTGCCTTCTTCGCTTTGCACCATGAAACTTCCTTTGTGGGCATCAATGATGTTATGCGCAATCGAAAGCCCTAACCCGACGGATTTACCTCTTTTGTTATCACTAGATACACGGTGAAACGGCTCAAAAATTCTGCGCTGATCTTCGGGAGATATCCCTATTCCCTCATCCTTCACGCAAAATACCGCTTTACGATCCTCGTCATAAAGGTGGCATTCTATCTTGGATCCATCATTAGAATATTTGATCGCATTGGCGATAAGGTTGTTCAGAACCTGATTG
The DNA here is from genome assembly GCA_018433885.1 of Candidatus Cloacimonadota bacterium. Taxonomy (GTDB): domain Bacteria; phylum Cloacimonadota; class Cloacimonadia; order Cloacimonadales; family Cloacimonadaceae; genus UBA5456. Next base: position 6,711 of record JAHDQK010000030.1, read on the forward strand.
ATCTTGGTTGCGTCGATTTCCGCATAGAGGATCTTGGAGGGGCTTGTGCAGCTTATCTCAATGTTATGTTGATTGGCGAGAATGCGATTTAGATTCAAGTTTTTGATAAACAATTCGTTTAGATCTACCCTTTGCAAGCTCAAAGATACTTTCCCGCTTTGCATAGCGCTGAGATCCAGGATGCCATCGATGAGTCTTTGCATGAAAACACTGGTGGAAAAGATGGTATCGATTATCTCCATCTGCTCACTTGCGATTTTACTTTTGAGCTCTGTCTTCAAGTATTCGCTAAAACTTCGGATGATGCCAAGCGGGTTACGCAAATCGTGAGCTGCCATACCCACAAAGCGATTTCGGATCTCTGCCAGGTTCTCCAGCTCAACATTGGTTTTGGCAAGTGTTCTTTGCATGTTGGTGAGATCATTATTCAGCTTTGCCATCTCGTCCAGATAGAATCTTTTTTCATCGGTGAGGGGGCCATCGGTCGATGCTTCAAGCGGGATGATATGAAAATCATCCCCGGGTTTAAAACCGGCTTCGGAAAGTGCCGTAAGCAGAATTTCCTGTAGCTCTTCCAGTCTGGGGGATTCCAGGAGTAATTGCGGGTTTTTCAAGACACTCCCTCCACCAAACCGCTTGCTACCTTGCTGGCGATATCCGCATTGGGCGCAAAGCTGTCTGCTCCAATTTTTCGCCACAACGAGCTGTCTTGCATGAAGGCATAACCTCCCACCAGGATCTTGAGCTTGTCCATTCCTGTGTTGGCGCGGATCTGGGAGATAAGCTTTTCGGCCTTATGCAGATTCAAAGGGAAAGTAACCGAGATCGCCAGAAGATCAGCATTTTGCTGCTTTATCATATCAATGATGGAGTCATCAGGCATATTTGCTCCCAGATAAAACGTGTTCCAGCCATCCAGCTCCATGATGTCGGTCACCATCCGCAAACCTAATTCGTGCAGTTCACCCTGTACACAGCTACTTACCATCTTATGTTTGCGCGGTGAAGCATTAAACATCTTGGGATACAAACGGGCAATTGCTAATTGGCTGACACCTGTACAGTAGTGCTCCTGTGCCACCGAGATTTTGTTCACATGCCACAGATTGCCAATTTCTCGTTGTACAGGTTGCAAAATATCCAGATAAATCTGCCGGATAGAGACTCCGTTTTCCACCAAATGGTCGATATATTCCAAGGCTTTATGCTTTTGGGCGGTGAGCAGTAGATCCAGGTACTTCCTGGCTTCCTTTGCAAATCTTACGGTTGCTTCGTTTGTGATGATATTTATGTGAGTGTCACTCAAAACTATTCGGGACGCTGTATCGGTCAGTTTCTTAACATAGCTTGCAGATTCTGCATCCAGTTCTTCATCCAATACTTCGCTTAAAAAGCGGAAGTGTGAAGCCAGACCCTGCATGCTAAGGCCCAGCGAGCCAAGCAGTTTACCCAGCCATTGCACATAGTTCTCCCACAGGGAGGGGGAGCTAAGCATTAGCGATTCTGCCAAATACTGCAGATTGTAGATGGTATCTTGCCGGCATTTATCCACCTGATACCTTGTGTAGTGCTCATTCAGGTAGATCCCACTGCGCTGCATCACAGTCTCTGTAAGTCTTTCCCGGTTGGCATGGATATGTTCCACTGCCTTTTGATAGCCTGTTTCTTGCATCGTAATCCCCTGAATTATTTAATGCTTGCAGTATAATGATACTTGCCTGGTATGTCAAGCACAAAGTGTTTCCGGCCCTCTGCAGGAGTTCTGAGACTGTTCAAAATCCTTAAGGTCATTACGCGGCTTCCTTTGTGTTCTTTGAGAAAAGCAGGTCGAGATGTTGCCAGTCGAGCTTTTCTTGACAGATTTGGGAGATATTTAAAGATGCGATCAGCGAGTCATCCTGAA
>JAHDQK010000034.1 GCA_018433885.1 Candidatus Cloacimonadota bacterium
AAGATAACAATTCCCGTAATGATATATGCAATATACCAGTACGTGTTTCGTTAGGTAGTATTTAGAGTCTTGGATTTGTATCTATTTTGGAATTTGCAGTTTTCGGTGACCCAATTTGCAGATTTCAGTGACTCTTTTCACTGGATAAGCAGAAAAGAGAGAGTACTTAATCACCTGTTATTTTTCTTGACAGTATAAAAGCAATGTCAATATTTGGGAATATTGAAATTGGGACTGGTGATCAAAATGATGACTACGGCTATTCGGATGATTAAATGCGTCTTTGATTTGTATTTTTTATGGTCGAGGCAAGACTTGCCTGTATATGTTGATTACGGCAGAATAGTAGGATTAGCCGCTAAGCGGCTATCTATGGAGGTGTTTTGAAGTGTTTGAATTGTTCCAAGCCAATATCCTTACCCGATAATTCCAGGGATTTCTTCATATGTCCCTCATGCAGCATGTTGCACATGGTTTGCAGCGCTGATACCAAAGCTCACCTGCGTCCTCCCCACGTTAGCTATTGCCCAATATGCAAAGAGAAAGTATCCAGCAGCTATGGGCAGGGATTATCTAGTTTCTCCAGAAGCTTGGTTAAAGCCGATTCAAAACTTGTCCTGGCAAACTCAGTTCCACTAGTTCTGGGTTCTGTAAAAAACTTGTTTTGTTTCTGTTACGATTTATTCCTGATAGTGATATCAGACAAAGGCAAAGGCGTGGTTATCAGGGAAGATGAGGTAGTTCACGAGTTTGATCTGAACAAGCTGTTCAATGCCTCGCTCGAGAAGATCGAGCCATACTCGGGTGGAGTATTGCTATTCAACAGCTCCGGGCATGTTTACAGAATGGCATATTCATCCATTTTTGCTACTTCTCCGGGCGCGGATCAGCTGACCTCCCGGTGTAAGGTGAGTTCCTTTGATCCGCTGACAAATACTCTGGTGTACTATGAAAATGGCATTATTCACAGACTTAATGTGATCACCCAAAGAAGTGAGCGAGAAGCCACTGATTATCTGGTGCGATCTATTCTTTATTGCGCGCAAAACCTTTTTTATATCGGAGAGAAGCAGAGGCTTTACACTTTGGTAGTGAAATCATTTGATACCGGAACTCAGAGCGAGAAAACCTCGCCACATCTTAAAGGGGATGGCTCCATCCTGGCTATTGCAAACGAAAGATTCCTGGCCTTCAGTACCAGAAATCAAGGCGAAACCCATCTTTGGAGCGGGGCTTGGAAGCATCTAAGCCGCAAGCAGTCCGCCTGGACGATGATCCCAATGACAAGCGCTGCAAACAAGCTGGTGCTCAAGGATGATAGCTTGTACATTCAATATTTAGACAAAATTGAGCTTAAGGACTGTCAAGGTCTGCAAGGTGGTGTAATGAACACGCAGACAGAAGTACAGGGGCTGGTGCCGGGTTCTTTGGAAGTATCACAGCTAAGTGATCAGATCTCTTATCAGTGCGTTCAGGCTAATCAAACCTACACTAGCGTGCTAGCGAACGGATTTGCCCACAAGAATTTCCAATCCAGGGGTTTGAATTCTCGGGTTATCGCCCAAGCGTGGTATAACAACCGGCTGGCTTTTATTGCAAAAGAAAACAACAGTTATGTGTATATTCGGGAGATGATGGATGAATAGATATCTGCTGCTAATCCTACTAATTGGTGTGTCGGCGGTGTTAGGTGGAGTATGTTTTGTAGTCGATGGTTCCGGAAGCATGCAGGGCTTTGTAAACAGAGGCTCTCTCCTGGCACTGGTGGATGATATCTCTCAAAGCTTGGAAGCTGGAGAGGGACAAGCCCAATACAAGATATTCAGCTCAGTCACTTCCCAGGAAGTTAGGGTTGAATCCGTTCGAAGAGAGGATATCAACAATAGAGCAAGCTTTAATGGCAAATACACTTTGCTTGGCAAGATGGCAGAGCAGCTCTTTAATGAGCAGGCATCAGGAAACTATATCATCATAACGGATAACGTGGAAGACGATCCTTATACCATCGGAGAATCCGCCAAGTTTTACTCCAAACTAAACGAGAACCAAGTTATCAGTTCCATTGATGTATCGCCTCGAATATTGAACTTCTCCGGCAATCCCTATCGGGGGAATGCTTCTCATTACAACGGTTCTACGGGGCTGATCGTGTATTTCGTCTCTACTAACCTGGATGATGCCGCCAGATCCGAGAGGAATTCATTGCTTCGGAAGCTCCGGGATAAGAACTATGTGCTGTTTCATATCCGTCCAATAACAGCAGAACACATTAGCCTGAAATCACCCCAAAACACCGGGGGCGGTTTTGAGATCTACTCAAAGGGTCGCAGATATCACTTAAGGGTGCAGTCTAACCGCTCTGGTATTCCTTCGCTACAGATCGATAAAGCCAATACCATCCGATTTTCGATCATGATGAGATCGAACTACGAGTATATAGGGGTTAGGGAAAACACAGCGGTTAAGGTTGAACACTTCAGGATAAAATCCGACGGTAGATATCTCAGGATCAAAAGACCGATCATCGAGATCAGCCCCTCAAGGCTGCCAAAGTCTTTGGAAGAGGGCGGAGCGCAATTGTTTGACGTGAAGATCGTTCTCAGGCCCATGCAGGCAAGTTTTATGGACAAACTTAAAGCGATGTTCAATCCTCACAATTGCTCGGTGGAATTTGATCTGGTTTTGGAGACTGGACACAACAGCCTGTATATGACAGAAGCCGTCGCAGGAGAATTCTTCACGCGTAACCCATCTGTTTACCAGAAAATCTATTCCAGTGAAGATATTATCTCCTATTTCAATCCCCAGGATAACAAGCTGAAGCTGAGTATCTCCAACGAAAATAATCCCCGTGATCCTCGCACCAAAGTGGCTATTGTTTACGATAATCTCCCCCTCTATATAGGCTTGGTCTTTGTAGTGGTTTTGATACTTCTGGGCATAGTACTGATCGTACAGATTTCCAGCTCGCCGAAAGAGCTGAAACTTACCATAAAGTACAAAGCTACCGGAAAAGTGGAAGAGCATAATCTCACCAGGATGTCATCCGTCAGGATAGATCCCGCAGAGATCAAACGCACCATCAATCGCGTGAGGGTTAAGCTTCTGGACCCTGAAAACTATTATTTCAAGGATTCCATCTTCAAATCCATGGATCTTCCGGTGAAGAGCTCCTTGGAAATTGTCGATAAACCACACTTGAATACCATCATGATATCTCTTGATAAATAAAGGAGGAACAAATGAAGAATCTAATGCTATGCTTACTTGCTTTGCTGGTCTCATTTGTACTGATTGGCAATCTCTGGGCTCAGGACGCTTATGTTGAAGATGAATATGAGCCCGATTCAACTTACCAAAAAGACTACGACATGACAGACGAGATCAACACGGGGGGCTATCTGCCCAACAAGTATTTGGTCATCAGCGTTTGTCTAATGGCTATCGCAATTTTCTACTATCTCTTTCTCAGTTTGTACGAGAAAGAACTGGATAGAGGTAAGAGTCCTTTGAAGGCTGCAGCAGGTCAGTGCTTGAAATTTACTTTGGTCTCAGGCTTGGTGATTCTATGCGGGATGTTTGCGCTCAACGGCTTGAGTTTTAGGAACATTGGCGATTTTATTGCTTCCTCACTAGCTTATCTGATGATTATCGGACTGGTTTGGGTAGCTTATTTAGTCGCTTCTATTGTCAAGGTCAGCTAGGGGGAGGACAAATGGCTATTACAACTACATTCATCGATGGGGGATTAAATCCCGTAGCAACCAATGCGGACATGAAAAAGACTCTATTTATTGGTATAGGCGGTAGCGGAAAAGAAGTGTTGATGCGGCTGAGAAGAAAGTTCTATGCTGCAACCGAGAACCCCTATGGTTTTGATTTTATCAAGTATTTATGGATAGATACGGATATTAGCGGAGTGCCAATCAGTTCTGAGAACTGGGATGTGATCGGGCAGAACATCCAGTTTGGAGTGAGAAACAATATCCATGAATCCCTGAGTGTTTCAATACAACCTGCAGTCCTGAACAATTTCTACGATCAAGTGCCCCAATATCCTCATATAAAGCACTGGTTGCCCATAGATGCTCTACGTCCTCTGGGAGCGAACGCTCTCATGAATGGCGCGAAAGCAATCCGACCTCTGGGCAGATTGGCTTTCAGTTGGCATGCCGACACAATAAAAAACAATATTCATGCCAATCTGCTGGATCTCAATGTGGTCTTCAATGTGCCGGGAGTCGATGTTGATGACAGTATCTCCATCTATATTGTAGGCTCACTTGCTGGTGGTACCGGGAGCGGGATGTTCCTGGAGATTGCCAAGCTAATTAAGGCAAATTGGCCTCAATACCAGTGTTATGGAGTCTTCTTCCTTTCAGATATCTTTGAAGACGTGGGAGATAATCGAGTCCGAAACTCCAACTGCTACGCATCTTTGCAAGAGCTGGATTTCTATCAGACTGCAGCCAATGCACTTGATCCCCTCATCGGCAGGGAAAGGCATATGTTTGAGTTTGTGGAGCCCAATGGAGCAGTAAGGAGCTTTGAATTGCCTCTCTACAACAATATCTTTCTGATCTCCAAGGAGTATTACAAATCTCCCGGTGAACAGGATTTTGCCGATCCTTTTGAGATGGTGGCAGAGATATTCTATTTTGATTTTGACAGGTCAGATTTCGGGGCTCAGAAGAGATCGCAGGCCGTTAATGGTCATATTGCAGGTTCTGCTGCTTCAGTAAAATTTGTGTGGCAGGATGGAGACAAGGAGGTCTCAGTCGAGAATACCTATAGTTCGGACTATTCGTCATATGGACTGGCTGGGATATTCCTAAATATCTCCAAGATGAAGAATTGGGCTTCCTATAAATATATATTGGATATCCTGAAGTCACACAATCTTGAGCATCCGGCAAAATCCCAGCTCTTTGAGCTTCCCAATGGTACTTTCGCAGTCAAAGAATTTGGCTTTGAAAACATCCTCGGGATGATCTCCAAAGGGAATCATGCAAACACTGTGGAAGAGGCCTACCGCAGCAAGCTGGAATCTGCCAAACAGGAGAGCCTTACCAAGATAGCTTCCACCATCTCCTTTGATTACATGAATCTTGGAACAGTGCAGGATGTCTGCCATAACGCCTTCAATAGGATAGATTCTTTCATAAGCAATCAGCAGGAACTTATGAACCTGGAACTTACCGAATACCAGGGAACTCCAGGTGACTCCCTCCAGGGCCTCAAAGCAAATCTGGAGAAGACTCTGAAAACTCTGTATCTCGAGCTTGAAAAGCTGATGTACAGCATTTTGAGCAGAACTGAGGATGGAGGACCCGCTAATGTCCGCGAGATGTTTAGCAGGGTTAATAATCTCCTCACCCAGATGACTGTTAGTAGAGGTAGCTTTATCACTGACACTACAAACTTGAAAAACAAGCTACCTGAAGAACAGCCCAAGCGACCCGAGATTGTGGTAGACAGCCATATTGGGCAGCTACTGTCCAGAATCAAAGAATGTGACGAGATCCCGTTTATCTTCCCTTTCTATAAAAACAGAGCAAAAAGGTATTACGAGAAGAAGCTCTCCCGCGAACTGGAGGGCATGAACCGGACGATCAAGAAACAGATAGATGACTATTTCATTGAATGGAAGCAGATTCTTGTGAAACGATATGAAGTGGTTTACCGGGAGAAATTGATCGAACTCTATGACGCGGCGAAAGCCAGGATTTTAGAGATAATCCGGGCTGATCGGGTGTCTATTGATAACCATAGTTTCCTGGGTTTAAGCCCTCAACTGCAGAGCTACCAGGATCAGGTTTCTGATTTGATCAACTACTATGATAGCTATGAGTCAGATTTGCGCAGAGTGATAACGACTTCTATCAATCGCAAAATGATCCTGGATGAGACACTAAATCTTGATCAAGTTTACAAAGATTTTGTGTCCAATTTGGGAGATAAAAGCTGGTTAACTGCTCCGGTTGTGGATGCCTACAATCCTGAGATAATCTCAAAACACCTCTCAAATCAGGATTTGAATGAGCCTTCCCAAAAGTTTGTCCGTACCCTGGCTCTCTACAGCCGGTATTGCATTTCCGGCAATTTACCAGAATTGAAGAGAATTCTTATTCGGAATTGTCAGGAAAGGTTCAATCAATTCATGCAGGATGATTCGGTCTTGAACCGTCTGAATCAGTTGCTGCGCAGCAGACCGGCCGAGACCCAGAATAGTATAAGAAATATGCTCTCGAACTTTAACTTCAGGCTGGCATTGTCAGAGCGGTACCCCAGTATTGACAATAGAGTATCGCAAACCGCAGAGAATAACCGTTTGCCGGGCTTACCCAGAGCAGATGCTCATATTGAAACACTACTTGGAAATCTTGGGACCATCGGCCAAGTGAAGTATCATGGCTCGGATGAGTCGATCCTGTTTTACTCCGAGACTTTTGGATACCCGCTATTTGCTCTGAAGGATATTCAAAAACTGGAGCATGAATACAGGTCGTTGGTTGAAAGAGATGGCATCAGCTCAAAGCAACAACGCTATACCGATATTGTAACAGACTATCTGCGGCCCTTGGTGATCCCCAGTGATATCACTGCTATGAAGCAGTTGCTTTCTTCTTGGGAAATGCTCTATGAGGCGATTGTACTAAGAGTGATCCGCTATGAATCAAAAGAATGGAAGATGACGGTGGCATTTGCTGAGAATCTTTTTGCCGCACAGAACATCAGCCTGGGTAGAACTCTGGAAGCAGCAGCTCTGCACCTTAGCCAGGCTCAACCCTTGCAACAGGCGGTGAAAGAGCAAACCTACAACAGGCAGATCGAAAATTATGGAGAAGAGGAAGACCTGCAGGAAATATACTTTGCCCTGTTTGGGAATTTTAACCAGGTGCTTAGTTTTTCTAAGGCTCAGTTCAATGACCGGTACAGACCTAAGAGTCCCCAAGAATACGTGCTGGAAAAGCTATTGATTAAGTATAGAGCCAAGTATATCCAAGCCTTAGATACTGTGATAAATGAAGATGAAGTAACCCGGAAGCTTGCAGAAGAATATAGAAACCGTCATTTGGTCCGTTCCGGATACGCCGATGCAGTGCATACTGAAGGTCTGAGTATTTCTCCCAAAGCAGTTTGATATGGATAAATGCCTTTGCGGATTGCTGATAAGTAGCGATCAATACAACTACTGTCCCTCTTGCGGGCAGGTGATACGGAGTTTCGATGTCACCTGCCCCCAGAGGGCATATCTGAACGTCCCCTTTACCATAAGTATCCGATCCGGTGGTTCTCATGCTCTCCAGATTGATCGGCTTTCTCTTGATGAATCCACTCTGGTGGAGAGTGTTTCACTTAATCCGGGTGCATCTTATGAACAAGATCTAGTGATTGCGGAAGAGGGGATTTCTATTCTCAAAGTACAAAGTGGCTCGCTGGAAGAAACCTATCAGATCAATGTGGTGGAACGAGGTTCGATAACCCTACGCTGGCAGAACAACCAGTTGATCTATGAACTGGATAAAGCCAGCCACCGGGTTTATGTATCCAGAAGCTTGGCAGATAAGACCATCTACCCGGACGAATCTAGTAATTGGTTTAGAGCCAAGAGCATCCGCCTTAAGGGAGATGGCAGCAGTTTTGAGCTGGATAGACTGAGTAATGGGTTCAAGATCAGCGATGAGCTCTTTGATTATCTTCAGGATAAAGGCAGTGCCAATTTGGATATTGAGCTGATCTCAGAAGAAAACCATCGGATCGAATTGTCTGAACTCAGTTTTTATTATGATAGCGAGCTGCCGGATTTGAAGCTGATCCCGGCAGATGACTACGTGAACAGTAGTCCCCTAGGGGGAGTGCGTGATCAAATAGGCTTCACGCTGGAGTACAGATGGGATCAAAAAGAACTCGAACGTCCCATTAATGCCATTACAATAGAATTGAGTGGTAGCGGAATTGTACCAACCAGGAGCAATGAGTACTTTAACAACCAACAGCGGCTTGAAAAGAAACTCCAAGTTGATCTGGAGAAGGTTCCTTCAGGATTGGGTCGGATAAACGTTAAGCTGACATACGAGATCCAGGAAAGGATTTTTTGCCGGGTGCAGTGGATTGATTTTCAGGTTAAGGTTATTGATGATATTCAGGTTGACACCAACGGGGTTGTTGCTATTGACTTCGGTACCAGTAACACCTGTGTGGCTTATATTGAGCAGGTATCTAAAGCCAAAGAACTGTTCCAATACAAGTCTGGTAGTGGCAATGCATGGGGTTTGAATCCGACCATCATTAAGTTTATTGAGTTCAGAACAGATGAGGCAAGTATAGTAGAGTATGCAGATCGAAAGGGAGAAGATCGTCCTCTGACTTTTGCCGCCAACTTTAAGCCCCGTCTGGAGCGGGATGAAGAGCTCTATTTCTGGGATCTTCAAGCTCCGCCAGAGATCAGACCGTTCAGGCCCAGCCAACTGTGCGGTATGTATCTCAATGCTGTTTTAAATGGATTTGCCCTTGAAATGGGTAACTTTCCGGGAAAGATTATCATGAGTTATCCAGCTTCGTTTTCCAGCGAAGCCAAAGCAAGACTATTCAAGGCTATAAATCTGCCAGGTGTGATTATTCATACCGAAGGATCGCTGTCTGAACCTGAAAATATAGCTCTGTATTATTCGCAAATGAATGAATCTATCCGCAAGAAATTGGAGAAAGACGGCGAGCTAACTATCTGCGTTTTCGATTGTGGGGGCGGCACTACTGACGTTAGTATTGTCAAAATTTCTGAGTCTCATGCAGCCCACTTCGAAATACTGGCAACTTGGGGTACGGATAGCTTTTCAGGTAATGTGATTGATTATCTGGTAGGTACTGCACTGGATGGAGATAAAGACTGGTATCCCAAGAATATTAGAGATCTCTATACAACCAGTAATGAGAGCTTGAAAGAGTATCTGGCGAGGTCTCTATATTATGAAGACCTGAAAAAGGCCGGCCAGATTTTTGATTCAGACACGCATCATAATGAGACTCGAAAACTTGTGGAAAGTGGCATACAGGCTATGTATGATAGGGTGAGAGGTCTTATGAAAAGCCTTTTTGATTTGAGAAAGATGGATACTTTCGAAACAGACTTCCTGATTCTGGCTGGTAATTCCTGTTTTCTGGAGATCTTCAACGACTTGGCAAAGCAGACCTTTGGGCAAGCAGAGATAATCTGGGAACCGGAGGATGGGAAAAGGGCGGTTGCCCTGGGTGCCTTGGAAGCTTACGAACTGAGGGCGGTGCTGGATATTCGGGGTACTACTCTCAGCAGTAACGAGTACTCCGTTCGCTTGAATCTACACGGTTATGAAGAGGTCTTCCCGCCCCTGCTGGATATGAGCCAGGTAACAGAATATCTTAGTCCTCCCGTGAATCCATCTCAGATTCCAATCCTGGGCAGAGCCTTTATTCGTGATCATGATCAACGGCCCACAATCCTGTTTGAAGTTCCCTGTCCCAAGACCAGAATAGGAACCGGCAAGATGAGATTCCGGCTCCGCTTCAAGGCCAAAGAGGTTTCCTACGGATGGTGTTCGATTGAAGGGGAGGAGATTATGGATGCAGATTATAAGACAATATATAGAGAAGATTGAGGTCAGGATATGAATACTGAACTAATGATGCTAATTGTACTGCTTTTGGGTCAGGTGCAGGTGGGTTTGCTACTTTGGCTTTCGATCAAACACCGCAAACAGATCAAGCAGGTGGAATCCGATATGGAAAAGCAGTCCAGATTTGCCTCGAGACAGCGGGAAACCAATAGCCCGCGGGAAGCGAAGCCCAGCCCCAGGAAACGCAGTAGAATCACATGGGAGTATTAAGATGATTGCCACAGTATTTACAAACCTCTCAGGTGGGGCATATTTTGCGATGCTTATGGTTCTGACATGGGTCTTAGTCGTCTTGCATCTACTGCTCTTTCGACTCTGGAAGAAGCCCGCAGTTACTTCTGATGCCCTTGTTCACGGGCAGGAAAGCGATACACAAGAGACGGCAAATCTACCCACTGCCCCAGGGACAAATAGTTATCCTAGTATCAGCATGGAGGATATGCAAAGCATGCAAGAAGAGATTCTGAATAAGCTTACAGAGATCAAAGCACTCATAGCAAGCTCAGGATCAGGGCAGCAGCAGGATTATCCCCGACGGGAGCCTGACATTTCTTCAGTGGGAAGACACAACAAGGATACAATAGAAGAATTCAGAGCCTATCTGAAGACCTATTATCCCTCTGATGCAGAAAATATCCTGGAGATGTTCCTCTCCTTTTCTCAACACTTGGCTAATGAACCGGTGCTCAGGGATAATGTGATCAGATGTGCCGCTGCTTTGGATTTTGCCAACCTCTCTGAAAGAAGAAGCCTGGAGCTTTGCAGTATTGCCTCAGAAGCTCTGGAAAGTTTTCAGATCAAGCTATATTGCCCCAAAATCGGCGATAAGTTCGATCCCGAAAGTATGAGTCTCAGAAACCAATACTCAGATTCAGAAAGGGTAAGCAAGGTACTATACTTTGGGATTACGAGCAGTAATAGAGAAATACAAAAGGCAGTTGTAAATGTCGGATAGTAAAAGTATTCCGTTGAGTTATCTTAAATGCGATGATGATTGCGTTGTTTTGCAGTTTAATTATGATATTAACTCTCAAAACACTAAATCTCAATCCAATAAGTTTGTTCGTAAGGAAAATGGTTGGAGCAAAGGAAATACCCAAAGCACAATCAGCCCAGTAAATCTCAGAACTGAGATTCTAAAACGCTATCCATTTATTGATGCCAAGGAGATTGTTGAAAAAGCAGATAAGTCTAGCTGTTCAGTTTATTTTGCACACAATAAAATAGAACTATTAGATCATCATGATGATCCAGTTGACTCGATAAACGAATTAGCTTTGGTTGATCGAGTAGTGTACCAAGAAAGAGGAAACTCTATTCACTTTGTCTTTATTGGAAAGACAGTGTTAGTTGAGGCAAGGGATGTGCCAAAAGATGTATTCTATCATATCCTGAAGGGTACACAGAGCTATTTAGAATCATCCATCAAGCAGATAAATTTAAATGGTGGTGATGGCTATAAGGATATTCCAAGTAATAGCATAGAGGTTTTGCGGAACGGGACTACATACTTCCCTCTTGATATTGAAAAAATAGCTGCGTACTTGATGAGGATGGAAGGGGATTATAGCTGTTCTATACCTATTCTTGAATCAGTTAAAAAAATCAGAAGCATAATTCAGGAAGCTATGACTAACGGCGAACATCATTCATTTGAGAGGCTTGAGATCAACAAACAATTTACAATTGTGCATTATGGGCCTACTATACAGAAGAAAAAAATACTCAATTGTGCTAAAGATGGGCTTTTCTATGATTATGAAGCGCTTAAAAAATCAATTCTATCTGAATCAAACCGAGCAGAGGAGTTAGCAAACAAGACTAGCAATGAAGTCGGAACAGTACAAGATGTAGCTTCTGTAGTTAATCCCAATGATAATCAAGTACAGAATACTCCTGCATGTCAATACCCGACAAACCGTGTGAAACCAGATCAGAATAAGTATATAATAAATTTCAAGAAGAACGATACAACCGAAGGTGTTTTCCCCGAGGCACAGTTTAACAAGCAGGGGGGGAGGGGTGTTGAGCAAGAGGTCGAGAACGCGTTTACTTCCTGTAAATCACTTTCATCGTTTGTTTCTACCTTGGAAAGCATCTTTGAGTTAGATCACACCAGTGTCATTGATGAATTATTTCCTTACATTCAACTACCTGGGATGTCCATCCACTTAACTCCCTTAGAAAAAGATCGGTGGAAGATTGAAATAAAAGGTACAAAGAAAGCTGATCTGGATAGAATTGAACTAGAACAAAAAGACTTCCAGAAAAAGCTCAATCAACAGCAGGAAGAACTCAGATCCTCGATGGAAACAAACAAGGTTAAACTATCAATTCTGGAAAGAGTTCTGACTTTGTGCAATGTTGATGATTATAACATGTTAGAAGATCGGATAAGAGAGAATCTTGATAACTTAGCTGCCTTGGGAGGGGAAGCTGAGAATCTCCGCAAAGTTGTTCATCTCTTGCACGCAACACCTGAAAAAGCGAGGGAGAAGGCGGAGTATCTCAGCCAAGCTCTTGCCCCGGGATCATCATTGAAAGATACAAGCCTTGATGAGCTAAAGAGCCGAATAGATGAGATGGAAAAAAGTTATAAAAAAACTGGGGAGTTAAGTAGTGAACTGGAGAGTTTCTTTCAACAACCGGATTCGCTGTTACTGGGCACTTTCCCTCTGATAAAAGAAGAGGTGGGCTCAAAGTACAGTTATTTTACAGACTCTTACAACAAGCTTAGTTCACAGATGATTATTGCCGAGGCTATTAAAAGCAAGCTGGCAGATCCTCAGCTCCGCTCCAAGCTTGATCTTGAGATAAATACCCTGAACGAAGAACTTAGGCAATACAGCCTGGCGATTGAAGTGCCCCAACGCGGCACATCTGCTGATCCATCCAGGCATAAGTTTGTGGGATATGACAGCGGAGGTACCAGGGGGCAGATATCGTCCGTATCGGCGTGGGGCTTGGTTGAGCTGGAGAATGGCTCCTACAAGAGAACTATCTATAAATCTGAAGTAAGAATATATCAATAGGAAGGACATGATGTTTTTGAGTTTATTCCAGGTAAGTGCGACAGAAGCCTTGATTGCTTATGTTTTAATCGGCTTGTTTGCGCTGTCAGGTATGATTTTGATCACCATCGAACTTGTACGGCGCATACACTTCGATTCCTACGATCTCTCGGATGAAATCCGCAGATATACCAGAGAATCAAAAGTGAGCGACGAAAGGGTTTTGCTGGATTATGTGGATAGCTACTTCTCCCGGACTATGCTAGCTTTTGACGAAATTATCAGATTTTTAATCTCAAGTTTGACCATTCTGGGACTACTGGGTACCTTTATTGGGCTGGCAGTTTTAATCGTACCTGAGTTTAATGAGCTCTCTACTACTGTCAGTATAGGCAACGTGTTCGATCCGGACTTCAAGGATACTTTCGGGAATATAACTGATGGCTTCAAAACTGCATTTGGTACAAGTATCATGGGAATAGTCTGTTCGATAATCCTTTCTATCTTATACCATATTCTAAGGCAGAACATCAGAGCTGTCAGGTCACAATTCACTCGCTTTGAGCTTCCTGCCTTGATCGCCGAGACCAAGAAAGAAACCCTCAGCTACGATCCGGTGGAGTTCTACCACGAAATTCAGAACTACTTTATCGATGGCTTGAGGAAGTTTGGAGATACCGCTGCTAAGAACCAGGCTGAGTTTAAGCAATGGTCGGTAACCGTGGTGAAATCCCACACGGAGGCAGTGAAGACTTATGTGGAATCCAACAACAACACCATGAAAGAAGTGCTGGATGAGCTGGGAAAAGAGTACAAGGCATTGAAGCAGGTTAGCAAAGACAACTTAAGAGTATCGGAAGTGCTGGGTTCTTTGATAGATAAATTGGATGCCTTTGCCGATGTCATTCGCAACTACGATAAAACATATGAGAATCTCCTTGGGCAGATCGAAAATTTCTCCACGGAGTTTGCCAATGTCTTCTCCCGGATCCAGACCGTGGTTGAGCTTACTACCCAGCCCTCTAATCTGCTCACCAATCTCTACACGGCTATCTCAACCATGGTGAACAATCAGCATGACCTGTTGACCGGGAACAAGGCCATGATGGAAGGGTTCCGGGCAAACTTTGAGGAGCTACTTCAAAGCAGTTCAGCCAGGAATGATGCCAATAGCGAGAAGTTTCAGACTATCCTGACGGATCTTCTGATGGATGTGCAGACCGTCTTTTCTCCGGATTCTGTTTCCAAGCTGCTGGATCCCCGTTTTGAGATGGTAAAGAATGAACTGGTGAATCTTTCTATATCTCTGGGAACTCTGAACTCCTATGGGAAGAGCTTGGAAAAAATGGGGGCAGTAGAATCTTCAATGCAGAAAATCAGAGATCTGCTTGCCGAAAAGGGTGCACACCAGCAAGAGTTTGCAAACTTGGAAGCCCAGCTAAAGAAGATTAATGATAATCTGGGTAGAGTCTTCGAGGCATTGGAGTTCTAATCAATGAATAGCTTCACCGATCATAACGAGAGTCTGAACATCTGGCCATCCTTTGCAGATATTGCCTTCTGTGCCATGGTGGTCTTTCTGATCTATGCACTCTATTTGATGAGCGTTCCCCAGAATGTGAAGGTAGGGAATATTGATGCAAAAACTGCGGATTTTGCTTCGGGATCTGCTAAATTGCCGCAAGCAGCTTATGCTTCCCTAGATAGTCTGCATGATAAGATAGTGCGGGGTGAGTACAGCCCGATGTGGGAAGGTGATTCTACCTATATTATTGTGGTGGCTGGGCACACAGACAATGTCCCATTCTATGATGCAAAGCTTATCAACAACTGGGGGCTTTCATCAGCCAGAGCTCAAAGCGTTGTGAATTACTTCGTTGATATAAAGGGGATTGATCCTAAAAGAATAAGAGCAATAGGTTATGGAGAGAACAAGCCAAAGACCAGCAATGCTACTGAAGAAGGCAGAGCGAAAAACCGAAGGATTGAAGTTTTCCTCATGAAATCGGGCGGCAAAATATAAACCTGTGCTGGTATTTGGAGGGAGGATATGAATGAATAAACTAAAGCCCTTGCTAAGATATGTTCCTCATGTATTTATCATGCTGCTGCTCCTCTGGGCTCTAAATCCGGAGAATCCCTATGCTTATTATCGGATTATGAGAGTAATCGTCTGCGCGGCATATGCCTATCTCTTTACGTCCGCCATCGGTAGCAAAAAGAAAGAGTGGGCCTGGGTCTTGGGAGTCCTGGCATTTATCTATAACCCGATAGTATCGCTGCATCTAAACAGAGAAATCTGGACTGTGATAAATGTAGTTTCGATTCTCATCACAGTCCTTCATATCTGGTGCCACCGAAACTTACAATCAGAGTAACGACCTTGATGTAGTTTCACAATAAGAATGTAGCTATTCTGTGAAATGCGCTCTTCTACCTATTGCACGGATTAAATCATAGCCGTATAGTCGCATATATGACCGTTGCACAATCCGCAAAACAAGGTGCGCAATTAGTTTCTCTCCCGGCTCAGAGTAGCGTCATACCTGATAGCCGGGGTATTATCCACTGGATTGTCATGGCATTACGCTCATCATAAACATATATCCCCTACCCCCAACCATTAAAACCACAGTCTTCATGGTTGGGGGTAAGGGATTAAACCATAAATACGGCCTATACCATATTATACCAGGAGTTTACACCCCTGGCTATGGAATATTACCCCTGCCGGGGTTTCCGATAATGGACGAAGCTTGGTGTATAATGGGGCACTATGACGGATTTATGCGGCACTATCGGGGAACGGGTAATTATTCGATGGTCTTCAGAAATGTCGTTCCTTGGAACTTGGATGCTTCCCGCATAGATATTGCGTTTGCTACCTGAAATGTCGCTCCTGTGGAACTTTTCAAGACTGTTTAACAAGCCGCAAAACATGGTGCGCGTTAGGTTTTATCTCTTTGCTCCGCGTATCGTCATTCCTACGATTGGGGACATTGCCAGACAGCTTGCGGTTTATTTTTTTTTTGGGGGGGGGTGGACGATATAATCAATTGTTCTACATCTGTTTGCCATGTTTATGGATTCCTGCCTACGAGACTGTGTGAAAACTCCAACGCTTTTAGAACAGAGCACTTAGGAGAGAGTCATATAGATGCTTATTATGGGATCTCAACTATTTTTTCAAATCGTATCACCATTTTTTCAAATCGGCAGTTTTGTGGGTTTGCGATATCACGATTTTTTCAAACGAGTATCACGATTATTGCAAATCATCTTATCACTTCTTAAGCAGAAGGTAATCCATTTTATCTAACTCGCAACCAGAAAGTTGCAAAAAAACCATTAGCAGCACGCCAGTAGGCTTATGCAGCTGTTTTCCTCATCCTCGGTTTCGGTTTTATGCCTGATTCCTTACGCAATTTTCCAAGTATGGCGGGTTGGATGTAGGTGCCCAGCTTCAGGATCCCCTCTTTTGATAAGACTTTGTACCCGCTGCAGTCGATGCCCACCATATCGATAGATGCCAGTGCTTCCAGATAAACAAAGACCAGTTGCCTGCTCTTGCCATAGTCTGAGGCAATCTCTCGGATGGAGCAGAACTGCCTGGAGTCCAGCATGTTAAGGATTTCTTCTGCTACCTGAGTGCTGTAGTTCCACTTGCCTTTTTGATTGAAGCCAACCTGCGACTGATAGCGGTTACAGCAGACGTAGAGCTTGTCTTGAGTTGAAATGCACTTGATTTCATGGTTGTTGAGTAGCGTTCTGATGGACTGCTTTACTGTCTTGGTCTCGATTCCGGTTAGCTCTGCTATCGTTTCTGTGTTGAACGGTTTTCTGTACTGATGGACGAAGTTTCGGATAACATCCATGTTTGTCATGGTTCCGTCTCCACCAACGCATTATCCAGCGTGAAGCCTGGGTTTTGCTTGATCCTGCCTTCCATGATGTACATCAGCTTCAAGGCTTTTCTGAGGTTGCCGTTGCTGTTGAAATGGATGGTATCTATGAGCCGATCTGTTACTTCCACTTCCATTATCTCTTTGGCAAGCAGTTCAATATCCTTTCTGCTTGTGGGCTGGAACTCACAGAAGTAGTTGCAGCGGTCAAAGTAGTGCGGATTGATCTGTGCCAGACGGTCTTTGGCGTTTTGCATCCCCACCAGGATAACTATGCACAGCGTCTCATCCACGATGTCACGGATCGCACCCAAGAGCGCTTCATGCTTGAATGCATAATCTATCTCATCAATTACGATTACAGTATCGGCACGATCTTCCAAAATACCCAGACAGCGTTGGAACAGGTTATTGGCAGTTCCATACGGTAAATGCTGCCCCAGGTTGAAGCGTTTGTATAACGCGAGCAGTAACTGCTGGGCAAATGATTTGGGTGTGGTGGTAGCTTCCAACCTGAGATATAGGTATCCTTCCCTGAAAGCCATGCGCTGGGCATAAGTCGTCTTACCGGATCCGGGACGTCCATACAGCAAGCCCAAGCCCACCATTTCCAGCTTGGGTCTGCTCTTCAGAAAGGAGATACAGGCATCTGCCTCCACTACGTTGCGGGTCTTGACCAGTTTGGATTGTTTCATCTTGTGTCTCCTATCTGATTCCGGCAAGCCTGAGCATTTCGGCAAAGCTCTTTGTTCCGTCGCTCTGCTCTGATTCATCAATAACTGCTTGGGGTGCTGTAAGCATCGGTGTCTGGATGAAGGTGGGATTGGCAGCTTGAGTTATTGTTTTGATATGGGGACTGAGCAGCCTATCCACTGCCTCCTGAGTGCTCTTTACCAAGACTTTGGTTCTTTGCTCCGTCTGTCTTTGCAGTTTCTTGATCTGCTGATATTCCTTGTTCAGTTCCTTCCGGGCTATGGGCTGATCTGCTGCCAGTTTGATAAAGGGATGCTGTGCCCTGCGCAGTTCTGACTGGCAGATGAACTGGTCTTTAGTATCATAGACCAGTATCCATCTGATGTCTGCCGGGTCATAGCGAAAGATGATAGGCTTGCCGATGTGATTTATCAGTTCTGGATGCCAGTAATGCAGCTTGCCCCAGATGATGCCTTCACTGCGAACTGCCTTTCTCTCTGCCGAGAGCATCAGGAAGTTCAGTTCAGAGGGCTCAATGAATCGCTCGCCTGCGATCTCAGCAGTCCTGAATACATCCCAGGGTGTCTTGCCAGCCAAAGCACTATGCGGCGTCTCACCATAAATGTGTCTAATGTAGAAACCGATCATACTCATGGCTTCTTCTATCGTAGGTGGTTCGGCCTTGTAGAGTTTCTTTGCCCATTTCTCGTTACGCATCAGAGTGGCAGGTTTATCCTCAACTGAAGCACCCCGGAAAGATGAGACGAAGCGTTCAAACTGCTCCTGAAAGGTCTGAAAGAACCGCTCTATCACCTTGGCCTTGGCATTATAGCTTTCGGCAAACACCGCCTCGATCTTCAGCTTGGGAAAGATACCTCCCAGTTCCTTTGCCAGATCATGGTTTTCCCATTTGTCATGAAAGAGCTTACTCTTGAAGGCTTTGCCATTATCCAGATAGACATATCGGGGTAAGAAGGCAAAGGGCTGGTTGGTTTCTTCTCTGGCGTTGACATTGGTATTGCTATCCCTATCTTGCCACTGGGCTGTATTCAGAAAGCCGTTGCGGAAGGCAGCCAGGATATGCTGGCTATCCTCGGTAAAGGCAAGAGAAGCTCCCACCGGATAACGGCTTGCCCAATCCAGCACCAGAATCAACATCATCCGCTTTGCCTTACCGGTTTTGGGATCAAGGATATCAAAGGCAAGCTTGTGTCCATCCGCAACCCAGACATCACCAACCTTAAGCAAGCTGCTGTCTCTGTGGATGGTCTTGATGATATGCTCTGCCACAAACTTGCTGCCCATGCGAGCCTGTTGCCAGATATCTGGATTGTTATTCCTGAAGTCTGTGCACCACCTTCTCAGGGTGGGAATGCTGCTCCTCGATTCAAAGTAGCCAAGCCGGGCTTGGGCTTTCAGCAGTTTGATGGCAGAACCGATCTTGATACGATTGGGATGCAGTAGCATGCTCAGCAGGATTTGGCTCTCAAGCTCTGATACCCTGCGTTTCCGGATAGTGTTCCAATTGCTGTGTACAAGAGCAAACATGTTGTAGTCCGATTGCAGATATTGCTCTATCCAGGTGCGGATAGTCCGCTCACAGCGTTTGTTCCGCATTTGATACAGTTCCGGCACCAATAATCCACGGTTGTAATCAAGCACTATCTGTTTCCATTCCTCAGTTCTGGATTCACAATCACGCAGCCGGTTCAGCACAACAGAGCAGAAATGTCCCAGCAGTTTTGCCTCTTCCAATCTCCGCAAAGGCAGATTGGCATCTTTGCTCAGATCAGGATACTCCGTTACTGAGTGATCTTTTTCCTCAGCAGTGATAGCTTGATGCCCATCCTGAGATAAAGTTGGTTCACCACACAAACCAACTTTGGGTTCATTAATACCTGGCACTGTGACACAATTCTCGGGAGATAATATGTCACAGCGCTCAAAGCCTCTCCCATTCAGCATCTCCGGCATTTCATGTTCTTCCTGAACCACTGTGACAGTTGTCACAGTGCTTAATTTGTCACAGTGGTCTTGCCATAAATCACCCTTCCGATGAGCTTCAAAAGTCGCTTTCATCAGCGCCTCCCTTATTACAATAGTAGGTTCTACTATTCTGTACTGCAATAAGTTGGGAAGTCCTTTCTGCCGTGAATGCGCTGAGAATACAAGAAATCTACCTCACTAATCCTGGTTAGTGAACCGACCATCTTTTATCTTTAGACCCTGCATCCTTTATTCCTCAAGAACCAGACAGAAGCATAAGAACCAGTGAAGCAAACCCCTGTTCAAAGCCCATAAACAAATAGCATAAAGACTTTTCCCAAAGCGCTTTAGACCGAATTCAGACTTGAACCATATCTCCCACACAACCCACCACTGTGACAATAAAAGCCTTAACAAATCTGATGAGCTCTCCAAAAAATCTGATCATCCGAAACCAGTCCAAAACCAGCGCAGATTTGCAATAATCTTGATACAAAAACGTCCAGAAACGTCCAAAAACCACTGTGACACAATCCAAAGCCAGTCTTATCTATCTCTCTGCCTGATAAACCCATACGACCACTGTGACATGTGATATCGATTTGCAGATTTGGGTGAGAACTTATACATGTCCCATTCTTTATACCACGTGTAAAGTGACACGTTTCTTATCGACATTGTTTTCATAGTGTTCTCGATGTTTTGCCGGAGGTAGGAAGTATAGTGAGCTGTGGGGGCGATTGTAATTATCATCAAGGCTCACCCTTTTTTTATGCCAACCTATGAGGCACTACCATCACGATATATGATAAGGCAGGTTATGTTCACTTTTTTCCACAATCAAACTGATCTGGAAGAATCATCGCAAATTATTGCTTGACAGCAGGGTGAATTGGAAGATTGTTTCATCAGCCTAAAGACCT
This sequence comes from Candidatus Cloacimonadota bacterium, assembly GCA_018433885.1. Taxonomy (GTDB): domain Bacteria; phylum Cloacimonadota; class Cloacimonadia; order Cloacimonadales; family Cloacimonadaceae; genus UBA5456. The sequence continues at coordinate 20,169 of JAHDQK010000034.1, forward strand.
AACATAGAATGCCCTCCAAGACGTGGGGAACACCGCCCGGTGTTCCCCACTATTTTTTCAGGACGTTTTTTTGTACTTATATTTTGCTTGGGATGACTTGATATAAGCCATGCAATCAATTAATGGCAGCTTTATCTTTTCTGAATCTCAGGCGTTCTTCTTTGCTCATCTTCTCCGTGGCATATTGAATTATCAAACGAGCGGCAGTATTGCGATGCGTGTATAGAAAATCCTCCACTTCCTTGGGATGCTCTTTCCAAAGTTCGCGCAGGAACCAGCCAGTACCTTGGTGCACCACTCGTTCTGGATCTGTCATCAGGATCTCGATGAAGCTCATCATTTGTTTGGGATCCTGGAGTTTCTTGATCTTTATCATGCTCACGGGGCAGGCTCTACGGGTCCAGCGGGATTTTGAACTCAGCCAAGGAGCAAAATCCTCGTAGGTTACGATTCCCTTCAAGAGGAACCAGGGCGTGATCTTGGTGCAGAGATTATCTGCGTGCGCCCAGTTGTTTACACCAAAATCGAACCACAGTTTCAGTTCATCAAAGGATTGTCTGTCACACATATCCAGTTTAGCATCCAAAAGCAATATTGCCAAGCTGCCCATCTCAAACTTGGAATGATGCAGCAATAGTTTGCCAAGTTCCAGGATCTGTTTGGCATTCAATTGAGGATAACTTTGCAGGATATCCTGTTTAAGTGTAATGAGTTCAGAATCATCTGCTCCCCACGCGTCGTAGCCTTCTTTGAAATAGCGGGAGTATTTCAGAACATTCTGCGGGTTTGCCTTTGCCGAGAGGCGAGCCTCGGCTACATCCATAATCTCTTTGAAAAGTCGTGCTTCTTTGATATGCATATTGACCACCTTCTATCAGAGCTTTTTGCGAGTTTTATCTTTGAACTACATCATGGATTCTCAGATATTTGTCAAGCGTGGTAGCATGGATATGTTTCAATCCATTTTAAAAAATCACAGCCGCTTGCATCCTCTCCCATTCCCCCTAGCATTCGCAAAGCGGGACCCAAGCTACCTCGATGCAGTATCGACTGCTGATTGACGCCTTGGCGATTGCTTCTATGAAAGGGGATGGTGCGGGGATTCGATTATCTGTATGGCATTGGGTGCGTGGGAGGTTTGTATCGTGCTGCACATTCCCTGTGCCTTGTATCACCCTTGGCGGGGATAAGTATGCCGCATTGAAAAATGACGCGGTAGTATGGAATGTAGAACGATGGAATTCAACAAACCCAATATCTCCGATATGTATGAATATGCCACTTTTAACGGTGTTTGAAAATAGAATCCGGAATTTTATATCCGATGATTCCAAACCCCCGAATAATGGAAACGTCAGAATGACGTGACCGTAAAAAAGCCCCAACGGAGCGACACCGATCATAGCGAGGGTACGTAGCGAAGCCCCTCGCAGTAAGGTTCAAAACGATCCCAAAGCCCCTTGTTACTCTCTCATTTGAGTTAAGCTGGGTGATTCTATGATGGAAGGGATCTATTCGGAGCTTTCGATGGGGCAGTTGATCGACCATCTGATGCCAAATTTATCGATCAGATTGCCATAGTAATCTCCCCAAAAGGCGGCGTGTAGATCCATGATTATCGTAGCTCCCTGGCTTAGGGCTTTCCAGACCCGCTCTGTTTCTTCCTTATCGCTCAAAGCGATCATCAATTCCATATTGGAGCCGGGTTGTGCATTTTGACCAAAAGATTCATGCACATCAGAACCCATCAGGCTGATGTTTTCGTTGATTGGCAGGCTCATGTGCATGATCATGTTTTTCATCTCTTCCGGTAGGGTATAACCCTCTTCAGATGGCATTTCAGAGAATCTGCCCACATAGCTGAATTCTCCGCCAAAGATGGTTTTGTAGAATGTGAAAGCTTCAAAGCAGTTACCATTAAAGTTGAGATAAGGGTGGATGGTGATCATCGTTTCTCCTATTGAATCAAGATTTTCTGAGAAGATAATCCAGAGACTTTATGTTTGCAAACTGGGAATAGAAAATATTGACAGCTTTGCCTTCCCGTATAGAGTGCACTTCATGAATTTGTGACGTAAAAAGATAGGGAGGAGATCATGATCCAGAAAGCCATGTTTCCGGGTAAGTACTTGCAAGGCGCGGGTGCCCTGAGTGAGTTGCCTCACTTGGTAAACCAATTGGGCAGTAAAGCGCTTTTGCTGGCATCGCCCTCAGTGCTCAACAGTGTTTTACCCAAATGGGGCGCTGGGCTATCCCACCCCCAAATCTTGCGGGAGCAATTTCGGGGGGAGTGTAGCCGGGAGGAATTGAACAGGATAACGGTGTTGATTCAGAGAAATGGTATCGACCTGATGATCGGAATGGGTGGGGGCAAGACTATCGATACAGCCAAGATCGTGACGGATTGGGCAGGTATTCCCGTGATCGTGGTTCCCACCATTGCTTCCACGGATGCACCATGCAGCGGTTGTGCGGTTTGTTACAGTCCGGAAGGCGTTTTTGAGGAAGTTCTGTACCAAAAAAGCAATCCTGGGGCTGTAGTGGTGGATCTTAACATCATTGCTTCTGCTCCAGTGCGTTATTTGGTATCCGGGATGGGCGATGCTCTCGCTACCTGGTTTGAAGCCCGTTCCTGCGAGAGAACAAAATCCTTGAACGAATGCGGGGGGCATAGTACCTTAAGCGGTATCGGAATCGCTAAACTCTGCTATCAGAGCCTTCTGGAATACGGTTTTTCGGCAAAACTCGCCAATGAAAGGGAATTGGTTACGCCAGCTTTGGCAAACATCGCCGAGGCAAACATCCTACTCAGTGGCATTGGTTTTGAAAGCTGTGGGATCGCTTGTGCTCATGCCGTGCACAATGGGCTCACGGTTCTGGAAGAAACTCACTCTTGGTTCCATGGGGAGAAGGTGGCGTTTGGTGTATTGACGGGATTACACCTTAGCTCTGCCAGCATGCAAGAGCTGGAAGAAGTTTATGGTTTCTGCGATAAGGTGGGTTTACCCACTACTCTTGCCGATATTGGAGTAGATAGTTCCCAAAGGGACAGACTGATGCTGGTGGCTGAGGAAAGCTGCAAACCTGGATCATCGATGCATAAGGAAGCGGGGGATATCAGCCCTTCGCTGGTCTTGGATGCCATGCTGATGGCGGATGCCATGGGCACGAAACGTCACGGAGGCTAGGAAAGCTCTTAAACAATTGTGTCGCCCCTCGGGGGCGTTTCTGGTCCTTTCATATACTCTCCATTGATAGATTTCATTGGTTCTAATTGTTATCCATGCTTGAATGTAAGAACATCATGTCCTGTAAATACTTGTGGGCAGATAATAAGGTCCGGTAGCTAAAGCGGGAATTGTGCGATGAATGTAGTAAAACGGGCAAAACCAAACTGAGACATACGCTTACAAAATCCTCTTGACAAAAATCGTATAACGCATATAGTCGATGGCGTCAGGTGAAATACGCATGAAAATGCTTTGACAAGGGAGATGAATTGCTGTTACAGAAGTATTTTGAGACACGAATGCAGATGGTTGAAGAGTGCCTGAATGAAGTACTTAGCTTCGACAAGCGCTATGCCGGTCAATTGAAAGAAGCAATCACAAAAGCCGTGATTCCCGGCGGCAAGCGCTGGCGGCCACTATTGCTGATATCCATCTATGAAATGCTTACCGGGCTGAAGAAGAACAATAAACAGCTACCGGACGTTGTGAAAGCAGCCTGTGCGGTGGAATTGGCGCATAACGCGGCATTGGTGCATGATGATCTACCCAGCGTGATGAACAAAAAAGAGCGCCGCGGTCACCCTGCGATTCATCACGAATATGGTAACGCTGTGGCGATCCTGGCAAGCGATGCGCTATATACTCTTGCCTTTGAGCTGATGGGCGGGATCAAAGACGCCACCAAAGCCAATCTGGCAATCCGTAGCTTGGCAATAAACAGCAAGAGCTACGGGATGATCGGGGGCCAGGCAATCGATCTTGCCAGCAAGCGGAAGATAATGAAGATCAATACATTGCGTTTTATAGATATGAAGAAAGTGGGCTCCCTGCTACTGGCAAGCTCCGAGATCGCTTGCATTATGGCAGGAGCGGATGAAAATAGCAGACAGATCCTAAATACATACGCTGTAAACTTGGGAATGGCATATCAGATGATCGAAGATATCGAGAAAGATTATGCCAGGGGCAGCGATGCCCTGGATTTCTCGGATGACTATGTCCCGGTTTCCAAAGCCAGCTACACTGGTCTCTTGGGCTTCGATAAAGCGCGCAAACAGGTGGAGAGTCTGCTGGATGATTGCGCACGTAGCATCAAACCGTATCCAAACAACGCGGTTCTGATGGAGTTTATCCAAATGATCGGCGAGAGGTTACCCTGATTTTCCATGATAGACATTCACAGTCATTTGATTCCCAATATCGACGACGGCTCTCAAGACATCTCCCACAGTATTGCTCAACTTAAGTTGATGGAAGCTGGAGGGGTGAACGGACTGTTTCTCACTTCTCATTATTTCCGGGGGCATTATCATTATAGCCGCGAGGAATACGATAAACGCAAGAATACTCTGGTTGAAGCGGCAAAAGCTGCAGGAATCGGGATCAAACTGCATAGCGGATTTGAGATATTCGTCCAGCCCGGGATAGTGGAAGACATCAAGGAGAAAAACCTTACTATGGGGGATAGCAAGTATATTCTCGTAGAAAGCGAGCTAAATGGCTTGCCTTCAGATTTTTATGCAAATGTATTCCCTCTTTTGAGAGCAGGATACCGCCCCATCCTGGCGCATGCGGAACGTTATGTGAGCATGATGAAAAAACCCAACAGAGCACGGGAAATGAACGATAAAAACATCTATGTCCAGACCAATGCCGGTTCCCTGCTTGGTCTGTATGGCGAAAAAGTACGGCAAACAGCCTGGATAATGATCGAAAACGGTTGGTCACACTTCCTGGCTTCCGACGACCATGTCCGGGGGGATTACCAAGTGATGTTCGATGCTCATCAACTGATCTGCGAAAGAATCGATAAACACACGGCAGATCTGCTTTGTCACGACTTTCCCGGGATGATCGCAAACGGGGAAAATGTGCCTTATACCTATGTGCATGTACATCGCCCCCGTAAACACCACAGACGCAGTTTTTTCCGGAGATTGTTTGGCTAAAATTCTCATTACCGGAATCACGGGTTTTGTGGGAGCGGCAGTACTAAGGAAAATCAGCCGGGAGGATCACGAGATACACGCTTTGATTAGGCCAGGAACTCCGGCAAATAGATTCCAGGAATTTGCTTCCCGCATAACCATTCACAACCTGGATCTGGCGGATACAAAAGCGCTGCGCAGGTTCCTGAGCGAACAAGATTTCACAGACATCTTGCATATCGGAGCTTTGAGAGGGGGGCGTAAAGCCAGCAGAGACCAATACTATCGCAGTAATGTAAGCAGCACGGAACAGTTTGTGGATTATTGTCTGAACCATCAGTGTCGCTTGATTTTCTGCAGTTCCGTGGGTGTGTTTGGCGCGATTCCCGAAGAACTGCCAGCAAATTCGCAGACTCCCAAAAACCCTGATAACTACTATCACTATACCAAGATCGAAGCTGAGAAGATCATAGGAAAAGGCATTTTGCATGGTTTGAAAGCGGCGATTATCCGCCCCAGTATCACTTATGGCAAAGGGGATCATGGCTTTCCCTATCAATTGGTGAAAATGGTTCACAGATACCACTTTCCCTTGATCAACAAGCGAATCTGGATCCACTTGTGCCATATCGATGCTTTGGTGGAAGCATTTGCTTGGGCTTTGCATAACGATTTTGGCAGCCACCTTGCCTGGAATGTAGCAGATCGGGAACCTGTTCAACTCCACGCTTTGGTAAACTTCATTTCCAGGCAGCTTCATAACCGCAATTATCCGAAATTGTTAACCGTGGATAGATTCTTTTTTGACCTGGGAGAACGGGTTTCCCGCCTCATCAAAAATGAGCTGTTTATCAGCCGCTTCGAGCTGATCTCCAAAAGCTGGTTTTACGACGTGCATGATTACTATACTGAGATGGAGAAGCTAGGCATCAAACCTCACTTCAGCATTCCCGGACTCCAGATCACCATCGACGACTATCTGAGGAAATAGTGGCTATTCCGATCATCAACAATTGGAGAAATTACTATCCTACAGCGCATGAAGGGCTTGGATCTTCCTATGAAAGAATCATTCTCAACAAGCTTTTGCTAAAGATATATGATCTATATGAGATACATACCGCTTTGGAAGCTCCCTGTTTTGGCTTCACCGGCATTACGGGCATCAATCTGATTGCCCTAGCCAAAAAGGGAGTGGAGGTGCATCTCATGGATCACGATGAACAGCGTTTGCAGTTTGTCTCGGATACTTGGGCAAGTTTGGCTCTGCCGGTGAGCGTATCTTACAATGTGGATTATCGGTTCCTGCAACTTCCGGATCGCGCGATGGACTTGGGGTTCAACTTTTCGGCGTTGTGGTTTGCTCCAGATCTCGCTGTCTTTATCAAGGAATTTTGCCGAGTGGTGGATAAATGCATTCTTATCTGCGTGCCAAATCGAGATGGGATCGGGTTCAAAGGTCAATTGAAAGGCTATTCCAAGGATTTATACCCGGATCTATACCCGCAACATATAGATATCCCCAGCATCAAGTACCTGATGCGGAGCAATGGTTGGACCTTAGTAGATGAAAACTATATCGATTGTCCCCCCTGGCCGGATATCGGAATGAGTAAAGAGGATTATTTCCAGAAGCTATTGGGTAAAACAAACCAGCCTGCCGAAAAACCGACGGAACCTTCCACCCCGGTTTCCATTTTGCCATATTATCGAGGGGAGGATCCTCAGTTTGAGGCAAGAATGCTTCGCTTTCAAGCATTTGAACTTTTCGCACCCGATTTCCTGAAACGTTTTTGGGCGCATCATCGCTACATGTTGTTTACCCGTGAACAAACGCAATAGACTGTATCTGATCTTGGGCAGTGTGATGGGCATTGCCTTGATTGTGCTGTGGCTAAAATACATCCCATTAAGCGAAATGAAGGGTTATTTCCGGCAGATTCAACCCGGGTTTGTAGTCTTGGCATCGATCAGCTATTTGCTTGCGTATTTTGTGCGCTCCTTTCGTTGGAACCTGATCCTCAGGCAGACGCTGCGGATTTCGGTGAGAGATAGTTGGTTGTATGCCATGGGTGGGAATCTGGTTAATTACTTGATCCCGATCCGGGCGGGAGAACTGGTAAAAACCTGGTTTATCAAAAAAAACTATGGAGCCTCGATGAGCACCACATTGCCCTCTGTGTTTATCGATAAGACCTTCGATACCTTGGGTATTCTAAGCGTGATAATCTTGATACCGTTTATGACAGTATCGATCAATCCCGCGTTGGGCATCCTGCTAATGGTGTTGCTACTGGTATTTTTGGTTTCGGTGGGGATGATTCTGCTGGCAGCATGGCGCAAGGATCTGTTAATCAAGGTGATTGGGTTATTTCTCCACTTTGTGCCACTGCGCCTTAGGGCGAAAGTTTCCGAATTTGTCAGGCAGTTTGTGGAGGGCTTGAACTTGTTTGAGCACAAACCGCTGATGCTGTTGTTTGCTTTGCTGCTCACTCTCTTGGGGATCCTTCTGGATGGGCTGTATTTCTTTCTGCTTTTTGAAGCATTTGGGATCGTTTTGGGCTATCCAATGGTGCTGTTTGGCTATACACTGATCAATCTTAGTTATGCTTTGCCCCAGCCTCCCGCGCAACTTGGCAGCAACGAGTGGATGATGATCATCATTTTTAGTTTGGGATTTAGTTTGACAAAGTCCAGCGCTTCGGCAATCATGGCTTTTGCTCATATCCTCACAGCATTTTTGATGGGGCTGTTTGGCTCTGTGGCGTTTGCCATTTCTGGTTATGAAGTGATACAAATGATTTTTAAAGGAGATAAGATAGATGGATAATAGCGTTGCAAGGATCCAAGAACTAAGCGCGGCAGTAAATGCCCTGAAAGCTGAGATCGCAAAAGTGATCGTGGGGCAGGAAACTGTGATCGACAATATTCTCACCGCCCTTTTTGCCAATGGACATGTCTTGATCGAGGGGGTTCCCGGGCTAGCGAAGACCCTGATGATCTCCTCGTTGGCAAAAAGCCTATCCCTCTCCTTCTCTAGGATTCAGTTTACGCCGGATCTCATGCCCTCGGACATCACTGGCTCCGATATTCTGGTATCGGATTCTTCAACCGGTAAACATGGCTTCGAATACCTTAAGGGACCTGTCTTTGCGAATATCATCTTGGCTGATGAGATCAACCGGACTCCGCCCAAAACTCAATCCGCCTTGTTACAAGCCATGCAGGAAAACACCATCACCAGTGGTAATAAAACATGGGAACTGCAGAAACCATTCATCGTGATGGCCACTCAGAACCCGATCGAACAAGAAGGGACCTACCCTCTCCCGGAAGCCCAGCTTGATCGGTTTATGTTCTATATTACAATAGATTACCCTACGTATGAGGAAGAGCTGATGATTGTGGAAAACACAACCGGAGGAGTGATGCCGACGATTACCCCACAATTGGGGGCACAGGAGATAATTGCCCTGCAAAAGGTTATTCGGGATCTCCCGGTGAGTGATCATGTACTGAAATACGCAGTGGAACTTGTTCGTGCCAGCCGGCCAAACAGCCCGGATGCGGATCCCGAGATCAAGCGTTGGGTAAGCTGGGGAGCAGGTCCACGAGCTTCCCAATATCTCGTGCTAGGTGCCAAAGCCGTGGCAGCTCTATCCGGCAGACTTAGCCCTTCTGAAGAAGACGTTCGCCAGGTGGCACCGATTGTGCTGAAGCATAGAATCCTGGTATCATTTGCTGCGGAAGCCGAGGGAATCAATTCTGCAGCGATCGTAGAAAAACTCTTGCACAGGAAACTCCAAGCCTGAGGAGGTTTACAGTGAAGCACCTTGTACTTATCTGCCTCGCCATGTTGGCGAGCGTAGCTCTCTCGGCGGTAGATAACCGCTTCCTTTACCCTCTGGGACACATCCAAGGCGTGGAGGCACTCAGCATCGACGCGGTGGATAGTCAAGTACTGGTGCGCAGTCAAAGGCAGATCTGGATCTATAGCACATTCAACGCCTGGCAACCGCGTCTGGAAACAGGTTATCAATCTCTATTCAGAATCGAAGATACGAACTTCATGGCGGGTAACTATATATATGCCTCCAGCCAGGAACCGACCAATATGATCACTCAGATAGATTCGCTCAATCAGTATGGCAAGATTTACTTTATGAATACATTAATTGGAGATAAGATCACCAGAGAAGGGTCAACGCTATATGTGGCAGATAGATACCGGGGAATAGACATTATCAATGTGGGCAGAGGCGGGTCTAACGACCTCATCGCCAATTTCTCCGAGAAATGGGGTGTTCGGGATTTTATCGCAGAGTATCCCAATATCTATGCATTGAACGATTTCGGTTTGGTAACTGTGGATATCAGCGATCAGGGCTTCCCCATCAGTATCGCGACCAATTACCAGCTTGTGGACGCGCGCTATATGGCAAAAAATGGGACAACTCTATACATTGGGGCAGGCAAAGACCTCTATCTTATCTCGGTGCAAGATGTCAGCAACCCTGTAAAATTGGGTCAGATCCGGCTATTCAACGATATTCAAGCGCTTTCAGTGAAGGATAACCGCCTTTTTGTAGCCTTAGGGCAGGGTGGAGTCAAGATATTTGACATCTCAAATCCCGGTAAAGCCGTGGATATCAATACATTCTATCCGCCATATCCCGTTTACGACCTTGCTTTGGAAAACGACTATATCTACATAGCCATGGGTAAGGACGGCTGGATGGTTTACGAATATCGCTGAAGCTGCCGTTACTGCCTCTATTTACCTGATCTAGGCTGTATAGAGCCTTGTTGCCACTTACTAGATAATTCTATCTGGATCTCATGCTTTTTGTTTGACAAAGAATCCGCTTCTGTATTCTTGCAACTCAGAGGTACACAAATTGAAGACGAAAATCATCATAAAAGGTGCTGGTGAACACAATCTCAAGAATATAGATTTGGAAATCCCCCGCAACAAACTCGTGGTGTTTACCGGAGTATCCGGCAGCGGAAAAAGCTCACTTGCCTTTGATACCCTTTATGCCGAAGGGCAGCGGCGCTATGTGGAATCCCTCTCAGCTTATGCCAGGCAGTTTCTGGGTCAAATGGACAAACCCAAAGTAGATTATATCGAGGGGCTTTCCCCTGCAATCTCAATCGAGCAAAAAGCCAGCAGCAAAAACCCCCGCTCAACAGTGGGCACGATCACGGAGATTTATGATTATCTGCGAGTCCTATACGCCCGCATTGGAGAGCAATACTGCTATCAGTGTGGAGCACCGGTTGGTTCGCAGACGGTGGATCAGATGACCGAGCATCTCATGCAGCGTCCGGAAGGTACCAAGCTGCAGATCCTCGCACCCATCGTCCAGAACCGCAAGGGAGAACACAAGGACGAGCTGGAGCAACTGCGCGGCGAGGGATTTGTACGCGTGATGATCAACAATGTGGTGCGCAACCTCGAAGAAGAGATTGTCCTGGATAAAAAGAGCAAACATACCATCGATGTAGTGGTGGATCGGATCGTGATCAAAGACGGCATTCAGGGTCGCCTGGTGGATTCCCTGGAGCTTGCTCTGAAGCTTACTAATGCCATGGTCAAGATCGACTATCCCGATCTGGGAGAGGTGGAGCTACTTTCAGCTCAAAACGCCTGTGCCGCCTGCAATATCGGTTATGAAGAGCTAAGCCCGCAGAGCTTTTCCTTCAATAGTCCCATAGGCGCTTGCCCTTCATGTAACGGGCTTGGCTATCGGCTGGAATTTGATCCCGATCTTGTGGTTCCGGATCCAGAACGTAGCATCATGGATGGCGCGGTGGTGCCTTGGGGGCGTCTGGAAGCCAAAAAGGATAGCTGGACTCTGAATACTGTGCAGAACCTTGCCCGTGCCTATAACTTCTCTCTGGATGTACCGTGGAAGGATCTCAGCGAGCTTTCTCAACAGCTTATCCTGCATGGATCCGGCAACAAAAGATTCAAGGTGGCATGGCAGAATGTGCGTGGCAAAGGGGAGTTTATGATGCGCTACGAGGGGGTCATCCCCCAGCTTAAGCGCCGTATGCACGAGACCACCTCCGATGATATGCAACGCTACTATATGCAGTTTATCAGCGATAAAGCATGTCCGGATTGCGAAGGAAACAAGCTGAAACCAGCCTCGATGGCGGTAAAAATCCGGGGGAAATCCATTGCCGAGATCACAGCGATGAGTGTCCACGATGCCCACGAGTTTTTTGCCGGGTTGAATCTTTCTGGAAATCAAAAGATAATCGCAGAAGAAGTGCTAAAGGAAGTAAAGGCAAGATTAGGCTTCCTATTGGCGGTTGGTCTGCACTACCTGTGTTTGGATCGACGCTCGCCCACACTCTCCGGAGGGGAATCTCAACGCATCCGGCTTGCCAGTCAAATCGGATCGCAATTGGTGGGGGTGATGTATATTCTGGATGAACCCTCCATTGGTCTTCATCAACGTGATAATGCCAAGTTGGTGAAGATGCTTCTGCACTTAAGGGATCTGGGAAACTCGGTGATCGTAGTGGAACACGACGAAGACACCATGCGCAGTGCCGATCAGATCGTGGATTTTGGTCCCAGAGCCGGTGTTTATGGCGGCAACATTGTGGCTCAGGGCAATCTGGAAGATATCAAGAACCACCCCGAATCGCTTACAGGTGCCTACTTGTCTGGAAGAATGAGCATCCCGATCCCGACCAAACGCCAGAAACCGGATGCCAGGACACTGAGTATTTTAGGTGCCAAACACAACAATCTGAAAGAGATCGATGCCCACATCCCTGTGGGTATGTTTGTCTGTATTACCGGAGTTTCGGGCAGCGGGAAGAGTTCCTTGATCAACCAGACTCTCTCTCCATATCTACACAACCATTTCTTCCGCAGTAATCACAAGGTGGGCAAATTCAAGGAAATCACCGGGCTGGAGCATATCGACAAGGTGATCAGTATAGACCAACAGCCCATCGGAAGAACCCCGCGCAGTAATCCCTGCACCTATATCAAGTTGTTCGATCCCATCCGCAATCTGTTCGCCGAACTTCCTGCTTCCAAGCTTCGGGGATACAAACCGGGCAGGTTCTCCTTCAATGTGAAAGGCGGCCGTTGTGAAGCATGCGAAGGGGCAGGAGTGCGCCAGATAGAAATGCACTTCATGGCAGATATTTATGTAACTTGTGAGGTTTGTAAAGGTAAACGCTACAATAACGAGACTTTAGCTGTTCGTTATAAGGGTAAGAACATCGCTGAAGTGCTGGATATGGACGTTCAAGAAGCAATAGAATATTTTGATGCAATCCCCAGCATTAAAAGCAAGCTGAAAACCTTGCACGAAGTGGGTTTGGATTATATCAAGCTGGGACAGCCCTCCACCACTTTATCCGGGGGTGAAGCACAACGCATCAAGTTATCCCGGGAGCTGAGCCGGCCTTCAACCGGCAGCACGCTGTATCTTTTGGATGAACCCACTACAGGCTTGCATTTCGACGATATCAACAAATTGCTCAAAGTTCTTAACAGGCTGGTAGTTATGGGCAATACCGTGATTGTGATCGAACACAATCTGGATGTTATCAAGTCTGCAGATTGGGTGATCGACCTTGGTCCGGAAGGTGGAGATAATGGCGGAATGATCATCGCTGAAGGCAGCCCCGAGGAGATCATGAACAATCCCGATAGCTCTACTGGCGAGTTTTTAAGAAAGCATTACGAACGGGAAATGGCAGCTCTGAACACCCCCGAGCCCGTAAAACGCAAACGCACAAAAAAGGCTTAGATGCACCTAAGATTCAGCTACCAAGCCCTGACTGCCGGAAAGTATGAGGTGGGTATCGCCGGTGATTTCACCGATTGGAAGATACTATCCCTGCAGGATTTCGGGGGTTTGTATCTCATCGATTTTAATCTCAAACCAGGCAGATACAGATACAAGTTTATCATAGACGGGGTGTGGCGGACGGATCCCGATAATCCGGAAACAGAGGCAGATCCCTTTGGTGGCATGAACTCCATCATCGAAGTAGGTGAAGAGAAGGTAGTAACAAGCTGGGATCAGGCTATTCTGGATGCCTCGGCACAAGACGCCAGATCGTTCATTACTTGTTATCGCCCCTCAGCGGACTTAATGGAACTGCGTTTTGCATGGTATCCCTCACTGGCAGACGATGTTACTTTGATTTTTGATGGGGACGAAGCTCGCTTGTACCCACTGGGCAGAAAGAACGGATTGATGATCTGGCATACATGCCGTAAGTTCATCCGCCCCAAACGCTTTCATGTTCGAATTTGTTATAATGACGAGGTAGTATATCTGGGTTTGCAGGGATTTGGCGTGAATGTAAGTAAGAGCATCCCTTTCACTGTCAATCCAGCAGATTATCCAGTATTCCAGACCCCTGAGTGGTTGCAAGGTGGGTTAATTTACCAGATCTTCACGGATCGCTTTTGTAACGGCAAACCCTCCAACGATCAGGACTTCCGGGAACCCTACTATGCCGCCAATGTGAAACCTGAGCCGGGGGAAATTCTGGGAACAAACCGGGAGTATTTTCGGTTAATCACGGACTGGAAAGATATCCTGCCCCTTCGCCAAAGCCCCTGGCAGGAACCGGGGATTCCGGACTGGCATTGTTTTTATGGGGGAGACATAGCGGGAGTTATCCAAAAACTTGATTATCTTAAAGATATGGGGATCAACATAATCTATTTTAACCCATTATGGGAGGCAAAATCAAATCACAAATACGATGCGGCTGATTTTGCTAAACCGGATCCCCACTTCGCCACGGAAGCAGAACTCAAAGAACTGCTTGCACTTGCGCATGCCAATGGCATCAGAGTGATCCTGGATGTGGCGTTCAATCATAGCGGGGAATCATTCTGGGCATTTCAGGATACTGTGGAAAAAGGCGACAAGTCTGCATGGTGGACGTGGTACGACTGGTTTAAATGGCCTCTGCCGAATCCGCCGCCTGAAGACTTTAAACCTCGGGATTACTATCAGTGTTGGTGGGGCATCAAAGATATGCCGGATCTAAATTTCGACCTCTCGCGGCGGCATCCTTACGAGAATTATATCCGCGATATCAACAACGCTGATGTAAACTGGGATCTGGTGAACCATATTCTGGATAGCGCATCTTGGTGGATTTCGGAGATCGGAATGGATGGCTTTCGGCTGGATGTCCCGGATGAAGTGCCGTGGTGGTTTTGGCAGTTGTTTCGGGAGCGCATCAAGGGGCTCAAACCCGATGCCTGGTTGGTAGGGGAGATCTGGTACAATGCTGGAGCCTGGATCAGCGAACGCTATTTTGATTCAGTAATGAACTACGCTTATTTCAAGAATCCCGTGCTGGAGTTTTTTATCCATCAAATCATCGATGATAACAGCTTCAAACTAAGGATAGAAGAAGGCTTGGTGTCCTATCCCACCCATGCTAATGCCGCCATGATGAATCTTTTGGGTTCCCACGACACCCAGCGGATCAGGCACCTGGCACATGATGATTTCTCCAGAATCAGGTACGCGGTATTTTTCCAGATGACCTTTGTGGGGGTACCTCACATCTATTACGGGGATGAGATCGGTATGGACGGTGGCAAAGATCCGGACAATCGCCGGCCTTTCGACTGGGATTGGCAGAAAAACACTCAGGCTGTAAAGCTTAGGGATTTCTATAAACGACTTATTTTAATGAGAAAGAATAATCCAGTGTTGATCGATGGAGAGTTTCGCTTCGTGGAGTCCCGTCCTGGTCTCCTGCTTTATGATCGCTACTATGATGATCTGTGTTTGCGATGCGCGATCAATTACTCCCAGGAAGACAGGGTACTCGGCAAGACGGGGGAGATCCTTTTCACCGAAGGCGATGTGATGCATGGTGCCGAGGGGATGATCCTGGCGTCCCAGGCGATGTGCATCATCAAAAAGTGATTTGACACTCTCTTGAGAGAAGGAAAAGCCGGAGTTTCCTCCGGCATTAACTACTTGGCATTAAAGAACTTTTCCTACTTTGGGAGCACGGAGTCGATGAGCTACGGGGAATCCCGCTCCCAATAGAGGTCGCAGATAATACCGGAAGTCGTCTGTTACTCCGTTTCCGGCGGCGTTGATGAAGTTATCCGGCATATGTCTGGTCTTACGGGCGATATCAGACAACTTCTCGAGCTGATATGTAACTGAATAGTATCCGGTCCGCTGAATCGAGATCGATCCATCCAGATTGTACCAGATTGCATAGTGTGCCGCGCGTTCTCCCACTTCCCGGGCTTCTCGTTGATCTACATCAGACACACAGCCAAGAAATGAACGTTGCAGATACCCGAATGTATCGCTACGAACACGCTTGATTTTCAGTTTATCGCGAACCAAATCGCAGAGTAAATCTCCCAGCATCCCTGTTCCGGAAAGCTGCACATTGCCATGAGCGTCGTGCTCCACATTCTTTGTGAGCTTGGAGATCATCGGGGTTCCCATTTCGTCCACTATGCCTTCGGAAACGGCAATCACGCAACGGCCATATTTGTCGTAAACTTCTTTCACATCCTTCAAAAAGCTTTCCGGGTTGAAGGCACGTTCCGGAAGGTAGATCAAATGCGGTCCATCGTCCGGATACTTCTGACCCAAAGCAGCGGCTGCGGTAAGAAATCCGGCATGACGTCCCATTACCACTCCGATGTAAACCCCGGGTAAAGCTCGGTTATCTAGATTCGCTCCCGCAAAAGCGGAGGCTACAAACCTTGCGGCAGAGCCGTAACCGGGAGTGTGATCGCTTAATACAAGATCATTGTCGATAGTCTTGGGGATGTGGATTGCCCGAAACTCATACTCTGCCAATTGCGCTTGCTCATTCACGATGCGAACGGTATCCGAGGAGTCGTTTCCGCCGATGTAAAAGAAATAGCGGACATCATGAGCTTTCAGAACCTTAAAAATCTCCTTGCAATAAGCCTCATCAGGTTTGTCCCGGGTGGAAAGCAAAGCACTGGAGGGAGTATTTGCCACTTGTTCCAGATTGTGAGTTGTCTCTTGGGTTAGATCGATAAACTCCTCATTCACAATGCCCTGCACACCGTAGAGAGCGCCATACACTCTGGTAACTTGCGCAAACTTGCGGGATTCCAAAGCGGCTCCAACCATGGATTGATTGATCACAGCAGTGGGTCCACCCCCTTGGGCAATCACCACTTTTCCTTCAAGCTTCATCGATATCCTCCTTCAAACGGATCTCAATATTTGTTCTTTAGTTCAAGCTTTATCCACCCAAGTCTTTTTGTCCAGTAGAAAATGCTTGCCTAAAATCAGCTTTTGGAAAAGCATGACACACGGAGGTAGTATGAGCTACATTGTACTTGCGCGCAAATACCGCCCGCAAAGCTTCTCTGAAGTATACGCGCAGGATCACGTGACCATGATCTTGCAAAGTGCGATTGCGTCGGGTCGCATCGCCCATGCCTATCTGTTCACCGGTCCGCGTGGAGTGGGGAAGACCTCCCTTGCCCGCATCATGGCGAAAAGCCTGAACTGCATTGAAGGTCCCACCAAACACCCCTGCAATATCTGCACAAACTGCACGGAAATCACTGCCGGAGTCTCGCCCGATGTGATCGAAATCGACGGTGCCAGCAATACCGGCGTGGACGATATCCGCGAGCTTCAGAAAGAACTCATGTACGCAGCCAGCGGGGCAAAATTCAAGATCTACATAATCGACGAAGTTCATATGCTCTCCAAAAACGCATTCAACGCTTTGCTTAAAACCTTGGAGGAACCTCCCGAAAACGTGATCTTCATCTTCGCGACAACCGAGCCCCACAAGGTACTTCCCACCATCATCTCCCGCTGTCAACGCTACGATTTCAAACGTATTCCAGTGGAAGCGATCGTAGCTCGCTTGCGGGAATTGAGCGAAAAAGAAGATATAAAAGTAGATGATGAATCCTTGTATCTTATTGCCAGAAAAGCTGATGGAGGGATGCGGGATGCCCTTTCTCTGATGGATCAAACCATAAGCTACTGTGCAAACGATATTAACATCGAACAAGTACGCCAGATATTTGGGATGATCCCCAACCAACTTTACTTCGATTTTATGAACATGATCAAGAGTCACGACGCGCAAAACCTGATCATCTCGCTACATGGCATATTCGAAGAAGGGACGGATCTGCAAGAGTTTATCGCCAATATGTTGGAGTTTCTGCGTTTAGTAATGCTTAGCAAACTGGGGATTCAGATCAAGGATGTGAGTCAGGACGAACTGCCGCTGTTTGCCGAAGTGGGAAAGATGTTCAGCCAGAATGACCTTTTGTACATCATGAGTCAGCTGGTGCAGACTCGCAGCGATATCCGTATGAGCAACAATCCCTACCTCCTGATCGAAGCCACGATGATCAAGCTTTCCCGTCTGGACGAGATTGATGAGATCAGCAACCTGATCGCCAGCCTCAAACAAGGCGGCTGGGATGCAAACGCCATGCCCGCCCCCAATGCTACCGCCCGCCCAGCAAATACTGCTTACAAACCTATTGTTACCAATCCCATCCCACCCAAGCCACACCAGGAACCAGAGCCGCCGATAAACAAACTGGAAGCTACCGAAGAGAACATCCGCAGTAACTGGGAGATGCTTTCCGGGCGTATCAGCAAGAGTAGCAGAATTGCGGGAATTGCGTTTAAAAGTGCCAGATTCGCATCTCTGCGCGAAAACGCTATCGTGGTACATACGGATTCCATTACTCATCATAGCTCCTTAAAATCGCATCAGGAGCGCATTGAGCAGATCTTTGGCGATGTCTTTGGCAAGAACTTGAGATTGATCCTGGAACTACAGGAGAAAGAAGAGCTTACCAGAGTGGAGATCAAGCGCAAGAGCATCGAGGATATCAAAAACGAGGTACCGGAATTGAAAGGTTTTATCGAGCAAACCAAGGCGAGGCTGCTCTGACTTATAGCGTTGTCTTTGCGCTGATTTCGCTGCCGTATCTGGCTCTGTTGATCTGGATGGCGAAAGGGCTTTTCAAGGCTTTGCCAAAGGAACCTGGGAACCATAGACCAGAGCCCATCAGCATCATCATCGCCGCCCGCAACGAAGCGCAAAACCTACCCCGGCTACTCACATCTCTGGCGCAACTGCACCCTTATGCCGCGGAGCATGAAGTAATAATAGTAAACGATCATTCCACAGACGATAGCATGGAGATTCTCTCCAATTGGCAAGGCCAGTTTGGCATCCGGGTCATCAACTATCAGGAAGCGCAGGAAGGCTTCATCGGCAAGAAAGCTGCGCTACTCAAAGGTATTGAAGCTGCCAGATATGATATCTTGGCGTTCACGGACGCAGATTGCAAGATTCCCCCGGAATGGTTGGACGAAATCTCCCGGGTGATGGATCCTGAAACAGATTATCTCTTGGGATATTCCACTATCCTTGCCACGGAGACAGAGAGCAGCCTTACCCTCGTGAATTTTGAACGCAGCATCTACTATATTCTTGCTGCGACCGGGCTTAGCTATAGAAAACCGATTACAGCCAGTGCGTGCAATATGATCTATCGAAAATCGCTGTTCCAAAAGTCCGGTGGCTTCGATGGGATCGGGCATCTACCAAGCGGAGATGATGATCTCCTGCTCATGAAGATGATGCCCAACATCCGCAAGGCATACTATAATCCCGCCCCCGCCATGCAGATCACCAGTATCGAAGGTCACGATATTGCCAGACACTATCACAAGAACATCCGCAGAGCTTCAAAGTTTCGCTACCATCCTACATACTTGAAGGCTCTATCCAGCTTTGTATTTCTATACTTTTTGTTGTTCTACGTCGCTCTGATCCTGCTTGTAATGGGTAAGGGAGATTTCCTGTTGCTGGGGACTGTAGCATTGAAGTCCGTTCTGGAGCTGGGAATTTCTCAAAGGCATCTTGTCCTTGTGCAAAAGACCCATTTGGGCATCCTATATTTCGCCCAGATCATCATTTTCCCCCTGCAGTTCATCTTTTATGCAATTCGAGGTAGTCTCGGCAAATATAGCTGGAAATAGCCAGCACTCCCCAAAGGCACCATTCCCGATTTTCATTGACAAAAGCCTGCCGTCAGTTTACTTTGAAATAAAGATCAATAAATGGAGTCCAAAATGCTAAGGCAGATACTCTTATCCAAGCTTCACCGAGCTACGGTAATGGAATGTGATATAAACTACAATGGTAGCATCAAGATAGATGCCAGCTTGCTGGAACAAAGCGGCATGCAGGAGTTTGAGCGCGTAGAGGTGTTCAACATCAACAACGGAGCTCGCTTCAGCACCTATATCATCAAAGGCGAACCCGGAACCGGGATGGTCGGAATCAACGGCGCCGCCGCGCGTCTCGCCCAAGTGGGAGATAAAATCATCATCATCAATTACGGAATGATGGATGATGCCGAGATAGCCACACACAAACCGCGGATCGTAGTCTTGGGCGAAAACAACAAAATCGATAACATTATCTAAATGAAACTAATCAACACTCTTGCTGAAATGCAAGCCCTCAAGCATCCTGAGGGGTTCAAGATTGGCTTTGTGCCTACCATGGGTTATCTCCATGAAGGGCATCTTAGCTTGGTGGATGCCAGCAAAAAGGACTGTGATCTTACCATTGTTTCGATCTTCGTGAATCCCGCGCAATTTGGCGAGAATGAGGACCTGGATAGCTATCCCCGAGACATGGAGCGGGATCTATCTTTATTGAAAGCCCGCGGAGTAGATTATGTCTTCTTTCCGGATGCCCAGATGATGTATCCCAATGGTTACCGCACCTGGGTGGAAGTGGAGGGGCTTTCGGACATCCTCTGCGGAGCGAGTCGCAAGGGACATTTTCGGGGCGTCTGTACCGTAGTTCTCAAGCTGGTGAACATCGTAAAACCGCATTTTATGTATATGGGAGATAAGGACTATCAACAGCAGAGCATTCTGCGGATCATGCTAAAAGACCTCAATCTCGATACCACCATCGTTGGCTGTCCTATCGTGCGGGAACAGGATGGGCTAGCAAAAAGCAGCAGAAATGTATATCTGGATCCCAATAACCGCCAAATCGCCCTCTGCCTTTACCGCGCTTTAATACAAGCCCAGAAAGAAGTCCGATCCGGAATTCTGGTTGCGGAAACTTTAGCGGAACATGCCGCCGCGCTGATAGAATCCACAGGTGCCAGAGTGGACTATGTGAAGATCATAGATTCCCGGGATCTCAACTTTCCCAACGAGGTGAATGAACACAGCCGCATGGTGATCGCCGCTTACGTAGGCAAAACACGTCTGATCGACAACATGCTTCTTGTTTCACCCTAAAGCTACTATCGGAAACACCAGCAAATACCCGCTGACGCTGAAGTCTGTCCGGCGGCTGGTAAGACTTTCGACTTTGATATCTGAGTTCGTGGCTACCCCATAGTCAATATAGATTCGTTTATATTGACCTCCAATCCAGCACATTAATGCAGAACTCTGCGGAAATTGTGCTTGACAATCCATCAAACCCGGGAAAATTAGCATTTATCATGTGCCGGTTGAATAGGCTACCGGTGATTAAAATTGAGAGGTCGATATGAAACAGGTTGTTTTTATTGCGATTATTGTGTTCATGCTCACTACATTGTGGGGCGAGATTCATCTTAGTAACTATTCATTTTCCTACTCCGAGGCTACTTATTCCGAAATCAGCGGGGGAACCGTTTTGGGGTTTTCTGGTTCAGACACTCAGTACATCGTGAATCCTTCGCTTCCAAATGGTGGACTTCAGGTTATGGGAGAGGGATTTGCTATCGGTTTCAATTTTGAATTTGGAGGAGTTGTTTACGACCGCGTAGGTGTCCACGTCGATGGTTGGATCAGCCTGGGGAAATCTCAGTTGGGCAACGGAGCTGTAAACATGACTACAGGCTCTTCGACACAACCGCTCTCTTCCACCATCCCTGGTTTTGCGGATGCAGATCTCGTGGCAAGAATCTCTGCGTGCGCTACCAACCTCGTAGCTCAGGAAGGTTCCGAGATCATGATTAAAAGCTCTGGGATCGCTCCCAATCGGGAATTCACCGTTCAGTGGAAGAACTTTCGCAAGGGCTTGGTATCCGAATCCTTGAACTTCCAGATCAAACTGATCGAATCTGGAATGAAGGTAGCGGTGGTATGGGGTCAGCAAACTGTGGGTGCGCCTGCCGCATTACAACTTGGCATCCGCTCTCATCCCGCCAATGAAGCCACAAATTTTGCCAATCGCTATATCCCAATGGGAACTGCGTGGGCAAATTCCCAGGCAGGAGATAATGCAAGCAGAAGTGCAGCGATCACAGCTACCCAATTCCCGGTGTCTGGGGCGACCTTCACTTGGAGCCCTCCCGCCGCTATCAATGCGGATTTTTCTGGCAATGTGGTTTCTGGAACGGCACCTCTCACAGTTCAGTTCACCGATCTCAGTACTGCTTCCGGAAGTCAGATCAGTTCTTGGAACTGGAACTTTGGAACTACAACCAGCACTCTGCAACATCCGCAGATTACTTTCAGCGAGCCCGGTGTCTATGATGTTTCTCTTACGATATCGGATGGCACAAACAGCGATACGGAGATCAAAACCGGGTACATCACGGTGAATCCGGGCAATATCCCAGGAGTCAATACCGGAATCACTATGGATGGTTTCGACGCTATTGTAAGTTGGGAGCAAATGCCAACCGAGGATTCTGAGATTCCAGACTACTATTACCTCTATTTCAACGGTTCGGACGACCCAGAAGGAGAATTCTACTTTCTTGCGCCTATCGCATATCCCGGCACCCAGTATCGCCATCAGGGAGTAGGTATGGGCGCACAACACATGTTTTACAGGGTGAAGGCGGTGCGCAACGGGGATTGAGCTTTCCGCGTAGTCCGAATTTAACTAATGTTAACCCCAAGCCGGTTTACACCAAAATTCTGTGTTATCGTAAGCCAAAGCTAGGTCGCTATAACTTGGAACAAACTCCGTACTTAGTCCTATCTACGTCTAAAATAAAAAAAAAGATCACTTAGGAGATCATTATGAACCTTTATCTGTTGGTTATCATCGTCATCATCTTGTTGGATTGGATCTTGGATCTATTCAAATACCGGGCAATCCTCAGCTCGCTTAGCCCATTGGTTCCGGACGAGTTCAAGGATATGGTAGATGCGGCCTCGTTCTGCTTGGTACTTCCCAAGAGCGGTCACAGGCTCACCTCAATATCGTTCAACTGCTGATAGATCCACTGCTCCCGGTTGGAGATGACTGAAGCGAACACATTACGAGCGGCGATGCCTTCCCGTTTGATCTTGCCCCGGATGAGATAAGCGATCTCGGCTACGGTCAGAGCTTTCCCTGTCTCTTTATCAGTCCATGCCAGGTGCTTGCGTTCGACCCAAGCGATGAGAGGAGCGATCGGAGTCCAGGAAGGCACTTTACCGGGGAGGGTGGGCAAATCGGGTTCCCTGAAGACTTTGCTTGCAAAGGATTTAGGGTGATAGCGAAAGGCTCGTGACGCACGTTCGAGCCAACTCTTAAGATCATGGCTGTATCGGTGGTCTGGAGCAGATAACCGGTATTGCCGTAGAAGTCGCCCTTGTCATAGATCTGCTGTGTCAAAATCTCCTTGCGGGACTCGGCATCGATCACAGAGCCGATCAGATGCAGCCGGCTCTCCAAAGCAGAAAAGATAGCTCTGTAATCTTCTACCATGATCTCATCTAGGTTATTGGAGTTCTGCTCAGGCATGGAAACTCCGGTAGAAGGCCATTAAGATACATAAATCTGAGTCAATCCGTTCGATCTGCGTCATCTGCGTTCTATTCATGTCAGATCACTCCCACCCGGATAACTCTTGGCGGTCGGGGTTTCAGCTCATCCAGGCGATTCTGACCTTGCAGATTAAGATAGTCCCGAAGCCCGGTCAGTGCTCTTAGCTCAAGGTTAGCTTTGAATGCGTTTATTTCGCTCCCTGTGAGCAGTTCGGTAGCAGACTGGTCTAATCCTACGGTCTTGACTATTCCCTCGCCCAGGGTCTTCAGATTGAGAAACTCGCAAGTGCTCTGCAGCATCAGGAAACTGAACCCAAAAACGGGTTCCCTGGAGACTTTGCTTGCAAAGGATTTAGGGTGTGGCGAAAAGAAATCAGGAACGGGTCCTCTTCCGGCATATCTTCGTGAGTTGCCCGATCGTAGTGCTCCTGCAGAACCAGTGTGTGGATCATTTCCAGAACCAGGCCTTGATGCTCCTTGAAGATGCCATTGTTGGACATCTCCTTGGGCAGGTTGAGGATGGCGAGCATGATGTCGGTCTCGACCGGGATAGGAATCACTTGCCCTTCCTCATCAGCTCGGATAGCTCAATCGCTCTGCGACCAACCTGCTTTGCCCAACGGGACACAAGCATGCCATTGGCGGCCCGCTCCCAGTCTCCGGCACCGATAAATGCCAGTGTGTTGTTGAAGCCCAGTAGACCCTTGATGCCTAGGTAGCAGGGTTCCCGCAAAGAAGCGAAGCGGCTTTGTGGGATGCTTATGCACATGTTGAGCAGCACCGACTGGCGAACCTCATCCAAGGGATTGTATATCTCCGGTATCTCATCCAAAAGCTGCTTCTCGCAGTTCTGGATGTCATTCTCCAAGAGTACATAGGCTTCGATCTGGGAGATACCGCAGTCATCGAGATTGCGACCAATACCGATAGTCAGCTTACCTGCAGTACAGCGGTAAGGCTTGAGCCTCAGACCTTCGTGTCTAACCAGTTGTTCTTTGATAAGTTCTAACAGTTTGGCTTCCATTTATGCTCCTTGATCTAACTGGATCATCGATCCGGAGCAATGAAAGCAGTCCCCTGTATTCTCATAAATAAGGATGCATAAGGATGCGACAGATATTAGGGTTGACAGAATACATCTTTACAATTCCTTGTGGAAAACACAAATCTGGCTGTGAGGCATCAATGAAACAGATTGTTGAAGATATTCGTATTTTACTGAAAGACGGAACATTTAAGGACGAACAGCATGTTCGCTTTTCTCTGGTAGGCAGGCTATGCCAAGCCCTTGGATGGAACATCTGGAATCCTGAAGAGTTCTACACGGAGTATAGGGTCAAACGCTTGCCCCAACAAAATATCACCAAGGAAGTAACCGGTCGGGTGGATGTAGCGCTTTTTATCCCGGAGAAGACCTCAGAGGGAGCAGAAGTCTTTATCGAAGTAAAGACCCCAGGAAAGCTGGATTCTGATCTTATAGCCGGAGAGACTCAGCTTCACCTTTACAATGCTTATCACAAATCTGCCATCAGCATTCTCACCGATGGGATCAAATGGCGATTCTACCTTCCCTCTGCCGGAGGCGAATTTGATGACAAACTATTCAATGAGCTCAACATCCTTGAAGATGACCCAGATGATATAGCGTTAACCTTTGAGATGATCCTGAAAAAGGAAAACTACCGGATAAAAGCACTCAATACTGCGGAAGACATGCGCAATGAACTGGTTCGTATAAAGCTTATCGGCAGTGTGAAAGCTGAAGCGATCAATATGCACGAGAAGACAGACCTTTCCCCGTATCTATTTGCACAGCAGCTTATAAAGAAGAACCATAGATTGGATATTGATATAGCTGACATAGAACGTCTATGGGACAAAAAACAGTCCGGCATAAAACACTATAATCTGGGCAATGGTACTGAAGACGATGATCCTGCGATTCATACTGAGCCACTCAAAGACTACCGCTTCACTAAAGTACATCACATTGTCTTATGTGGAAAAGAAAAGATAGAAACTCGCCATTGGCATGAAGTAAAACGAGCTGTCTATAACTATATCCTCAAGCACAAACCTGGCTTTCAAATATCCGGATCATTCAGATATTCTAAAGATAAAACGGAGTTTAGAGCTCCATTAACTCTTGATGATGGCTACTTTACCGAAAGTAATTTGGGCGCATCAGACATGGTAAGACACTCAAGAAAAGCAATGCAAGCTGCAGGCTTTGATCCAGTTAAAGACCTAACAGTTGGCTTCTCGCATACAGCCAAAGGGGTAGCTTGTGGGAAGTAATAACGAACAAATAACTCCAAATATATCACAAGTAAAGTCTCGAAAGCGAGTAGCGGATCATGGCGAAGTATTTACATCCAAGAGAGAAGTAAATGCCATGCTCGACCTTGTGAAGCAGGAAACTGAGCGCATAGAATCCCGCTTTTTGGAGCCTGCTTGTGGAAATGGAAACTTCCTATCAGAGATCCTCAAGCGCAAGCTGGATGTGGTGAAAGGGCGCTATGGCAAATCCCAGTATGACTTCGAGCGATACGCTGTGATAGCCGCCTCCTCCATCTATGGCATCGACATCCAAGAAGACAACGTCCTGGAATGCCGCCAAAGGCTATTTTGCATATTCGATGATGAATACTACCGCCCTTTATATAAGGATGCGTGTAAAGACGCCTGTCGGGAATCAATCCGTTATATCCTATTCTGCAATATCGTCTGGGGCGATGCCCTAACTCTGAAGACCGTGGGCGAGCCACCCGGATATATTGTGTTTGCCGAATGGTCACCCATCAATGGCAGCCTGATCAAAAGAAGGGATTTCACTTTTCATAGCATGCTACAAAATGAATCATTAAACGAACTGGAGCTATTTTCTTTTATCTCAGACCAAGGGGAAGAAGTCTATATCCCAAGCCCTGAAAAGGAATACCCGCCCATCCACTTTTTGGAGCTTGGGAATGTAGACGCGAAAGACGCGACATCTTGTCGCGTGAAAGAAAACACACGTCTAGAAGACGTGTCTGCCATCGATCCTACTACTCCGGAGCAGCCATGCTAAACAACAACTACAACCCCGATGTATTATCCTGCATCGCAAACCTGAGCAGTGACGAGGTCTTTACCCCGCCAGAGTTAGTGAACCAGATGCTGGATCTCCTTCCACCAGAGCTATTCCGTGACAAAAGCACTACCTTTCTGGATCCAGCCTGCAAATCCGGAGTTTTCCTGCGCGAAATCGCCAAACGCCTGGACATTGGCCTGGAAGCTCAGATCCCCGACCGCCAGAAACGCATCGATCACATCTTTACAAAGCAGCTATTTGGCCTTGCCATCACCCAGCTTACCTCTCTTCTCTCCCGCCGCTCTCTATATTGCAGTAAAGCCGCCAATGGCAAATACTCCGTCTGCTCTCAGTTCAAAAACGAAAGCGGAAACATCCGCTATACCCGCATCGAACACACATGGCAAAACGGACGCTGTAAGTATTGCGGAGCCAATGAACAAGGCTATGACCGCGGCAAAGAGCTGGAAAGCCACGCCTATTCCTTTATCCATACCGAAAATCCGGAGGACTTATTTAAAATGAAATTTGACGTTATTATCGGAAACCCACCTTATCAGATGAGTGATGGGGGAGGAGGTAATGAAATCAGCGCTAAACCTATTTATAATCTGTTTTTTGAACAGGCCAAAAAGATGAATCCTAAGCATTTAGTAATGATTATCCCTGCTCGATGGTATGCAGGTGGCAAGGGTTTAGACAAGTTTCGTATTGAAATGCTTGCTGATAAGAGAATCAAAACTATACATGATTTTCCTAAAAGTAGAGAGTGTTTCCCGGGAGTTGATATAGCTGGAGGAGTTTGCTACTTTCACTGGGATAAAGATTATCAAGGGAATTGTGAGTTTATCACTAAAATAGGCGATAAAGTGCTTTCGGACATAAGGTCTCTCAGCGAGTTCGAGATCTTAATACGAGACCCAATTGGAGTTAATATTATCCATAAGATACGAGAGAAGAAAGAATCGACATTTGCCGATATAGTGCTTTCAAGGAACTCATTCGGGTTTGCAACATCAGCTCGGGGTAGCAAAGAACCATTTCCTGAGAGCATAACACTATATAGTAGCCAGGGAAAAAGTTATGTTAAGCGAAATGATGTTGATAGGAACGAGAATCTGGTAAACAAATTTAAGGTAAGCATTGGGACTTTAAATCCTGACAGAGGTGGAGTTAACAATGCTTCAGATGGGAAAATGAATGTCACAACAAAGGTACGTCTGTTGACTCCGGGTGAGGTAGTAACGGAAACATATATAGTAGTTGGATGCTTTGACTCCATTAATCAAGCCAACAATTGTGTTAATTACATCAAAACAAAGTTCGCAAGATATCTTATTTCATTGACTCTATCGTCTATGCACATAGTGAAGGACAACTTTCGATTTGTGCCGTATCAGAACTTTGATATAGAGTGGGATGATCTAGTTCTTTACAAGAAGTATCACCTTAGCAAAGAAGAAATTGCACACATTGAAACCATGATCCGTCCCATGGAAGCTAACAATGACTAAGGATTATTTCCCTCCCCGGCCAGAAGTGAATCCCACTATCTATGCTTATGAGGACACAAACCCTGAATATAAGGGGCTCTTGAAGGTTGGTTTTACCACGCAGAGTGTGGAAGCGCGGGTAGCGCAGCAATATCCCACTCTGAAGCCCGGTAAGCCGCCTTACCGCATTGTTTTTGATGAACCCGCCATGCGGGGAGACGGCAGTACTTTCACGGATCATGAAGTGCACCGCATGCTGCGCTACAATGGCATTGCCAATCCCGGAGGAGAGTGGTTTGAGTGTGATCTCAAGCAGCTTAAGAGCGCCATTCACGCCGTGAGGACAGGTCAATTGACAGAGTTCAGCCGCAGCCAGAGCTTTGGCATGAGGCCGGAGCAGGCGGAAGCGGTGGAAAGAACGATGGATTACTACAAATCCTGGTACTCAGACCCCGCCAAAAAAGGGCAACCGCCCCGCTTTTTGTGGAATGCCAAGATGCGTTTTGGCAAGACCTTTGCTGCCTATCAACTTGCCAAAAAGATGGGCTGGAAGCGGGTCTTGGTGCTCACCTTCAAGCCCGCTGTGCAAAGCGCCTGGGAAGAGGATCTATTGAGCCACGTGGATTTTGAAGGCTGGCAATTCATCAAACCCGGCGGCATCAGTTTTGAAGAAATCGATCGGACGCGTCCCTTTGTCTGTTTTGGCTCCTTTCAGGATTATCTTGGCAAAAATAAGAGCACGGGAGGGATCAAGCCCAAGAATGAATGGGTGCATGCTCTAAACTGGGATGCCATCATCTTTGATGAATATCACTATGGCGCCTGGCGGGAAAACGCCAAAGACCTCTTTGAAAATGAGGATAAGCGCGAGCAGGAATATGCCCGGGGCGAAGGCATTGACTATTATGATGAGGATATCCTGCCCATTACTACAGAGCACTATCTCTATCTTTCCGGCACTCCGTTTCGGGCAATAGCTACGGGGGAGTTTATCGAAGAGCAGATCTATAACTGGACTTATAGCGATGAACAAAGCGCCAAAGAGAGCTGGGAAGAAGCGGACAATCCCTATGCTGCCTTACCGCGCATGGTGATGCTCACCTACCAATTGCCGGATGCAATCATGGATATCGCCAAGAAGGGGGAGTTTGATGAGTTTGATCTCAACGTCTTCTTTACGGCAGAGGGCTTGGGGGATAAGGCCCGCTTTCTCTATGAAGCCGAGGTTCAGAAGTGGCTGGATCTGATCCGTGGAGCTTTTCTGCCCAGCAATATCGATAATCTCAAGCTGGGCGCGCAGAAGCCGCCTTTGCCTTTTTCAGATGTTCGGCTTTTGGGGATCTTGTCCCATACCTTTTGGTTCTTGCCCTCGGTGGCAAGCTGCTATGCCATGAAGAATCTCTTGAGCAAGCGACAAAACAAGTTTTATCAAGATTATGAAGTCATCGTGGCAGCAGGACCAAAAGCGGGGATTGGCGCGGCGGCACTGCCTCCGGTGATGGATGCCATGGGTGATCCCCTAAATAGCAAAAGCATCACTCTCTCTTGCGGGAAGCTGACCACAGGGGTTACCGTGAAGCCCTGGACGGGGATCTTTATGCTGCGCAATACCAGTAGTCCGGAGACATATTTTCAGGCCGCCTTCCGCGTGCAATCGCCCTGGACCATTATCAATCCCGATGGGCTCTCTCCAAACAAGGAAGAGATCATTAAAGAAGAGTGTTACGTCTTTGATTTTGCGCCGGATAGAGCTCTGCGGCAAATTGCGGATTATAGCTGCCGCTTAAACGTCAATAGCGATAGCGCAGAGCAAAAGGTGGAGGAATTCATCAAGTTCCTGCCTGTGCTGGCTTACGATGGCAGTAGCATGAAAGAGATTGATGCCGCGGGAATTTTGGATATGGCGATGAGCGGAACCACTGCCACGCTCCTGGCCCGCAGATGGGAATCCGCCCTCTTGGTGAATGTGGATAACGATACCCTGAAACGGGTGATGAATAGTGAAGCTGCGATGACAGCTCTGATGAACATCGAAGGCTTTCGCACTCTGAATCAGGATATAGAGACGATCATCAATAAAAGCGAGGCGGTAAAGAAAACTCGTAAAGAGAAGAGTGAAGAAGAACTGAGCCCTAAGGAGAAAAAAGAACTTTCGGCAGAAGAAAAGGAATACAAAGCCAAGCGTAAGCAGATTCAAGAAAAGCTGATCAAATTTGCCACGCGCATCCCGATCTTTATGTATCTTACGGACTATCGTGAGCGCTCGCTAAAAGATGTGATCACCCAATTGGAGCCGGGCTTGTTCAAAAAGGTAACCGGACTCACAGTAAAGGATTTTGAACTTTTGGTAAGCTTGGGACTCTTCAATAGCGCGCTGATGAACGATGCTATCTACAAGTTCAAGCGTTATGAGGATGCCAGCCTGAACTACACCGGAATCAACCGCCATGAGGGTGAGGACATCGGGCTATATGATACGGTGATCAAAAGGGATGATTTAAGACAAGTGATTGTGGAGGAGAAGTAGGAACTACATTGGTTTGCATGGAGTTATTATGAAGAAATACAAAAGCAAGTACCTTGATGGTAAGCAATATTACTCCTGGGAGTATGATGAGCACACGAATTTTAAGCACAGACTATTGGCATGTTATCTTGGTGCATGGTTTCCTATCTTGAGTAGTAGGTTTGATCTAAACTACTTCGATGGCTTCGCTGGATGCGGGTCATATTTCAGAGATGATAATGAGTATCCAGGCTCTCCTATTATAGCAGTTAATGCATGGAAAGATAGGGGCACAAGAGGTAAAAAGCTGAACATTATAGCTATTGATCAGGATAGCGATGTTTGCGATAACCTTCAAAAAGTGTTTGATGAAAATAAACACAGTTCCGTAGAGTATATTATTCAAAACTCAGCATTCGATGCAGGAATCCTGCAGTTACTTGAAAATGCATCATATAGTACAATTCGACCAAGCTTCTTTTTTGTTGATCCATTTGGTATCAATCTTGATTTTAAGACATTAGAAGAGATTTTAAAGTATAGTAAAGTTGAAATCCTACTAACCTTCATGTACGATGGTGTATCACGCTGCATTGGTGCTGAATCGGGACGCCTTGATTCATTTCTGGGAACTGAAGAATGGAGAGAGCTGAAAGATTTGCATGGTATCATTAGGCAAGACTCAATAATGGACATGTTCAGAAATCAGTTGAAGCAGCACGCTCAATATGTATGGCCATATAAAGTACATTCCTCCAAAGCTGATAGAACTTTATACTATTTGGTTCATATATCCAATCATCTCAAAGGGGCTTCGATAATGAGAGATTGCTTTAGCAGCATCAATCATGGTAGAATAGAGTATCTAGGGAAATCGAACAACCAGTTATCAATATTCGAATTGAAAGGATTTAAAGTGTCGGAGGTACAAAACTACCTTCTGAGAAATTGTACTGGCTTTGAGGGAAGTTATAATGACTTGCTTTCCCTAATCATAGATGCAACTCCTTATCAGAACCAAGTTCTTAGGAAAGCCGTAAAACAATTTGAGAAGTCAGGAAGGGCTATCGTACAAAGAGTTACAAGTAAGCAGACAGGCATAGATAAGGATGATTTAGTCAAACTGGTGTAAGATGTTAACAATTAAAAGAAAAAGCCTGCTCTATAGAACCGGAGTTGAATATGGGGACTTCACAATCAATCATGTCCTAGGCTGCTCTCATGGTTGCACTTATCCATGTTATGCATTCATGATGGCTCGCAGATTTGGCAGGATAAAAGACTATCATGATTGGTTGGAACCCAAGCTCGTTGAAAACTCTATTGATTTGTTAAAGAAAGAGATCCCAAAGAAACAGAAGAGCATTAAGTCGGTGCATCTTTGCTTTACCACTGACCCATTTATGTATGGACATCCTGAAGTAACTGAATTGAGCCTTGAGATCATCAAGCTACTGGATCACTATGGTATAAAATGCACAGCACTTACTAAAGGGGTTCTCCCTCACGAGCTTTCTAAGTTTGATAGAAAGCATGAATGGGGCATTTCTTTGGTTTCATTCGATGAAGGCTTTAGAAAGCAGTACGAGCCATTTTCTGCAGATTATCACACTCGCTTGACCAGTATGAATGATTTGCACGACATGGGTTGTAAAACATGGGTGAGTATAGAGCCTTATCCCACGCCCAATATTGTGAATCAAGACTTGCGAGCATTATTAGAGAGAGTTGCCTTCACTGATAAGATTATCTTTGGGAGATTGCATTATAACAAGTTAGTATCAGCTTACCCCGGTTATCAGAACTTCTATAATAACGCAGTTGAGACAGTTATTGCTTTCTGCAAGGAGCACGATATCGATTACCATATAAAAGCAAGAACACTAATAGACTTATGACTAACTTTAACCAGGTGATAGATCAGATAAGATTTGCAAATCCCAGTATCATAGTAGCCCAAAAACATATCGGGGAAACCAAGCAAGGCCCATAATCCAATTTGCCTGAAGGAGAATATATGTACGACATCTTTTTAAAACACCTAGTAATTGCAGACAAACCATTTGAGTTTTGGAAAAAGATTTCCGGTGCCCCAGTTGACATAAGCTATGCGATATTTGATAAGAATGATATGGTTTTGGAATGCAGCTTAAAATTCCATCTATTCATGAAGCACTCAGATCCTAATTGGATGATGTCTTATGATATTCTGGACGAGTCTATGGCCATTGCTATGACGAAACATTTACATCGTAACCTGGTAATTAAGGAAAATGAGGCTAAGATGAAAACTATGAAATTGCAACATAAGCTGGCTACCTTCGATGCTAAAGTAGCAAAAGAGAAAGCAAAAAAAGAAAAAGATAAAAAATGAAAACAAGTAATGAAGTGAAGTTTCTTTCTCCTGAAGAAAAACAGGAGTTACTTGAGGCAATGGATATTCACTTTCAGACACATCTTCGGGCACGGTCGCTAACTCCTTACATCCATAAATCTGAAGCTGTTGAATTCTCAACTAATCAATCAGGGGTATGCTTCTTGATTTCTACAGCCCCCTTGTATCAGAATTGCGGTTACTCAAGCCATATAATATTTGATTCCTTACAGTTCGACACATACGAGAAGTATCAGCAGTACCAGGATATCGGGCATTGGATTAACCAGAGTTTCTTCATAGAACTAAAGTGTATACTGGACACCTTCATAACAGATTGGAATCACTGCCCATTGAAAGATGATGAGTACTTTAAACTACTTGAGAAATGCCGACATCTCTTTGCACATAACTCATACAAGCTGGACTATTAACCGAGAAAAGGTCATGAAGAGGACTACGAGCAAGCCATTGCATTGTATAATGAATTATTCAGACACATTGTGAAAACAAACACAGAGATGAATCTCTCAATCGATGAATTTGTGATTCCTTTCTATTTGAAGTTGGTTGAATTGATAAAGGAATACCAATAAAAAGGAGCCCTATCTATGGATAAACAAGTAATGCTCACCATCAGCAAGCAATTGGATGAAATCACACAGGTTATACCAGGCTCTGATATTGATTTCTGGTTTGCCAGGGATCTAATGGAACCCTTGGGTTACCAGAGGTGGGAGAATTTTGTTCAGGTGATAAACAAAGCTATCGCATCATGTGCTACAACAGGCGAAGATCCTGATGACCATTTCCGTGGAGTCACGAAAATGGTCTCAACTGGGAGCGGAGCGGAACGGCCTATTAAAGATTTTATGTTAACCAGGTATGCAAGCTATCTGATTGCACAGAATGGAGATTCCAGAAAAGAACCAATTGCTTTTGCTCAAAGCTACTTCGCTTTACAGACCAGGAAGCAAGAGCTTCTAGAAGAAAGGATTAAAAGTAGAGAACGTTTAGATGCCAGGGAAAAACTAAGGCAAGCAGAGAAAACACTATCACAGAACATCTATGAAAGAGGTGTAGATGATGCGGGGTTTGGCAATATACGATCAAAGGGTGATTCAGCTCTCTTTGGTGGGAAAACAACTAAAGAAATGAAAGAATTGTATGGAATTACTCAGTCAAGACCATTGGCAGATTTTTTGCCAACTCTAACGATAGCTGCCAAGAATCTTGCCACTGAAATGACTAATCTTAATGTGGAAAAGGATGATTTGCAGGGCGAGAAGACTATAACGATTGAACATGTCCAGAATAATCGAAGCGTTAGGGAAATGCTTGGCCAACGTGGCATCAAACCAGAAGAGCTTCCACCAGAACCGGACATAAAGAAATTAGAAAGAAACGAGAAAACTACTGCCAAGAAGATCGTGAAGCAATCTGGTAAGTTTCCAAAGGATAGGGATTAAGACCATTTTCGTGACGTCACGAAATTGGTTGGTGATGCTGATTGAAGTAAGAAAACCTAAAGGCAGAAGATCTGCGATGTATTTATTCAAAGAATTGTTTGAAATTGTAGGATAAGTTTGTGACTCACGAAATCAAGCCAAATCCATTTGTGTTGCGCCAAACAGCGATGCGTGCAACACAAAATCATGGATATCTGCGAGTATATTTTATAATGCACGACATGCATTCATCATTGCAGGAGGCAGGAGAATTCAATGATTATAAGTGATTTACCGACAAGGTGCAAGAAACCCTTACGTGTTTTGGGCATAGACCTTGGCACCACGAACTCAGTCATGACAGAGATAAATTGGCAACCTGGATCAACTCCGGAAACAAAGGTAATCCAGATCGAGCAGGATACTCCCTTGGGACGTTTTACGGATATCCTTTTCCCCTCCGTAGTCGCTATCCAAGCTGGCAAAGTTTGAGTTGGAGAGGGTGCCAATCGTATGAAGAAGAACCCTCAGGAATACAAACTTATCCAAGGTAAGAATCTCTTCTCCGAAACCAAACTCGATATGGGCATTGGCAGGACCTATGCTAATGCTCCGGATGGCTTTCGCTCTGCCTCAGAGATTGCTAGTCACATTATCAATTCAATGATCCAGCATGCCATAAGCATGGATGCCAGCCCAATGCCTTGTGTCGCCCATGAAGGGCTCTGTAGGTGTTTGTTGCATACTACGAGGGGCTTCGCTACGCTACGCATCCTCGCTATGATCGGTGTCGCCCCGTTGGGACTATTTGGTTTAGTGAATTTTAGTTTCATTAATTATCCCCGCCATTAATGGCAACCGATATAAGACCAAAATCACCTCTAAAATCAGGCGGAACATACGCTGGCTATGCTTAAGCCGTCACGCACAACTGCATATACGAAATATACGATACACTCTTTGAAACTTCAACTATAGTTATAACATTACTTTGCAATATGTTCCATATATTTCCTCACTTTAGCTGTCGACCAAAATCAGGAAACATCAAGCTTTGCTCGACGAGATGGAGAGAGCCTTTCTGACAGTTTTTTTTTAGTCTCTTCATCAGCTTCTGAATATAGTGCTTCGATAAGAGACTCCTGATACATGATGATCTCCTCATATTTCCTTAACTGGCGATCAATTGGC
>JAHDQK010000043.1 GCA_018433885.1 Candidatus Cloacimonadota bacterium
AAGATAACAATTCCCGTAATGATATATGCAATATACCAGTACGTGTTTCGTTAGGTAGTATTTAGAGTCTTGGATTTGTATCTATTTTGGAATTTGCAGTTTTCGGTGACCCAATTTGCAGATTTCAGTGACTCTTTTCAATCAGAAACAAAGATATCTCAATTCTAAGCAAGGTATAATTGACATAGCCGATCACGGGCGGTGCCGCTAATCATGGGGGGGGGGATAAATTCTTTTGCTAACAAGAAAGGACGACACCTTCCGGCATCGTCCTTTCTTTAACTATATGGGGATCAGTGTTTTTCTTTACACAGTTCGATCAGCACACCGCCGGTGGATTTGGGGTGCAGGAAGGCGATATCAGCGCCATGAGCACCGGGGCGGGGTTCTTTGTCGATCAGGCGGATGCCGTCTTCTTCGGTATCCTTGAGGGCTTGGGGCAGGTCTTCCACGGCAAATGCGATGTGTTGGATGCCTTCTCCCTTTTTCTCGATGAATTTGGCGATGGGGCTTTCTTCGGAGGTTGGTGCCAGAAGTTCGATTCTGGTATCTCCCACGGGGAAGAACGCCACTTTCACCATCTGGGAGGGTACTTCTTCAGTGCCTTCCAGGATGAGACCAAGCTTCTCGTAGAAAGCGATGCCTTCGTCCAGGTCTTTCACGGCAATTCCGATATGGCTGATGTGTTTGATCATCCCAAGCTCCTATTTTTTGTACTCTTCTGCCAGCTTGAATCCCAGCTTCATCGCCTTGATATTCAGGTCTACAAAAGCGGGTTTCACGCTTTCACGCAGGGAGGTTTCCAGCGCACTTTCGCTCACGATTCCGGTGACCTTCACCAAAAACGCCAAAGAAAGCACGTTTGTGGAGATTGCACTGCCGAGTTGTTCCTGTGCGATCTCGGTAAAGGGGAGTTCGTAGGTGTTGTCCGCGGCGAGAGCCAGGTTTTTCACGAAGGTTGTGTCGATGATCAGGATGCCAGTATCCCGCAGGTCGAAGAGATATTTGTCGCAGGCTTCCTGCGTAAGGGCGAGCAGACAGTTGAAGTTTGTAGCTTCCGGGAAGTATATCTCGCGATCACTGATAATCACGTCCGCACGGGAATATCCCCCGCGGGATTCCGGGCCGT
Source organism: Candidatus Cloacimonadota bacterium (assembly GCA_018433885.1). GTDB lineage: Bacteria > Cloacimonadota > Cloacimonadia > Cloacimonadales > Cloacimonadaceae > UBA5456. The sequence continues at coordinate 1,130 of JAHDQK010000043.1, forward strand.
AGCTCTGGGTCTGCGTAACTTTGTGTTTATCGATCACGGCGGCTCGGGCAAGAATGATTCCAGCCAGAATCAAACCCTGTCCACCACTTCCGGAGAGACGTATTTCGTAGTTTTTATTCATTTCTCATCTCCTTTCGGAGCTACTTTCGCTACCAGATCAGCATAAGCTTGGCAATATTCCGGTTTTAGATCCTGACGCAAAATGCCGCGGATGATCTTACCTTCCACCTTTTCTTTGGGTAGCTTATCCACCGCGGTGAATGGAACGGAGTTATCCCGGAATTCCTTCATCATCTGAGGTGCTCCGCCTTTTTTGTTCAAGCGTCCGTAGATCACGGGGCAGGCGGAGATCACTTCGATGAGGGAAAATCCTGGATGCTCGATTGCCGCCTGGAAATAGTTCTGCATTTCCTGAACGTGGAAGGCGGTGGTGCGAGCTACAAACGAGGCTCCCGCACCCATCGCGAGCTGGCAAATATTGAAATCTGGCTCGATATTGCCATAGGGAGCGGTGGTGGCGATCGCTTCGTGAGGGGTGGTGGGCGAACACTGTCCACCGGTCATACCATAGATGTTGTTGTTGATCAAGATCACGCTGAGATCGATGTTTCTACGGGCGGCATGGATCAAGTGATTACCACCTATCGCCGTGCAGTCTCCATCTCCGGTAACTACGATTACCTTCATATGGGGCTTGTGAAGCTTGATGCCCGTGGCATAAGCGATGGAACGTCCATGCAAGGTATGCAGAGTGTTCAAGTCTATATAAACCGGCATGCGGGAAGAACAACCGATTCCGGAAACCATCACCACATCATCTCGGTTAAGGTTCATGGAGGCGATGGCGCGGATTACAGCGCCCAGAATGATGCCATTGCTACAGCCTGCGCACCAGACGTGCGGGAATTTCTTATCGTGACGTAGATATTGATGCACTACTTTTTGCGGAATATTAGCCATTTCAGCTCACCTCCTTGATCTTGCGCAGGATATCGTTTGGCGTGATCAATTGGCCGTTTACTCTCTGAATGGTAAGCACATCGCTATCGCTTTTGTCTTTTGTAAGACGGCGGATTTCGTGGATTAGCTGACCCTGGTTCAGTTCGGGTACGATCACGGTATCCACATCTCGGAGCATTTTGCGTACAGCGTCATCCGGGAATGGCCAAATGGTAAGCGGACGCAAAAGCCCCACTTTGATGCCTTCATAGCGAGCCATGGCGATGGCGGCTTTGGCGGCGCGGGCTGTAATGCCGGCGGCAAAGATGGCGATCTTGGCGTCGTCCATTTCGTGGCTTTCGATCTGCACGAGATCGCGGATGTTGTAGGATATCTTTTTGCGCAGGCGATCCATCATCTCGCCGGCTTCGCTACTTTTGTTTGTAGGGAAACCGTGAGCATCGTGGGTAAGCCCGGTTACATGGAAGCGATAGCCTTCGCCATAACTGGCAAGAGGAGACAAATATTTCTGGTTTTCATCGTAATGTTTATACCAATGGGGAGGAACTGTAGGCTTGATCCGATTAATCACGCGGACATTGGCAAGATCCGGCAAACGCACAGATTCCCGCATGTGTCCCAACACCTCGTCCAGCAGAAGAATCACACAAGTGCGATACTTTTCTGCCAAGTTCACGGCGCGGATGGTGAGCTCGTAGCTTTCTTTCACGCTATCCGGATAGAGCACGATGGCGGGGGAATCCCCATGGGAACCCCATCTTGCCTGCATGATATCGCCCTGAGCGGGGCTGGTGGGCATACCGGTGGATGGCCCCATGCGCTGAACGTTTACAACTACACAAGGGGTTTCGGTGATCTTAGCGAACCCGATGCCTTCCTGCATCAGAGAGAATCCGGGACCACTGGTGGCAGTAAGGGATTTTGCCCCTGCCAGGGAAGCACCGGTGATAGCACAGATCGAAGCGATTTCATCTTCCATCTGAATGAAGACCCCACCGCGTTTGGGAAGTTCCGCAGCAAGGATTTCTGCCACCTCGGTGGAGGGTGTGATCGGATAGCCAGCAAAGAAGTTCACCCCGGCATCCAAAGCGCCATAGGCTACGGCTTCGTTTCCTTGCATGATCACTGTTTTGCGTTCGCGAATACCTTGCAGTTCAGCCAGTTTGGTTTCTGACTTGGGAGCTGTTACGGCGGCAGTTTTTGCCGGTTTGCTTGTCTTGACTTTTTCTTTTTTGAGCATTACTTCTCCTTCGCTCCGGTGATCGCAAAATCAGGGCATAGGCGGTCACAGGTCTCGCAATGGATACATTTTTCCGGTGCTTGCACATAAGGCGATCCGTCGCTCTTCAAGCCAAGACAGCCGGTGGGGCAAAAAGCTACGCAGATTCCGCATCTTTTGCACCAGTTGTAATAGATCAGTACGGGGGAATCCTTTTCCCCGGGAGCTTTGACTTCAGTGAGTTCCACTTCCATCTTTGCCGGAGTGTCTTCCTCTTTGATGATCATGCCCATACGGTCTTTAATGACTTTGTTGGACATCATTCCTCCAGTTTATGTGTATATGTTTTAGGATTATTTAGCAAGCCGGTTTTTGAAGAAATCACCAAGACGTTTTGCGCCTTCTTCGTTCTTTTCCAAGGTTTCATAAGAGAAATTCAGGCGCATGCTGTTTGTGCCACCACCGTCGCAGAAGAAGGAAGTTCCCGCTACATAAGCGACTTTTGCTTCCTTGATACAATCCAGAAGCAAAGCATTTGTATCCAGATGTTTCGGTGCGTATGCCATCATGAAGAGTCCGCCTTCCGGCTTTGTCCAGCTGATCTCTTCCGGCATATAGTTATCCAGAGCCTGCAGGAAGCCTTTTTGTTTCACGGAATACATTTTGCGGATTTCCTCGATCTTGGGATCCAAAAGCCCCTTTTCGATGTATCTGGCGGCGATGCGCTGAGTGAAGGGAGGAGTACAGAGGTCTGTAGCTTGTTTTCCCACCACGATCTTATCCAAAACATCCGGATGACCAACCACCCAGCCGATGCGGAAGCCTGGGCAGAAGATCTTGGAGAAGGTGCCCAGCATGATCACATGACCGGTGCCATCCAGCTCGTACATCGTCTTCTGGGTCTCGCCTTCATAACGTAGCTCGCGATAAGGGCTGTCTTCCAGAATCAGGACATCGTATTTGTGCGCCAGAGCTATGATCTCTTTTCTGCGCTTTTCGGTCATTGTCACACCCGCTGGATTCTGAAAATCCGGGATCAGATAGATGAATTTTGGCTTTTTCCCCATGTTTTTCAGCTTAATCAGTTCAGCTTCCAGGACTGCTGGGTCTTCGCCCTCTTCGTCCATGGGAATACCGATCATCTGCGCGCCATAAGAATTGAATGCGGAAAGCCCGCCCAGATATGAGGGTAACCCCACAATCACATAGTCACCGCGATCGATGAACATCTTGGCGATGAGATCTAGAGCTTGCTGGGACGCGGTAGTAATGATCAGGTTATCCACGCTGATATCCACTCCCTGGCTTTTGTAGCGCTCAGCCAACAGAGTGCGCAACAGCATATCGCCTTCGGTTGCGCCATATTGGAGGGCAGACGCGGCTTCGGTGTCCATCACCTCCATCATTATCTGTTTTAGATCCTCTGTGGGGAAGGTCAGCGGACTGGGAAATCCCCCGCTGAACGAGATCAAACCGGGAGTGCCGAGATACTTCAGCAACTCGCGAATAGCCGAGCGTTTCATCCCCTTGATATTGGTGGATAATACTTCTTGCAGATCGGTGATCATGATTGATCCTCCATGTTCTATTTTTTATTTAATTTTCTTCGTAAACCAATACTTTTTTGTTGTTCTTGCGCCAGGTTCTGTAAGCCTCTTTAATTTCAAGCTCCCACACAATGCGTTTGTCCACGTCTTCAAAGGTGACAATATCTATGTAGAATGTGCGCTTATTCTTGCCCACAAAGCTTTTTTTGGGGAATTCCACCACGATCTCGCCCTCGATATTCAGAATGGTTACTTCATTCAGAAATACACCTTCGGCAATCTCGAGGATCGCTCTGGCTTCAACGCTGCCCGCCTGTACATCACGAAAGTGGATATTCATATATTCTCCAATTATTACTTAAAACCCCTATAAATCATAAGCCCTAATGGTCAAGTGATTTTTTTATTAAAACTCGCCACTCAGAGCCCGAAAGATCCTCTGCCATAAGCGATAACGGTGGATCCCAAATACCTTGTCGATGTTTTATGCGCGAGGATGTGGAATAATTTCCCGGCTGTTTATCTTCGCTATCTGTTGGCATGATGAGATATTATGTTGTTTTCTCTGGGCTTCATGAAGAGATCAGTGCCTCTGCCGCCACCCACTTTCCCCGTTTGCACGCTTGACAAAGCAACCCGGCTGAAAGATATTGCGACAAATTCAAGATAATCAAAAAATAGCAATATACGAGGCACCAATGAAAAAGCTTCTGATCTTCTGCACAATGCTCATTGCCATGTGTCTTACAGCGCAGGTAGTAAGCCCGGAACGCGCTTTGGGAATTGCCCGGAGCGTCCTTGCCTCCACCCCCGAAAGTCGCATTGAAAGGCAGGAGACTCTTGCCGGAGATGATGCTGTGCTGGCATACGTCCATCACCTAACCCCCGTAGGCTATCTGGTGATCTCCGCCCGGGAAGAACTGCCTCCCCTTATGGCGTTCTCCACAACATCCTCCTTTTCCGCAAATGAGAGCGGGAACTTGCTCCGCGAACTCTTGACCGCGGATCTTTCCTCGCGCTTGAACTTCCCTCCCTTGCATCAGAAAAACCAGCGCAAATGGAACGAGCTGGAGCATCGGGGAGGTCCCCTGCGCCTTAATGGTGATTATTTACTGAGCACTACCTGGAACCAGACTCAACCCTACAATGCCTTGTGTCCCATGGATCCGGTTAGCAACTCCCGCAGCCTTGCCGGGTGTCCGGCTGTTGCGATGGCTCAGATATTGAACTATCTGCAAGAAACCCACCAAACCAGATTTGGAGATGGGGACGACTATTATCACAATTACTCCGGACGTAACTATATGATCGACGACGATCACGAGGCAAACGGCTTTCCCTCTTTTGATGAGCTAAACAGTTATCTGGAGGAAGTGGAAAGTGCATTTCGCCACGACCAACCGCTCAATGTAACCCAACGTGCCGCCTTGATCTTTGCCGCGGGAACTGCCCTGAAACAGATATATAGCTCCCAAGCATCCGGCACCATCAGCGTGAACCAAGCTTACAACGCCTTTCTGCGATTTGGCTTTACAAATGCCACTTTGATCCCCCATGATGATCCCGATCCCTACTCCACGATAGCAACAAACATCTTGGACGGCATACCAGTGCATCTCGCGGTAGTTACTCCCGCCTGGGATATGGGGCACAACGTGGTGGTCGATGGCATCAATGGTGAGGGGATGTTTCACCTAAATTTCGGTTGGGGCGGCAGTTACGACGGCTGGTACAACCTCCCGGAAGGTGTTCCCTATGGTTTATCTGTATTGGAAGGCGCCGTGGTAAACCTGCAACCGCAGTTAAGGATCATGAGCATGCCGGAGGTCCTTGTTTTAGAAGCTGGTCAGAGCCAAACAATCGAGATCTGTAGCCTGATAAATGAGCCATTGATCCTCGAAGAGCTGATCTTTGGTGAAGGTCTGGATAGCGCTCTGTGGCAAGTAACCCCGGAACTTCCCTCCACTCTGGACGCGCTGGGAATCCTAAGCTTGAGCTTTACTTTTCTGCAACCTACAAGAGAGGTAATCGAAAGTAGCATCCGGCTGGTCTTCGATAATGCGTGGCTGGAGATTCCCGTAAGAGTCACGGTATCCAGCCCCGTGGAGGATTCTCAGTTCCCTCCTCCTTCACTGGACGTGAGCGTGAGTCCCAATCCCTTCCGGCAAAACTGCCAGTTCCTGGTCGATGACAAATCCTCCGCTTCCTATTCTCTGAAGATATACAACTTCAAGGGGCAATTGGTACACAAATCCAGCGAGCTTGTTTGGGATGGTAAAAACCTCTCGCAAAAGGACTGCCCCAGCGGGATCTACCTATATCGCTTACAACGCGGCAACTCCCAGAAGCTTGGTAAGTTGTTAAAGCTCTGAGCGCATTCTGTTCACAGTATCCCCGGCACAATTATGCCGGGGTTTTCTTTGCCCAAGTTCACTATAGCTACGGTTTGGGTGAAAAGAGTCACTGAAATCTGCAAATTGGGTCACCGAAAACTGCAAATTCCAAAATAGATACAAATCCAAGACTCTAAATACTACCTAACGAAACACGTACTGGTATATTGCATATATCATTACGGGAATTGTTATCTT
>JAHDQK010000036.1 GCA_018433885.1 Candidatus Cloacimonadota bacterium
CTCCAGATACTTCTTTACCTTGTCCCAGTTTACCATCTCCTTGAACTCAAGCAAAAAGTGCTCTATCTGGCTCAGTCGGTTCTGAATGTCGTAGTCTGTCATGGTCATCTTATCTTGGCGCATGGTTAATCTCCTGTTCTTAATAAGATGACAATATATGTGGCTATCTAATTTGTCAAGAATTAATTACAGCTTTGCATAATTGGTCTTTCCAAGCAGAACACTACTCTTCCCTAGGTTTGGCACTACCTATGTGCAAAGGTCTTCTAAAATGTGTTCAAAACCACTTTTCCGGCGATCATGGTAAACAGAGATCTTGCCTCCAACCAATACTCATCAGGAAGTGAGCGATAGTCTTCCAGGACAATGAGATCTGCCAGATACCCCTTTTGGATATCACCCCGGATCATTTCGCTTCGGGATGCCGCGGCGGCTCCCATAGTGTAAGCATCGATGGCTTCTTCCGCACTGATACATTCATCGGGAAAGAAGGGTTCCGCACTGGGATCAAGCTGGTGTCTGCGGGTAATGGCGCTGTAGATGCCATGAAAAGGATTGATTGTTTCGATTGGAGTATCCGAACCAAATGCAATGGGAATGCCAGCCTTCAGCATGCTTTTAAAGGCGTATGCTTCTTCTTGGATGTGTTTCCAATTCTTGTGGATCATGGGGATGTCGTTGGCGATATGCACCGGTTGCAGGCTGGCAAAAAGCCCGCTACGCTTAAGATCCGGAATATCCTGAATCCGAATGGATTGCACGTGTTCTATGCGATTAAGCAGATTGCGATACTGGGGAGTTTGCCGCAAACGCAGGGTCGCGTCTATTACCTGTCTTGTACAGCGGTCTCCAATCGCGTGGATCGTTGTAGCAAAGCCAGCTTTGGCGGCTTTTTCCATTTTCAGATACAGATCATCGTCCTCATAGCGCAGGATTCCGTATTCACTTTCAGTTCCAGAATATGGGGCGAACATAGCGGCGGTACGGGATCCCAAAGATCCATCCCCAAAAAGCTTTAAGCCTCCGATTTTGAAAAACTCGTCCCCCTCGTAGCTCTTTTTCTCGGAATCTATCATAAGATCCAACTCACTCGCTTGAAAGTGCCAGCATGCCCTGAACATCGATCCTCGCTTCTGGGCTCCCCTAAGTAAATCCGCGCTTGCTTTGTATTCCATGGAGTGAAAGCCCACGATGCCGAGTTCATAGATGCTTTCCACAGTATCGCAGATGCTCTGGATGATCGCTGTTTCCGGTGGCGCAATCGTATGGCGATCAATCATCTCAGTTGCCGTTTCGTAGAGTACTCCGCTTAACTCTCCATTAGCAAGACGTTCAAACCTGCCTCCCGGAGGGTCTGGGGTCATATGATCCCAGCCCGCGATCTCCAGCGCTTTGCTGTTTAGCAGTTTAGCATGATAGTCCCTGCTGAAAAGGGAAACGGGGATATCCGGAAATATCCTGTCCACCAAGTATTTGTTCAGCGCCATCGGATCATCGAGCACATTCCGGTTCCAACCTCCTCCCAATATCCACTTGGCATCGTAGCTCAGTTCCTTGCGGTATCTGGCAAGTTCTGCCTCAATATCCGTTATACTGTGACAGGGTATCAGGTTTACCAATAGGCGGGATTTTGCGTATTCTACAAAATGGGTGTGAGCATCACAGAAAGCCGGTAAGAGCATTTTGCCCCGCAAGTCTATCTCGTTGGTGTTTTCACTACTTAAAATCTTACACTCGGCTTTGCTGCCCACATGGTAGATGCTATCCTGCACGATCAATATTGAATCAGCTCGGGGATGTCCATGGATGATCGCGTTATATAATAGATAACTCATAATATCCTCCCAAGAGCGCGGCGGAGAAGCTCTCGCTCAACCGCAAAGTTGATGCGTACATATTCTTTGGTGGAATTTCCGAAAGCGATGCCAGGAACGGTGATCACACCTTGTCTCAGGTATTCTTCAGCTTGCTTGAGACCGTCCGTTACTTTTAGTAGCGCGTAGGGCGATGCTTGGGGAAGATGTATTTGGTGCGAAGCAAAAGCATGTTTCAAGTATGTATGGTTTTCCCGCATCTGCGTTCTTACGTCCTCAGGAACTTCAGGGCAATCAAGGGCATATAATGCCAGTTTCTGAGAAAGCCAGGGAGGGCAGGTAGAGATGTATTGCTTTAGCTTGATTGCGCTATTGATGAAGCTTTCCGGGGCTTGAATCCATCCGATGCGCCATCCGCTCATCAGGTGGGATTTGGATACTCCTCCGATGCGGATGAGTCTGTCAAATTGGTTCCAGTCCGGCAACTCAGGCTGCTCGCAATACACTTCACGATATATCTCATCAACGATAAGCACTGTCCCGGTCTGGCGGGTGATTTCTGCCAAACGCACGCTGTCTTCTCTGCTGATGCAATAACCGCTGGGGTTGGAAGGGCTGCTCATCAGCAAGGCCTTTACTCCCTTTAGTTTACATCGCCAAATGTCCCATTCTATATTGCAAAAATCCGGTTCAAAGGGAAGCCGGATAACCTCAGCGCTCGCCAACCCTGCCAGGGCGGGATATGCTGGATAGTCCGGATCAGGAATGGCAACGATATCTCCAGGTTCTATCAAAGCCTGCATGGCGATATATAGCGCTTCTTCGGCACCATTACAAACGCAAACGCAGTTCGCCCCAGTGCCGTAATCTCGGGCAATCCTCTGGCGAAGTTCGATTAGTCCCGCATTTGCTGTATATGCGGGTTTGGGGGCTATTAGCAAGTCTCTGGCGTGGTTCGCTAAAATCTCCGGGAAGCTGAAGCCCAATTCTCCCAAGGCAAGATTGATCGCATCAGGAGGTGATTTTGCCATTAACTGGCGAAGTAGCGATATTTCGATCCCCACCAGGCGTTTGGGTTCAGTCCATGTTGTGTCGCAACTCACGTTCCAGCACCACGGCGGCATCAGTTTTTTGGTCTCGGTACTTGATTATGATAGGGCAATAAACTTGGAACTGGGGATTATTTTTTAAAGCCCGGCTACCGGGAACGACCACCGCGTTCTCGGGGATGGTAAAAGACGCTCCGGCATCCCGAGTGAGAAACTCTTGATTTACGCTGTCGTAGATCGGAGTGGAAGCATTGATCACTGTTCCGGAAGCTATGACAGCGCGGCTGCTTACGATTATACCTTCGTAAATACCAGTGTTTCCACCGATAAACGCGTCATCCTCCACGATCACGGGTCTGGTGCCGATGGGCTCCAACACTCCTCCGATCATTGCCCCTGCAGATAAATGCACTCTTTTGCCTATTTGGGCGCAAGAGCCAACCAAAGCGTGGGAATCCACCATCGTGCCGGTATCCACCCATGCTCCGATGTTGATGTAGGAGGGCGGCATGATCGTTACTCCCGGAGCAATGTATGCCCCGGTTCGGATCGAAGTACCTCCGGGAACGATGCGTACTTTGTCTTGAGCGGAAAATCTCTTTTCCGGCATGGTATCCTTTTCAAAGAAGCTTTTGCCGGGGTAGGCGACTTGCTCGGTTAGCACACCCATCCTAAAGCCCAATAGTATTCCCATTTTTACCCATTGATTCACGATCCAGCCTGTGGAGCTTTTCTCGCAGGACCGGATGCTACCCTGGTTCAACGCTGTAACGAAACTTGCAAACAGATCTCTGTCTTCTCCACTGAAAACCCGATTTGAATCCTCATAAAGGGCGATAATCTGCTGTCTCAAATCCATCTATCTATCCTTAAGCGCATCGGTGATTCTGGTAAGAGCCGTCTGTAATGTAGTTCTGGGGCAAGCGAAGTTCATCCGCACAAACCCGGATCCCTGTATGCCAAATGCAGTGCCGGGGTTAAGTGCCACCCGCGCTTTGTTTGTAAAAAAATCCATCAGGTCGGCATCCGCCATTTCCAGTTCACGGCAATCCAGCCATGCCAGAAATGTTCCCTCGCAATCTGCCATTTGGAGCTTTGGCAATTCACTTGCGATGTATTCTGCCAGATAATCTCTGTTACCTTTTAGATACAAAACTAAGTCGTCCAGCCAGCTTCCTGCTTTGCCATAGGCAGCGGTAAAGGCAGTGATGCCGAAGCTGTTTCCCATGAAAGTATGCAGGTTTTCATTCAGTTTTTCCAAAGCATCCGCGATGTGATTATCCGGGGCAAACATCATTGCCGTAGCCATGCCTGCTAAGTTGAAGCTCTTGGCGGGGGAGACTCCCGTGATCACGATATCCGCTCCCAGTGTCGCTATCGGTACATGTTTGTGGGGGCTATACACTATATCCGCGTGGATTTCGTCGCTGAAAATCAGTAGCCCGTACCGCTTACATATATCGTGCATGCGAGCCAGCTCATCCCGGGAAAACACCTTGCCCACTGGGTTATGCGGGTTGCAGAGGATGAACATCTTGGCTTGAGCTGCTTTGGCTTCGAAATCAGTCCAATCCACCTCATAATGCCCGTTAAATGGGAGCAGGGGATTGGTTAAGAGATATCTGCCATGTTCTTTTACAGAGCTGTGAAACGGGGGATATACCGGGGTCTGGATCAGGATACTGTCTCCGGGACGGGTCTGGCTGAGGATCGCGATTGCCAAAGCGGTCATCAGGCTTGGGGTGGAGATCGCCCGTTGACTAGAAGTATCCCAAAGATAGCGATCTAGCTCCCAGTTCCGGATCACTTCGTGAAATTCTGCATTGGGAAAATTATAACCGAAAACTGGGTGTTTCAAGCGGTTGGCAAGTGCTGAACTGATCTCTTCTGCCACGGCAAAATCCATATCGGCAACCCACAGGGGGATCAGGTCGTCCCTGCCATACATAACCTTCAGAGCGTCGTATTTGAAACAGCCGGTTCCCCGGCGATCAAGAACCTTGTCGAACATTGTTTTTTGCTCCCTCTTTCAAATAGTCAACTACAGATTGCATCTTTTCGGGGATCTTGGCATGTGGAGCCATATCCGCAAGGTTCAGGATAATCTCCATGGTGTGAGGGAAAGACGCGTGAGTAAGGAAGTTCTTGGGATTCCCCTTGTTATCCAGATATTCAATACCGAAGTAGAAGGTGATCTTGCGATATAGCAATAACCCAGTGATGTTTTCATAGGGGATGTGGATCGCTCTCTTGGCGATGAAGCCCAGGATCAGTTCATCCTTTTCGAAGGTGACGCTATTTAAGGAAGTAATCTTTCTAAGCACCGATTCCAAGCCTACGAAAGCGATGATCAATGGTAATAATTTAAAGATGGTTGAAGTTTCGGAGCTTACAAAACGGATCATGAAGTATATGCTATATACTACAATCATGAATGAGATAGCTATCATAAACCAGCGAAAAAACCGCTGGTGACGATAGCAAACAGGAAGCCTGTTTCTCACAAACTCCAGTTTCATTTGTTTCGGCATCGATACTCCTTGTACAGCCGGCGGACGCTATCCAAGATCAGCTCGTTGGCAGGAACCATATCGAAGAGGTTGATACCCTCTCCTTCTCCGTGAAAATCGCTACCGGCAGTCATATAAAGACCGTTCTTGCAACAAAACTCTGTGAAGGTATCCACTTGGTTTTGATAGTGATCCGGATGCCATACTTCCAGCCCGTCGATACCGAAAGCCAGAAACTCATCTATGTATTCTGGTTTAGCGAGTTTGCCGGGATGGGCGATGATGGCAAAACCATGAGCTTGGTGAATTACATCGATCACATCCGAAACGCTTAGCTCGGGTTTGGCAACGAAGGCTGGTTTGAAGTTTCCGATATACTTATCAAACGCTTCGTTCTTATGGCTCACATAGCCTTTTTGCACGAGCACTTGCGCGATATGAGGCCGCACGATCAGTTCTCGGGCACCTGCCATGGCAGCTACTTCATCGATGGTAATCTCCATCCCCAGTTTTCCCAGTAGTTCAATCATGCGGATAGCACGAGTTCTCCGGGCTTCCAGATACATCACAGTGAGTTCGTTTAAAGCTTTGTTTCGAGAGTCGTATCCGTATGCCAGGATGTGGACGTCGTGCCCTTGATGCATGGAGCTTATCTCCATGCCGGGCAGGATGCGAAGAGGCGCTACCCGCTCTGGAAGCTGGGTATAGGCATCTGCGGTATCGTGATCAGTGATCGAGATCAAGTCAAGCCCGATTTTTTTGGCTTGGTTGACGATCTGAGCCGGACTGAAAGCTCCGTCGGATGCGCGAGTGTGCAAATGCAGGTTGATGCGCCGAATGTCGTTTATCTCTTTTCTTATCATAACCGTTTTTTTATCTATTGACGAAAATGCACAGTGCTCAAAATCGTCAATACATTTCTTTTGAGGAGACTGCCATGCAATACGATCCCGTCAAAGACCGCTTTGCCACCTACGTGTCCATTTTTCCTGGGTTCAGATCCTTGTTCTATAAATTGTTAGATGCCATTCTCCTGCGCCAGGCATACGTAAAAAAAGCTATCAACAGGCACTTCCGGGATGGCAATTTGTTCTACGACGCTGGGGCGGGTTTTTGTCAATATAGTGATTACGTGTTGCGTAAGTATCCTGCGGCAGAAGTTTTTGCGGTGGATCTCAAGACCCAATATCTGGAATCCTATGCCCAGGTGGCGGATAACCGCTTTTCTTTTCAAAGTGCAGACCTGCAAACATATAAGCCCCAACGCCAGTATCACATGGCCATTGCCATCGACATCCTGGAGCATATAGAGGATGATCTCTCCACCCTTAAGAATTTCCACGCCGCTTTGGTGGAAGGGGGCACATTGATCATTTCCACTCCCAGTGATCTCGATGAAGCGGCAAAGTTCACAGAGGAGCATGTCCGTCCCGGCTATAACAAGCTCGAACTGGAACAGAAACTGGAAAATTGTGGCTTTGAAGTATTATCCTCCCGCTACAGCTATGGTTTTTGGGGGGCCTTAAGCTGGAGACTTCTTCTGAAGTATCCTTTAAAAATGTTTTCTCGAAGTAGATATTCTATGCCGTTGATAGCTGTTTACTATTTCCTCGTCTTCATCCCAGCCCGGTTGATGATGTTGATGGATCTGGCAGGTGAAAACCACTGTGGCACAGGCATTATCATCGAAGCCAGGAAAAAGCATTGACAGATTCAGCCCGAGGGACTCATTTGCGCAACTCTGAAAAATGGAGGATTTAATGAACACCAAACGCTCCGCGAACAGACGTAACAAAAAAGAGCTTATCTTGGAGAAGGCAATCGAGGTCTTTGCTAGGAAAGGTTCCCAACAAACCACCATCGCCGATATAGCGCATGCTGCCAAGATTGCGCAGGGAACGGTATATGTCTATTTCGATAGCAAAGAAGCCTTGCTAAATGAATGCATGCAAGTAATCATTGGTCCCGAATTGCAAGGTATTATAGATTCCACCAAGGACATCCCGGACACCATGGAGCGTCTCTACGAATTCTTTGTAAAGCACATCACTTTGGTGAAGGAAAAGCCATATATTGCCAGATTTTTGACCATGGAAGCACGTCAGAACGAAGATTTCTACAGTCAATATCCAGATTATAACCCCCTCAAACGATACATCGATCATGTGGTGCTAAACGCTGATATCGCGATTGCCGAAAAGCGTATCCGCTCCATTGATACCCATGCTTTTGCCATCCTGCTGGTTGGTGCGATGGATTTCGCCATGTCGATGTGGCTTATTCAGAAAGATAATCTGGATATCGTTGCCATCGCGGCCAATATCCGCGACATCTTGAAGTATGGGATCAACGACTAAGCACAGAATACTTACCCTGGTCCTGACCCTGTTTCATGCAATTCTTGCGGCTCAGCAGCTGCCCCTTTTCGCTGAATGGAAATCCCTCAATAAAATGTATTACGATTCTGCCCAAAAGGGCAAACAGATCAGCTGGGATGAACATTATCGTGCACAATTCGGTTTGAGAGAGATGTCCCACAAGGGGATAGTTCTTGATCTGACACTGGAAACTGAGCAGTTTTTCGATGAAAGCGTGATCAGGCTTCAAACCCTGCGTATCGGCGGAAAGGTCGCCCACGCTTGGGTACTAACTGCAGGTAGCTATTTGCATGGTTTTGGCTCCGATTTTTATATGGATGATCAACCAGCGCTAGTGAATGGATATAAGGATTTCAACTATCAGCAGATGCGCATGAACTCCCTATCCATCAGCTATTTACCAGATGCTTTCTTAAGTGATATTACACTTGATCTTGGCGGAAACACTCATAACCAACTTACTGCTCTTGTTTCTGCGCATCATTACAGCGATGTTCTGAAGATGGGCATCAGCCAGGAGTTCCGCACTTTCGACAACCATTGGCGCAGTCCCGTTTTCATCAGCGGGCTCGATCTTGAGCTCACCTTTCATCGTTTCACTATGAAAACCAGTTCCGCGGTGAGTGTTTTTCCGGATTACGGCTCCACTATGGAACATCAGGAGGTTTTCGCCCAAACTGAGCTGTGTTGGCAGCTTAGTTCCAAGACCAAGCTTGCGCTGGGAGCTCTGCGGAAAGATACACATTTTGCACCAAAGAATACTCAGCGCTATCAGGTGCGCTTGGAACATGATTACGGCAATAAGTTCAGCGTAAAACCGTTAACTGAATACAATAGAATCAACGCCGATGGTTTTTGGACCCACAGGATGAATTTAGTGTATCACGCCCTACCTTTGTGTGATCTGGGAGTGTATTATGATTACAGCCATTTCGATGCGAAACCGGGCAGACACGGCATGGGTATCTCGCTTGTGTTTGGCTTTGATCCTGCTTCTTAGTATCAGCTCCTGCAAGATCACTTCCCCTGTATCTGCTAGTGCTCCGATTGTGGTGCTCACTTTTGACGATCAGCATATATCCGTTTACGAAAATGCTCTTCCCCTCATGCAAGAATATGGCTTTCGCGGAACTAGTGTCTTGTCAATCATCGATTGTCGGATAAAGCCGCTTCAATTTAACTCGTGAGTCTTGTGTCGTAAACTGCCAGTTGATGCGGCATTCTTTGTTGTTTCTTGCTTTGGTCCATGCCGTCACTTGATCGGATAGCGCATCGATGTTAGGAATTCGCCTATCCAAACATTGCTTTTGCATGATGTTTAGCTCAATTTCGGCCATATTAAGCCAACTGCCGTGCTTCGGTGTATAAACGAACTCAAATCTATCTATCAACGCCTTTGCTTTCTCAGGTGGATATGCTTCATAGAATGAGCCGATTGTGTGCGTTCCCAGGTTGTCAATGACCAGGGTTATCTTGTCTGCGTCCCCGTACAATTCAGCAACTTCTTCTATGAACTTTGCCCAATCTTTCCTCTTCTTGTATTCCGTAACCTTGGTATAACGCTTCCCAGTTAGTGGCTCAGAGGCCATGAAGATGTTACAAACCCCGTTACGCTTGTACTCATAATCATATCTTGCCGGCGCTCCGGGTCTTTGAGGTATTGGCAATCTTGTCTCCCCAATCAGTTGCTTGGGTGTTTCATCCATGCAGATAACCGGATTCCGCATATTATACGACCTTTTGTAAACATCTAATACCGCTTCCATCCGGGCGACAAACTCGCCGCTTTGCTTCGGTGGAATCACCCATCCTTGTGTCTTCCAGGGCTTAAGTTCGTTTTTTTTAGAATCTGGCGGATACTCTCATGAGATATCTCATCCACGTACTGCAGTTCGACCATCTTATCGGCCAACAAACGTAGAGACCATTTAGCGTAACCATCTGGAGCTTTGCTACAGCAAAGAGCGATCAAATGTGCTTCAAGTTCGCCATCGAACTTCTTTACGTACACTCTCTTGGATTTTCCCGGATTCATCACAGCATCGAAGCCTTCTTCAACAAACTTCTTTTTTACCCGGTCTATAGTCTTCATGCTGACACGCGTAATATCGCTGATCACTTTATTGGAGTACTTTGTTGCGTTGTCACCTTCATCACAATTGAGTAGAATCATGGCATCCTTCACTCTCGAGACAGGTCGCGTGCCTTTTCTAACAATGGTTTCGAGCTCTTCTCGCTCTGCTTTGCTCAGCGTCACCTTGTACTTGATCATAATCACCTCACTTTCGTGAGACAATTATTCTAACCCCATGCGACTTGTCAAGCTTGACATGACACTAGCTTTGTAAACTCAGCCAACTTGGGAAGCCAGAACCTGATGACTTGGGACCATGTCCGCCAGATGGAACTGGATTTTAACTGGGAAACCGGGGGACACACGCTTCATCATGAACAGCTTAATCAACTCAGTTTGGAAGAAGCAAAAGCCTCGATTCTCAACGATAAACTGAGTCTTTTGAATAACGGTCTGCAACCGGAATCGTTTGCCCTGCCCAGAGGACAGTGCCCTAGCCAGCTTTATTCCTTTCTGATGGACCTGTATCCCAATATTCGGGGCAGTAGTGATTTCGCTATGTTCAAGCCATTGAATCGCAAGGCATTGGGGTATCTCGCCTTTCAAACAGGCTGGAATGCCGAGGTCGTAAAACATAGAATCATCCGGGGCATTGCTTCAGGAGAATCTCTTATCATTATCGGGTTTCACAGATTCGATGCCGAAGACGTAGGCTATACAGATTCTTGCACTTCCGAAGTTTTCCGGGATATTCTGGAGTTTCTGAAACACAATCAGCTTGAGGTTCTCCCGCTCAAGGAAGCAGTAAAAGCTGTTCTACATTGATGAATTGAACTGCCTCAGAAAGCGTCATTGAAGCATCTTAAGAACATTTCTCTTGACGGAAATTGGGACATCAAATCCATAGGTGCAAAAATTATGTAATCAAAAAGGGGAGCTAATGAAGAAACTGGTTCTTTTCCTGATCCTGGCATGTAGTATTCTGTACGTGAGTGCCGAAGAGCTAATCGATGGATCTCCCATCCGGTTCAGCTTGCTTAAAGCGCTGGATTACCAGCTAAATCTCACTACCGGAACCAGTATTGGCCGCCTCTATGTAGGCGTCGAATATCTTGTGAACAAGAACGAGCTGCTAAACACAGACTATTATAGCTTCTTCCTCAACAAAAATGCGTATCTGGAAAAAGTGCAGCTGAACGGTGTGGAAACCCGCTACAATGTTACCACAAACCTTCATCCCAAACACTTCATCCCAGAACTGCCCCAACCGGAATTACTCGATGGCAGCCTTCCGGTAAACTGCTATTCCTTTGACGCAGCCATTTTTGAAAACCTGCCAGAGCAAATCCGGGTAAGCCTAGAGTATTGGTTGCCCCTGCCCGCTTATCAAACTGGTCTCGATGGTAGAGAAAGCATTTCATTGGGAACCTTGCCCTTCTTCTACCCCCGTAACCTCAGCGAAAGCTCTCAGATAAACGTGAATCTGATTACCACCTTCACCCACGGAGTCGATACCGCGATCAATACCAGCGACACCGGCGGAATCCGGAATATCCAAGCACGCATTATCGACATCCCCAAAGAAGAGATTAACTTTTACATCCATAAGCTAAATTAGCTCAGTCCGGTAGAGCAACTGATTCGTAATCAGTAGGTCGGGGGTTCGAATCCCCCATTTAGCTCCAGGGTTTCAGCCTTTTGTCGAATTTGCTACCGACGGTTTCACGGACAAAAGGCAATTATTAGCAAATCCCTTTCGGGGGATTTGTTTTTATTTTTTCCCCTACTAAGAATGATTTTGTTGAACTACAAACCGTCTCAATGCCTGGTGTCGCCCGCGAGGGGCTCTTAATCGTTAAATCCGGACTACGAGGGGTTCCGTTATGCTACGCACCCTCGCTATGGGTTGTGTCGCCCTTGGCGGGGCTTTTTTTAAGGTAAGTCATTCTGATGATTCCATAGTTCGCCGCCAGAGGGCTCATTACCGAAGAGAAGAGATCAGAACGATGGAGTCAGACAATTTTGCGCACTATCTGCAGCGGATCATTGTATCTGCCTACGGTAACGAGTTAGCGTGTCTATTCAATGATATTACGCTAAAAAAGGTTTATAATCAGGAAACATCAAGGATAAACTCGCATATCCCCCTTGTTCAAAAGCGTTAATCAAGCGATAATCAATCCTTAATCAAGCGTTAATAATTAACGCTTGATTAAGGGGGGATAAAGAAGTGATTAACGTAATGAAATAAGGGACAAAAGGTCATTTCTCAGGATACCAATGGGTTACGCCAGGTTGCGACTTAGGTTCTCTGGTAATATGATAAGCTCCTTAAGGTGGATACTTTTAAGGGTGACAGTCAGGTTACGACTTAGCGAACGCCGGATAGATGGACAGCGGTTCCAGATTTACCATTTAGAACTTAGATAATAACCTCGAGAGTTATCTGCAGGGATCAGAACAAACATAAGTGAGAAGCAAAAGATCCACTATCGAGGGGTTGTGGGTTTTTTTGGCTTGACAGCAATTGCCCACCTTATTGTTTATCCTTACTAATAGGGAGATTTCCGATGCACGAATACAATGCACTCTTGAACAAATATCTGAGAACCATGAATCTTGGAATAGCCATCAGGGCTTTCATCGGTTCTGCGCTTATTTTTGTATGTGGTTTGCATTTGTATTTTGTATTGTGGTTGATCTTGGGAGCATATTCTCCAGCTTTACTTTACGCGAATATCGGGATCCGGATTGGCATGGGTTTATCGATCCTCTTTATTGTCTGGCAAGCCTATCGAGATATGTGGAATCCTCTGATGGTAGCGCGGTTTTTGGATGAACTACATGGCTCAAAAGATGATCTATATCAAAACGCTCTGGAGTTAGCCCAGAAGTCTCCGGAAAACCAGATCAGCAAAGCACTATTGGCAGCGGCAACAGAGCGGATGGAAAGCTGCAAGTATCAGATGCCCAAGCCGATTGCCGCGCGCACATTGTATGTGATTGCTATCTTCATATTTGCCATCTTTAGCTTTTGGTATTGGTTCTCTGCGGATTTCCAGGTGGCGTTTCGGCAATTCTATAACAATCGCGTGCCTAAAATCATTTACAAAGAGGATCTCACTCTTAGCCCCGGAAGCATCAGTATTGGCAAGAATCAATCGCTCTTGATCCGCATAGAATCTCCGGATCCGCGTTTGAATCACCGTTTGTTTTACCGAGTGGGAGAGAGCTGGAGAGAACTGGGGATCAGCCAAAACAGCTATCTGTTTCCGAGATTGGAGCAATCCATAGAGTATTATGCCGAAAATGAGATCACCAAAAGCCCTGTTTACAAAGTAACAGTATTAGACGAACCTGTAGTGCGCAAATGGCTTGTAAGCTACGATTATCCCTCTTACACGGGCATCCCCGCTTTTACAGACAGCATGAGTTATGGCAACATCGAAGCCTACAAAGGCAGTACCGTGCGGCTGAGGATAGAATCGAACATCGTGCTCAAGAGTGCTACGATGGTTTTTGAAGATGCTTCCCGAATATCTTTAACTCACTTGGGGGGAAAGGATTACATCAGCCAGATCAGAGTGAATAAATCCGGGAGCTGGTATCTGGAGCTGGAGGATGAATTGGGCAGGAAAAGCCGCCCCGAAGAGAAATTCATCCGAGTGTTGCCGGATGATCCACCCCAGATCCGGATCGTGTTTCCGGGAGAGGATACCACTCTGAATCAGAACCTGATGTTACCTCTGATCATCAGTGCGGATGACGATTTTGGCCTTGCCAATAGCAGTTTGTACTACCAAGTAAACGCAGAGGCGGTCCAGAGCGTGAATATCCAAAGCGTGATCCCCGGGAAGATGTTTAATACGGACTATCTTTGGGACATGAACTCACTGGGATTGTTTCCCGGAGATGTGGTGAGCTATTGGGCAGAGATCTGGGACAACGCACCTCAGCCGCAAAAGGGGATCAGCAACCGGTTCCGCGTTCGCTTACCTTCGATTTCCGAGATCTATGCCGAGATCGAGCGCGAGGAAAACCGTGGCAAGGATGAGCTTTCTCAGACTCTTGACGAAAGCGAGAAGTTGCAGGAACGTTATGAGCAGAAACGCCGCGAGCTTCTGCAGGATCCTAAACTGGATTGGGAGGATAAAAAGGACCTGGAAGACATCCTTGCCAAACAGGATGAACTGAACGAACAGGTGGAGAACATAGCGGATTCGTATCAGGAACTGATCGACAAGATGCAGGTAAACAGCACGCTCTCGCAGGATACTCTGCAAAAGATGATGAAGATACAGGAATTGATGCAGGAGATAGCCACCAGCGAAATGATGGAAGCGATGCGCAAGCTGGAAGATGCTATGCAAAATGTGAATCAGGAAGCCTTAAAAAAAGCGCTGGAAGATTTTAAGTTTTCCATGGAGGATTTTGCCAAACAGATCGAGCAAACGCTGGCTCTTTTGGAAAGCATCAAGAATGAACAAGCGGTTCAAAAAGCTTTGCAGATTTCCGAAGAAATCGAGAAAATGCAGAAAAGCATCAACGACAGAACGCAGGAATCATCTTCCGATAATGCTAAATTAGCGGAGGATCAAGCTCAGGCTTCCCAGAGATATGAAAATCTGGAACAAGAACTGAAGAAACTGCAAGAGATGCTGAAGAAAGATCCTCAGGCATCTCGCCAGTTGCAAGAACTGATGAACGACATGCAACAGAGCAAAGCTAAAGAAGATATGCAACAAAGCCAACAGTCTCTTACCCAAAACCAGCGCAGTCAAGCTATGCAGGCGCAACAATCCGCAATGGAGAAGATGCGTAGATTCACCCTGAAACTGGGGGAAATGAAACAATCCATGAGTTCCGGTTCTCAAGGTGAAACCATGCAAGCGCTGGAAACCGCGATCCGGGAAATCCTGATTTTTTCCAAGAAGCACGAACAAACCAAAGCGAGATATCAGAACGACCCTTATCCACTGGTTCCAGAACTGATCGCAGCATATGAAGGGATGCAGATTTCTTTGAATAAGCTTTTCAGCAAACCGCAGGTAAGCATGGTGATTCCTCCCAAGTTCTATATCGATCTGACGGATACAAACAAAGCATATAGAGATATTTTTAGCACGCTGGGGCAGAGCTTCACCCCCTCGATCTCAAATCAGCTTGTTGCGATCCAAAAGGGACTGAACCTGATGGCGCATGACCTGATGATCGCCATGCAAAACTCCTCGTCCGGAGGCGGAGGCGGGGGTGGCATGCAATCTCTGATGCAGATGTTGGAGCAGATGGGGCAGGAACAGATGGCGATGAATATGCTAACTCAACAACTGATGATGCAGATGCAAGCTCAGGGGGGTGGCATGGACAAAGCCATGCAAGAGCAAATGGGCAAGCTCGCCTCGGACCAGGAGCGTCTGGCAGAGAACTTGAAGCGCGCCTTGCAAAGAGATCCCGAAGCTCAAAAACAAGGTAACGCGATCAAGCAGATTATCGAGGAAGCGGAGGCAGTAGCCCGCAGCCTCAGGCAGAATCAATTTAGTGATGAACTCATGAAGCGTCAGGAAAACATCCTCAGCCGCCTGTTGGATGCTCAACGCAGCATCAATAAAAGGGATACCAGCGAGAGGAGAGAGGCAAGACGCAGCACCGGGCAAGCTTCCCAAAATCAACCCCAGGCGGTGGATTATGATCGTCTGAGGCGTGCGATGATGCTAGACGAGGGGTTCAAAAACTATCCTCGCGAGTATCAACAACTGATCATGGAGTATCTGAAGATGCTGGAGGAGGGTAAATGAGGCGAAGGCTATACTTGATCATCGTGGCATGTCTTTTCACCTTGCCCATCGTAGCTCAGTACGATGAAAAACAGATCCTGATGCAACAGGCAAACCAGATGATGGTGCAAAGGCAATACCCTCAAGCGGAGGAGCTGTTTCTGCAGATTTTGGAGAAGTTTCCCAACGATCAGACATCGATATTACAACTGGCTTTTATGTATCTGAACATATCCGCGGATCTAAAAGCCGAGGAACACATCAAAAAATATCAAAGGCAGATTCCGGATAAGACCTTCACGGAGCTTAGGATCCAAGTGCTGGTGCTGCAAGGCAAACTGGAAGAAGCAAATGCATTAGCAGATTCGTATCTCGCCCTCTACGGTTCGGCGAGTAATGCCTATCACATGGTGGCTGGTTACTTTACCCGGCGTGCTGCCTACGACAGCGCGATCAGAATCTATTACCTTGCCCGCCAGCGTCATGGAGATTCCATTTTTGCTTTGGAACTGGCAAATGCCGCGATGCAATCCCAGCAATATCGGCTAGCCTTGGAAGAATATCTCAGGTTTATGGCTACTCAAGCGAACTCCAATCTGTTTGTAAAAAACCAAATCATCAACATCGTGAAAGAAGATAGCACGATGATCACGCATTTCCAGCAAACCATGCCTGTAGATAACCAGATTATCCTAGAAATCTATGCTTCCTCTCTGAGTGCCATCAACCGTCCCGCAGAGGCTCTTGCCATCTATCAGCAACTACCTTCCACCTATCTGAGAGATTTCGCAGTGGAACAGATGAGACAAGAGAATTTCGACCTTGCCAGAAGGGCGTATCGCATTTTGGCAGAAAGCAGTTCCGTGGATCATCAGCGGCTGAGCTACAAACTGGATATCGCTAGGATCTACTACAATCAGGCAGATTATGATTCCGCGGAAACTGTACTTACAGACCTGCTGGCAGATACCTTCTGGGGCAAAAATACCCAGAACAAACGCAATCCGCTCTATGTAAACATACGCAAACTATATGCCCAGAATGCACTTGCAAATGGGAACGATACTGATACTGTGCGTACTTGGCTGGCTGAAACCAGACAGTATGCCACTCAGAACCAGGAGATTCAGGATTTGGAGCTGGAACAAGCGAGATTGGCGATCCTCAGCCGCGATTTCGAGGTGGCGGAGCGTAGTCTGAAGAGCGTGAACATTCCCCAACTTCTTGATTATCGGGATTACCTGCGGTTCATGGAAGCGTTTCTAAAGAAGGATAGCCCGATGGCAGATTCTCTGATGAACGAATACATCATCCGACATCCGGCTTCCCAATATGCCAACGACATAATATATCTGAACATGCTGGCTTTGGCGATGAACGAGACCCAGCTTGGGGAGTTTGGTGAAGCGGTTAGGCTCTTACAGCTTTTCCAGCCGGAGGGGATCGATATCCTTGCCACTTTGTATGAAGAAACAAAAGACGAAGAACTGGCAATCTTGGCAATAGAATGGGCTTTGGGTCTGGACGAGACGCAAAAGGCAGAACTGCTCCTGGCAATAGAATTTCAGGACGAACTGGCGGGAGAATACGCCAAGATGCTGAGCCTGGCTTTGATGCAAGACAGAGACGCCGAGATAGACTTGGCGAGGGAGTTTCTGAAAGTGAAACCGAATAGCATCTTCTCACCTCGTTTCCGTCAGGTAATATCACGCATCGGCACGACACAAATAAGTTTATAAGAGATATTAGGAGATTCAATGAAGATTCGCAAAGCCTACACATTTGACGATGTACTGCTCTTACCTAAGCATTCCGCGGTTCTGCCATCCACGGTGGAGCTTACCGCAAGACTCACCCCTGGCATCACGCTTAAGATTCCGCTACTTTCCGCAGCGATGGACACTGTTACGGAGGCTGATACGGCGATCGCGATAGCCAGAGAAGGAGGGATCGGAGTTATCCACAAGAATTTGCGGATCGAAGAACAAGCCATGCAGGTTCATCTGGTGAAACGCGCGGAAAGTGGGATTGTAAGCAATCCCTACACCGTGGGTCCGGACGATGATCTAGCACGTGTGGTTGCTCTGAAAGAAAAGCATAGAGTGGGCGGTTTCCCGGTGGTGGAAGATGGTCTTTTGGTGGGTATACTAACGAATCGGGACATTCGTTTTGAAGATAATCTAAAACGTAAGGTACGCGAACTTATGACTCCCAAGGAGCGCTTGATAACAGCGCCGGAAGATATAAACTGGGAAGATGCAATATCGCTTTTGCAAAAGCATCGCATCGAGAAACTTCTGCTGGCGGATGCTCAAGGGCGTCTCAGAGGCATGATAACCGTGAGAGACATCCTGAAACGGCAGAACTTCCCCTCAGCGGTGCAGGATCAGCAAAACCGGCTCTTGGTGGCGGCTGCGATTGGAGTAACCGGAGACTATCTGGAACGTGCCCAAGAGCTTGTGCGCTCGGGTGCGGATCTGATCGTGATGGATACCGCGCATGGTCACCACATCCATTTCCAAGAAGCACTGAACAAGGTTAAGGCTCACACTGCCGTAGAAGTAATGGCAGGGAACGTTGCAACCAAGGAAGCATGCCGATATCTGATCGATAATGGCGCGAATGCGGTGAAAGTGGGCATAGGACCGGGTTCGATATGCACAACCAGAGTAGTGGCAGGCATCGGAGTTCCTCAATTGAGTGCGGTGATGGATTGTGCCGAAGAAGCCGCAAAATCTGGAATAGGGATCATCGCCGATGGTGGGATCAAGTTCTCTGGAGATATCGTAAAAGCATTGGCGGGAGGAGCTTCCGCTGTGATGATCGGTTCTCTGTTTGCCGGTTGCGACGAAAGCCCGGGGGAATCCATTATCTACAACGGCAGAAGATTCAAAAGTTATCGGGGCATGGGCTCGATCGGAGCCATGAAAAAGGGCAGCAAGGACCGCTACTTCCAAAGTAGTGCCGATGAAAACAAGCTGGTAGCCGAAGGCATCGAAGGCATGGTTCCCTACAAGGGACCTTTGAAAGACTATATCTATCAACTTATCGGCGGCTTACGTAGTGGGATGGGCTACATCGGCGCCCGAGATCTCTCCGAATTGCGGAAGAACGCCGAATTTGTGGAAATCAGTAGCGCTGGACTAAAGGAATCGCATCCCCACGATGTGCGCATTACCAAAGAAACTCCAAATTATCAAAGCGGAGATTGATCCATCTCACAAATCCTACCTAAGCTCCTTTCTTTATCATCTGAAGGTGGAGCGGGGGATGGCAAAGAACAGCGTGGAAGCTTATGAACGCGATATCACTGACTTTCTGGCGTATGTGCCTAAAGAGATCAAGGACTACGATGCGGCAGATGTCACCCAATATCTAAGTACCCTTAGGGAGCTAGGCATGCAAAGTACGTCATTGAGGCGGAAGCGGGTGGCAATCAAGCAGTTCTATGATTATCTGATGCAAAACGACTATCCTGTGAATGTGGATTTTGACCTGGTACCTTCGATCAAGACCGGAGTCTATCTGCCAGACACGCTATCTGTGGAGGAGATGAAAAAGCTCCTGGATAGCCTGCCGACTGATAGCAGCCTGGCATTTCGGAATAAAGTAATGATGGAACTTTTATATGCCACTGGGATGCGAGTCTCCGAAATGCTGGGTCTTAGTATTCACGACCTGTTTCGGGATGAGAACATGATTTTAGTAAGAGGTAAGGGTAGCAAGCAGCGCTATGTTCCATATCTCAAATCCTTGGACCCACTTCTGGACTCGTATCTGGGCGCACACCGTCCGGTATTACTTCAATTGAAACACAACGATAAACTGTTCCTGAATCGGTTTGGCAACGCGCTATCACGCATGGGCTTCTGGAAGATCCTGCAAAACGCAGTGATCGAAGCAGGCATCAAACACGATGTGAGCCCTCATACCTTTCGGCATTCGTTTGCCACCCATCTTTTAGAAGCTGGGGTCAATCTGCGAATTGTGCAGAGCCTTTTGGGGCACTCCAGCATAAATACCACCCAAATCTATACCCACGTGGATATCCGATGGTTGAAGGAAACCCACAAACAGTATCATCCACGTGCATAAACCTATTCAATAAAAGGAGTTAATTATGAAAAAGCTGATAATGATTGGTATCATAGCCCTTGCTCTTGCCGCCTGTGGCAAACCCAAAACAGCGGGAGAAGAGATTAAAGTGACTCTGGATTGGACACCCAATACGAATCACGCGGGACTATATGTAGCCCAAGAGCTCGGTTATTTTGAAGACGAAGGAATAGCCGTGGAAATCCTACAGCCGGGACAGGGTGTAACAGACCAGATTGTGGCAACGGGAAAGAGTGAATTTGGCATCAGCTATCAAGAGAACGTGATCCGCGCTCGTAGCGAAGGGATTCCGTTAATCTCTTTAGCGGCTGTAATCCAGCATAATACATCAGGTTTTGCCTCGTTGAAAGAGGCTGGGATCAGTACGGTTAAGGATTTTGCAGGTAAACGCTATGGCAGCTGGGATAGCCCATCCGAGATGGCGATCCTGAAGTATCTGATGGGAACAGCCGGAGCTGATTTCTCGAAAGTTAAGGTAATCTCCGGGGTGTATGATTTCTTTTCCACGATCGGCAAAGATGCGGATTTCGAATGGATCTTCTACGGCTGGGATGGAGTTCTGGCAGAATCCCGCGGGATCGAGCTTAACTACATTCCCCTTAGGGATCTGCATCCAGTTTTTGATTACTATACTCCCGTAGTAATTAGTAGTGAACAGTATGTGAAGGATAATCCGGAGATCACCCATAAGTTCCTCAGCGCGGTGCAAAAGGGCTACGACTATTGTATCAAGGAACCGGGAAAAGCGGCGGATATTCTGCTCAAACACGTCCCGGAATTGAACCCGGAGCAGGTGAAACTGAGTATGCAATACCTTGCGAATGAGTATCAATCGGATGCCCCATATTGGGGATATCAAAGCAACGATGTGTGGTTCGGCTTTGCAAATTGGTTGAAGGATGAGAATCTGATCCCGCAAGCCATTGATGTAGAAAGCGCTTTTACAAATCAGTTTCTTCAGCCCTGATGCCGATTCTTTCTGCACAAAAAGTCACGAAATCTTATCTCTTCAAAGGTGCACTATCCACCATCCTTAGTGAGATCGATTTTGAGCTAAAGGAAGGGGAGTTTGTTAGTGTCGTTGGCTCCAGCGGCTGCGGCAAGACAACCCTGCTGGAGCTTCTTGCCGGGATAACTCTGCCGGATTCCGGACGCATCTGTTATCTGGAAAAGGAGATTACAGGAAAGGCAGGTTATCTGGGTTATATGCCCCAGGATGACCTACTGTTTCCCTGGTTGAAAGTGATCGACAACGTGCTCCTGCCGGTGAGGATAAGCGGAAAAGACATCCATAAAGAGCGCAAACGGGCGTGGGATCTGCTACCTGTATTTGGCTTGGAAAGCTATGCGGAGTATTTACCTTGGCAGTTATCGGGAGGGCTTCGCCAAAGGGTAGCTCTGGCGAGAACCTATATGACCGGCAGCAAAGTTTGGCTCTTGGATGAGCCGCTGGCAAATCTGGACGCCATCACCCGCAGTGCTTTGCAGGATTGGCTGCAAAGCATTGTTAAAAGCCTGGACCTCAGCGTATTATTGGTGACTCACGATATCGATGAAGCACTTAAGCTATCCGATAGGATCGAGGTGATGAAGGACGGCGCATTTTCCGGAGGTTTATTTGTAGATAGATCCGCGGATGAGCATAAGTACAAAGAATACAAAGCCAGCATTCACGCGATGATTTAACTTGAGTAGTGCGATTGTATAAATACACAAATAAAAAAGGGACGGCGATAGCACCGTCCCATAATTTATTGTTTAGATTTAGAATTCAAGCTTCATAGAAGTGCCCAAGATATAGTTGTTCAATTCATTATCGTGGACGCCAAAAGCACCATAGGCAGACATATTCATGAGATCTGGAATCAGCTCATACTCGATCCCGGCATTAGCTTCAAATCCCATATCCTTCAAATACCCCATAGCGGCAAAAGCGGTAACGTTCTCGTTCAGCGGAGCGCGTAGGCTTCCCACGGCACTAGTGAAGAGTTCTGCGTTAGCTTCATAAGGAGTGCCCCAATAGAGGTTAAGTCCATCATGATGTTTACCAATACCATAGATGTAGAGCCCGTTCTGATACCAGGGGCTGATGGTGGTGAGACCGTGCTCGGTTGCCATCAACACATCAAGTCCCAGTTCAAACAAGTCCATATCAAGCTTCGCTTTAACCGCTGCACCAAAACCCATTTCGGTATCGTCAGCCATCTGCATATCCATGAAGGCGGTTGCATCCACGCTGGCAATCCCCATTTCCAAAGCAACATAGGGCATAAGGCTCAGGTTACTATAGTCAATGTCACTATCATTACCGAAGAACAGATACATCCCCACGGGATTGTCCTGATTCAACTGGGCATGAGCCATGAACACATCGTAATCATCCTTCGCAGTCTTAATACCTTCTACGCCTTTCATCCAGGCAAACTCGGTAGAAATGCCATCGCCGATTTGCTTTTGTAACATGATACCAGAGAAGTAGTCATCCATCACAAGTGCCATGCGATCCATCCAATATTGCTGACCAACGATTATGTTGGCATCGATAGCGTCGATTTTATAATTGAAATTCAGCTCTGTGATCTCTACCGCTTCGCTGGTTCCGATAGCACCGCCTCCATTTCCCCAAACGATGTCGCCTACTTCGGCGGCAACGCGGAAACTGAGGTTTTTATGAAACTGAGAATCAAAACCAATATTAAATCTGCTGTCCACATGCCCGCCATCATTTTCGGCAGAATCGTTATAGATGGCAGCGCGAGTACGGAACTCTCCGCTGATGTCAAAATCTACTGCGTAAAGCGCAGTCATCAAAAGGACTGGTACAAGAATCATGATTAATTTTTTCATTTCGGACTCCTTATCCATTGTGTGATTTATACTCATATGATAAGCATTTGCACTTATATGGCAAGAAAAACCTTACAAGTGGATAATGTTGATACCAAGCTCTTCCTGCATATCACGAATATTCTTTGCCAGATTGGCGATGATCGGGATGCCGTTTTTGCGTACTTCAAGCTCTTTCTCATACTCTTTTTCGCCGGCTACCCAGATTCGATCTCTGCCGGGAAGTCGTTTGGAGTTCTGAAGTTGCACACAGATATCGGTCACTATTGCTTTAAAATCCTCGATCTCAGTGAAGAAATCGATATTTATGGCGAGGAAGAAATGTCCCAGACAATATGGTGCGGCTTTGCCTTCGGCATCTCTGCCCCAAAGTCCGTTCAGATAGCTTCCGTTTTGCAGAGCCGCGCTCAAGATTTCCACCATAGCGCTCAGGCCGTAGCCTTTGTGGCTCCCGGTTACTTCCTCGGTTCCGCCTAGAGGTAACATACAGGCGGTTTGTTCGATCAGATCGTCCAGAAGTTTCTTGGTATCGGTCTGAGCTTCGCCTTGCAGGTTGATCGCCCAATAAGGCGGAGTGGGTTTTTCTTCCCGGGCGTATTGTTCGATCTTACCTCTTTGGGAGATGGAGGTAGCGGCGTCGTAAATAAAGGGATAGGGAAGGTTTGTGGGGGCACCGAAACAGATCGGATTTGTCCCCAGAAGGGGTTGAACACCGTTTGTAGGGCAGATCGAGGGTCTGGCATTGGTGAAGGTAAGCCCGATCATATCTTGCCTAGCAGCCATATCCGCATAATATCCGCAGATACCGTAATGGGTGCTGTTTCTAACTGCCACGCTGCCAAGACCGTAGAGCTTGGCTTTGTCGATGGCGGTCTGCATCGCTTTGTGTCCGATCACATGTCCCATTCCATGATTTCCGTCCCACACTGCGGTGGCATATTTGTTGCGGATCACATCGATGTGGGTTACCGGTTTCTGGATGCCTTGTTTGATTCTGTCGTAATACATCTTGAGTCTGCCAATACCGTGGGACTCTATGCCCCGCAGATCACTGGCGATCAATACATCCGCGCAGATCTTGGCATCAGTTTCGGGAACTCCGATATTAGTAAAAATCTGCACCATGAAGTCGTGCATTTGTGCTACAGGTAAATGTGTCATAACAAATCCTCCGTGGATACTGCCACCGCGCTGAGCGGGGGAAAGCCATTGAAGCATGTCGCGGAATAGCTCCGTGTATATGCTCCGGTAGTGAAGATAAACACTCTGTCTCCGGGTTGGGTAGTATCCGGCATATGATATTTATAATTCTCGTAAAGAATATCCATGCTATCGCAGGTGGGGCCTGCCAGAATGATCTCATCGGCTTTACCCTGCCGCTCGAAGTAGATGGGGAACTTGATGGATTCATCGATAGTCTCGATCAATCCGCCGAACTTACCGATATCGAGATACACCCATTGATACATATTGTTCTTGGATTTTCGGCTGATGTTTACTACTTCGGAAACGATCACGCCGGCATCAGCTACGAGGGAGCGACCGGGTTCGAGGATGATTCTGGGCATGTGTTCGCCAAAATCCTCGGATAGAAAACGCATGATCTCGTCTGCGTATTCATTTACGGAAAAGGTGGGATCCACATAGCTGGCGGGGAAACCTCCACCCAGATTGATCATCTTGAGCTCGATTCCATCTTCCAGAACGGCGTCGAAGAGGTATTTACAGCGGGCGATTGCATCGTCCCATTGACCAATATCACGTTGCTGAGAACCTACATGAAATGAAAGACCATAGGGTTCCAAGCCCAATTCCTGAGCTTGCAGGATCAGATAATAGATGATATCCGAATGCGCGCCAAACTTGCGGGAAAGCGGCCAATCCGCCCCGGTACCCTCGGTGAGGATGCGGAAGAACACTTTGGCTTTGGGAGCTACTTCAGCGATGTTTTTTAGATCACTCTCGCTATCTGTGGCAAATAGCCGTACGCCTTTGTCGTAGAAGTATTTCACATCGCTTTTCTTCTTGATTGTGTTTCCATAGCTCAATCTCTGAGGGTCAACTCCCAGACTCAGCATCAGGTCCAGTTCATAGCGGGAAGCGATGTCAAAACATGAGTTGCGGTCTATTAGAAGGCGCAGAACCTCTTCCATGGGGTTTGCTTTTACTGCGTAAAACACATCCGCGATGGGGAAGCTTTCGGCAAGTTCGTCGTACTTTTTGCCGATGAGATCCAAATCCACGATCAAGGTGGGAGTGGGCAAGTTTTGGGAATACGCCCGGATTTTGGCGAATCTTCCAGGGTCAATGTAGCGATCTACATTGAAGTGGTATGGGTCTTTGTACATTGCAAGGTCCTCTGTAAATAATAGTGACGATCAATCTATTTGACGGGCATAAAAATGTCAATCGATTATCAAAGCCATTCTTGATACCAGTTATTATGACATGTTTTCATAGTGGAATTTTCTAGCCCCCACTATGCCCGGTTCTATTCGGTAACAGGACAAAATTGATCTTTGAAGATGTAGAACTTGACCGGAAACAGGCTTGATTGTAACTGGATTCATGAAAAAGATAATACATATCGATATGGATGCCTATTTTGCCGCGATAGAGATTCGGGAGAACCCATCTCTAAAGGGCAAGTGCGTGATAGTGGGCGGTCCGCCCAACAGTAGGGGAGTGGTCTCCACCTGTTCCTATGAAGCTCGCAAATTCGGTATCCGTAGCGGTATGTCCAGCTATCAGGCATGGAAGCTTTGTCCACAAGCAGTATTTGTCCATAGTAGTTTTCAGCTATACAAAGAGATTTCCGCACAGATCCGCAGCATTTTCTACACTTGGACGGATATGGTTGAGCCAGTTAGCTTAGACGAGGCGTATCTGGATGTGACTCAAAACAAAGGTGGGATAGAAGATGCCGTGCAGATTGCCAGAGAGATCAAGGCGGAGGTTTTTCGGCAGACTCGCCTTACGTGCAGCGCTGGGGTTTCTTTCAACAAATTTCTGGCGAAAATCGGATCCGATCTCAATAAACCTGATGGACTCAGTGTGATCGGGCCAGAAAATGCCAGAGATATTCTGTTTGAACTTCCGATCGGGAAGTTTCATGGAATTGGTAAAGTTACCGCGGCTCGAATGCAGAAGATGGGGATCCACAATGGGAAAGATCTGCACCAAAGAAGCGTGCAGGAACTTACAAGAGTGTTTGGGAAAGCTGGTTTTTTCTATTATAACGTTGTTCGTGGCATAGATCAAAGGGAAGTTATCACAGAATGGGAGCCCAAGTCCATCAGTTGCGAAAGCACATTTTGGGACGACCTGGGGAGCGTCGAGGAGCTTCTGGCGCAATTAAGACGCTTGGCGGACAAACTCTCCTCCCGCATGAGTTTCAAGAAGATACATGGCTCAAATCTGATCCTCAAGATCAAATACGACAATTTTGAATTAAACACCCGTAGCTGCCCTCTGCCGGAACTTACTAACGATAGGGAAGTGTTGTACCGCTATGGTGAGCAGTTGTTGATCGCAAATTGGGATTGCAAGCGAAAGGTGCGATTATTGGGTCTCGGAGTAGGCAAACTGGATTGTTCCGGAGATTGCGAGCAGTTGGAGCTTGATATCTGGAATTAAGCAATTTGGGACATCGCCCGGAGCTAGTGAAGACAACTCCTATATGCCTAACCCATTCCCCGAGGCGATCCCGAAGCAAGCTTCATGCAGTGTGGATTGCAGGATCACGCCATGGCAACTGCTGAGATTAATGGGTGTGAGGGGGGATTTGGGTAACTTTACAGGAAGTGCTGGAAGAAATCTTTCAAGTTGTCGCGAATTTCTTGTGCGCTACCACAGTGGTTGATCGTAGCCCGCAGTTCTGCGCCACCCGGCATGCCTTTTGTATAGTGACACATCTGCGAACGCATTTCCCGCACAACGATGTCCTCGCGTTTGTATGCCAGGGCGTAATCAAGATGTTTCATAGCTGTAGCAAATAGATCGCTTTTGATGATCGGACGATAGTTTCCGGTGGATAGATAGTCAGTTATCTGCCTAAAAATCCAAGGTTTACCCAAAGCCCCTCTGCCGATCATCAGAGCATCGCAATGAGTTTCTTCCACCATAGCCAATGCCGCTTCCGGGCTGTCAATATCGCCATTGCCGATCACAGGTATCGAGGCTTGGGATTTCAGCTCCCGAATATGTTGCCAATTGCTTTTTCCGGAAAACATCTGGGATGTGGTGCGGGGGTGCAAACAGAGGATATCGGCTCCGCTATCCTGCATAAGTAAGCCAAAACTAAGGAAATTGATATGTGCGCTATCCCAGCCGCTGCGGAATTTCACGGTAAGAGGCAATGTGTCTCGGGTGATTTTTTTTACGGCTTTCACGATATCGGAGGCGATTTCGGGGGTTTTCATCAAAGCTGAGCCGGCTCCGCGTTTTACCACTTTCTTTACGGGACACCCCATATTGATATCGATAAAATCGGGCTGAAAGGGTATTAAAGCTTCTGCGGCACGAGCCATGGTGAGGGGGTCGGAACCGAAGATTTGCACCCCATAGGGGCGTTCTCGTGAGTCAAAATGGATGTATTGGATAGTTTTGGCTTTATCCCGAATCAAGCCGTCCGCACTTACCATCTCAGATACAAGGTAATCCACTCCCCAATCTTTGCAGAGATTGCGGAATGCGCGATCCGTATATCCCGCCAAAGGTGCAAGATACAGTGGGATTTTAACCAAGGTGGTAAATACTCTTCAGAGCGGGGATATCTACTTCGTCGATTTGCTCTTCTCGCATGTGATCTTGGGCAAAATCCAGATAGAGGTGGCTATCCATGAAGAAATCCACCAAATCCTTGTCCAGATGCCCGTTTTTGGCCATGAAAGCCATGATCTTAAGAGATTCGGAAAGGGTTTTGGGAGTTTTATAGGGACGGTCTGCCGCGGTAAGCGCTTCGAAGATATCCGCTACAGCGATCATGCGTGATTGCAAGGGCAAGCGGGGGGCGTCCAGACCTTTGGGATATCCGCTACCGTTGAGCGCTTCGTGGTGAGTGGCAGCGTAGAAAGCTACATTTGCATACTTCTTGGGGAAGCTAAGCTGCGAGAGCATATCCCAGGTTACGGAAACATGCGCGCGCATTACTTTCAGTTCGTCGCTGTTAAGGGTTCCCCGGCGAATGCTGAGGTTTTTGCGATCCGTTTCATCCAAGATGAAGTAGCGTTCCCCCTCATACTCAAAATCTATTGCTGCCAGTGCTTCCATGCGGGCTATCGTATCATCCGGAACAAACTCTCCGCCGATATTCAGTTCTTTGATAAATTCTGTTGCCTCATCCAAGAAAACGATGGGGTCTTGATCATTGCAAGCAAGAACCTTGTGCGCAAATTCCTGAAACTCGGTATCCTTCATTTTCAAGCTTAGATACTTGAACAGGGTCTTGATATGTGCCACACGGGATTTTACGAGATTGAAGCCGTCCATGATGCGTTCCAGCTTGCAGCTTTTATCCATTACGAATTCCGGGGTGATAATCTTGCCGATATCGTGCATCCAGCCAGCCATCGAAATCTCTTTAAGCTCGTTCTCGGAGAAATGGATATCTGCAAAAGCACCTTCGGTAGCGGTGTTTATGCGCTCGGCAATCATGTCTGTGAGCAGAGCCACCCTGGTGATATGATCCGAACTGTATTTGCTCTTCTTTTCGATGGCTCCTGCAATTGAACGCATAAACTGCATCAGGAGATCTTCCAAGCTGGCGATCAGTTTACGGTTTGAGAGTGCGATTGCCGCTTGTGATGAAAGCGAAGAGAGCATCGTGCGATGTTCTTCCGTGAAGCTGATAATCTCGCCGGAATCGTCCAAAGGGTTGATGAACTGAATCACGCCCAACACTGTGTCTTCATGGTCCTTTAGCGGGATCGTCAGCATGGCTTTACAGCGGTAACCGGAATTCCGGTCGCTTTTTAAAGTTCCGCTGATGTCGTAGCCTTCAGCTTTGTAAACGTCGTCGAACCACAGGCTTTGCTTTGAGTGATATACGGCGGATACGATATTGGATTTTCTGGGATTACCATTTTCGTCATAGAGGGCTACGGGAGGCCAAGCGATGGGGTCGTGAGATCCGCCCTGTCTCATATTTAGGGTGGCGTTGTACACTAATTGGAACTCCAGCGCGTTGTTGTCGTCACTTACTCTGTAGATAGTGGCGCCGTCGGACTTTGTGAAAGCGATACCTTCATCCAGGATCATCTCGAAGATTTTATCCAGATCCGTTTCACTGGAAAGCGATTGTCCGATGTGGGTGAGTTGTTTGATATGCCTTAGCTGTTCTTCAGCGAGTTCGGCAATGCTTTGTACTACAAGGTTCAGGGTGCTGTTCACTTGCTTGTTTGAGCTAAACGTATAATCCATATTGGCCTCAGATTCTTTCAAAAAGCATGAAATGGGGGTGGTAACCATGACGACGCTGCTCTTCCTCGAACCAGGTAACAATGTGTTCATCAAGGTTGGGATGCAGCTGAATGGGGTCGTCCTGAAGAGATGTAAAGTTCGGGTTCTGCAAAAATTCTTCTACGATCCAGGCGGCATATTCGCTGTGATCCGTGGAAACCTGAACCTTCGCGTTGGGGATTAGGATGCTTGCCAGAGAGTCCAGAAAATTCTGCTGGATCAATCGGCGTCTGTGATGTTTGCGTTTAGGCCAAGGATCAGGGTGTTGGATAAACACACCGCTCACGCTGCTACTTTGGAACATATCACGGATGTTTTCGTCCGCGAAACGGCGTACGAGACGTACATTTGCATTTCGCTCTGTAGATAGCTTTTTCAGGCAGTTAATGATGCGTTTTTCGCTCATCTCGATGCCGATAAAATTCCAATCCGGATGAGTCTGCGGATAGCGGGAGATAAATTCTCCCTTACCAGAGCCGATTTCCACATACAGGGGGTTTGAGTTGTCGAATAGGTTGTTTAGCAGGACGCCTTCAGCGGGATCTGCCACAAAGTACTCACGGTCACTGATCATCTTCCGGCTTGTCCTCTTTACGTAGTTCCTTAACTTCACCGCGCACTAGGATCAGATCTGCCACGGACATGGAAAAAGCGATAAACACATAAACGATCAGACCGTATAAAAAGGCAGTGTTCCAGAAGTTATCTGCCAATTCAATGCCCATCATGGAATACAATGCGGCGAGATAGGTGCTGGTCATCAATCCACCAAACAAGCCCATGAGCAGTGTGCGCAACCGGAAAAAGTACTTGCCATAGAATACCAGGCGAATCAGCAATACGCTGATAAAACAGTAGAGCAGATTTGGCATTAACAGCGAGAAGATGCTGATCGGCGCTTCAATCATCAGCATACTGGTCATGGAAAACAATAGGGCAAGAAAGATCGCCGCGTACCATTGCCATAGTTGCTGACCAAGTCTCTGGAAGAAAGCCAGAATGCCACAGAGAAATGCCGCCGCCAAAGCGATGTTCATCAAGCTGATTCCGGGGCTATCCTCGGCTGCGCCTGCTAGCATGCTGCCAAGATAAGCTCCCAACAGGGGAAAGGCTATCAGTAGCAAGTATTGAGTTTTTTTTAAGTTCATGTATGTTTCCTCTTATTAAAAAAATCCTGCAGGCAATAGCGTTGCGAGATTGGGTAATTCTTTTTCATTGACGCCTAAGCCTATATTGCAAACTTATCGCAAAGCGTCATTGTGTCAATGATAATCATATAAAGTATGGAGAATTTCGATGCTCAGCAAGCTAAGAAGCCTAAGAGATAAGCTAAGTAAATCCAAATCCGGTTTCATGGGAAAAATCGAGGAAACCGTGAAAGTCCGCGGGGTGGTTGACGACCAGCTCTACGAAGATCTGGAAGAGATCCTGATCAAAAACGACTGCGGCACAGAAATGGCAGAACGCATTATCACCAGCCTGCGCAAGGAAGTGAAAGAAGATAGAATCACCGATCCTGAAGTAGTACAGATATATCTTGTGGATATCATGCAAAACATCCTCTTCAAAGATATCCCGGATGAGAGCGATTTCTTCCAGCCGCCAGCTCTTCAGCCCTATGTGATAGCATTTGTTGGTGTGAACGGCACCGGGAAGACCACTACCATCGGTAAAGTAGCAAATCGCTTTGCCCAATCCGGAAAGAAAGTATTGATCGTGGCGGGTGATACTTTTCGCGCTGCGGCGATAGATCAGGTGGCGATTTGGGCGGAACGCGCAGGTGTCCATATCATGCGTTCCGAGCCTGAACGCGACCCCGCTTCGGTGATCTACGATGGAGTGGCTTCTGCAGTAGCCAAGAAGTACGACATCGTTTTGATCGACACAGCGGGCAGACAACACACCAAAGAAAGGCTGATGAAAGAGCTGCAAAAGATCGACAGAGTGATCAAGAAAGCCTGTCCTGAAGCTCCCCATGAGACCATCCTGGTGGTGGATAGCACTACGGGTCAAAACGCTATCAGTCAGGCAAAACACTTCGACGAGGCGATCAAGCTTACAGGGCTTGCCCTCACCAAGTTTGATGGCACCGCGAAAGGCGGCATCATCTTCAACATCAAGCAAAATCTGGAGATTCCGGTGCGGCTCCTTGGCGTGGGAGAACAGATCGAGGACATCGAGAATTTCCATACCGTCAGGTTTGTAAAAGCATTCTTCACCAGCGGAGACGAAGCGGAAGAAGAATGATCCCCAACGACAAAGCGCGCGAACTTGCCGATAAGCTGGTGCAGATCCTAAGCCCCGAAGCCGGGGAAAGTGCACTACTGATCTTCCAAAGAAAGCTCCTGGAGCAAATCTACAAGGAGCTATTGGCAGATGTACCAATTGTGTTTAACGGACTTTTTGCCCGCATGCAGTACTTTCACGATAACTACGATACTCCCCCGGAGCTGGTTCGTCAGTTGAATGTGTTACGAGTGCTTGCCAATAAAGCAGCTCACGAGGA
Organism: Candidatus Cloacimonadota bacterium; assembly: GCA_018433885.1. GTDB lineage: Bacteria > Cloacimonadota > Cloacimonadia > Cloacimonadales > Cloacimonadaceae > UBA5456. Next base: position 31,528 of record JAHDQK010000036.1, read on the forward strand.
GATCGCCTCTATTCCTCCGGGAGCAGTTACTTCTGGCGCAAAGAGCATCTATGAACTGCTCAAGTTCCTGTGTCCGGAGCTTGAAGATCCCCGGCTGGAAGAGATCACTCAAGGCGCACATGAGTTTCCGCGACAACAACATAGCGCGAAACACAGCTTTCATTGTGTTCTAAAAGAATGGAGATACTATCGTAGCGGAGGGCAGATTACCGGTTTGGAGCTTTCCGCTGTGAACGAGGATTATGAAGAACTAAGTATCCTCTTAAGGGACGACCTCAAAAACACTAAAAAAGAGAAGATAAGTAAACTCGGGCCAAGCTTGTGGCCCTATGCTAACCTCAATTGTATAGAGCTGAGCGAGGTAGCCGGGAAACAGAACTACTTCGTGGACAACCCCCGTACTATGATCGTTCTGGAACCAGATTTTCTGGTGGATTCCTCGGCTGTAGCAGAATGCCTGGACTCAAGTGGCAGCTCTCCGGAATTGTTCGTTCTCAACCGCTTGTTCCGTGACCAGAGCTCCGCGCGGATGTTGCTGGGAACAATGGTAAATGGCATCTTCGATGATTTGTTCCATAAGAGTGATGAAGATTATCTGGAGCTATTCAAAAGGGCTTTGGCAAGCTCATCGATTCCCATGGTGGCTTTGGGGCAGACAGTCGCGATGGACATCTACAACGAAATCAAAGATATTCATCTAAAGCAGGTTAAACAGTTCTGCGAGGATATTCCTAAAGACGACTTCCTGTTGGAACCATCCTATTTATGCCCTGCTTATGGCTTACAGGGTAGGCTCGATCTTCTATACAAGAAGAGCGGAAAGTACAGCATTGTGGAGTTAAAGAGCGGAAAGGCGCATCCTACTGATGTGTGGCCATCCCAAATGTATCAAGTGGTGGCTTACAACATGATAATCCGCAATGCATACGGAGCTCAACAAACAGGATCCAGTTCCATATTGTACTCTTCCGTAAGCGATAAACCTCTGCGCAACGTAGCAAGCATGCCTCTTTTGGAGCAGAACCTACTGGCTTGCCGAAACCGCATCGTGGGCATCTTGCACTTGTTAAGTGAAGAGCCAGGAAGGTTCTTCGACTGGCTTGCCGGGCAGGATTCCAAAGGCTACGGAGCGTTTAAGGGGGAGACCCTGACCCGGTATCAGAGTTTGAGAAAGAGAATCCGGAGCTTTGAGTATGAATGGTTTTGCGAGCAAGTAAAACGGGTTATAAGAGAGCTTTGGCAGGTAAAAACCGGCTCTATGGACAGCGATACAAGCTTTGGTCACAACGCCCTCTGGAGACAGTCGTGGGTGGAGAAGCAAGGCAAGCAGATCCGCAACTTACAGATCACTCAGAGTGATCATCGCATAGTACACCTTGTATATGGAGACGAACCAGGGATATCTGATTTTCGGACGGGGGATATCGTAGTTCTATATGATCAAAGCAAGCGGGTGGACCAGCAGGAGATCCTGAGGGGAGTAATTGAATCCATTGATAACCAAAGCCTTGCCATACGCATCCGGGGAGGCATCCAACGTGAAATTTCCGCTAATGATAAATACAGCATTGAACACGATGTGTTGGAGAGTTTTCTTTACTGCCCGTTTGGGTCTCTGACCTCTTTCTTGGAAGCGGATATTGGGTTTAGGGACCTTGTGTTCGGCTTACGTGAACCCAAAATGGCAGAGCTGGAGGAACCGGAAATCGAGAGGGAAGCAGTACTGGCAAGGATGCAGGCAGCACAGGAGCTCTTTATCCTGCAGGGCCCTCCGGGAACAGGAAAAACATCCGGAATCATCGGGAACTATGTGGAAAGGCTGCATAAAGAAACGAACAAAAAGCTGATGATCTTGAGTTTCACAAACCGGGCGGTGGACGAAATCTGCTTGTGCTTGAAGCATAGGGGATTGCCTTTCATCAGATCCGGAAGTTCTCAGGTAATTGTTGATGAACTTTTGGATAACGTGATTTCTGGTAAACGCTATCAGGAAACCGATTCGATTCTCCGGCACAACCGTATATTTGTTGCCACTGTGCAAAGCGCAAACGCTTGGTATGTGGATATCCAGAGGCTTACCGGAATCGATGAACTGATCATCGACGAAGCATCTCAGATTTTGGAGAACTCCATACTGGGTCTGATGACTATCGCTCCAAAGACCATCCTGATCGGGGATCAGAACCAGCTACCTGCGATCTGTGTACAAACCCCTCTTGATTATCGTTTCCAAAGCCTTGAATTGCAAGAACTAGAGTACGACAATATCAACCAATCTCTGATGGAACGCTTGTTCAGGCTATATACCAAAAGAGGTTGGAATGCCCACTATCGGATGCTTACCGGCCATTATCGCATGCACTTCAAGATCTCCTCGCTCATCGCTCATTACTACGCTAATCGCTTGCAACCCGTGTTGAAAGAGCAATACCAACCCTTGCAGAAATCCAACTTACCGGAGAATCTCGATACCAGGCTTTTGTGGCTGGAATGTCCTCCTTCTACTCATGATTTCTACGACCCCATGCAGGAACAAGCGATCATCGCTATAGTAGAGCAGTTTCGGCAAAGTGGATTAATTAAGGATGTACAAAAGGACATGGGTATCGTAGCCCCGTACCGTGTGATGATCCACTCTTTGAAGAAGAGTATAGACGACATCAGCATTGACACTGTGGAACGTTATCAGGGCTCGGAGCGGGATACGATCATCCTGTGTTTCCCCCTCAAGGATACTAACGGACTGAGACACTTGCAATCCCTGAACGCAGATGAAAGCGTGGACCGGAAACTGAACGTTGCGCTTAGCCGGGCACGTAATCGCTTGATCGTGATTGGCAATAGCAAGATATGCTCCAGCTCCGCTCATTTTGCAAAACTTTATGACAACATCCGTCTTAATGGGCGGATACTAAACATTCAAGAGATTATCAACTAAGGAGTTAGCCATGTCAAATCAGAACCCCCCACAAAAACAGCTCAACATCAAACTGGATGAAAAAGTCGGCGAAGGCACCTATGCGAATTTCTTCGTGATCACCAATTCTCCTTCAGAATTCATCATGGATTGCGGCAGAATATTACCCGGATTGCCGGATGCCAGAATTTACTCCAGAGTAGTTATGACCCCGATGCATGCCAAACAGCTACTTCAGTTGCTGGAGAAGAACATCAATACCTACGAACAGCAATTCGGCGAGATTAAAGTGCAGGGTCAAGGAGAAAACAAGGCTGTTGGCTTTAAAACCACTTGATTTAGATGCGATTTCGATAAAACAAGTATATGACCTGCACTCGACTGTGTTTCAAAAAAGCACTTGACGGATAGAGTAGGATCAGACTTTTGGATCGGATACACAAGAAAAATGAAAGAAAAATCTAACATAAGGGAGCAATAAGCCAATGAAGAAGTTTTCCTGGCGCGGTCTTTCAATAATCATATTCATATGCGTAACAGCATTTTATCTGGCTCCTTTGGCGATCCCGAATCTGCCGGAGTGGTGGGCTAAGAACAAGCTGAAGCTCGGGCTGGATCTCAGAGGCGGCATGCAGATACTGCTGGAAGTTGATACTTCCGCTTTATCCGCTGCTGATGCACGTGGCGCGGTGGATCAGAACATCAAGATCATCCGCGAACGTATTGATCAGTTCGGAGTTGCTGAGCCTACCATTCAAAAACTCGGTGAAAACCGGATCATGGTGCAGTTACCCGGAGTCAGTGACTTCGAAGCGGCTGAAAACCTGATCAAACAAACCGCTATGCTTGAGTTCAAAGTAGTAGCTCAACCCGATGAAGCAAAACGAGTTTTGGATATCATCGACAGCAATATAAGCGCAAATCTATCGCGTTTCCCTGAACTTGCCAAGCTCGACAAGATGGATAACGAAGTCATCGCGGCAGACGACAGCCTCGCTCAACAAAGCCAAGCGGGAACGGGCGTCTTCAGCAGCTTGATCCGTCCTGGGGATATGGATTACGAAGTGCTTTTCGATAGCGTTCGCCTGATGCAAGAATTGTTGGCTGATTCCTTGTTCCAACAGATGGTTCCCGCGGGATGGCAGGTATCCTTGGAACGGGCAGATTCCGCAGATCCCAGAGCGGATCGCGCAATTCATGTGTTGTCTTCCGCGGTAGAGCTTTCCGGTGCTGATCTGGCAAGAGCCAAGGTAGAATATGGTTCTTCCACATCCACCGATCCCCGCATTGCAAACAAGCCTTACATCTCGATAGAAATGAAGCGCGAAGGTGCCAGAAAGTTCGAACGCGTAACTTCCGATAACACCGGCAAGCGTCTGGCAATCGTTCTGGACAATGTGGTCTATTCCGCACCGAACATCCAAGAGCGCATCTCCGGGGGCAGAGCTCAGATCACCGGTAGTTTCACCACATCCGAAGCCAACGAACTGGCAATCGTTCTGAACACTGGTAACCTGACCGCCCCGATCACCCCTGCTTCCACTTCGATCATCGGAGCCACTTTGGGTTCCGACAGTATCAAGAATGGAACCACTGCTGGTATCATCGGTTTGGTGGCGGTGATGCTCTTCATGTTAATATATTACAAAGTAGGTGGTTTGCTTACGGACTTCGTACTCATATTCAATGTTGGTTTCATTCTGGCGATGCTTACCGCGTTTGGTGGAACTCTCACCCTTCCCGGTATTGCTGGCATGATCCTCACCATCGGTATGGCAGTGGATGCCAACGTGCTTGTGTTTGAACGTATTCGTGAAGAACTCAATACAGGAAAGACTCCACGCTCCGCCGTGGATGCAGGATACAACCGCGCAGCCATAACTGTGTGGGATTCAAACATCACTACTTTGATTGCCGCCGCGGTGCTGTTCCAATTTGGTACCGGCCCTATTCGCGGTTTCGCAATCACGCTTGCCATTGGCATTATCGGTTCCATGTTCTGCGCGTTGGTCTTTTTAAGATCTATGTTTGATACATTTGTGTTGACCGGTTCCACAAAGAAGCTGAGCATTTAAGGAGAGAACGATGAGATTACTTACAAACACCAATATCCCCTTCATCGGAATGAGGAAAATCGCTTATGCGATATCCATCATTGTCATCCTTGCATCGCTCATTGGCCTATTTGTACGGGGTTTGAACTGGAGCATCGATTTCACCAGCGGTGTGGCGGCAAAGGTAGATCTGAAGGCTGCCGATGCATCCGTGGCACCCGTAAAAATCGATGATCTGCGTGATGTTCTAAAAGTAAACGGATATCCCGAAGCTGAGATCCAACACGTAGGTCAAGTGGAAGAATCCACCTTCATGATCAAGATCAAAAGCCGACAGAGTGATGGTGATGTTTCTGCGGATACCAAGACCCAGATCATCGATCTGATCAACGATAACTTCCCAGAACATGTAGCTGGCAGAGACCTCAATCGCGATGTTATCGCCGAGATTTACGAAGTTGGTCCCAAGGTTGGCGGAGAATTGCGCACCAATGCCCTATTGGCGATCGGGATCTCATTGGTCTTGATGATCATCTATATTTGGTTCCGTTTCGAACTCATTTTCGGACTTATGGCAATCGTCGCTCTTGCGCATGATGTGCTGGTAATGATCGGTGTTTTTGCCCTCACTGGCAAAGAGATCACCATCCAGATCATAGCTGCAATGCTTACAATCGTGGGTTATAGCATCAACGATACCATCGTGATATTTGACCGTGTCCGGGAAGACCTCAAGATACGGCGCAAGGATCCTTTGGATATCATTATTAACGATGCGATCAACAAAACCCTCTCCCGCACTATCATAACATCAGGAACGACCTTCATCACGACTCTGTCCCTGTACCTCTTTGGTGGACAGGTCTTGAATGATTTCGCCATGGCAATGTGCATTGGCGTAATCGCGGGAACTTATTCCACAATCTTTATAGCCACCAGCTTGATTGTGGATTTCACCAAAGCCACCCATAAAGAAAAACAAACAGCTCAGCATCTTACCCGTAGAAAGTAAGACGCGCTGACACAATATCACGAACCCGGAACCATGTGCTCCGGGTTCTTCTTTTGGGGTTTGGGAAAGATTATTTAAACCCATATCTTAGCATGCCCATTGCTTAATCGAGTCGCGTTGCCGTCTCGTAGCAGTGCCATCTGCATCAACGCGGCAGAGAGACTGTTTTGATAAATGGGAGTGAAATGGCTCTTGTGAAACATTCTGGAATTCAAGTGGAAAATGTGTTATTACATTGGCTAAGCTAAAGAAATTCAAAGCACTATAGCAATAATTATTCCTCAAACCAAGAACACAGATTCAGGATTTCCATTGACACTTCTCAAGCTTTGCATTTAATGAGTTGATAGGCAATAAAGGAGATAATTATGCAGTCTTATCAGATCCTGAAAGAGCTTGATTTCGAGAGAATCGCCGGTAGCGAGGGTGAATCCAAGGCAATCAGAATTATCAGCAAACATCTGAAAAAAATGGGTATCAAGCCCAAACTGGAAGAATTTTCTATCAAGAGTTTCGATGCGGGGATGGCTTCTGTTATCGCCGGGAAGAAACGCTGGGAGGTAGTGTCTCAAAGGTTGGTGTAAAATAGGTAACGCCAGATGAAGAAAAAGGTTGAGCCGGATCCCGCACTTTGTTTTGATGGTTTAAACCCAAAAACTACCAGACAAGGAGAAGATCATGACTCAACCAAAGAGAA
>JAHDQK010000085.1 GCA_018433885.1 Candidatus Cloacimonadota bacterium
GAGTCATGATCTTCTCCTTGTCTGGTAGTTTTTGGGTTTAAACCATCAAAACAAAGTGCGGGATCCGGCTCAACCTTTTTCTTCATCTGGCGTTACCTATTTTACACCAACCTTTGAGACACTACCGTCTTTACCCATCCATCCATTAAAACAAGGATTGAAACACCTCAGCCTTGACACTGGATCCTTCACCACACAGCGTCTTTACCCATCCATCCATTAAAACAAGGATTGAAACGATTTTTTAGATTTTTTAGAAAAAATATTTTTTTTGTCTTTACCCATCCATCCATTAAAACAAGGATTGAAACGAAGCCTCGTAAAATGCGGTTTTTCGCTTTCAGGAAAGTCTTTACCCATCCATCCATTAAAACAAGGATTGAAACCCGGAGTGCCTATATCAAACTAAAAAAGGAGAAACGTCTTTACCCATCCATCCATTAAAACAAGGATTGAAACTCTTGACATGAATCCGAGTACCCATAGAATGGCATTGTCTTTACCCATCCATCCATTAAAACAAGGATTGAAACTCCCTTCATATGGAATTGAATACCGGGAAAGATGCTGTCTTTACCCATCCATCCATTAAAACAAGGATTGAAACTATGATTCAAATTCGATGCGCTCTTCTTCAGTGAAAGTCTTTACCCATCCATCCATTAAAACAAGGATTGAAACTCAATGTGATTTGTGAATCCTTGTCTTTCAAGTCTGTCTTTACCCATCCATCCATTAAAACAAGGATTGAAACGATCCGATGTCCTTGAAGGTTTTGAGGAACCGGGGGTGTCTTTACCCATCCATCCATTAAAACAAGGATTGAAACTGGCAAGCTGGACAGCCATTGACTATGATCCTGATATGTCTTTACCCATCCATCCATTAAAACAAGGATTGAAACTATGTTGTTTGTTTGCAGTGGTTTAGCTATTTTTTGTCTTTACCCATCCATCCATTAAAACAAGGATTGAAACTAGGGGGGTGATTGACGCAATGGCAATTCCCCAGATGTCTTTACCCATCCATCCATTAAAACAAGGATTGAAACTAAGATATTTGCCATTGAGCTACCTTCGCAGTTCGAGTCTTTACCCATCCATCCATTAAAACAAGGATTGAAACATACCGGTAATCTTGCAGGGATCCAGTGCAGTGAGTGTCTTTACCCATCCATCCATTAAAACAAGGATTGAAACTCCTGCAAGATTACCGGTATCAACTTCACTGGACTCGTCTTTACCCATCCATCCATTAAAACAAGGATTGAAACATCATGCATGGCAGCAGATTCAAGCAATCCAGAGTACTGTCTTTACCCATCCATCCATTAAAACAAGGATTGAAACACAAACTCTTTTGCAATCTCAATCCGTTCTACATTGTCTTTACCCATCCATCCATTAAAACAAGGATTGAAACATGCAAGATCTCGACATGGGCGGGACTGCGTATTCGTCTTTACCCATCCATCCATTAAAACAAGGATTGAAACCAAGAAATTGAACTAAAATCCCAACTATGGTATGGGTCTTTACCCATCCATCCATTAAAACAAGGATTGAAACGTTGATATTTTCTTATCATTGTTTATCTCCTTTTGTGTCTTTACCCATCCATCCATTAAAACAAGGATTGAAACTATCTCTGGGAGATAAATTGCCTTTCATCTAATACCGTCTTTACCCATCCATCCATTAAAACAAGGATTGAAACACAGGAATCCGGGTATACATAGAATGGCGTCGTGCAGTCTTTACCCATCCATCCATTAAAACAAGGATTGAAACCGGAAATGCAACAAAAAAGAATGGCTTTTAATCCTTGTCTTTACCCATCCATCCATTAAAACAAGGATTGAAACGTCCATTGACGAGGCAAGTCAATGGTCAAGTGTGAGTGTCTTTACCCATCCATCCATTAAAACAAGGATTGAAACAGCAGCTTGTCTTCGATGAATTTGGTATCGAAATCAAGTCTTTACCCATCCATCCATTAAAACAAGGATTGAAACTTTTTTTCTCATAAAATCCCATAAAATGGCAATAAGTCTTTACCCATCCATCCATTAAAACAAGGATTGAAACCGCTCCTGGGTAAAACCCGGAGGCAGATCCAAAAATGTCTTTACCCATCCATCCATTAAAACAAGGATTGAAACA
>JAHDQK010000074.1 GCA_018433885.1 Candidatus Cloacimonadota bacterium
ACAAGGATTGAAACGCAATCCTAATATCAATGTCCCATAGTCCACTTGTGTCTTTACCCATCCATCCATTAAAACAAGGATTGAAACCACGCATCTAGGGCACCATTAAATAACCACATGGAGGTGTCTTTACCCATCCATCCATTAAAACAAGGATTGAAACAGGTACATAGATGTGAACTTGACCTCAGCCAGCAGCGTCTTTACCCATCCATCCATTAAAACAAGGATTGAAACACCCACAGGATTGACCAAAAGGATTGACCAGCCTTAAGTCTTTACCCATCCATCCATTAAAACAAGGATTGAAACGTTAGGCACTCCGGCAAGCCCTCGGACGGCTTTTAGTCTTTACCCATCCATCCATTAAAACAAGGATTGAAACATAAAAAGCCGGAAAAAGGAGAAATATCATGAAACGTCTTTACCCATCCATCCATTAAAACAAGGATTGAAACCAATAGACTTCATTGCTGGAATATTGACGCAGATTTTGTCTTTACCCATCCATCCATTAAAACAAGGATTGAAACACAACAAAGTAGACAGCTACAGCCGGCTCTGCTGTAGTCTTTACCCATCCATCCATTAAAACAAGGATTGAAACTAGGGTGTCGGGCATTGGCAAGGCAAGCCAATGATGTCTTTACCCATCCATCCATTAAAACAAGGATTGAAACTTTTTTTCTCATAAAATCTCATAAAATGGCAATAAAGTCTTTACCCATCCATCCATTAAAACAAGGATTGAAACATTCTCTCCATAAAATCAGGGTCATTATCCCTAAAATGTCTTTACCCATCCATCCATTAAAACAAGGATTGAAACAATATCCAATTTTTCTAATGTCCTCACAAATTCCATGTCTTTACCCATCCATCCATTAAAACAAGGATTGAAACTTTCGTCGAGGCTGGGGTCTGGGACTGCGCCATAAGGTCTTTACCCATCCATCCATTAAAACAAGGATTGAAACTTCATCGAGCCGCCCGGCAACACAGCACGAGGTGCAGTCTTTACCCATCCATCCATTAAAACAAGGATTGAAACTGTGTTAATTTTCGCTCTCCTGGATCATAAGTGACGGTCTTTACCCATCCATCCATTAAAACAAGGATTGAAACCAAGAATCCGAGCTTTTTCCAGCTCGTTAACTTGCGTCTTTACCCATCCATCCATTAAAACAAGGATTGAAACAAGGATAAGATACAAGATTAAGCTCCAGGATTAAGGTCTTTACCCATCCATCCATTAAAACAAGGATTGAAACTGGCAATGAAACTCCGTCCGCCATTCTATTTCAAGAAGTCTTTACCCATCCATCCATTAAAACAAGGATTGAAACATTTCATAAAGAAAGAAAAAGAAAGTACCAAAGAAAGTCTTTACCCATCCATCCATTAAAACAAGGATTGAAACTATATGGCTTTTCTTCTCCAGATTGGCACATAATTGTCTTTACCCATCCATCCATTAAAACAAGGATTGAAACAGGTCTGTTTGAGGTCTGTTTCAATCCTTGTTTTAATGTCTTTACCCATCCATCCATTAAAACAAGGATTGAAACTTGGTTATTCAGTTCCATAAGATCAAGACTTGAATGTCTTTACCCATCCATCCATTAAAACAAGGATTGAAACCTTCAACGACTCAATACCGTATGTCACCGACGCGCGTCTTTACCCATCCATCCATTAAAACAAGGATTGAAACTGTCTGAACGTCTGAGCGGCTGTAAAAAACCGCCCGTCTTTACCCATCCATCCATTAAAACAAGGATTGAAACGCTATACAAATTGTCCATATATATGGATATAGACAGGTCTTTACCCATCCATCCATTAAAACAAGGATTGAAACTCTCCCAAAGATAAAGCATGCCCCTTTCCTGATACAAGTCTTTACCCATCCATCCATTAAAACAAGGATTGAAACGAATCGAACTGCTCTGGAACTTCAATGGCGAAGATCTGTCTTTACCCATCCATCCATTAAAACAAGGATTGAAACACCGGTGAGAAGTCAATCAGGAACTTTTCAACAGTTGTCTTTACCCATCCATCCATTAAAACAAGGATTGAAACACCGGTGAGAAGTCTTTCAGGAAATTTTCCAGTGTAGTCTTTACCCATCCATCCATTAAAACAAGGATTGAAACTCAAAACGGCATATCGCCTTGACATGAATCCCTTGGTCTTTACCCATCCATCCATTAAAACAAGGATTGAAACACCACCTGGAGCCTTGAGCTAAAGCCATGACCACTTGTCTTTACCCATCCATCCATTAAAACAAGGATTGAAACGCTGTAAACAAAGTAGACAGCCACACCCGCTCTGAGTCTTTACCCATCCATCCATTAAAACAAGGATTGAAACTTCAGCAGTATGAAGCTCGAAGCCGTCAAGGGCATCGGGTCTTTACCCATCCATCCATTAAAACAAGGATTGAAACACAATATCAATATATGGATTAGATTGTCTCTGTGTAGTCTTTACCCATCCATCCATTAAAACAAGGATTGAAACGGCTTCTGAGGCCGTAAATGTGAGACTTTCCGCCTGTCTTTACCCATCCATCCATTAAAACAAGGATTGAAACCAGCTGGCGAGGCTTCAGCAAAGGTCATGTGTCCACGTCTTTACCCATCCATCCATTAAAACAAGGATTGAAACCACCAAATTTGGGATGATGCCCCAACCGAAACGACGAGTCTTTACCCATCCATCCATTAAAACAAGGATTGAAACTCTCCTATGCGTTAAGGACAATAACTTGTGGCACATTGGTCTTTACCCATCCATCCATTAAAACAAGGATTGAAACAATGTATATGTTATGTCGTTTACTGTAACAACATCGTCTTTACCTGTTAAGTCCCAAATGTTGGTGTAAATTCCAACTCATTGTTTCTCAGGTTATTTGAGAACATCTTATAGTCCTCGTTTCTCACATTCTATGTTAGGCCAAGCGACCAATTGCATTCTTTCCAATCTCATTCCA
>JAHDQK010000016.1 GCA_018433885.1 Candidatus Cloacimonadota bacterium
CAGCCATCTGCGCCGGATTCGAAGTCTTCGTGATATGCTACAATTTCGTAAGCAAAAGCTGTACTCAGCAGCATAACGGCCAATATTACAAGCCAATGTTTTTTCATCGATCCTCCTATAGATCAAGGGATATTTCCATGCGCTTCACATAATGCGGCTTGGGTGATTTTGTCAACCACTTTTTGCCCAAGCCGCATTTTATTGTTATAACTTCAGTTTTATAGGTATAATCATGTGTACTGCAATCTATACAGATCGTAGTAGAGTCCTTTCTTCTCCAGAAGCTGGAAGTGGGATCCTTCTTCCACGATTTTTCCTTTGTGCAACACAATGATACGGTCTGCATGTTGGATAGTGGAAAGCCGGTGGGCAATGATGATCGAGGTGCGCTCTTTGATTAGTTTTTCCAAAGCGTCCTGGATCAGGATCTCGGTTTCGGTATCTATGTTACTGGTGGCCTCATCCAGAATGAAGATTGAAGGGTTATATGCCAATACTCTGGCAAAGGCGATCAACTGGCGTTGCCCAGTAGAGAGAGTTGCGCCGCGCTCCATAACCGCTTCATCGTATTTGTGGGGCAGCTGTTGGATGAATTTATCTGCGTTTACATACTGTGCCACTTGCTTGATTTCTTCTGGACTGAGCTGCTTGTTGTTCAAGGCGATGTTCTCGCTGATGTTTCCGCTGAAGATAAAGACATCCTGTTGGACTATACCCACATTTGAACGAATATCTTTCAGGGCATATTGCTTCAGTTCTTTTCCGTCGATCAGGATGCGACCCTTTTGATAGGGATACATACCCAGGATCAGGTTCACGATCGAGGTCTTGCCGCTACCGGTGTGCCCCACCAGAGCAATCTTCTCTCCGGGGCGGATCTTCAGGTTCACGTCCTTCAACACCCATTCTTCGTTATTATACGCCAGCCAGACACTTTCGAACTCGATTTCACCTTTCAATTTCACATCTGTAGCCAGTTCTTCACGATAGTCGTCCGGTTCCAGCGCCAGGAGGTCAAATATCCTTTCCGCACCTGCCAGGGCGCCTTGCAACACGTTGAATTTCTCGCTGAAGTCGTTGATTGGTTCAAAGAGTTTGCGCACATACTGGGTGAATGCCATCAGCAACCCGATGGTGATCACGTTGTGCAATATCTGCCCGCCACCATACCAAATGATGAGGGCTACAGCGATCTGGGAGCTAACGTGGATTACCGGACGGAAGAAGGCAAACAGCTTGAGTTGCTTCATCGATGTGGTAAAATAGGTCTGGTTGATGTGGGAAAACTCGTCTCGCTTATGGCTATATTGATTAAAGAGCTGGATGATTTTCTGCCCGGCGATATGTTCTGCCAGGGTGGCATTCAGTTGCGCAAGATGCTTGCGCACTTCGCGATACAGAACTCTGGTTTTGCGGCGGAAGACAGCGATCACCCAGATCACTAGGGGCAATATCGCCATGCTTATCAGCGCAAGTTGCCAGTTTAGCACCAACATCAGGATCACGATCGCGATGATCATGATCACATCCTGCACGATGGTGATCACACCGGATGCAAGCATTTCGTCGATGGCGCGGATATCGTTTGTTACTCTGGTTACCAAGCGCCCCACCGGGTTTTTGTCGAAGTACTGGGTGGGCATTTTCTGCAGATGCTCAAAGACATCATGGCGAAGGTCGTTCATTGCCTTTTGGCTGAAGGTGGTGGTCATCACCGCCTGGATATAACCGCTGAGAAAGCGGATGATGATGATGCCCAGATACAACAGCGAGAGCATCAGCAGCGCTTTTGAGGAATCCTGGCGTACCTTAAGCCGCTCCGTGCGCGGGAGGTCTTGCATTTGATCTCTGGCAACGGCGATTTTACCGCCACCAATGGGGAAATATCCCGCAAATTCTAGGATGCCATCTTCGGGTTTATCGTCGATCACGAGATATTTGCCCAGGATTTCCCTGTTGCTTGCGTTATCATCCACCAGAAACACTGTTTGGGGGCTTACGATACCTTCATCTAGAAGCGCCTTGAAGTGAGGACGGTCGATCTTTTGTTGATCGGAGGAACTCAGCACTACAAAGTGGATTCCGGCATGGTTATATTCCTTTAGTTTCAGCACTTTGTAACGGGAAATGAAATCCTGATACATCTGCTCATCGCGGAAGATAGCGATGGATTTGTCCGATACGATATGATCATCGATGGCGGAGCGTTGGATGAGGGGAAGAACCAATTCCGCGATAGTCACCAGCATCAGCACCAAAAAGGAGATGATCACCCATTTCATATAAGGTTTCAGGTAATGCGCCATTTTGCCGAAGAGGCGTTGGTCGTAGATTCTGATCTTCAGATCATCGTTGGAAAACGCGCTTCCGTGACCGTGTCCGTGCATCATTCTGCCACCTCCTCTTCTTCCAATTTTGCCCGGATACGTTGCTTTTCATAGAGATCGTGATAGATCCCTCCGGAACGGATCAGGGAAGCATGGTTACCGCGTTCCTTGATCACTTTTTCGGAGAGTACGATGATCTTATCCGCGTGTTGAATGCTGGAGATGCGGTGGGCGATGATGATGGTGGTTTTACCTTTTCTGGCTTGGATCAAGCGCTCCAATATCTGCCTTTCGGTCTTGGTATCCACTGCGGAGAGAGCATCGTCCAGAATCAAAATCTGAGGGTCGGTGAGCAGGGCTCGGGCGATTGCCACACGTTGTTTCTGTCCGCCGGAGAGCGTGATTCCGCGCTCGCCTACCATGGTCTCAAAACCATTTTCAAAATCCATGATTTCCGCGTAAACACTTGCAATTCTCGCCGCTTCGTGTACTGCTTCGATAGGTTTGTTCGGGTTACCCAAGCGGATGTTGTTCGCGATGGTATCGCTAAACAGGAAGATATCCTGGGGCACCAGCACCATGTCGCGCCTCAAGGTTTCCAGAGGTATCCGATATAGTTCGTTGTCGTCGATAAAAATACAGTTTTTCGGGGGATTGTAGATACGCACCATCAGCTCGATCAAGCTGGTTTTGCCGCATCCGGTGGGCCCAACGATGGCAAGCGTTTTTCCGGATTCCAGCGAGAACGAAAGGTCCCTGAAGATATAGGGGAGGTCTTCGTTATAGCGGAAGTTAAGGTCTTTTACCTCGATTTTGCCATCAAGCCCGGTTATGTGCATGTTTGCTTGGCTGTCGTCGATCTCCGGCACGATGCTGAAGATGTCGTTCAATCGTTTCAGAGATGCGGTTCCACGTTGATACATATCCACGATCCAGCCGATGGCGATCATCGGCCAGACCAGCATGTTCAGATACTGGAAGAAGGCGATGAATCCACCGATTGTGATATCCCCCCGGATCGCGGCTCTGCCCCCAAAAAAGAGGGTGATGATCATCGAACACGCGATGATGAAGCCCTGGAAGGGATGGAAGAATCCGGCGATTTTTGCCATGGAGATGTTTTGCTCCACAAACTCATCGCCCACGGCGTCGATCTTCTTGAGTTCGCTGTCTTCCTGCCCAAAGGCTTTCACGATGCGGATACCGGAGATGCTTTCCTGGATCTTCCCGCTCATTGCGGCAAAGCTGGCTTGCACCAGAGCAAATCTGCGGTGCATCTTTTTGCCGAAGTATCCGATAGTAATCGAGAGAATAGGCATCGGGATAATCGCCAACAGGGTTAGCCGCAGATCGATCGAAACCATGAACGAAAAGCTGGCGATCGTCATCAGAATAATATCCATCGCCGCGATCAAGCCCATGCCAAAGAGCATCCTGACCGCATTCAGATCGTTTGTGGCATACGCCATCAGGTCCCCGGTTTTGCTCTTATTGAAAAAATTCTGGCTCAGCTTGAGCAGGTGATTGTAAAAATCCTGTCGCAGGCTTTGTTCGATCCGGTGGGAATTTCCGATGATCAGCATACGCCAGAAGAACCTGAAAATCATCACTGCAAAGGAAAGCAGGATGATGATGATCGCGATCAACGCCAAGCCTTTGCCATCGATACTGCGCGTTTGGATATTGTCGATGGCGTATTGCATTACTTTGGGAGTAACAAGCTGTACGAGATCCACCAGGATCAACATCAGAATGCCGCCCAAGATCTGCTTGTAGCTTTTCTTCAGATAGGGAAGAATCGTGTCGAATGTACGCATTAAGTATCTATATCCTTATGTTTCATTTCCGAAATTATGTCAGTGATTGCTTGTTTGCACGCTACAATCCACCGTGCCACCCTGAGATTCAGCGTCTTTTTGTCAAACTGTTTATTGTGTTTGATACTGGCTCAAACCAAAGCTTTCTTTCCGAACTATAGATCACCGCCGCGGCGCATTTGTCCATATCTGCGCGCTACCATGCTTCAGCCAGGTGAAGCCAGCCTTCCAAAAGGAAAAACCGCCCCCGAAGGAGCGGTAACGAATCAAATGCAGCGTTTGCAACTGCAGATGTTTTCAACAGCTTAGATGTTTTTCCCACTCATGATGTCCTGTTCGTTGCATTTGCAGATCTTTACAAATTGCTTGTCAGGACGCCAGGTGCCGTCGGTTTTGCGGTTGCTGATGAGTTTTACTCTTTTAACTTCGGTGTTGCAGACAGGGCAGATCACCTTTCCTTCGCTGGAAACTTCGTGCGCCAGTTTTGCGGCAAAGCTTTTTACTTTTCCCATGTTTATATCCTCTTTATTTATGCTCTTTCGATGTAATCGCGGGTACGCGTATCGATTTTTACTTTTTCCCCGGCTTCCACAAAGAAGGGAACCATCAGGCGCAGTCCGGTCTCGGTGAAGGCTACCTTACCACTGCCGGAGGCGGTGTTACCTTTTACGTTTGGTTCGCATTCCGCGATGGTTTGTACCACTGTGGTGGGCAATTCCACGCTCACAATTTCCCCTTCCGGGGTGGTGGCGATGATGATCTCCATATTCTCTTGCATAAGCTGTTCGTTATCGCCGATAGTTACTTGATCCACATGCATTTGCTCGTAGGTCTCGGTATCCATCAGCACGAAGAAATCGCCATCACGATACAGGTATTCTTTCTTGGTGCGTTCGATGCGCACTTCGTCGAAACTATCGCTTTCACGGAAGGTGTTTTCGATGGTTCTGCCACTACGGATGTTTTTAAGTTTACTGCGCATGAAGGCGGGACCCTTGCCCGGTTTCACATGCAGAAACTCTACCACTTCGTAGAGATCATCTTTAAATTTGATCACCATACCGTTTCGTATATCAGCCATTGAAGCCATAATCTTAATCCTTAAATTTAGAGTAGATTACCACGCTTTTGATTGGCAGGATTTTGGCAAGTGTTTTTTTATCCAGAACGGTGCGCTGAAGTATATGCCAATCCGGAAAAGCACTGCCATGGATCAAGTGTTTATCCCGATTGATGCGAGGAATGGGGATGATTCTGCCAGAGCTTAAAGGATTAACGAAGGAAAACACATCCCGTAATAATCAGTTAGTTTTAAGGTTCTCCTCATGCCTATTCGCGCATAAGGACAAAAAAAAGCGGCTACAAGCCGCTTGATGAAACGTGAAAATCGTTTAGTAGTACCTTAGGAGGATGTACGCGGTACTTATCACTATAGAGTGGAGCATGAAGATCATGCCGATTTTGGTAAATTCTTTGAACGAGATATGAAATCCATTGCGGTTTGCAATGCCTACTGCCACGATATTGGCAGATGCTCCGATCAGGGTTCCGTTTCCTCCCAGACAGGTACCCAAAGCCAGAGACCACCATACCGGGTGCATTACATCCGGATTTCCGATCAAAGTGCCCAAACGCTCCAAGACCGGGATCATTGCCGCCACAAAAGGTACGTTGTCGATAAAGGCACTGAAAATGCTGGAAACCCAGAGAATAACCATGGAAGTGGAGCGTGGTTCTCCGTGGGTCACACGCATCACGCCTTCTGCGATCATATTAATAAATCCGGTTTCCACAAGTGATTCCACGATGATAAACAGTCCCATGAAGAAGAAGATCGTTACCCAATCTACATCCGAGGAAAGAATGTGTTCCACCCGTTTGCGGTCTGAAATCACCAGGAGAAACAATCCGGCAGTCATGGCGATGGTAGCGGTTTCGATATGCAAGACCCCCTGAAGAGCCAAAGCGAACAGCATCAGCGCAAGCACGATCAGGCTGGTCAGTAATAGAAACGGGCTTTTGATCAGGTTGTTTTCGTTGTATGCCATCAGTTTGGCACGATTTGCGTTGCTCACTACCATCCCTTTGCGATATAGAAGCCATATTAAACCAACGGATGTGATGGTTACTACTATTACTGGAGGGGTGAGGTTCAAGAGGAAGTCCATGAAGTTGTAATCCGTCGCAGAGCCGATCAAGATGTTTGGCGGATCACCGATCATGGTGGCGGCGCCACCTGCGTTTGAAGCGATCACCATAGTGATGATGAATGGAATCGGGGTGATCTTAAGTTCGCTGGCTATCAAAAGCACGATCGGGACCAGGATCATGATCGTGGTTACACTGCCCATGAAGGCGGAAATGACGGTGGTAAGCAGATACATCAGCACCATGATCGCCAGGGGTTTGCCCTTTGCCATCTTGGCGATGCGGATGGCAAGATACATAAATACGCCCGTTTGCCGCATTACCGAGATTACCAGCATCATCCCGATTAAAAAGAAGATTACGTTCCAGTCTATTGCGGCAAAAGCTACTTTTTGGTTCACTATCCCGGTGAGAATAATTGCGAAGCCGCCCATCAAAGCAGCCAACATTTTATTGATCCATTCTGTGATTATAAGGAGGTATGTAACGCCAAAAATGGCGAGAGCGATTAACATTAGACTCATTTTGTTATGCCTTGATCACTTTTCTAAAGATGTCCATTGCTGTAACGACGCCAGCAAGTTTGCCCGTGGAATCCACTACCGAATAGAAACGCTTGTGGTGTTGGATCATTTCGAAAACTGCCTCCGGGATCGACGTATCTTCCCGAAGAAACTCTTCATCCGGATTCATGATATCCCTGACGCGGAGGAGGTCTTCTTGTTCAAAGAGCTTCTCCAGTGGTTCATAAGAGCGCAGGAAGCTTATGTTGTCCAGCATCATCAGGTAATCCGGGACACCTACCTTGAGGAGGCGCAGGATGTTCACCTCCCCAAGATAGATTCCGTTTTCGTCCACAACGGGAACAAAGGATAGATTGCGGCTGCAGATCATCGCGCTGAGTTCCGAAAGCCGGGCATCAGGGCGGATGCTGACCACATCGGTGATCATGATATCAGAAAGCGTAAGCTCTTTTTTGATGGGGATCTCCAACGCCTTGAAGCGCTGTAATACATGGATGCCATCGGTGGCTGTCATCAAGGAACTCATCAAGGCTGTGTCCTTGGATATCTTAAGTAGTGAAGCCACCAGATTCAGGTATAGGTTCGAGGAGCTTTTATCCGTGATTATCAGGCAGATCCAGTGTACTTTCGTACCTTCATAATCTATTGGATTTTGCAAGAACGCCATGGCAACCAAGGTGTCCTCGAAGTTATCCATGCGGATATGAGGAATGGCGATTCCGGTGGGGTAAGCTGTGCTGCTTTCCTGATCGCGCTCCATAATCAAATCCACCAAAGCAGAGCCGCATACAGGCAAACGGTTGTGTTTGCAGATGCGTTCCACCAAGGTGGTGTAGATCTGTTCCCGGGTTAGAACCCGGTTTTCATGAACGATGCTTTTGGCATCCAGGAGATCCGAGAGATACATCTTTCCTTCTATCTTTTCTTTTTACTCCGGCAAGTGGCAATCGGCAGAATCATCTCTTCCATGGATACTCCACCGTGTTGGAAGGTGCCGTTGTATTGTCTTTGATACTGGTGATAACTATTGGGATATACGAAATAATAGTCATCCTTGGCAAATATGAAGTTGTCCACAATGCTCTTTGAGGGCAAGCCGAAGTCTCCCGGTTTCTTTACAAAGAGCGCGTGACGGTCGTTTGCGGTAAGGTTCTTGCCTTCTTTGTAGCGCACCGTTACAGAGGTATCCCGGTCTCCAATCACCTGCGTGGCGCGGTTCACTTTGATGGAACCATGGTCGGTGGAGATCACTACTATGGCATCCTGTTTGGCGATCAATTTGAGGGCTTCATACAGGGATGAATGCAGGAACCAGTGCTTTGTGAAAGCGCGCAAGCCTTCCTCGTGGGGGATGGTTTCTTGCAGAATTTGGTCTCTGGAACGGTGATGCGCCAACAGGTCCAGGAAGTTGTAAACCAGGACGATGAGGTTCTCTTTGTTCCAAGTGTCGATCTTGCGGAGCACGAAGTTACCCTCTTCCATGTTGAAGATCTTCACATATTTTGAGGTGGGATCCAGCTGGTACCCCAGGTCGTTGATATGCTCGTCCAAGAGCTGATGTTCATTGCGGTTGCGGCTGTTGTCCATCTCGGAAGAGCTTACCCAATACTCCGGGAAGCGTTTGGCGATGTCGATCGGCAGAAGCCCGCTGAAGATGGAATTTCGGCTATAAGGAGTAGCGGTGGGCAGGATCGAGAAGTAGAGGTTCAGTTCTTCATCGAAGAGCTCTTGGATATAGGGCTGAATCGAAAGATACTGATCCAGGCGCATGCAATCGATGATGATGAAGTAGATCGGCACGTTCTCTTCAAAATGGGGGGCAATGTATTGGGAGATCAGGTCAAAGCTAAGGTTTGGGCGGTCGTCCGTCTTTAACCAATCCCGGTAGTTGCGCTCCACATAGCTGGTAAATTCCGTGTTGCAATTGCGCTTTTCCAGAAAATGGGTCTGCCGCAAGCCATCGTCGTTCACTTCATCGATGCGCAATTCCCAAAGTGCCATCTCGCGATATATCTCGCCCCATTCATCCCAGTTGGGGTTTGCAAAGAGGCGTTGATTCAGCCGGGCTACATATTGCGAGTATTGCTGGCCAATCTCGTTGGCTTTAATTTCGTCCGCTTGAAAGATCTTCTTGATCGCCATGATGATCTGCGATGGGTTGATGGGCTTGATCAGGTAATCTGAGATCTGCGAGGCAATCGCCTTGTTCATCAGGCCTTCTTCCTCGCTTTTGGTAACCATCACAATCGGGATGGCGCTGTTTATTCTCTTGATTTCCTGCAATGTGGCAAGGCCATCCAACCCGGGCATCATCTCGTCCAGAATCACCAGGTCGTATTTGTTCTCCACTACTTTTTCGATGGCATCGGCACCGTTGTTGCAGGTATCAACTGTATAGTTTCTCTCCTCAAGGAAGAGCACAAAGGGCTTCAGGAGATCGATTTCGTCATCGACCCAGAGGATTTTCATCATTTTCATTAATTTGCTCCTTGTTGGTTTGAATTTCCTGTTCGAATGCGCGCTGGCGCTCTTTTACTACTTTTTTGACTTCTTCCAGGTCGGATTCCTGAAAGTAAAGAGCGAGCTTGAAATTCAGCTCACTTTTAGAGCAATTGAACCATGTTGTCATCTTCTCCAAGTATTGATCTATAAACACTTTTTTGAGGTCTGTATCGTCCTCTTTTTCCTTCTTCTTCAGTTCTTTGATCTCTTCGCGAAGTTCGTTGGTGGGCGTTTCCACCGCTTTTTGCATCCAGTGTTCGCGCTCATCCCAATTGGCTTTCTGCACCATGGGTTTGATCAGTTGCAGGCGTTCAAAACCGATCTCCTTCACGCTTACTTCGTCGATGTCCATCTCTTCTACATAGAGGTCAAAGGTCTGGGCAAGCTTGCCGGCAAGCGAACCGGAGAGCTGGTATTCCGCCTCTACAAAGTCCTTAAAGCTTTCGTATCCTTTAAATCTGTAGAGCTTACTCCGCTTGATCTCGCTAAGTAACTCTCCCAGAGCTACAAAGTTATCTTCCAGTTTCTCCTTCAGGTTGGCTATCGCGGTGAATTTCTCGTCGGGACTCATGTTCTCGGTTCGTTGTTGTGGCATATCTCTATTTCCTTATGTCTCAATATTGTTAGTCTATGGGATAGTAGGTGTGTTCGCGGCCGGGAAAGCTACCCTCGCGGACTTCCTGATGAAAATCGGTGATGGCTTTGGGGATTACCTCGTTGAGCCGGGCATATTGTTTCACAAACTTGGGCTGCATGTTGCTATAGCCCAGTACATCGTGATAAACCAATACCTGGCCATCGGTGTATCTTCCCGCGCCGATGCCGATTGTGGGGATCGTGAGAGATTCGGTGATCTTCTTTCCCAAAAGCTCGGGGATGCCTTCCAGAACCAGCATAAAAGCACCGGCTTCCTCTATCGCCTGAGCCTGAAGAAAGATCTCCTCATGAGCGCTCTCCGTCTTGCCCTGCACCTTGAATCCACCGAATTTGAGAATAGACTGCGGGGTAAGCCCAAGGTGTGCGCACACAGGAATTTCCAGATCTACGATATCACGAATCGCTTGTATGCGTGATGGGGATCCACCCTCCAGCTTCACCGCGTTTGCCCCACCTTCCCGCACAAGCTGTGCAGCGTTCTGCCGGGTCTCGCGGGAATCCATGTGGTAGCTCAGATATGGCATATCGCAGATGATGTATTTGCCGGGAGCACCTCGGCGTACCGCGGAGCTGTGGATCAACATGTCCTGCATGGTTACAGCCAAAGTGCTTTCGTAGCCCAAAACTACCATCCCGAGGGAATCGCCCACCAGGATGATGTCGATATCTGTGGCGGCAACCGCGCTGCCACCGGCATAGTCGTAGGCAGTGATCATCGTGATCTTCTGCCCCTTTTGTTTCATATGTGCAAAGCTCTGTGTGCTAAGCATTTTATTCACGGGTCCCGTCATCGGTATTTCCTTCCATTTCAAATATCTCTGTATCTTCCTGCCTCTGATCCTCACTTCCCGCGAGATTATCTGAGGCATAAGTACCTCTGTTTATATACATATCGTAGATCACGCTACCATTTTGATACCAGCCTAAAAAGCGGCCATGCAGAGAGCCCAAAAGGTAGGTTGCGCTCATCTGGGGGCTGCCATCAGGATACCAAAGCAGGCTAAGGCCGTGCTGGCGTCCGTCCAGATATTCGGAAGCGCGTAATAGCTCTCCCGTGGGGTACAACTCCACCGCCCAACCGCTGAATGGCTTTTGATCTCGGTACAAGAGCTTGTCCTGGATTTCCAGCTCGCTCATTGCTACCGCGTCTGTGGGCAATGTCCAGTTCTTCACCAACATATAGTCTTCAGTCCGGGCTTGAGCCCCAATAGAAGAGATTGCTAAAGTGAAGATCATAAGCGGAATGAAGTGTAAGAATAAGCGCAGCGCATTCCAACCCACTGACACTTCCACAACAAGGCTTTTTGTACGTTGTTTACTGAGACACATTTTTACCTCCAAAAGGTTAGTCAACCTTTTTCTTCGGCTTGGGCTTATATCATACTATAAGTATAACCAAATCCCCATGTTCCTCAAAACCAATAATTGCCTTCTGCTCGGGTGCTGTTGCCTTAAAAAGCCTGATCTGGATCTCGAGAAGAGGCAAATTTGCCATTTCGTGATGGTTCATTATATTGTTTATCGGAATTACATAACGAGGAGGAGAATACAATGCCTATTCTCGATGATAAAGTGATCGGTGAGGTGAAGAAAGCCTTGCAAAATATGAAGAAAGAAGTGCGTTTGGTACTGTTTACCCAAGCCTTTGAATGCGGTTATTGCAAAGAAACCCATCAGCTTTTGGAAGAACTATCGGGGCTGAACCCGCTATTGAAGCTGGAGGTTCATCATTTTGAAAGTGACAGGGAAGCTGTGGATGAATTTGGCGTGGATAAGATTCCCGCTATTGTCGTGATGGGCGAAAAAGACTATGGTATCCGCTTTTACGGCATCCCTGCGGGATACGAATTCAGTTCGTTGCTCTCTGCTATCCTGATGGTTTCCACCGGGATTATCAAGCTGGGCGACGACACACGTGCCTTTCTGAAGAGCCTTGCTAAGCCGGTACACCTCCAGGTCTTTGTAACGCCTACCTGCCCATATTGCCCGCAGGCGGTGATCCTTGCCCATCAGATGGCGTATGCCAGCGACAAAGTAATCGCCGACATGGTGGAAGTATCCGAGTTTCCGCACTTGGCGCAGAAGTATAACGTACAGGGCGTTCCCCGCACCACGATCAACGAGAACTGGTTTCAGGAAGGCGCAGCTCCCGAACAGATGATCGTTGCCAAGATAAAGGAATCCTTGTAAGTGATGTTAGACTTTAGTTTTAGCTTTTCTGGATCAGCTTCCAGCGACGTGCTTTATGACCTCATCATCATCGGCGGAGGACCTGCGGGGCTCTCTGCCGGATTGTATGCTGCGCGCTACAAGTTGAAGACCCTGATGATCGAGAAAGCTCCGGTAGCAGGCGGACAGCTTACCGCCACTGAGTGGGTGGAGAACTATCCCGGGTTTCCGGAGCCGGTATTGGGCAAGAAACTGGCAAAGGACATGGAGGATCAAGCACGCTTCTTTGGTCTGGAAATCATGAATGAAAACGTGGTCAGCGTGAACTTGGAAGGCAAGATCAAAGAGATCGTTACTTCATCCACCGGTTGGAAGGCGAAGACGGTGTTGATCGCCACCGGAAGCTCGCCCCGCATGCTGGGGATTCCCGGTGAACAGGAGTTCTCTGGCAGAGGAGTTTCTTATTGTGCCACTTGCGACGGTCCTTTCTATCCGAATAAAACCGTGGCGGTGATAGGTGGGGGGAACACAGCCTTCGAGGAATCTCTTTTCATCGCCAAATACGCCGCCAAGATACATATTATCCACCGCCGAGAAGGTTTCAGCGCGGATCCCATTCTCGTGGACAGAGTGAAGGCAAATCCCAAGATCAGTTTGATCAAGGATACCATCGTCGAAGCAATCCATTTTGAGGAAGATCCCCGCAAGATTCTGATCCGCAATCTTAAAACGGACACAGCGAGCGAACTGATTGTGGATGGAGTGTTTGTATTTATTGGTTCAAACCCAAACACTGAGTTATTCAAAGATCAGATCAAGCTGGAAGGTGGATACATCCTTACTGACCGGGATCACGCCACGTCTCTGGCGGGAGTATGGGCAGCGGGAGACGTGCAAGCCAAGACCCTGCGCCAGGTCGCTACTGCGGTTGGGGATGGAGCCTTGGCGGCTTACAACATCCACAAGTATCTGGAAAATCAGGAAATGGGGGAGTAAATGCCGGAATTGCCGGAAGTTCAAACCGTATTGGATGGATTGTGGCAGGTGATCCAGGGTAGGAAGATAAGGTCAGTAGAGTGCTTTTATCCCGGAACGCTGATTCTGGATCAATCTCTGGAACGTGATGTTTTCCCCGCCAAGGTAGTGCAGGCATCGCGCCGGGGGAAGTATATGATCCTTGAGCTGGATTCCCAGGCGGGAATGATCATCCATCTACGGATGACGGGCAAGCTTGTCTTCGAAAGCCATCCCGGAGAGCCGCACAAGCACGAACGCGCCCGCATCAACCTGGAGGGAGGAGATGCCTTCCGCTTCATCGACCCCCGCACCTTCGGCAAAATCAGCATCTTCGCCCTGGACAACATCGCTTCCTTCTTGCCCAAGCTTGGGGTGGAACCTTTGGAGCCAGAATACAGCGCAGAGTATCTGCAAACAGCCTTTGCGAAGCGTAGCGCACCGGTGAAGAACCTACTGCTGGATCAATCTTTGGTGGCAGGGCTGGGCAATATATATGTGTGTGAACTGCTTTTCCGAGCAGGGATACGCCCCACAAGAGAAGGAAACAAGCTGAAGAAAGCCGAGTTGACGCGAGTGGTAAAACACAGCAAGGATGTGTTAGCTGAAGCTCTGGCAGTGGGTGGCACCAGCATCTCGGATTATCGGCGGATAGACGACAAGACCGGCGAGTTTCAGAACTTCCTGAGGGTTTACCAGAAGCGCGAGTGTCCTTTAGGGCATCCTATTGCAAATGTAAGACTGGGGGGGCGTTCTAGCTTCTACTGTCCCGTGTGCCAGAAATAGAGCGTTTACTTCGCCTTGGGCTTCTTCTTTGCAGGGGCTTTGATCTCTGGTTCACTGACACGGATCAACTCACAGAGCCACAAGGAATCGTCCCAACTGTCTTCCGGGATCAGGAAGTAGTCCTTGGCGCCGGGATAGGGAGCGCCGTATTCGGGGTCTTTCAGATAGCTCTTTCCGGCAGCTGTAGGTTTTACAAACAACTGATTATCGCAGAGCATTGCCACCACTTTGTTCTGGTAGTAGATGGCATATTCTCCGAACATCTTGCGGGCAAAAGCTCCATCCAGAGCGGACAGGCTGGTCATGATGAAATCCACGTTCTCTTTGCTGCTCGCCATGTTACCTCGTATTTAGTTACGTTTTTGCTATTCCCACAGGATTATGGAATCTGGTCAAGCACAATCTTGATACTACCCTCAATTGGATGCGGTGCGGATATAAAGAGTCACTGAAATCTGCAAATAGCGATCAATGGACAAAATAGGTAAGTCTAAGAGAGAATAGGATATCCGAAAAGCATTTGCAGAAAACCAATGGACATAGTTTTAGTAAATTTCATTGTTTTGATCACCAAAACCTGCAAATCGGGCAATGTTTTGTCCAAGTGGTTGTCACTATAATCAGCTTCAAATCAAGATAACAATTCCCGTAATGATATATGCAATATACCAGTAC
>JAHDQK010000020.1 GCA_018433885.1 Candidatus Cloacimonadota bacterium
AGATAACAATTCCCGTAATGATATATGCAATATACCAGTACGTGTTTCGTTAGGTAGTATTTAGAGTCTTGGATTTGTATCTATTTTGGAATTTGCAGTTTTCGGTGACCCAATTTGCAGATTTCAGTGACTCTTTTCAAGCTGCTTGTCCATTTGGCCTATTTAACTAATGCTGCATTGGAGATTAGAGATAGCCAAATGAACTCCAATGGCATCAATCAGAACAAACTATCCCCAGCGCCTCTTCAGCCGGCGCAGATCAAAAAAAAGACCCGGTTTCGCCGGGTCTTAACAGGCTGAAGTTCAGTTATCTGGCTTTTTGCCGGATCGATCCGGTAACGGTAACAACTCTGAAAAACAATCCATTCAGATACTCTACCACTCCCGGAAGTTCCAGTTCAGAAAGTTCCACAGTTACCATATTATTTACGTCGGGCACAAAATCCGGAGATTCGCCAAAATACACTTCATAATGGGATACTACGATTTCATTGCCCAGTTCATCCTGGCTCACGTCTTCCCAATCCAGCAGGATGCTACCTTCAGATATCTGAATACTTAGCTCTTGTGGAGCCAATGGAAGCGCAGAGGAAGTGGTCATTGCGCTGATAATCTGGGGATATTGGGCGATGTGCCCAAAGGCATCAATTGCCTGCAAGAGGAAATAATACCGCGTGGCGGGGGAAAGCCCGCTAATGCCGGTGGTGATATATCCGTCTCCGGCTTCAGCCAGGGCGGGATCATCACTCTGGTCCCAACACAGATCCGTCTCATCCACCGCGTCATTTGTGGAGTAAAATATCCTGTAGCCGGCAAAATTTATGTCCTGTGAGGCTGCCCATGCCAGGTTTATAGAATTTTCTAACACACTCTGCACAAAAAATGTGCTGATAGCCTCGGGGACGGTCAAATCCAGACGGATCTGCCAGTCGTCTGCAATCCCTTCCGCGTTATTCATGCCGCTATAGCCGATATTGCCATTCATATCGCTGGCTTTGAACTCAAATTTATATATCCCGTCCAGGGGAAGCTCGATCTGCAGTTCTACAGTTTCGGTAGCTCTTGAGCTTAGTCTGGCTCTGCGGGCGGGCAGGGAAGTCCAGCCCTCACTTTCGTCATAGCTGCCGTTGCCATTGAAATCCACTCTGTATTGGATGCTGGAAAGATCCAGATCGGTATCATCAAAGATGCTGCAACCGATTGTTACGGAAGAAGTATCCAGCCAATCCGGCTCAGGTTGACCGGCAGGAATGGGATTACTGAATAGCGGAGAGCTAACATCTACATAAAACATTATGGGGGCAGATAAGGCGGAGGCATTAGCACTTTGATCCACTACTCTGATAGCCGCCCAATATGTGGCTGGTAAAAGCTCGCTGATGCTGGTTTGCGTGGTGGAAGCAAATGCCAGAGCGGCATCCTGTTCAACCGTCCAGAGCTGATCCTCTATGTTCACCTCGTCATCTAAAGAAATATACAATTCATAGCGCTCAAAATAGATGTCATCTGAACTGTCCCAGCTCAGCGTAGCAAAATCCGCACCCGTTTCCACCAGGCTGAAAGCCGTAACCGGAGCAGGCGCATCGGTATCTGCAACTACACCGTGAATGGTAAAATCATCTATCGTCCAATAATTATCTTGCCCAATATTCACTGAGCTATTGATGTATAACCAGCGAAATTTTACCATGGGTTTTCCGTTTAGCGCGGGTAGCAAGAAGCTCTGCCCGCCCTGATGTGAACTATCGTAAGTAGCAACAATATTGTAGGTTATATTATTTACGCTATAGGCAAGGCTGGCACTACCGCCGGGGTAAAGAAGCAGATCGCTGTCGAAAGAGATTTCGATATCCTTTAGCTCACTTAAGTTATATGCCGTAGAAAGCAGGCGTTCATTAGCTGTTTTGCCTGCGTTTACCCGGGTTTGCATGGCATAGTTTGAGCCGGATATCGCTAAGGGCGCCCAAGGGTAATCCGTGGACCCGCTATGGTTGATTGACCAGCCGGACGGCGGAACCCCTGCATGATCAAAATCCTCTGCCAGCACTTCGACCTCGAGGATGCTGATTTTCAAGATCTGCTCATAGCTGCCATTAATACCATAATCCGCACCAATAAGCAGCTCTTGTGTGCCATACCAATCAAGCGGTGGGTAAAGATTTAAGATACCTTCCGGGCTGATCTGGTAAGTAAAAGCTCCCTCATTTTCCACATAATAGCTATGCTCAAGTTCCTGATAGAAATATTCATTCAAGTCTATTTGGGGCAAGGCTTCGCCCAGGTTTGCCTGGATATGGGGAAAGGCTGGAGGCAGGGTGATTTCGGTTAAGGTGAAGTTAGTAGTAGTGGTCTGAGTACCAACTATTACGATGTTGTCCTGAGTAGAGGATTGATATCCGGCTTTGGCAGCAGTTACGCTATAAGTTCCGGCATATACGGCAAAGCTGTATTCGCCATCTGCGTTGGTGGTGCCGCTATAATCGCCGGCGGTGATGGTTGCGCCTTCTACAGGAAGTTGGGTACCAAATTCGGTAACGGTTCCTTCCAGGGTTCCCATCATGCCTTTGTGCAGTTCATCAGAGAAGGCTGCGTTGGACATTACATCGTTTGTATAAACTGCTTTTACGGCATATTTGTAAACGCCGGAAGGCAGCGGGCCCCAAGCAGCATCATTATACTCGGTAGGAGTGATGGTGCTGGGAGTTAGGGCAGTCCAGTTAGCTTCGTTATCCTGGTCGGCAGCCAGCAAACGGTATACTTTGTATCCTTCCATCGCACGTTCCTGAGCTTGCTGTTCGAAGCTGGTTTTGGCATCGAGAGCGATCAAACCGCCACGTTCGGGTCCGCTGTAACCAACGTAACCCTGTTGTTGGTCGGCAGCCAGGAGGCGATATACTTTATATGCGCTTACGTCACGATCCGCTCTGGTTGAGGAGGGAACGCTGGCAAGGCTGCCGACGGCGTAAGTATCGTTTTGGGGAAGTTCTCCAAGCACATATTCACGGCCTTGAGCGTCTGCCACGTACACTTTGATATTCCAGTTGCCCTGGATATCAGCGGCTGCGGTAAGGGTCTGCCATCCACCAAGGTTGATCCAGTTGCCATATCCATCAACTGTGGGACCGGCATCGATACCGGCAGGGTAGCCAGTGGTGGTGTTGCAACGGAAGCCAGCCATAATGCTGGTAGCTGCGGGAATGGTGTAAGGAGTGGTAAGAGTGATCTCATTCCAGGCACCTATGGTAGGAGCGGTAACGGGTTGATCTACCACGAGGGTATTGGCGCTACCTGCCCATACGCGCACGGCGTAGGTGCTGGCAGCTTCGTTTGGCCAGAATTGGATCTTGGTGATATTCATGC
This sequence comes from Candidatus Cloacimonadota bacterium, assembly GCA_018433885.1. Classification (GTDB taxonomy): domain Bacteria; phylum Cloacimonadota; class Cloacimonadia; order Cloacimonadales; family Cloacimonadaceae; genus UBA5456. Next base: position 3,361 of record JAHDQK010000020.1, read on the forward strand.
CCACATAGGGGTAGATGCTGTTTTCGGTGCCCAGGGCATCCCATTTTGCGGCTACGTTGAAGTCCGCTGCTGCGCCGGTACCGATGGAATCGCTG
>JAHDQK010000071.1 GCA_018433885.1 Candidatus Cloacimonadota bacterium
ATACAAAAAAGCTGTCTTTGGGGTGATCGTGCCTCAGAATGCTTGTTGTCAATTCTGGATTTGATGTTTAGAAACACTGTTTCGCCCACTTTTCTTACACTGCTTTGTCGCAACTAACTTAAACTAATGACTGTCTTGGTGGACAGTCTCTATTGAGTGGAAAGGACTTGACCACCTGTGCGAGGGGTGCGTAGTAGCAACCATAAATAAATAGTCGGGGAACCGAGAAGGAGATCAAGATGACCAAGCAAAACAAGAATCGCAAGGAGCAGGCAACGCTGGAGGAGATGGTAAAATCAGGCAGCCAGATAGTTCTGATGCATGACGATGGCTCAGAGCAGCCAATTGAAGAGATTATCGAAGCCAATCAAGCATCCCAGGATGATCCATACGCTAACGAGTTCCACTACAAGAGCTGGTGGAATCAGTTCCGAGGCCCCTGGCTCAAGTCGGAAACAATGACCGATGAGCAGATAAGGATAAAAGCAGACGATGCTTGGGAATGCGGAGATTACAAGGAAGTGATCAACCTGATGGCTGAGCTGATCTGCAGGCTGGAAAAGAAGTAATCGTCGGCACTTTATCACATAAACCTGGTTCTGCCGGGTTTTTATCTTGGGTATTATTTAACGAGGGCACGGAGCAGCCAGTTGAAGTCATGGAAGTGAAGGCAGGCATTACTTAACCTTCTGTGCGATGACGATTAGGTCATTCATTCTGTCCTGACCAATCTGTTCAGTGTGTTCAATGATTTGAAGCGAAGCGTTTTCAATCTCACTTAGAATTTCTTTTCTTGTTCCCAAATAACGTACTGGAAAGCCTTTGCAGAAAATGCATTTACTGTTCGTATCAAAACCTTCTAATCCCTCAGGATATGGAAATTCACAGCACATTGAACTGAGCAGGTAGAACCCGCCTGGCTTCAAAACGGATACTATATTTCTCAAATATCTAATTCTATCTGCCCCTATGATGCAATGCAGGCAGTGATTATCTATCACTATATCAAAAAAGTTGTTCGGGTAAGGTAAGTTATTTGTTGCATCCGATGTTATAAAACTGACCTTAGATGACTGCAATTCACCTTTTTCTTTTGCCCACTCAATTGCCTGATGTGAAATGTCAGTACCGCAGACCTGAAACCCTCGAGATTCAAGCCAGAAAGACAGATTGCCAGCACCACAACCGATATCTAGGACATTTGATGAATCCGATAAGGATATCTTATCCAACAAGGAACTCATCTCGCATATGCTCTGCTGGATTACATCCTCTGTATCCCATCCAGGAAACCCCGCGTTTCTTTTAGCTTGGTAAGCCTGGTCATGGTAAAGGTAATCAGGTTTGGGTTGACTTTCTTTCATAATGAAGCAGATTTTCCACGTGTGATTATGTGTCAAGCAGCATATGCGGTTACGGTCAAAGTCTGAAACAAGTATTTGTTAATGTCACTGAAAACATCAAGTGATATCTCAGAAGGGCAAGGCAAGCAACTGGTACTTGGCGAAGTCGGCATCGAAGTTATTCCCGATGGCAAGGGTGATGGTGATCTGGGTGCCTTCCTGTTTGATATCGAATATGTAAAGGAAGCAGTTGCACTGGTTGGTCAGGATGATGTGGGGTATGACCTCGTATTCCTTATCTAACTTGTGACTGATGTATTTATCATCCCGGCAACTTGCTGGTGATGCCTGGGTTGTATCCCCTAGTCCAGAATCCTGATTGTGAAGTTCATATAGTATCTTGGAGAGTGGCAGTTTAATGTTGGTATCCAGATGATTCAGGGCTTCGGCTTCATTGGCTATCTTGCTGCCCGTTACCACTCCATCAAGGATGTGATTACCATAGATGCAATCGTTCTGCAGACCCCGGGCATCGAGCTTGCCGATGGTACAGGTTTTACCACTGAAGCTGCCATTGGGATTACCCCGGTTGTCCCAGATCTCATAGAACCCACAATCGGCTTCAGTTTCGATCAGACAGTCATAGTAACCTGAGTTTTCCGTTTCTATCATTCGCTTCCCGGTCTGCCAGTCGGCTCCGGGTCTGAGTAAGCGGATATCCACTCCAGTCTGTGGCTTTCTGATGCCGTCTTCCATGATGTAATAGCTGATTCCATATTTGAACATTGTTTCTCCTCTGTATTTATGCTTTTATGGCTTTATGGTTAGCTTGCAGTGATATCATCGGCATCGTCTTCGATAATGATGATTCCGAAGTCGATGTAGCCGGGACTGCCGATGTATCTCGATTCCAAGCTGAACTTGACCTTGGTAGGATACTCGTGACGAGACATCAAACCGAGACACCCCTTTGACAATTCCCAGGATGAGCCAGACATCTTCCCCATTGCCCAGATGTACTCCACTAGAATCCCACTTGAACTCCACCCGAACCCAGTTCAGGAGGAGTTCAAGTGGAGTTCGGGTAAAGTACGGGGTAACAGGGGGGTGATAAACTGGAGCCTTCAAAGGATAACCGCGGATCCCTAAAGATAGAGAACTCTCACTGGATAGTGGTCTATATCATTGATATTAAACCAGCTCCGATAACAGTGTGGAATCAGTCTAGCCTTGACACAAAGCTATCGCCAGCCAGTCAAAAGTAGTCCAGTGCCGCTGTTTTATCTTTCCTGATGAAGTCTTAAGCATTTCCGTACCGGATGATAGTCTATGCAGTTGTGTCATACAGATTGCTGTCTGACACTTCCGGTTTCATTTGATAATGATACTGGTTGTAAGAGTACCTGGACTCTTGTTGCTTCAGGTCAAATCGTCTTTTACTTTTAGCCGGATAGCTCGACGATCCTCGACTCAGGCATCAGATCAACATTCCATTCAAACCAGTATCTGTTATGTCTGATGCCGGAACGTATATTACTTAGCATTATCTGGGCAGCGGGTCTTCTCCTCTCAGGAGCTTCTCAATCCGAAGTTGATGAGGAGACTTCCGGTACCAACTATTTTCTTCATATTCATATGAACTGACGAACCAGACCACTCCACCTTGGGTTCTTTGGTAGTTGCTGGCAGTTAAAACTAAATCAATGTCTTCTGCCGGTTGATAATCGCTCCAGAGACTTTTGTTGAAAGTAAAGGCTCTATCCGTGGGCTTTAGCTCAAAACTATAATTATAATAATTGTTTTCATCGGTGGCCTCCAAGGACAATGCGATGCTCTGAACCTGGGGATCTTCTGCCAGAGTCCAATTCAAGCCATAATCTTGTGTGTGATCAAAAGAGGGTGGATTGAGTACATACTCAGCCGGCATCACCAAACTGCCGTTCACGGTCTTGCCTTCCAAAACAACCTTATAGACTATCTCCTCATTGTAACCAGAGGGTAGAGCCCCATCCAGATAATCCATATCAAAATCATACCAGTAATAGCCTGTTGTATTGTTGTAATTCATAAAATCGGGATAGATTCTATCGTTGTTTATCCAGAGCTCCTCAAACTTTCTATCGGTGATCAGAGAGCAATATACATAAGTGTCATCCCTGTGCACGTCTTCATCGTACTCCAGCACCAAATAGAAATCATCCTCGGGATCCAGATACATATGCACAAGGCTTGGTACTGCGCTTTCTCCTTCGCGCTCGTCGCAGGAAATGATGCTCAGAGCCATGATCACGAGCATCAGAAAAATCACAATGTGTTTCATAAATCCTCCTGTATGTTTGTGCGGGATCAACATAGCGTATTTGATATCTTGCCAGTTGAGTCCCAAATGTTGGTGTAAATTCCAACTCATTGTTTCTCTGGTTGTTTGAGGGCATCTGACATCCCTCGTTACTCACAATCTATGTAAGGCCAAGCGACCAATTGCATTGTTTTCTTCTTGTTGATCTGAGTCAAGTTCTTTTTCCTAAATAAACTACCTTGCTGCGACGGGCTGGAGCCCTGCGGAGGAGGCGTAGCCGACTTAAGCAGGGCTCCAGCCCGTCGCGCGTTGCCTCAAATGGTATGGGCTTTTTCATGGTGTCTTTGATTCTTTCCATTGGTTCCGAAAGATATAGCTTCCCGCTTATCCAGTCCTCCGAATAG
>JAHDQK010000044.1 GCA_018433885.1 Candidatus Cloacimonadota bacterium
AAAAACGGGCTTCATAAGAGGGGTTTTATGAGGCATAATTGAGAAAATAGACCAAAAAGGTCACTTCGAGACAGAAAATGGCGGGCGGCTACAGAACAAATTCATCTCAATACATACATCGATGGTTTATGCAATGGTCTTAATAATCGTGACACAAGATTCAATCCATAGCAGTATGGCTTATCGCGCACAAATGGGAGGGGCATGATTTTATTGCCATATAGGAGCAATATCCTGTCGCATACTTACGCCAGAAAGACGTTTCTACCCAAGGTGCCGTAAGAGCCCTATCTGATCAACGTCACTTTCTTAGTGCTGACCTTTCTACCATTTACTATCAGATTAACAAAGTATATTCCACTTGAGCATCTGGTATTTTCTACATCTCTGCCATCCCAGAATGTGAACTGCTCGCCAGTTTTCTTTGGGTCTAGTGCATAACTTTTTACTTTCTGACCCTTAATGTTATAGATTGTGATGCTCGCATTGTTAATACTCTCAGATCTATCCCTTCCACTGTTCAGAGAACTTACTCTTAAATTGGTGTATACTCTGAAGGGATTGGGATAAGCTGTGAGACTCTGTGCAGGCATATCAGTTAATGTAGGATCGTCATTAGCCACAGGTGGAGCTCCAAACTCAAATGCTCCCATATCGATACGATTGTTCCAGACCCGCTGATTGCCCGCCAGATCATAAGGCAGAAAATCCAGCTCAGAGATATCAAAAGTGCCGCTATCGATGCAGGGTGAAAGCTCTGAAAGGCTGTAGTAAAGTGGATCATGGATGTCAAAGCCTCTGGTAAAGAGGGGGTCGGCATCAATGCTGGAAGGCAAGAAATCTATCGTGTTGCCCGGAACCGGGTAAGGCAGGATGCCAGCGATGCCATCTTTAATCAGGGAATGGTCAATAGTAAGATTGGTGTGTTCGTTGGGATCGCCGTCCATGGGATTCACCTTGATTTGATATGGCGTATCGTTATCAAAGATGGAATTGACGATATTTACGTTGCCATTGATCATCAGAGTATAAGCATCGCCTTGGTTCCCGGCAAAAGTGCAGTTTACAATGTCAATGCGAGGGTTATTGGCTGAGCATATCGAAGCAATCCCCCCGATGTCTCCCCCCGGTGATATGTTATTGGAGAAAAGGCAATTGTATAAGGAGAAATGATTCTGCTGTTGAGGATAATCAACGCCCCCAATAGCTATGGCAATAGAATTGTCGTCTTGTATGGTTAAGTTACTGAATTCACAGTTTTCAAAACTTAGTTCTTTATCACCGCGAATGTCGACTAGTGGTATTGCCCAAACCGATGAGGATTCGTAGGTTGAAACTGCATTACGAAATTTACTGTTCATGATTCTGCCGGACATTGCTGTCATTTCCCATTCAGGAGTATCTGACACACTCAGATAGACCATACCTGAACGAGGTGAATTTATGTTTTCTACAGTAACGTTATCCCACAAACTCTCATACGCGTTGTGCATATAAGCTTGTATTGCAGACACAGTACTAGCCATCACGTCATAAACTCGGACATTTTTCAAATTCAAACTGGCCATTCTAAACAATAAAATAGCTCCACTATCGTTTGTACCCCGTGTAGTGATCGACAAATCCTGTATCGTATTAACTGACTCTGCATAGTTTGTGAACGCAATATCTGCCCATCCATAACTAAGGGGAATTTCAGGGTGTGGCTCACATACAACAGTGGTCGTATCGATCCCGCAGCCTTGAACGATCACCCAGCTTTTCAGGGCAATGGGAAAGACCTGATCATTATCAGTGCGTGAGTAGTCACCGGGTAGAATGTGTACAGTTTTCTGGTTAAGGCTATCGGAGGCAACCCGGTAGATAGCCTCATGGATGGTTTTCAGTGCAGTGCCGGGGCTGAGCCCGTCGTTGGCATCATCACCCACCGTGGAAACGTAAAGATCGCTATCAATCTCCTGATGATGCGCATTCAGAATGTCGAAGTTGATTTGAAAGCTATTGGCTATGGGCATATCACTCAGATATATTGCGTAGTAATTGCTTGGCTCCGCCACAGTAAAAATATCCAGGGGCATATCCAAATCTTGATCTGCATGCTGAATATAGATATCCTGTCCTGCTCCGGCACGGTTGTTGTAGATGGAACAACGGTTGTCGGGATCGAAAGTGATGCTATTGATGTATCCCTCACCAGAGGCGGCGTAAATGCCTCCTCCGAGCTGAAGTGCGTAATTATCATACACATCCACTCCTGATAAAGTTACTGTTGCAGCTCCGATGTTAATACCTCCCCCAGTCCTGGCAGTGTTATTAAATATCTTTAGATTACATAGTGTTGACGAAGAGTTTACAGCCAAGCCAATGCCTCCTGCTCCGCCACTGGTAAAGCAATTAGTGATAGATAATCCACGAATAATAACTAGTTCAGTATCTCGGCTTACTATAATGCCTCGTCCTGTGTTGTTCCCATCTATAATTGTAGAATCGATATAAGCCGGATCCCCGGTAGTAGCTTCCAGACTCATCAAAGTGATGTTGTCGATCTCCATCATCAGGTTCTCTAAATACCTGCCCGGATAGACCAAAACTGTATCTCCGGGATCGGCGGCATCAAGGGCATCCTGGATGACAGTGTAGTCTCCGCTGCCGTCTTGCTTTACGCTAAGAGTGGCAGCAAAGATCAGGCAAGGCAAGACTATCATCAGGATCAGCAAGCTAATACGCATTTTCTTCCTCTTCTTTATCTTGCCGGGGAAGGTGTTATCTAGCCTTCCCCGGCTCAATTAACGCAGCTAAGCTGCTATTGAGGTAGACACGTCGTCCCAGCCTGCATGAAAAACAATCATCTCGATGTTTTATCTATAAACGGCTGGAAACCGTTTCTACCTTGTTGCCTATTTCATCAAGAGCATTCTCTTGGTTTGGGTCATACTTGGGCTGCTGAGGCGGTAGAAGTATATTCCGCTGGCTACGCTCTGGTTATTCATATCTCTGCCGTTCCAGATTATGCTATGCAATCCGGCTTCCATGTCTTTATTGAGCAGGCTCTTGACCAATTGACCTTTAACGTTATAGATGTCAATCCTCACTTGATTTGCCTCGGGCAATGAGTAAGCAATGGTAGTAGTGGGATTGAAGGGATTGGGATAGTTCTGCCTTAGCGAGAACTCTGGCGGAACAATATTGTCCATATCCTCAGGGCTTAGCTTGAACTCGAAATATGGATAGGCGGAACCTGCTTGAGAGTATTTTGCCTTAAGTCTGCCCACCGGCGGCTTCATGCTTTTCATTTGCGGCTCCATGCTCTTGCTATCATTATAACAGAAGACAAATTCCACATTGCCTTCACTCAGCTCTGCAGCATTATCCACATAAGCGGAGATCTGTTCCAGGCTGTCTTCCACCACGACTGCGCCCCTACATACCCCATCCACGTACAGACCGATTTCATCAAGATCTTGCAGCAAACTATCCGATAGACTCACATACAATGGTATATAATCCGGTTTCTCGTCATAAACAAAGCCTTTTACTTCGGGCTTTAAATCTGGGGGGACAGGATGATTGCCGCCCCATCGGAATGTATTATGATCGTTATTAGTGCGAACTATAACCATATCACCAAAGTTTAGCGTTCCTTTCTTTCCGATCATCAAACCGGAGCCTACGTCTCGGGTTATACTCCAATTTTTGGCTCTTACACTCACCAGGTCATCCCAAATATCGGCAAAGGCATCTTCAGGGTATTGAGGCTCTTCTCTGAAATATCCCAACCAGTTCTCCACTTCGCCGTATATCGGGAACTGTGTATTATTTGGGGTCTTAAAACCGCTCTCACTTAGGCTAACCACATCAGGAACATCCTGTAAGAGCTTGATCTTATAACCCTGAGGACTGGAGACAGAGTGAGAATTCATTGGTCCTGCCCATGCTCCTGAAGTCCAAGTAATCAAGTTTTGCCCCTGATTAACCCACCTAATCTCTTCCAGATAGGTGGGTTGCCAAGCCAAATCTGAGTCCTGATGCCTATGCAGCAATTCTTCAAAGAACTCGTTTGCTATCAGGGCATTGTCGGTGATTGTATTCAGCACCGGGTAGCTCACCCAGTACCACTTATCCAGATCGTGCTGGTTTTCGAAAGAATATTCCCAATAGCGATGCTGAATAGCAGGTATAGCTCCGATATCAGGAGGGGTGCCGTCGGGATCATCTTCACCAAATCCTGTGTCTATGCAAGGGGACATAGTGGTTGAATTCCAGATGGGGCGGTAGTTTGCGTCAATTTGAGCATCACAGATTTGATTGTTAATGTTTTCCGGCAAGTTGATGTCGTATTGTTCTGCTGGGATTGCGTTAGCTCCCAGCTTCATGATGTTGTGATAGTATTTCAGTCTGGAATCATCATATGTATCGTTGCATCGTATCCCAACTTGTGAAACATCGAATATGTTGTTTACTACTTCGGCATCAGCATTAAAGACATATAAAGCTCTGGTTTGCTCAACAACAGTATAAGACCATTGCATAAACCATCGATGCATGTATTGAGATGAATTTGTTCTGTAGCCGCCCGCCATTTTTAGTTTCTAAGTGACCTTTTTGGTCTATTTTCTCATTTATGTCTCATAGAATCCCTCTTTTGAATCCCATTTTT
>JAHDQK010000015.1 GCA_018433885.1 Candidatus Cloacimonadota bacterium
CGATTTTTTTGAGCTGCCTGGTCTCGGCATTAGAGCGAAGGAGATAGATACCTTTGGGGCTTGGGTTCCCTCCGCTGTCTTTGCCGTCCCAGACTGTTTCACCTTTGGTCAGTTCCAGAGAACGGATTAGCTGACCTTTGATATTGAAGATTTCGATCCTGTTACTTTGGATAGGTAATGAGTTGTCCTGTTTGATCTTGATCTTTATTTCATCTTTCATAGGGTTCGGATAAGCCGAGATTACGTTTATCATCGGGCTTTGAACTTCATCAGCCACCGGCACCTGACCATTGGGCAGGAGCTTGGTGATTAACTGGGTCTCACCATTGCCCCAAGCCCAGTACAAACAACCTTCGCTGTCCATGGCAAGCAGAGCTGTGGATGCGTTGCCTATCCCTTCATTTATGTAATTGCTAACGTTTTCCCCGTCCTGTTGCCAAGACCAGATCAGGTCTCCGTTACCGGAGAGGTTGACTAGTGAAGCATCATTAGGCGAGTAGATGCCACAAATAAATACTCCATCTTCATGTACCAAAGTGGAATGCGACCATTTTACGATGCCGGGATCAATACCAAACGCGTATGTTAGTTCATTGTTTTGTAAAAGATAAGCTTTGATAGCAGTGTCTGGGAAGAATCCAAATGGACCCACAATCAGATATCCCGAGTTGTATGGATTGTTAGCCACTGCAAGAGAACACCTGTTGTTGCGAAAGTATCCAGGCACATCAATGCGGTTGACGATGTTGCCCATGGGATCAACCTCCAGTATTGTTGCCGTACCAATGTTCAATTGACAGGTGATGAGGATGTTGCCATTGTCCATGAGCGCCAGATCATAAGCTTCCGCTCCCTGTTCCTGATAGGGGCTACTGGCATCCAATGGATAATAGGCAGTGGCAAGCGTATCTCCAGTAGCAGAAAAGCGATAGTAGCAAGCACATAGTCCTTCCAAGCTGGTGTATGTCTTACCAACAGCAACTATCTCATTATTGGGAGTGCGCATGGCTTTGTTGAAGCTGATCCGCCTGAAATTTTGGACGTAGGGCTCTTCTGAGAGGAGAGTAAAATTCCCGCTACTATCAATTGACCACAAGTTGATATATTCATCAGTAGCCAGCACGGTAGTAATAAAAGTGACTGTATCGTTTTCGTCTATATCCACACCCGTGATTGTGAGAAAATCTCCAGTTCCCCCCATCCATCGCCGCCAGAGGAGATTACCGGAAGGATCAAGTTTGGTAATGCTTAGATACTGTGTATGTGGCCCGTAATTGTAATCTAAGTTTCCCAGAACAACCACGCTGTTATCGGAGCAGACAAAGATGGATCTTGATGATATCGCGCAATCTTCAAAATATTCAGAATAGACATATCCGCTTTGGGCAAATGCTATGCTGCTGATGGCCAGGACAAATATACTAAGTAACACTCGAAATGATGTGTTCATGATAAGCTCCTTTTATGTTACCAGGTCGAAACAAGAAATTAATATCGCTCAGGGATAAGTTTCTTTCTGCTAGACCGCTTGCAAGCTATACTTTTCCAGAGAAAGCTACTAAAAAGTACCATACGAAAACAGGCTAAATATAAGAAATTTGTAACACGTCATTCTTAGCCTCATGTGCTTCTGTTTGCAAATAGTTTATCACCAATAGGCATGGTAGCACGAAGAATCAACAACTCTTTTGCATCCTATGACTTTCCCATGAACATCACTTACGTATTCTTTTTTGAATGCTCGCTTGCTGTGGTAGTGTCTCAAAGGTTGGTGTAAAATAGGTAACGCCAGATGAAGAAAAAGGTTGAGCCAGATCCCGCACTTTGTTTTGATGGTTTTGACAAGAAATCTACAAGACAAGGAGAAGATCATGACTCAACCAAAGAGAAGCA
>JAHDQK010000050.1 GCA_018433885.1 Candidatus Cloacimonadota bacterium
AGCTGTCTTTGGGGTGATCGTGCCTCAGAATGCTTGTTGTCAATTCTGGATTTGATGTTTAGAAACACTGTTTCGCCCACTTTTCTTACACTGCTTTGTCGCAACTAACTGAAACTAATGACTGTCTTGGTGGACAGTCTCCAATGCCTTTGCCTGAAGGACAGGGCAAGCAGAAGAATCTCCCAGCAAAAAAGAAGTTGAGATCAGCTGATAATCATCGTGATCCTGCTCTTGCGATAGGCAGATTCGGATCGCAATTAAGATGCTGGATGGAATGTAAATTGCGTACCTAATAATGAACGTGGATCAAACTGGGAGGAGAAATGCGTATTTTGCTGATTGGATTGTTTCTATATTGGTTGATAATCCCTCTTGCAGGGCAGACCGGCGCAGTGTTGATCGAGGATTTTGAAAGCGGCGCGGTCCAGCTTACTTCCTGGGATAATGAGGATCTAAACCCGCAATCCTGGAGCTTGGATAGCAGTATCACCTTCGGTCAATCGGCATACTCCCTGAAACTCTTTGGCAACACCTGGAAACAACAACAGATATCCCCATTTCCCACCCAACTGAACACAGTTATAGAGTTTGCCGCATATCACAATTCCGGTGCAACCTTGCAGGGCATCGGCTTTTCAGACGGCGAGAATGCTCTTTTCTACAGTATCTCCGGTTCTCGCATTGCGGATCTGGAGACATGGATTCCCGTATATCAAGGCTCAAAAAGCGCAAATACCTGGCAACAATACAGATTGCCCCTTGGTGCGGATTGGCGAAGCTTCTTTGAATATGATCCGAGTATCACTTCCGTGATCTATGTAAACGATCTCGACCAAAGTTCAAACCGCTCAGTGTGGTTTGATAGCATTTTCAACATCACGAACACTCTGCCCATTGCCCCTCAAGTAAATATTGTCACTCAGATTCCAGCGGGAACCATGCGCTTTGTGGGCATCCAGTTTTCGGCAATCATCACCGATCCGGATAGTGATGAGTTCAGCTATCAATGGACTTTTGGGGATGGCAATAGCAGTAACTTGTCAGAGCCCTACCATGTCTATGATAGCTTCGACGCGCATGAGTACACCGTGAATCTCACCTTGACCGATGATAGTGGCAAGAAGGGATACGCCGCTACCCGCGTCACCTTGGATATTGGTCCCAGCTCGTTGCCACTGAAGCTCAACTTCGTAGGGGATGTGATGCTTGCCCGGCGCTATGATACCCAGATCATCCCTTACTACGGTGTGGAATCCATCTTCGCTCCCACCTATTCGATTTTGGGTGGCACTGCAGACCTCACAGTCGCAAACCTGGAAGTCGTATTGGCAAATTCCGGGAGTCCTCATCCCACAAAATCCGTAGTCTATCGGGGCAATCCGGCAAATGTGGCTGGTTTAGTAGCCGCAGGCATCGATAATGTCTCGCTGGCAAATAACCACACTCTGGATTATGGTCTTCCAGCTCTTCGGCAAACGCAGAGCATCCTGGACGCAAATAGCATTGACTACAGCGGCGCCGGCGCAGAATCCTACGAGGCATATCTGCCTTCCTTCCTGAACCAAAAGGGGATCAGCATAGCCCTTCTGCGCAGTAGCGACCGCAACGGACAGTACAACAACGCTCAACCCTATTTGCATGCAGGATTTGCCAAGGAAGGCTTTGCCTACATGACCCCGTTTTACAACATGTTGCAATTGCAAGCGGTAGAAGGGATAGCGGATCTTAAAGTAATCGAAATGCACGCCGGGAGCGAATACTCTACTGCCCCTGGGGCGGATTACGGAAAACACATGCCATTCATAGGATACGACCAGGATGAAGATTACGATATCCGTTACGACGTTCCGCATCAATGGGATCGCGAGATTCGCCACAGCGTGGTGGATAACGGAGCCGATTTGGTGATCGTCCATCACCCACATATCGTGCATGGTTTTGAGCTTTATAACGGAAAAGTGATCGCGCATTCGCTGGGCAATTTTGCCTTTGATCTGGACTACCCTGAGTGCATGAACTCTGTGATCTTCTATGTGGATGCTTATCCTGATGGATTCAAAAACCACCACATCCGTTCCGTGTACATCGACGGCTATATCCCCAAACAGGCGTCTGGGCAACTGGCAATATATATCCTGGATTACGTGGCGATGAGATCCCGGGAGCTGGATACCATCGTAGTTGTTGATAAAGAGCAGCTTAGAGCGGATATCCCCACCCAACCCACCGCACTCAGAGAGACTTTACACCCCTTCCGGCTCGCTCCGGATTTCGCAGAGCACATAGATGGATACCAGATCACCGCCCCGCAGAAGCTACCCCGCTTTGGCAGCATCAGCTCCGTAGATTATTCGGGTCCCGCGACTGATACCGATTTGCGATTGGGAACTGAATTGATCTGGTTTGGCAATTTTGAAGACGAAGGTTCTACGCTCTGGGACGTGGAAACCTTTTCGAGCGCAGCTTTGGATGGTGAGCGTTGCGCTTGGTTCTCAAGCGATAGCGGCGGCTCTCAGACTGCCACGATCTCCAAGAAAATGAAGCTCAATGACAACTTGAAACACCACACTCTTCATGGTTGGATTCGCACCCGAAACGCAGAAACAGCGAACATCAAGATCCGCTACTACTCTGCACGAAACACAAGCTATCCCATTTCCAGCGAGAGCATCACAAGTGATATCACCGGAAACACATCTTGGTCTTGGTATTACTCTCAACTAAACATCCCTTCCAACGCCCAGTTTTACGATATTCAACTTAGCTTCAGCGGAGTATCAGGTCAGAATTCCCAAGCTTGGTTCGACAACGTTGGTCTGATAGAGTGGGACGCATGGAAACCGCGTTCCGATCTGGCTCTTGTACCTCACCCAAATTATTGGTATTGGATGCAACTCCGCACCCAGGAAGGAATCAAATCCATCCGCTGTGAACTTACGGAAACAGCATTTTCATTACCACAAGAACAACCAAGCCAGCGCATTAGCACCCCGACAATTCCCGTCAGCATCTATCCCAACCCCTTTAATCCGCGAGCAACCATCAGTTTTGAACTTAGCCATGTAAGCCCTACTTCTGTAAAAGTGTATAACATCAAGGGTCAACTCGTTACCACCTTGGCAGATGATACGTATGGACCCGGTAAACACACACTTTTCTGGGATGGGGACGACCAATCCGGCTCACAAGTGGCATCAGGGATATATCTTGTAAGAATCCAGAGTAAAGCTGCGGCGACCACTCGGAAACTGATCCTGATGAAGTAAGGCTTCACAAGAAACGGCGAAATCATTTTGGGCTTGACACATTAGGGCATTTTACCGGATTATGTTCACTTCATAACTAATAATAGATACAGGAGATACACATGAATTACTTTCTTACTGATGATCAACTCGAAATGCAAGAAATTGCCCGGCGCATCGCCATCGAAAAGATGAAGCCCCTCTCCGAACATTACGACCAGGAAGGCATCTTCCCTTGGGATATTGTAGAAGTAATGCGACAAAGCGACCTCTTTGCCATCCTGATCCCCGAAGAATACGACGGAATCAGCGGCAAAGTGATGGATCTCGCGGTTGTTACCGAAGAACTTTGCGCTGTGGACGCTGGTATCGCCCTTGCCTTTGGTGCCACGGGATTGGGTATGTATCCCATCTTGATCGCCGGCTCTGAAGAACAGAAGAAAAAATACCTGCCGATAATCGCCGCCGGAGAGCAGCTTGCCGCCTTCGCGCTCACCGAAGCCAATGCCGGTTCGGATGCCGGGGCGATCGAAACCACTGCTCGCAAAGAAGGGGACTACTATATCCTCAACGGCACCAAACAGTGGATTACAAACGGTGGAGAAGCAGGCATCTACACCGTGTTTGCCATGACGGATAAAAACAAAGGCGCACGTGGCTGCTCCTGTTTCATCGTAGAGAAAGGCACTCCCGGGTTCAGCTTCGGAAAAAAGGAAAACAAGATGGGCATCCGTGCCAGCGCAACCCGCGAATTGATCTTCGAAGATTGCAAGATTCCCGCGGAAAACCTGCTGGGTAGAGAGGGCACTGGCTTTATCACCGCGATGAAGGTTTTCGATAAATCCCGTCCCATGGTCGGCTCTCAAGCCGTTGGCATAGCTCGTGGCGCCTTTGAAGCCGCTGTGCGCTATTCCAAAGAACGTCAGCAATTTGGCAAACCGATCTCCAGCTTCCAAGCCATCCAGTTTATGCTGGCAGATATGGCTACCCAGATCGAAGCTGCCCGGGCACTGGTGTTTCAGACAGCCAAGATGGTGGATGCCGGCATCAAGAACTATGCCAAAGAAAGCGCGATGTGTAAATACTACGCATCGGATGTGGCGATGAAGGTTACCACCGATGCCGTCCAGATCCTCGGTGGATATGGCTACATGAAAGAATATCCCGTGGAAAAAATGATGCGTGATGCCAAAATCCTGCAGATCTACGAAGGAACCAACCAGATCCAAAGATCCATCGTTGCCGCGAACATCCTCAAAGAGTTCTAAATGCACGACTGGATCCAAGAACTCCCTGTGGCGATCACGGTATGCGATAAAGACGCCATCGTGATCGAAATGAACGACAAAGCCGCCCAGGTAAATGCCTCCCATGGCGGAAAAGAACTGATCGGACACAGCCTCTACGATTGCCATCAAGCCCGTAGCATCGAGATCATCAAGCGGATGTTGGCAACCGGCGAAGCAAATACCTATACCATCGACAAAGCCGGGCAAAAAAAGCTGATCCACCAGCAACCCTGGTTCAAGGATGGCGAGATTGCCGGTTTGGTGGAGTTCTCCATTATCCTGCCAGCCGATATGGCTCATTACGTACGTGGCTAAAATACTTATTCACACTTGTTGTGCGCCCTGCCTCATCGCCCCCTATACTGGGTTAAAGCAGGCAGGGCACCAGCTTGCGGCATTTTGGTTCAATCCAAACATCCATCCTCTCTTGGAGTATCAGAAGCGGCGCGATGCCTTGCGTGAGTTTACTGGCAAAGAAGGCATCCCCCTTTTTGAAGATGACCACTATGGGTTGGTGGGATTTCTTGAGCAAACATTGAACAACATAGATGAACGCTGTGACTACTGTTATCGAACTCGCCTGGAAGCCGCCGCTCTGCGCGCAGTTCAGGAAGGCTACCCGGCTTTTACCACCACTCTTCTGTATAGCCGCTATCAGAAGCACGACCGCATTATCGCCATTTGTGAAGAACTAGCAGCTCGCCATTCTATGGATTTCTTCTATGAAGATTGGCGCACCCTGTGGCAGGAAGGCATCCGGCTCTCCAAAGCCGCGGGAATGTATCGCCAACAGTATTGCGGTTGCATATTCAGCGAGGAGGAACGCTATCGTGAGCAAATACACCGAGATCGACGTTAGCCAGATCACGGCATATTCCATAAAAGACCGCTACAGCAAGGTTGATCTAGGGCAATTTGCCCGAAAAGGTGCTGTGGATACCAGCTCGTTGTTGGACGCTTTACCCGATCTGCTCTGCGCCAAAGATCTCAAAGAGCTGATTACAGCCTGTAAAGTAGCAAAGAACCAAGGCAAAGCGATTATCCTCGGCTTGGGCGGCCACGTGATCAAATGCGGCATGGCACCGCTACTTATCGAACTGATGGAAGCGGGATACGTCTCCGCGATCGCCATCAATGGCTCTGTGATCATCCACGATTATGAGATCGCGCATTATGGAACCACGTCCGAGGATGTAGGCAAGGCTCTGGAAACCGGATCCTTCGGCTTGGCTTTTGAAACTTGCTATAACATCAACAACATTATCTCAGCCGGCAGCGAAGCTGAACTGGGCTTGGGAGAAGCGGTAGGCAAAGCGATCTTGGAAGAAGCTCCGAATCGGGATCTATCCTTGCTCGCCATGGCTTACAAACTTAGTGTCCCGGTTACCGTTCATGTAGCCATCGGTACCGATATCATCCATCAAACTCCCTGCGCCAACGGCAAGGCAATCGGCGATTGCTCCCTTAGGGATTTCCGCATTCTCAGCCACAAGGTTCGCGAGCTCAACGGTGGCGGCGTGTATCTCAATTTTGGCTCCGCCGTGATCCTCCCGGAAGTTTTTTTGAAAGCCCTCAATCTCGCTCGCAACATCTACGGCGAAGTAAAAAACTTCAGCACTGCCGTGTTCGACATGAATCAACACTACCGCGCCAGAGTGAATGTGTCTCAACGCCCCGTGTCATCGGGCGGAAAGGGCTATTACTTCATCGGTCACCACGAAATCCTGATCCCCCTCTTCATCAAATCCATCCTCTACAACTGATGCGGAGGCTGTCTTGAACCATACTCTGAAAGTCCTCATCGTGGATGCCGCCACAGGTTTCTACCGCATCCAACGCTATCCTCTGGGTGCTTTTTTTGGCCCGGTAGATCTGGGCTTGCATCTTTCCGGAAAATACAACTCCCTGAATATCGGAGTCGGAATCCTCGCTGGCTCGATCTTTCCCGGCTCGAACCGCTTGGTGTTCACCGGATTTTCCCCCGCTTGGGGCGGATATTACATCTCCAGCATGGGCGGCGCAGGTTTGGTCTTCGACAACCTGGGGATCAACCTGATCTCGATCATCGGCAAAGCAGCAAACCCCTCTGTTTTGGTGCTAAACCGCTTTCATGGGGAAGAAATCGAACTGGATCTGGAAACGGTGGATCCAGAGCTGATCTGGCAAGAAGACGGCGTGTACAGCATAATGCAATTTGTACAAGACAGGTACCACAGCCGCTATGTGAATGATCCCAGAATCCTGGCAGTAGGACCCGCGGCAAAATATACCGATATCGGGGGAATTGTCTCGGCTCCAATCAAAGACGGAATTCTTAGCCACATAGACACTTGGGCGGGTAGAGGCGGCATGGGCTCCAAGCTCTTCCAACAGCATGGCATCTGCTCCATTATCTATGGTGGGACCCATATCGATGAAGATTTTAGGGATCGTAAAGTGGCGGATGAGTGGTTCCAAGCACGCTATGAACAGAAGATGATCGCCAAGGATATCGAAGCTACAAAGAAGTATCGCTTTGATCCAGATGTGGATACCGGCGGCACTTTTGGCGTGAACTTTAACAACAACAGCGAAAACTTCCTCGCTTTCAACTATCGCAATATCTTCTGGAGCGATCAGCGACGCAGTGAATTTCACCAAAAACACATCAAAAACCATTATCTGAAGCAGTTCAATACCGAAACCATCATTCCCAAAAAACAACACACCTGTGGCGAACCCTGCGTGGCGGTGTGCAAAAAGTATGAGGGCATCTACAAAAAGGACTACGAACCATATCAGACTATGGGACCCCTCTGCGGGATATTCGATCAACGCGCGGCGGAGAAGCTCTGCCACAAGGCAGACGCCCTGGGCTTCGACGCCATCTCGGTCGGAGGTTTTCTGGCATGGTTGATGGATTGCTTGGATAGCCAACTCATCTCTCCCACAGAGCTCGGCGTAAGCGACTCTCCCCGCTGGAATATCCAAAATTTCGACACCGTCATGGATTCCCTGCACAATGCGGAGCTGGGCTGTGCTCTGTTGGACAATATGCTGGGCGAAAATCGGGCAATCAACATCGATGAAGGGGGCAGAAAGTATGCCCGCCGGCTTGCCCGCGCCAAGGGTCAACCCGTGATGGATGGCTTTGTCTTCAATTCTTTTGGCAGAAGAGGCTGGATGGTGCCAAACCAGTATTGGAGCCCCGGTGTACTTAGCCCCATGCCGGCGATGGGTAGATACTATATGTATTATGGATACCAATATTTTAACCCTCGTTATCTGGGCATAGTGAACGCAGACAGAATGAAGACGGAGATCATGCTGGACAACCTCGGCGTGTGCAGATTTCACCGCGCCTGGGCGGAGGAGATGTTACCCGAGATCGTGGAGGAACTCTTTGGCATGCGCAAAGAACTGGAACTCTCGAACCACATCACCGCGCGCCGCATAAACTGTCGCAATGCTTCCGTATTCTGGGAATCCGAACGAAACTTGGATTTTGTGCATCAAGCTCTCTTGAAAATGGCAACTAAATCCCAAGATCCCAATCTGATGGATTGGTTGTGCCGTTTCGCCGAGGACAAACGGGCTGCCGCTTTCGATTTCTGGTACGAAATCCGCAAAGGAATCGACGAAAGCCTGCAAGAATTGTAGGATATTATTCACAAAAAAAAACTTGCCTAATCTTCACTCATCAGAAAAGTGGTCAAAAATCTATTTGGGCTTTGTTTCCAAAGCCTGTGGGAGAGTTAATGCGTTTAAAGACCTTTCCTGGGGGGATCCACCCTCACGATGAAAAGCATTATTCAAAAGCCGCCCCCATCACCAATTTTCCCACCCCAAACCGGGTGATCATTCACCTTTCTCAACATATTGGTGCTCCTTCCACGCCCATCGTGGCTGTGGGCGACACCGTTTTGAAAGGTCAGCTTATCGCCGAACCCTCTGGTTTTGTTTCGCTCAATCAACACGCATCCATCAGCGGAAAAGTAACCAAGATCGGCAAATTCATGCATCCTACCGGTGCGTTGGCAATGGGAATCGAGATAACTTCCGACGGTATGGATCAAATGGTAGAACTGGTTGACGACGAGAACTTTATGTCTCTTCCGGTGGAAAGCATCAAAGAGCGTATCGCCGCTGCCGGAATTTCCGGCATGGGTGGAGCAGGATTTCCCACCCACGTAAAACTCTCTCCCCCGGCAGATAAGCCAATAGACGTTGCTATCCTGAACGGTGTGGAGTGCGAACCGTATCTCACCAGCGATCACCGCCTGATGCTGGAACATGCCCAAAAGGTCATCGACGGGCTGAAGATCATCATGAAAGTTACCGGTGCCAGAAAAGGCATGATCGGCATCGAAGCCAATAAACCAGACGCGATCGACCTCATGCACAAGCTCTGCTCCAAAGAGAAGAACCTGGAAGTAGTGGGGCTTAAAATGCAGTATCCGCAAGGCGCGGAAAAGCAACTGATTTTTGCCGCTACCGGACGCAAAGTCCCGGCAGGCGGATTGCCCATGGCGGTAGGCGTGGTAGTGCAAAACGTGGGCACCGCCCTTGCCATCTACGAAGCCACCCGCTACCGCAAGCCGCTGATCGACCGCGTAATCAGCATTACCGGTTCGGTAGTAAAGAAACCGATGAATATTTTGGCACCTATTGGTACCCTTTATAGTGATCTGGTAGAATTTTGTGAAGGCACCACCGCCCCCGTGGGAAAGGCAATCTCCGGCGGCCCCATGATGGGCTTTGCCCTGCCCTCTCTGAATGCCGCGATGACCAAGGGTAGCAGCGGTCTGGTTCTTTTCGATGAAAAAGAAGCAAAATCCATGGCGGAACACACCTGCTTGAGGTGCGCGCGATGCGTGGATATCTGCCCCATGAACCTGATGCCGTCTCTAATTGCCAGTTCCGTGAAATATCATGATCTAGATTCCGCTGTGGAAGCCGGCTTAAACGACTGCATCAAATGTGGAAGCTGCGCCTATGTTTGCCCCGCCCGGATTCGCCTCGTTCAATGGATCGACACCGGTAAACTCCGCTACGCAGAAGCTCAGAGGAACAAATGATGAATTCCAGCGATAAATTGATCGTCTCCCCCGCTCCCCACGTGCACGATAAAAGCACGGTGAAAAACGTAATGTGGAACGTAGTGCTGGCTTTATTGCCCGCACTTGTCTTTGCCACCTATTTCTGGGGCATCCGCGCCTTACTGCTCAGCCTCACCGGCGCTGTGGCAGCAGTGGTATGCGAAGCCATCATCCAAAAGCTCCGCAAAGTCCCGGTCACGGTTCAGGATGGCTCTGCCTTCCTCACCGGTTTACTTTTGGCGTTCAACATCCATGCCGGCGCTCCGATCTGGCTACCCATCGTAGGTGCTGTGTTTGCCATCGGAGTGGGAAAGCAGGTATTTGGCGGCTTGGGCAACAACCCGGTGAACCCTGCGCTTTTAGGCAGAGCGTTCCTTCTTGCCAGCTGGCCCACTCAGATGACCGCGGGTTGGGTTGCCGTAAAAAATTCCGCCATGAGCGGTTTGAACGACCTTACCCGGATCGCCAACAACCTCGGTGAACTTTCTCCCAAAGCTTACGAACTGGTTACCTCCGCCACTCCCCTGGGTGTGGCAAAGACCTTAAGAGACACCAGCTTCGTTTCCCAGATCAATGCTGAAGCAGGTGGAATCGATCTGGGAGGCAGAATCTTTGGCGGTCTCACCGAAATGGAAACCCTGAAGAGCTTGTTTTGGGGAAACATCGGTGGCTGTATCGGCGAAGTCTCGGCTTTTGCCCTGCTTCTGGGAGCCGCTTACCTACTCTATAAAAACATCATTGAATGGCGCATCCCGCTCTTTTATATTGGCACGGTGTTTGTGCTCAGCTTCATCTTTGGCGGAATTCCCGGTAGCGGTACCTCTATCATGCTGCCCTTCTTCCATATCTTTTCCGGAGGTTTGATGCTGGGTGCCTTCTTCATGGCTACGGATTATACCACTACACCTCTTACCAAATCCGGCAGAATCATCTTTGGTATCGGCTGCGGCTTACTCACGGTCGTGATCCGACTGGTCGGCGGATATCCGGAAGGCGTGAGCTACAGCATTCTGTTCATGAATGTGCTTACTCCGCTGATCGATATGATGACCATGCCGAAAGCATTCGGGAAGGTAAAAAAATGAAGTACTACATCAAGCTTGCATTGATCCTGTTTATCTTTTGTGCCGTTGCCAGCGGCATCCTTGCCTATGTGAACACGCTCACAGCCTCGGTGATAGCCGAACGTAAGGCACAAGAAGAGATCTCCACTCGGGAAGAGCTAATCCCCGGTGCGGTTTTCACGGAAGCCAAAACCGCCGATGGCACAAGCTATTTTGTTGCCAACAATCCTGAAACCAAAGAGGTTCTGGGTTACAGCTTCATCTCCGAGGAAATTGGATATTCCAGCACCTTACGCACCATGGTGGGCGTTGATAAAGATTTCAATGTGTTGGCGATCAGGGTGATCGACCAGGCAGAAACTCCCGGTCTTGGCGCAAATTGCGTACTTGAGAGTTTCACCCATCAGTTCACCGGGATGAACAAGGATAACTTAAAGGTGGATAAAGATGGCGGCGCGGTAAAATCTCTTTCCGGGGCTACCATCACCTCCCGCGCTATTGCAAATTCCATCCGCAACAGCATCCTGGCTGTGCAATCTGAACTCGCTACAGGAGTGTCACAATGAGCTTTATCAAAGAACTATCCAAAGGGATCATCAAGGATAACCCTACCTTTGTTCTCGTCCTTGGTATGTGCCCCACCCTCGCCGTTACGACCTCTGTGGTGAACGCTCTCGGTATGGGTCTTGCTGCCACATTTGTGCTGATTTGTTCAAATATCATCATTTCCTTGATCAAGAACATCACTCCTTCCAAGATCCGCATCCCTGTTTACATCGTTGTCATCGCCGCATTTGTCTCTATTGTCGATATGGTGATGTCTGCATATCTGCCCGCACTACACAAAAGCTTGGGACTCTTCATCCCCCTGATCGTGGTGAATTGCATTATTTTGGGCAGAGCAGAGGCTTTTGCCAGCAAGAATAACGTATTTCTCAGCATAGCAGATGCCATCGGCATGGGCTTGGGTTTCACTCTGTCCCTTAGCGTCGTGGCTACCATTCGGGAAATCCTGGGTGCAGGCACTTGGCTTGGCATGCGGGTTGTGGCAAGCAACTATGATCCCATGCTGATCGCCATCCTTGCCCCTGGTGCATTTATTACTCTGGGCTTTCTGATGGCACTGATGAATATGTTGAAGGAGAAGAAATAATGGGTTACTTTGGCGAACTCTTTGTAATGGCGATGACCGCCATCTTCATCCAAAATTTCGTGCTTTCTCGCTTCCTGGGGCTCTGCCCCTACCTGGGTGTTTCCAAAAAACTGGATTCCGCTCTCGGGATGGGCATGGCGGTGATCTTCGTGATGACCCTTGCCAGCGCGATTACTTTCTTGATAAACAAATATCTGCTCCTTCAATTTGGGCTGATGTATCTTCAAACTATCGCTTTTATCCTCACCATCGCTGCTTTGGTTCAATTTGTGGAGATGGTGATTCAGAAGAATGCGCCTGCGCTCTACAAATCCTTGGGCGTCTTCCTGCCGCTGATCACCACAAACTGTGCGGTTCTGGGCGTTGCCATTATCAATACAACCGCTTTTCGCAGCGATGGCATCACACCCTACAACTTTCTGGATAGCACTTTGAACGGTTTCTTCAGCGGAGTGGGCTTTACCTTCGTACTGCTCGCCATGGCGGGTATCCGTCAACGCCTGGAGAAAGTGGATCTACCCAAAAGTATGCGGGGCATGCCGATCGCGCTGGTGCTTGCCGGCATCATGGCTCTTGCCTTCTACGGCTTCATGGGCTTCAAGATTTAAGGGAGGAAATGTGTTTTATATAATTCTTGAAACTACCTCCACCTTTTCCACTATCGGAATCCCCGTCCTCATCATCAGCTCTTTGGGGTTGCTCTTTGGTCTCATCCTTGCCATCGCCTCCAAGGTCTTTGAAGTGAAGATCGATCCCCGCGTGGAAGCTGTGATCGAAGCCTTGCCCGGAGCCAATTGCGGCGCATGTGGCGCCGCAGGTTGCGCCGGATATGCCGAACGCGTGGTAAACGAAGGCGAAGCCGCGAACAAATGTGCCCCCGGAGGTCCTGCAGTGGCGGCTTTGATCGCCAAGATCATGGGTCAAGATGCCAGCGCAATGACCCAAAAAGTGGCGGTAATCCATTGCTCCAGCGGCGGCAAAGATAATACCAAATGGAAGTATTACTACCAGGGAGTGGATTCCTGCAAAGCCGCAGTGAATATCGCCGGCGGACCCAATAGCTGCTCCTGGGGCTGCATGGGCTTAAACGATTGCCAAAAAGCCTGTATGTTTGATGCCATCTCCATCGACGAGAATGGCATGCGGGTGATCGACTTCAACAAGTGCACCGGCTGCGGTGCCTGCGTAAAAGCCTGCCCCCGCAAACTCATCATGCTGGTTCCCATCAATCGCAACGTATATATCAAATGCTCCTCCAAGGAAAAAGGTCCGGATGCCAAAGCTGTCTGCGGCACCTCCCGTCCCTGCATCGGTTGCGGCATCTGCTCCCGCAAATGCCCGGTTCAAGCCATTACGGTAGAGAACAACCTTGCCCGCATCGATTACGACAAATGCATCAATTGCGGCCTCTGCGCCACCGTATGCCCCACCAAAGCTATCCAAGATCTCTTGGCTGGAATGCGTAAAAAAGCAGATATCAACCCTGAACTCTGCATTGGTTGCACCATCTGCGCCAAGGTCTGCCCCGTCACCGCCATCAGTGGCGAACTCAAGCAACTGCATGTGGTGGATAAAGACATCTGCATTGGCTGCGAACGGTGTGTATCAAAATGCCCCAAAAAAGCAATTGAAATGGTCTGATAATTCATTTCACCAGATATCGAGCCGGATCCCCTGGGTCCGGCTTTTTTTATTATGAATTCCCAAATCGATCCCCGATAAGCTCCAGCCCATTCCCCGAAGCAATTGCCATGCGGTGCTGATGCAGTGGAGATTGCATCGACAGGGCTGGGTAACCCGATGGATGAATGGGTGTGCGAAACAATCCATTGAGATAGCATAATGGTATTCTTGCTTTGGAGTTCAAGCCGGCATGATAAACAAAAAATTTACAGGTAATTATAAAGCCGGCTTGGACTTCTAACAGCAGAAGCAGCGAGAAACAACACATGAAGTCCTAAGAGCCGCGAAACAAGAGGTAGATTTGGGACTGGAAAAAGCTCTTTAAACTCCATGCTCCAGTTCGTGTATTTACCCAAAATGCCCCGCTAGGGGCGACACCGATCATAGCGAGGGTGCGTAGCTTCAGCGGAGCCCCTCGTTTATGCAACAAACACTCCTCAGAGCCCCCTGCGGGCGACACAAAAGAAACGCAATCCAGGTTTTCATTCAACGAAACATGATTGTACGTTATTAGCCAACAAGACCCAAGCGAATAGTGTAATCACTACGAGACAGATAGTTTTCAGGATTTCTTCAACCAGTCGGCAAAGCTTTCTAGTCCATCCTCAAAACTGGTCTGGGGTCGATACCCAAGCATCCGCTTGGCTTGGGAAACATCGGCAAAGGTGATCTCTACATCGCCTGCCTGCATCGCCTGACGCTTGATCCTTGCTGGTTTTCCCAGAGCGATCTCCAGTTTGTGGATCATATCCCTCAGCGTAATGGGTTGCGAGTTTCCCAGGTTATATATTTCGTAAAGCTTATCTGGAGTGCTTTCGACGCGCCGGATGGCACCTAAAATCCCGTTCACAATGTCCTCTACAAAGGTATAATCCCGCGCTGTGCTGCCATCTCCAAACATCGTGATCGGCTGCTCCGCCAGTATGGCGCGGGCGAATTTGTGGATCGCGAGATCGGGTCTCTGCCGGGGACCATAGACCGTAAAAAACCTGAGGCAGATCGTGGATAGATCATAAAGGTGGTGCCAAGTGTAGCACATCAGTTCCCCCGCTTTCTTGCTGGCGGCATAAGGCGATATGGGGTGATCCACCCTGTCTTCTTCGTGGAAAGGAACATTGTTGTTGCCATAGATCGAGGAGGACGAAGCAAAGATGAAGTGCTTCAAGTTGTGCAAGCGGCAGAGCTCCAAGAGCTTCTCTGTGCCGGCTACGTTCACGTCGAAATACAAAGCAGGATTTTCGATGGAAGGGCGCACCCCCGCCATCGCCGCCATGTGAATCACCATGTGGATGTTGTGTTCCCGGAAGATGCTACTCATCGCGTCAATATCCCGGATATCTGCTCTCAAAAAGTGGAATCCGGGCTGCGGCAGCAGGCTGCGAAGGTTTGCCAGCTTTATCTCTGGATCATAGAAATCGCAGAGATTATCCACACACAAGACCTGTGCTTTTTGCTTCAACAAGGCATCACACAGATGCGAACCGATAAAGCCGGCTCCTCCAGTTACCAAATATGTTCTCGTTTGTTCCATCATCCATCCCGCGTTAGAAAGTCTTTGTACCACACGATTTCCCTTGGCTGCCTTGTGTCAAGATATTCGTATTTCTGCACACCCATACCTTGCTCATCTACAAGCAATATCCGGCACCTTATCCATAATACTATCAAGACCCGCAGAACGGATCACCCAGGAAGCCGCCATCATGCCCATTATCGCCGGCATATAGCTGATGGAACCGATTGTCTGGCGCTGCCTGCCCCGCTCAATGATCAGCTCGTTGTCGCTTACTACATCATCCACTGTATCCATTGCCAGTTCTGTGGAATAGACACAGGGGAAATCCAGTTTTACGCCTCTGCGGCGTAAGAACTTGCGCACCCTTCGCGCCAGAGGACAGTTGTAACTCTTGCTGATTTTATCCACATGGATTTTACTGGGATCCAGCCTATTCCCCGCTCCCATCACGGAGATAAAGCGTCTGCCGCCTTTGGCGAGATCTTCCAGCAGCCCGATTTTGGGCCCCAAACTATCGATGGCATCGATCACATAATCCGCTCCAGCAGTAAGCTCCACCCTGTTCTCGGCATCCAGAAACACTTGGTGACAGATCACATTTGCTTCCTCGTTGATCGCCAAGATGCGCGCCTTCATCAGCTCGGTTTTGGGTTTTCCGATGCTTTTCAAGGTAGCAAGCAGTTGTCGGTTCAGGTTGCTTGCGCCCACAGTGTCGAAATCGATCAGGATGAAGGTTCCGATGCCTGCCCGTGCCAGGGCTTCAGTGGCATAGGAACCCACGCCTCCCAGACCCACCACGCACATGGTGGTGCGCCGTAAGCGGGCAAGTGCATCTGCCCCCAGAAGCAGTTCAGTGCGCGATAAATCCGTCATAAATCATAACCTGTAAGGTATTTATAGTTGGTAGCCTGTACTGCCGTTAGTTCCTCAATTGGGATACCGGAGAGTTCCGCACTGCGGTTGAGGACATTTATCAGTCTTAGTAGCGGATTTGCCTCGTTTTCCGCCACATAGTAGCGGGTAATGTCCGTTTCGAAGAGATATCTGCCACCAGCGAGCATTTCTTGCAGGAGATCATGTTTATCCGGGCGCAAGATACGCTCGCTAATCGTAAAACAGCAATCCAGCTTTGTAAAAACCTGAAAGGCTTCCAGACTTCCCGCGTAACCGTGGATCAAGTAGCGCAAGGGAAAATCTTTTAAAATGTTATACGCTTCCTGTTGATGCCCCACGATGTGTAAAACCACGGGCAATTTGTAGCTGGCGGCAAGCTCCAGCTGGCGGATGAAGATACTTTGCATCCAGTCTGTATCCTTGGTATTGCGATCCATGCCGATCTCTCCTATTGCCCAGATCTGCCTGGCTTCGCAAAGCTTCTGGATATCTTTAATCTCCAAATCGCACTCATCATAGGAAGGGTGGATGCCGGCGCTATAGAGCAATCTTCCCGGTAGTTGCGCCTGTAGGCTGGGATAGCTGGCAAGCTCCGCTTTACTGAGTGCGGAAGAGAGGTAAGTAGTAATGCCGTGGCTGGTTGCCTCTGAGATCAACGGCGCAAGGGGCATATCTACGGATAGGTTTGCCAGATGACAGTGGGCATCGCATAATTTCATAACTTATTCTCCGGTAAGAGGTCGATGATGTGCCGCGCGACCCGCTCCCCAGCTTTGCCATCCAGTTTATCAAAGAACACTTTGTTTGCCTGCTGGCGTTCTTGGGCAAGGGCGGCTGGCTTTGCCAAAGCCAGATCCAGAGCGCCTGCGAGTTCCTCGAAACTTTCAATTTGGATGCTGATCCCGGCAATGATGTCGTACACTTCCGGCACCGAACGGCGCGCGGCAGGGATCTTCCAGCTGATCATGGGTTTATCCAATGCACAGATTTCGGCAATGATGGAGGATGTATCCACTATGCATACATCGGCATCCGGGATGTGGTGCAGAGGGTTGTCTTCAATAAAACTGATCCCCTGCATCGCGCGGAGCCGCTGGATGTATTCCGGATTTGTCCAGGGATGCACGCTAACCGCGATCTCGTAACGATCCGTGAGTTCATGCAGATGGTCGATCCATCTGCCGATGCCACTCATGCCGCTACTATCGTAGGTTGCAGTAAATAGTAGTTTGGGCTTGGCCCCACTTCTTTTGGGGATGGCTGGGGGCGGCAGATAGGGATCCAGCTTGGGATATCCGCCTACCTTTCCGCAAGTTACGCCGATACTCACCGCGTTGTCCAAATCCATTTGGGAGCTGAACATATAGAGACTGAAGGGGAGATAGTTTTTGGCGGAAGTACGGCGTTTGAAATGGTAAGCACCATGCATCATGCCGATCTTGATAACCTTCTGAGAGGGGAACTTGTGTGCGGATACCCGGCACATGATCACCGCCTTGGGAAACGCGGGCAGTTTGCGCACGGAAAAGCCTTTGCCCTTCAGAAACTCATAGGTTTCCCGCTTGTCGGTAACTATGGGGATGGGGTTTAGATATTTCTGTACCGGCAGCCAAATCTCCAGATCCACCGGAGTGTGGCAATAAAACACCGTCTCTTGGCGTTTGTGCAACAAGTTCAACAGACGCCATCCCGCGCTGTAAAACGGCTTGAACAAGTAGTAGGAAAATACCATCAGGTGTTCACAAAGTAGTGCAAAGCTCTGGCAAGTTCTACCTCGAAACTGGCATGACCGGGATTGAACTTCCAGGTGGAATCTTCATAAAACCAGTATCCTGGAGCGTTCAGGATCGTGAAAATGCCGAAATGCTGAGCTTGGAATTCGAAAAGATGTATCCGGGAATCCCGATCCACTCCCAAATCCACCGAAAGGCTGGGAACATCAAGTTTGGCGCGGATTTCTGCCGTGTATTGCAACAACCGCTGGGGGTCCTTGAGCTCGAAATCGAAATGTTTGGAGCCGCTTGCCCGGAAATCTCCCTTGCGGTTCAGCCGTTTGGATATGTAGTAATGCTCGCCCAACGCCACCACTCGATAGTCGCAATCCAGATTGGGAATAAAATCCTGCAACATGAAGGGGATCTCGGGGGTGATGTAATCCTGATAGAGCCGGGCATCCCGCTTCAGGTCGTAATTTGGGTAACCGGGGAACTTCTTGTTCTTGCGCAGATATTTACGGCTGAAGAAATCCCAACGTTGATACAGCCCCGGTTTGGGTTCCAGCTTGCCAAGCTCTTTTAGAATATCCTCTTTACTGTGCACCAAGGCTACTCCGCGGCTGTTTGAGCCATCCAAGGTCTTGAACACCAAAGGAAACTTCAGGTCGTAGTTATCCAGCTCGCGCTTGCTACTGAAATACAGGCTGTTCAGATCCCCAAAACCCAGCTCCCGCCGCAAGTATTCCTGCCAGCCTTTGTTGGCATGGCAGCAAAACATCTCGAAATTGGGGATCAGGATGTTGCCCTGTTTCTTTAGGGACATCAGCAGGTCGCGTATGTAATGCTGAAGGTTCAGACGATGGCTGAAGCTATAATATACGATGCTATCTTTGATTTCTACTCTGCCGTTTGCCACTTCATGAAAATCGTGGGTTTTCACCTCGAAGCCCAAGGCACGAAGTTCCTTGATAAAAGCTTGGGTATCGATGCTCACCCAAGGCTTGCGGGTCTGCCCGATAAAGCCATCATATCCGGTAAGAACGTGGATCGTTTTCACTTATTAATCCTGGAAATCATGGCATCCAGCCATAGTTTGCAAGCGGAAACTACCTTCTCGCTGGAAAGCGTATCGATGCGGTCTCCTGCCAGTTTGGGATCACGGTTATCTGGCTCTACACAAACATGGATGTCGGTGTCCGGCGGGGTCCAGTGACGATGCCAGAAATGGCCAAAGGGAGTGAAAGTAGGTAAACCAGCACCAATGGCGAGATGCCGGGGACCGCTATCGTTACCCACCCAGAGGTCTGCTTTTTCATACATAGCCGCCAGGGTGTGGAGACTGTCGATCTTGTAATCGATTTCTGGGGATGCCTCTTGCATCAGGCGTTTCACTTCCTCCACAAGATGCTTTTCTCCGGGTCCCCAAGTGAAGATGATCTTCACGGGATAGTTTTGCAGGATAAAATCACACAAACGGGCAAAATGGGGAGGCTTCCACAAGCGTTTGGAGACCTTGGAGACTGGCGAAACAATCATCACAATATCGCTATTAGAGATGCCTTGTTTGGCAAAAATGGCGTTTGCTGCCTGCCGATGAACCTCTGAGTAATAAACCTTGGGGATCGTGAGCGATGCGGGCTGGCTCAGGATGTGGTTGGCAAGGCGCAGCTTTTCGATCGGGACATAAGTATCCAGATCGTAATCCGGCAATAACACATCGTAGCCAATATTACGGCGCGCGGATCGAAAAGAGATTTTCCTTCTGGCACGGATCAGCAAGGCGAATTGATGGCTGCGGGGGTTCTTGTGAAAATCGATGAGGATATCGTAAAGAGGTTTTCTCAACCGCCGTAGAAACCCCAGGTAGGGAAATAGCGGAGTCTTCTTGCCCCAGATGATGAAACGGTCGATCCCCGGGTGATACCGCAGAATTTCATAAGCAACGTCGCTGGTGATGAAGGTGATTTCCGCTTTGGGATACTCCCTGCGGATCGCCGCTATGGAAGGCTCGCACATCAGGGTATCCCCAATGGCTTTAAGTTGCATTAGGGCGATATGTTTAACGTCTGCCGGCTTCATGATTCATCTCAGCGAGAATGATGTGTTTCATAGCCACATTCACGGCTCCCAGCGCACATACCACCAAGCCTTCGATACCATCTCTAAAGCCGCCTTTGATGATGTAGAATTGCAAGAATTTGCCTACCGGACGCAGGGTAAAATGCCACCAACGGGCGCGTTTGCCGGCATCGAACATATCCTGCGCCTGCCAGCGGGAGTAGCGCGCCATCTTACGGAAATGATCCGAGAAACTGCCGATGGGATTGTGGATTATATAGTATTTCGCGGGCATCTCCTTCTTGTTGTCCAGGCGAAGCTGAGCGTGAACTCTGGCGGGACGCCAATAGCGGGTGGCATGCTTGGTCATCACTAGACGCTTTCCTCTGCTACTAAGTAGATCTTGGTGTTTTAGCAACTTCCCAAATATCTGGGTACGGATCAGGAACAGGTAGCCATCGTGGGTTTCATCGCCACTTTTCAGGATTTCGATGATCTTCTCCCGCAGGGGGTCGGAACACACTTCGTCCGAATCTAAAGTAAAGGTCCATTTAGTTTTTACGTGGGGAATGCCCCAAATGCGCTGTTCCATATAGTTTTCGTATTCATGTTGTAGAAAGCGTACCTTGGGATAAGACTTGGCAATTGCTTCCGTGGTATCAGTGCTGAAGGAATCCACCACAATGATCTCATCGCACCAATACAGGCTGTCCAAGCAAGCCTTCAGGGTACGTTCGTTATTCTGAGTAAGCACAAAACCGGTAACATCAAGCATTCTTCCTCCTACTTGCTAAACTGTAGATTGTACAGGGTCTGATACCGCGGGCAGGTCTTCAGCAGCTCCTCGTTGTTGCCTATACCCACGATCCTTCCGGCTTCTAAAACCACAATTTTATCCGCAGCCAGAATCGTGGAGAGCCGGTGTGCGATCAGGATCACAGTGCGGTTCCGGGTAGCTTCGTCGATGGCATCCTGCACTTTACGTTCACTTTCCGTATCTAAAGCGCTGGTGGCTTCATCGAAGATCAGGATCGGCGGATTGCCCACAATGGCGCGGGCGATGCAGAGCCGTTGCCGCTGACCACCAGAAAGGTTCAAGCCTTTAATATCCAAGAGCTGATCATATTTATCCGGAAAACTATCGATGAACTCATCCGCGTGAGCAATCTGGGCAGCCCGGAGGATATCGACATCCGTAAGCGCTTTCCTGCTGCCATAGGCGATGTTTTCACGGATGGATTTAGTAAACAGCACGCTATCCTGGGTGACCACGCCAAAGAGTGCGCGAAGATCGTCCAGCTTAATCTGCCGGATATCGGTGCCATCGATCAGGATTCTGCCGCCCTTCACATCGTAGAGCCGGTTGATCAGGTTTGTAACCGTGGTCTTCCCGCCTCCGCTGGCACCCACGAAGGCTACTTTGCTGCCTTTTTTTATGGTAAGATCAAGTTTATCCAATACATTCTTACCAGGTTTGTAGTAAAAATCCACCTGCTCAAAGGTGATGGAATCCACAAAATCCGGTTTGCTGATGGCGTTTTCGTCATCTTTGATGCTGGATTCCTGATTCAATACAAGCGCGATGCGGTCCAGAGATACCGTCGCTTTCTTGATCTCGGTATAAAGCTGGGTAACGCTCTTCATGGGATGCAACATTGAAAACACAGCAAACAAAAAGGCGGTGAAATCCCCCAAAGAAAAACCCGCAGCGGGATCCAGGATCATACCCCCGCCGATGATCACCACCACTACCCCGGTAATCGCAGAATTGAGCTCCGATAAAGGCACATTGAGCGCAGCATAAATCTGAGACTTCTGCCACTGGCGCAGATGGTTCCGGTTGATCTTGCTGAAGGCTGCAAATTCGTCCTCTTCCCGGCGAAATGCCTTCACGATCTTGATACTGTTCAAAACTTCTTCCACGACGCTGAACATCGCGGATATCTGGCTCTGGATGCGGCGTGAATACTTCTTGATCTTCTTGCCCAGATAACCGATAGTGAAGGTAAGCAGAGGTACTACCAGCAGGCTGTAAACAAACAACCTGGCATTGAGAAATACCGCGAGATACATGTAAACGATCACGGTGCTGATGTCGCGAATGCTGTTGAATACGGCAAAGATGAACTGATTGGAGACGATCTCCACATCGTTTACCATCCGCACAATAGCGTCTCCCACCTGGTTTTTCCCAAAGAACTCCAAGCTTTGGTTCAGATACCGGCGAAACATATGTGCACGCATATCGCGGATAGTTCTACCCCGGATCACCACAAAGAAACTGCGATTGGCAAAATATGCGAGATTCTTCAACACGATGATGGCCACGATCGCCATGCACAATAGATATAGCAAAGATAAGGAATCGCTTACCAGCATGATTTCTTTCAGATCTTCCCAGAGCGGGGCAAGAGCATCCAAAGATCTAATCTGCCACAAAGAACCGGTTTTAACGCCAAAATCCGACACTGCTCCACGCAGAGCGGCAAGGATATCCTTGGAATTGTGGTAAAGTATCTCCGGTTTATTGGGATTGAACACAAAATCGAATAGCGGGATCAGGATGGTGATGCTCACACCGCTGAAGAGGGCGTAAAGTGCCATAGCGACGAGTCCGGCGATGATATGGGGCCAATAGCGGAACATCATCCTATAAAGCAGGATCAGGTTTCCACCGCGATTTTCTGTGTGCTCTTTTCTATCCATATTGCGCCAATAAAAAAAGCCAGCAAATGCTGGCAAGAAAAAAAGTGGCACGCCCTAAGGGAGTCGAACCCCTAACCTTCTGATCCGTAGTCAGATGCTCTATCCAATTGAGCTAAGGGCGCACAACGTTTTTCCATTCATTTTCAATCCCGCTTTTCTGTCAATGAAAAAATGCGCATTAGGGATTTTCTAGCCATAAAGACCATCCATAAGATATGCAACGTTTGCTCCTTGTTTACATTCTTTGGATCTCTACAGAGGCAAATCCAGAGCGTTCAGAAATTCTTTTGCGCATCTGTGTAATCTCGCCGAGAGTTCCCCATGGAAAAAAAAGCCAATAAATACAATTGTTCACCTCCTCGCAATTCATTAGTAAATGGTAATATAGAGATGTTTTGATATTTTTGCTTGACAGTTTATTCATAAATGAAAGCATCGTTTCAGATAGATATGAGCTATCTGCAGACGTAAAATATAAATTACTTTTATGATTCATACCTTACCAATATTCAAAGAATGTCAAACAAGGAGAAGGAATATGGTGTGTCTAGCCGAAGTGAAGCAAGCGAGCATTTGCGCGGGATCACCCTGCATTTCGCAGGATGATACAGCTCATGAAGCGCGATTCATGAACGCGAGATAAATATAACCTGTCGTATCGAATATCCATCTTTACCTATAGTCTCACCTGTTAAGAAATAATCGTCGCACATTATAACTATATAGTGAGATTAGGGATTAGATGGAGCTTCGAGCTAACGCCAGTCGATATCAGAAATAGCTATAACCGGACAACCGGAAGTTCCAGACGAGAGCCCTAACAACGCCTCGAAAGGTCTTTTCTTAGCAGCGATAAGCTATTTACAGACTGGCACAGAACTCAACTAGAGAATCTCAACTAAGGAGAACCTTAATGAAGAGAACAGCTCTTATTGTAGTCCTCAGCGTCCTTGCGGTTATGTCTGCCGCTTTGATATCGGACTACTATGGCCCCCCTGTTGCCTCTCAGGGCACATATACACCAATAGACGGATCTGACCCCGCTGGTTACGACGGCAACCAGACCGACGAAGAACTAAGCTGGGCAATTCCACTGGGATTTACATTTAATTATTGTGGCGTGAACTACACAGAAGCAAAACTATCTACAAACGGATATCTTGCCATGGGTAGCAACCACTCCTGGTTTTATTCATACGATAACATGCTCGCGTCCACAAATCCTCAATATTATCCCTTTATCGCCCCGCTGTGGGACGATCTGCAATGTGACGACATGACCTATCTGACCACAGGCACTGCTCCCAATCGCGTTTTTACCGCTCAATGGGCAAACGCCATGTGGGATTATAGTGGATCACCGGTCCAGAACTTCCAACTGAAGCTCTACGAGACATCCAACAAGATCGAGTTTGTATATGGATCACTCACCAGTCCGAATAATCCAGGTGCCACGATAGGGATCAACACTGCTCCCGGAGGCCCCGGCCACTTCTACAGCATTACTCCCGGAGCTACAATCTCGTACTCTACCACGGTAGAAAACGACCAGGTAAATTCTATTGCCTATCTGACTTCTGGGACAACCTATACCTTCGAAGTTGCTGCTCCCAGGACTCCAGATCCCGCAGTAGCGGTATCCCCCGCAAACAACGCCAGTTCTGTTCAGATCAATTCCAACCTGATGTGGACGAGCGGTGGCGGCATCCCCACCGGTTACAGGCTGTTTTTCGGCACAGACGGCGCGGGAAGCACCAGCCCCACAAGTATCGCAAACAATCTGAATGTTGGATCATCTACAAGCTACGACCCCATGAATGATCTTACTCCAAATACTACTTATTACTGGCAGGTTGTTCCCTATAACTCTTTGGGGAGCGCCACAAACTGCCCGATCTGGTCCTTTACGACCAGTGGACTTCCGCTCAGAGGTGAAAAAACCATCGATCCCGCCGGCAGTGGCCCCGAAAACTA
Source organism: Candidatus Cloacimonadota bacterium (assembly GCA_018433885.1). GTDB lineage: Bacteria > Cloacimonadota > Cloacimonadia > Cloacimonadales > Cloacimonadaceae > UBA5456. The sequence goes on from JAHDQK010000050.1 coordinate 24,376, forward strand.
CAGCTCTTTTACTGCCGCCATTAATGAACTCAACAGCGTGGGAGTCGGTCAGGACGGAGTAGTCTTCTATATTCCTGCCGGAACCACAATCAATGAAAGCACAATGATCCCCGCAATCACTACCTCAGGTAGTGCGGAAAACCCAATCTCCTTCGTAAAATCCGGAACCGGGGCAAACCCACTGGTAACCGTCCCCGCGACCACGGCATCAAACGATGCTGCTTTCCGGCTTAATAGTGCAAGCTATATCACCTTCGATGGCATCGACGTAAGCAATGCCTCCGGCTCCAGTGATCTGGAACACGGATATCTGCTTACCGACGGAGGTGCTTTTGGAGGAAGTTCTTACAACGTGATCAAGAACTGCACAATTACCCTAGACCGGACAAACATAAACAGTACTGGTGTCTATGTAGATGCCGGATACTCTCAGAACAACAACAACTTACTGCAAAACATCACAGTTAACGATGCATACAATGGAATCTGGATCGAAGGTATGTCTTCGTTGTCAGATCAAAATAACGTAATCCAGGGTTGCACATTCAACGACATCGCCTCTTCTAATATTCGATGCGACTATCAGAGCGGTATGTCCGTGTTTGACAACGTGGTAAACTACCCCAGCTCAGGCAATCTGAGCAACCACATTCATGGTTTCAATAGCTACGCACTATCCAATTCCTCCGTTTACAACAACACATTCTCCGGTGGTAACCTCAGTTCGATGCTATACAACATGTTCTTCAACGTTCCTTCCGAGATTGAAGTTCATCACAACACAATCAGCGGTACCATAACCACCTCTACGTGGTGGATAGGAATATATGTGAACCTTGCTGAGTGGGGCACCGTAAACGTCCATCACAACGAAATCTATGATATCCAGGCAGGAATGATCGCCAGCATGATCTATACCATGCGTGGATATGAAATGAACATCAACGACAACCATATTCACAATATCACGGCTGGTTCTTTGATCCGAGCCATCCACATCATCGAGAATCTCAGCCTCGAAAGCCCCGCAAACATCTACAACAACCGGGTTCACAACCTGGAGCTTACAGGCGAAGGCCTGGAGATGATGACAGGAATTGACGTGCAGGATAGATTTGCCAATGTTTACAACAACATGATCTACGATCTGCGTAGCCCGAACTCCAACTTCGCATCTTGGGATGGATCTCCTCAGATCGCTGCGATCAGCCTCAAAGACATGCAACCTGGACAGGCAGAACGGGGTTATGTGTATAACAACACGGTGTATCTTGATGCTGCAGGCACTCAGGACAACGCTTCCTCCACCTGCTTCTATACCACCTTTATCGGGCCTGTTGACCTGAAGAACAATATCTTCGTGAACAACAGCACACCCGGAGCAAACGGAAGAACAGTAGCTTTCGAGAAATATGGCGCGTCTTTCGACAACTTCCTCGCCACTATGGATCGGAACATCTATTATGCTGGCACTCCCAGTGCTTCCAACCTGATCTACAAGGACAGCGTAAACAGCGCTCAAACCTTGGCTGAATACAAGGCACTGAATGTCGGTAAAGATCAAAACTCTTATACCGAAAACACACCCTTCGTAAGCAACGTCGCACCCTATGATCTGCACATTGATCCTACCGTTCCCACCTATGTGGAAGGCAATGGTGTTTATCTGCCTACCGTGCTGATCGACGACATCGATGGCGATATTCGTAGCACGACTCCGGATCTCGGCGCTGATGAAGGCGATTTCATGATCTACACCGGCGCAACCGTAACTGCTCCTGAAAACGTGAATATCAGCGTTTCCGGAGCTAACATCGAGATTAGCTGGGATGCTGTGGACGGCGCTGCCGGATACTATGTATATGCCTCCGAAGAGCCGTATGCAACCCTGCCTTGGGGTGAACCTCTGATGACCATTGACGCACCTAACACTACCGCCGTCATCAGCCCAAGCTCAAGCTTCAAGTTCTTCTATATCAGTGCGTTTGATTGAACAATCCGATTAGAGAATAGCCTGATCTGAGTCAAGGCTATCCGATTCAGATCTAGTTCCCATGAAGACTTCCCTCAGGGAAGTCTTCTTTTTTCTTTACAGCCAAGGTTGTCTGCACTAATCAGTTTGCTCTTTCATTATTGCCAATCAAGCCATTATCCTGGAACTGATTACCACTCTGATCCTGCGGTTAATCCTCTGGGTGACAAAGGGCTTTGGGGGTGTCCATGCCAGGTACAAGAGCTTCGCTAAACTAAGCACTCTCACTAAGGGTAGTGGAGCTCCCTTGGGGCTTTCTATACCAATACATCCGGCATTATTGAATATTCAATTTGATTCGATATTTGAATGCTTGGGGTTCCGTTTTTTGTGGCGCCCATATTACACCACATTGACGTAGTACTATAAAACGCGGCAGGATGCCGCGTCCACACTAAAAAAGCCCCGCCAAGGGCGACACCGATCATAGCGAGGGTGCGCAGCGTAGCGGAGCCCCTCGTTACATGTGACCCACACCCCCAAAAAGCCCTTAATGGGCGACACAAGGCATTGGGATGGCGCGGGGCATTGGGCGAAAATGGGAAGTCCAAAGTGCCGTAAAAAAGAGGTATGATTGATACTGGGAAATGGCTTCATAAACTCCATGCTGGTACACTATGAAATGTATGCTCTTACTCTATAATCCTACTGGAAAACATCAGATCCATCCACTACTCTTCCTAACTCAGATTCGTTAATCAAGTGGTTATCCCCCCTTAATCAAGCGTTAATAATTAACGCTTGATTAAGGGGGGATTAAGAAGTGATTAAGGCTTTGGAATAAGGGAGAAATGGCTATATGATTTATTATCAGGAGATTAGAGTGATTTCGCGATGCTGCGATTCCAGAGCTTAATCCATGATGCGATATTGGTTGTAGAAATTGCTATTGGGAGAGTTTCTACCTGTTAAACTAAATAAACAGGGAAGCTTTGGGAACAGGATGATCCGCTAACCCTAAAGAACAAGAAAGCCTCCAGAACTGGGGTGGATGCTGGAGGCGTCATGGACTGAAGAATACTACGATATTTACACAATAACTATTTCATCAACAGCATCTTACGGGTTCTGCTGGTTCCACCTACGATCAGCCGGTAGAAATAAACACCGCTGGAAATGGCATTACCCCGATCATCGGTACCATCCCATACAATTTGGTGTTGTCCCGCAGGCATGCTGGAATTCACCAAGCTTTTTACTAGTTGTCCTTTTAGGTTATACACATTCAATTGCACTAATTGCGCGGTTGGCATGCTGAAGCTGATTTGCGTTTCCGGGTTGAAAGGGTTGGGATAGTTCTGCTCCAGCTTGAAGACAGCAGGAGCGATCTCTTCAGGCGATGATACGGGAAGCTCGCACTCCAGATGGATATCGTCGATATACCAGCCTGCTCCATTGATGGAGTTATCGCTACCGAAGACAAATCTGAGCCTGATCGTGCCAGAATACTGATCCAAGTTAAACACCGCTTCGGTCCAGTCGAAATTACCTGAATACACAGGAGTACCCATACTGAAGGGGGAGATTGCACTGCTATGAATGCTGTAGGGATATGCACCCTCTGGTTCGATGAGGAACCATGCCGCACCATTGATGGACATCTGTACGTTTCCACCATCCCATGCTTGATTTTGCATAGTCGCGTGGGTTTGAGCATCCATTTTGTGCCAGAACCGGAGCCTGCTTTGGGGTGCCAACACAAATTCCGGGGAGCTTAATGCACCATAAGCGCTAACGGCATACTCTGTGTTTCCCGCGCCACCGAATTTCATGGAACGACTTCCATTCTGGGTATGGTTATCATCGCTACTGTGGTGCCATTGATTGATGAAATTGGGTTGCAGTAGTGAGAAGTTCCAATCCTGCTGATCGGTTTCAAAATCGAAGCTGAGCATGCCCACATGAAGCACAAGTGTGCCTGCCACTTCCGTCCCGCTTTCCGCCAGCAATATGTAATCCAGAACGATGTCATCGCCGGATTCTGCCTGCTCTGAGATACTGATGGCAAACGCGCTGTTCAGATCGATTATGCCTGATGCATCCAGTAGTGGCAGATTTATCACCGGGTTGATGATGGTGAGGTTCTCATTCTCGCTGGAAATGGACATACTTACACCCGTAGCGGAACCCCTGCCGGTGTTATGGAGACGGATATCTATAAAGGCATCATCGCCGGGCATGATAAAGGGGTTATCTCCATGAAAAGAATGACTGGCAAGGTTCAGCACCGGAGCCGAAAGATCCAGGGAGAAATAGGACTCTGTCTCATAATCTTGGAAGGATGCCACAAACGTGATGCTTAGCTCTGTGCGATCTGCAAATGCACCCACGATGCCTATCTCAAATGCGTCTTCCACATAGAGACTATCGCTGGAAGCCAGGGCACCAAAGGCATATTCACCGTGCAAGATCTGAACATTTTCGGAATTACAATTCAGGCTGATACTACCACCTTCCTGAAGGTTCACCATACCCAGATTTTTAAGCGCAACAGAGAGGGTAAGGGTATCCCCGCTTTCGATGATACCATCTACGGAGGAAGTACTTACGTTGTCGCATACGATAAATGGCATATCGCTGGCGGTAACGAAGATACTGTGAGTACTGGGATAGAAATTCGCCGCACTGATGGAAACCTGGTAATTACCCGGAACCAATGCCTCTACCAGGCTAATGCTGATGAGTCCCGCAGCATCGGCAAAACCTTCATAGTAAGTTTGATCCCCCCGCTTGATCCTGATCATCGCGTTGGGAGCGTTGGTTTGAATGGTATATTGAGTGATGTCCACCAACCAAGTTTCTGGCAATTCCACAATCATCGTGGCAGGAGTAGCCGTCCACGCCTTGGTGAGCGGGCAACCTAACAGATTGGTGTTGTAATCTGTATAAAGCATATGTGGAGATGTGGTGATAAATGGGATGTTATCTATTTTGGAATCCACTAGAGCAGAGCCAATTTCTGGGATGGATTCTCCAAACAATGCGTCCAGATACTCCCGGTGAAAGCGCTGGCTTACCCCATTTGTGGAACCTCTCACATACCATCCATAGCGGGAATGGGCGATCATCGCCGCGGCAGACCCGGGCAAAGAGGTAAAGCGCTCGGCAATGCAATCATCTCCATACGCTTGGGCAGATTCACCCCTGTTATCAAAACTCCCCGCATAACAACCCTGAGTAAAATAGATCGAGAAATTCTCTTCGATGCCATCGTTTGAGATATTCGCCGAAGTTACCTGATAGCTTGAGATCTTCATGTTGTATGTGGTATTGGAATGCCCCAAATGGTTTACCATATTCGCGCCGGATGCCAGAAGGGGGAGGATTTCCGCACTACCCCACGAGGATGTCCGATCGTATAAGGTAGCGATATTCCAATCCACCGGCACTCCCGTGGTGCTATAGTGGTTATCCGACACCCCAATCATGTCGTCCATATAATCTCCGCCGTAGGTGGGAATGGCATCCATCAGTTCGCCCACCATCACCGCGCTTTCGATGCCGCTTTCTACCGGATTGGATTGGTACATAATGATCTTGGTAATCTGATTGGCTATCTCTGCGTCTGTGTTATAGCAAATTCTGCCAATTGCCAGTTCCGGCGTGAGGTCCGCTTCATCCGGTTCTCCCCACAGGGCGTCGTTGTTTGTGTTCCAGTTGCCATCCAAGCAAGAGTAATACATATCGGCAGCGATATCGTGATCCACATATTCATCATTGATGTAAACATGCAGACCTCTTTGGGGCACTACATTGGTATCGCCCCCAAGGAGGACATAACGCAGAGGATTTTCCAGATAGAAGCTACTGATGTAGTTGCGGATCTTTTCCTGAGGATCTCTGCCTGGTGTGGTGCTTAGAATTTGATCTACTGGTTTGATCAGCACAGAGATACCTTGGCCGATGTAGTAATTTGCCAGAGGTTGCCATTGAGACGTCTTCGCAGCATCGATGATCATCAGATACTCGTATCCAGTATCTCTAGTAAAACGGTAATCCGGAACATCAGACAGGTTATCTACACTGTTGGACAACCTGCGAGAGGTAAAGGGATCCTGTTTCAGCAGATTCATCGCATCCGCGGCTCTGGCTCCAGGGACACTCTCCACTTCCACAACTACCTTGCGATAAAAAACCAATTCGTTCTTCTGAGGGTAATAGTCGAAAGGGGTAAAGAGTCCGAAAGCGATGGGATGCCCATTTAGAAACTCTGTGCGTAAGCCCAATTCATAGTGTTTGGGATATCCACTTTGCGAAGAGTAAATGGAATCCAGCGGCAGATCCCATCCTTCGATCTTTCCTTTCGAGATGGGGTGTTGAGCTTGAATCGGCATCACAATATCTGCTAAAGAATAGATCACTTCATCATAGCGGGTAACGGTCACTTTCGAGGCTTCCGACCCGGGACTGAGGAGTAATTTGTAGCCAAACCAAGGGATATCCGGCTCGGAGGGATTCCCTTGGCTGTTTCCACCAGCGAGAGAGACCCGTATCCCTCGTTCATGTTGCGCGAAAATGGGCTCTGAAAATTCGTAAGTGTGTAAGACACCAGCCCCAAGGGGCAGGAACGAACAAAGTAGGATGACATAAAATAAGACCGATTTCATAATATTCCTCAAATCCAGTTGGTTAGCTTTCTTTGCCCAAATAGAGGGGCATTGAGTGAGCCATTGTCTAAGGCTGTTAGCATCGATGTTTCCTAGATCATGGGGCACGATGATATATACCGTGCCCCTGCTATTCGAATCAAGTTTATTCAGCGCCTCGCCTCTGTTACTTCATCATCAGCATTTTGCGTGTGTGAACAAAGCTACCGGTTTCCAAGCGATACAGATATACTCCGGATGCTACTTGGCGATTGTTTGAATCCTTACCATCCCAAACCAGCCGGTGATGTCCCGAGTTCAGAAATCCTCTGAACAAGGTGGATACCAGTTGACCTTTCAGGTTGTATATCTTTATACTCGCATTACCATTATCAGCCAGATCAAAGGAAATGGTGGTGGAGGGATTGAAGGGATTCGGACTATTTGGATATAGCGCATTGATTGTGGGCGAGACCTGATCCTCTGTGCTGGAAGTAGGGGGCAAGATCTGCAATTCCAGGGTATCGGAAGGGGCACCCTCTCCCTCTGCGTAGAGCGGATGAACATGGTAGTAATATGTACCTGTGGGGAGAGAATCTTCGCTATAGCTCAAGCCTGTCAATTCGGCAATTTCCTGAACCAAGCCGGGACCCGTCTTGCGATAAACACGATATGCCAGAACCGGGTATGGAGGTTCTGATGGGGGTGTCCAATTCAAGGTTACAGAAGATTCCTCTTCATCGTGATCCAAAGAAATATCTGATACTCCCGGCAGATGAATTAGGTGGAAATCCATATAGTGCTCCCAAGCCGAATCACCGATCTCGAAGGCAGGGGAACTCAGGCTTATGTGATACGGTTGGCCAGCGGTAAGAGTGTATGATCCTTCCGGCAGATAGATAGTGTAATCGCCAGTGGTGGTTGGATTGGAGATGAAGGTTCGGTTAGCAAGGGGCACAGATAGCTTGGTTACACTGGGGTCTCCCTCATCGGATAGAGTTATGGAACCACTAATGGAGCCTGCTTTGATCGCATATCCCGTAACCGTGACATCGTCGATAAACCACCCATACCCCGTTGTGGAGCCATCGGAAGTGAAATGCCAGCGCAGGAGAATCTCACTATTGGCAAACATCGAAAGATCAAAGCTAGCATTGGTCCAATCCGGAATATCGGAGGCAAAGCCAGGTTCATTCATGGAATACACCGTTCCCGTGTAGGGACTTCCGGAACTGGGATAGATCAGGATCCAATTTGCGCCGTTGTTGATGGATACGGAGACATTCCCGCCATCGAAGTTTTGTTGACACTGCATCCGGTGCCAAAAAGAGAGCGAAGCATTGGTTCCGATGAAGATTGGTTCCGAGATCAATTCATAGTTCGCTCCATTGGCGTAGTTCCCGTCCAGAACCGTAGCCCAGACCTTCTCTCCGGAATTGGCGTTGTATTGAAGTGAAGTTCCCCATTCCCAGCCGCTTTGAGCGCTCAATCCACCAGGATTACTCTCAAAATCGCTATTCATTCCCATGCTTCCGCAACCCAGAGAGATAAGTTCAGAGACAGGAAACGCATTTGCCGAGCTGAGGTTGAAGGCGATTGGGATGGTTTGGTTGATCGATGCTTCTGAAGATATTGAGATCTGGTAAACAAATTGAGCTACCTCTCCGGGTGCTAATTCTGCAATGATGTAGGCAGGATTATCGAAACTAACCTGCGGGAAGGTGGTGGAAATCTCTCCCACCAAACCAACTGCCGTCACTTGGGATGTATTGGATACATTCACTACGAAACTTATGGTCTCACCCGGATCAGCTGCTCCGTTACCGTTACCGGCGGAATCGTGGATATAGAAACCATCATAAACCATACCGGATTTTTTGACTTCAATTTCCAGATTGTGGGACCAGGTTCTGTAGGAGTTTGTGACGATAAGTTCGAATCGCAAGATATGACCAACAGGAGTTTCCGGCGAAACGACGAAGGTAAAAGCACTATTGTTTACGCCATTGCCCTGCCCTTGGATCGGATGATATTCCGAGCTGCCGTTGATGATCGACACAAAAGGATCTCTGATCTCTAGGACGGCAGACACATCGTCCGCTACTTGGATGCCCAAGTTATCCAGGTGAACACCCATAGCAACGGTTTCACCGGGTTCCACGGTTCCATTGAGATCGTTTATCACGATGTCACTTACGACCAACCAAGGGTGATCGTAATATTCAGGTCTCTTGGTGATGTATATTGCCCGTTCGTGACCCAAGGGGGATGCCGCTGCCGGATAAGTATTCATGAAAGTGTATTCCAGACCATCCAGTTGATCCGGGCTTTCGATCCCGATGGTGCAGAAGTTTCCATGATTCTGGAATGTTGCACCTGAATTTACATTGTTAAACACCTTGTATTGGATCTTGATGGGGCCATCGCCAAAGCTCTTGGGGTAGTGAACGGGATCGTACAAGATCACCTGGAATGTTTCCAGATAGCTGTTATCGTAGCCATTCATCATCTTGTACCATTCAATGATGAACAAATGGTTTGCGGCATCATACCAGGTGCAGATCTGACTGTTTGAATCCATGGACAGATCGTCCCAAAAAGCCGCGATCAGCGGAGAGGGTCCCATCGGACCCGGGATGCGATAATTGCGAAACTCGTGGTTATCGGTGTGTCCGAAAGAAATTACACCGTTTGAGCTAACTGTGATATCCTGATAATCTACACCGTAGAACCTGAATGTAAAAGGAAGATCCACCCAAGCCAGAGAGTTGGAATTCACATCGTCACCCTCCGTGGGCAATTCCGGATCGTCGATGGGAAGCAGAGTTCCATCGCCGCCCTCAGCAGGAGCTATCTCGATCCAATCATAGACCGGGCACTCTTCGTAATCAGTATCGCCATCATCATAGATCACATAGCCATGTTTATCTGGCCCCAGAGGATCAGTAACAGTGACGGTTCCTACAGATACGCTGAAGTAAAGCCATTGTAGAAAACCTGAGGGATTGCTAAGCTTCAGGCGCATGGGAATCAGCATCCCTGGCAACAAGTTATCGCGACCTTGAATTCTAAAGCTGTTTTCCACGCTTGACATCGGAGTGTTGATCCCGGCATCACCAAAGCTTCCAAGGTTCTCTAGTACGGAAACCATATCGTTGTCTGAATACAGCTCTCCCACCAAATCTGATACAGCTACTGCTCCCTGATTTCGCACGGTGAGGTTCAGATACACCGATTCGCCGGGATCAAGCACATTGTTGCCAGCGTCCGATATTTCATAAGAAACAAAGCTCAGCTCTGCATCGGATACAGAGAGGTAATCTCCCACAGTGTATAGATTTCCAGCGCTATCTTCGAGAGTTAGAACAAACCTGAGCAGAGTGTTGTTCGGAGTTTGGGGAGATATCTGCAAAACAACGGGGCTGTTGCTGGCGGCATTGGATCCCGCGGGGATGCTTCCGAAAGCGAGAGCGGAATCTACGATAGTTACATAGGGACTATCGCAAGAGATAATGCCGGATACATCCGCGATGCTCTCCAAGGAGGTATTTCTGAGGTTGAAGACTACTTCCAGGGTTTCGCCTGAATTGGGCAGACCATTACCGTTTCCGGATGACTCTCCTTGAAGATCATCGTCTATGATAGGAGCAGATGCCAAAAGCGAACCATCTCCCACAACCAGATCCTGTTGCAAGGGCTTGAAATCGTGTTTGGAAACCGTCAGTAGCAGATCCGTGGAGCTGTATTCCGCATCCAGAGGAAGATACACCCGCCCCATATCGTCGGTATAAGCTCTGCCTACAATGTTTTGTTCGGTGCCCTGGGTATGAGTAACCGTTACAGCGGCATTGGCGACAGGGAAGTTATGCTGGTCAAGAACGATAAAATCCAAGCTATTGACCCCGGCGGGGACACTTGCCGGCGCACTGATATTGAATGTGTTTGGGATGCTGATAAATATCTCCATGGTGGGATCTCCCATCAGGTTACACCACTGGGTAAATTTACTGTGCATTACAGGATTACTGATCCCGTAAAGCTCGAAGAAGTGCAGTTTTGTAAAGAGAAAAGCCTCTCCCATGGTTCTCATATCGTAAAGAAAGATTCCGGAGTATATCCCCCCACATAGAGCGTTGTTTGGCATTGTAGCCGTTTCGTTGCCCCACATCCCAATCGAGGTTACGGCTCCCTTGGGCGAAGCGGAAGTACCAATCCGGATCATCTGTTCGGTAGTGGCAGTCATATGATAATCACCGGTATTGCAAGTGATTATGATAGAGTGAAACAGTTTGTTTATGTTTTGCAAGCTGGTTTCGGAGGGCGACCAACCGCTCATGCCACCGATACCCCGGAAGTTGAAAAATCCCACACCTTGGTTCATCGCGTTATTCATATCTGGTGGATTCGGATGATGTTGCGCCAGAATGGTATAGCTGTAATCTGGATTCTCCATCTGGCTGATTTCTTTGATATAGTAGCTTAAATTCCGGGGGGAGATTCCCGAGACCGCAGTATCGGCAACCAGTAGCATCCGATTCAGATGCTCGGCGTTTTGCACCTCGATATCCTTTTCGTAAGCATAGATTTTGGATAGAATCACAACCAATTGCGTTGTGTTCTCTGCAGATATCCTGCCGATGAAGACATCGCCCAGTTGATCGTTACCTGCCAGCATTTGATAAGGGTAATCTCCAAAGCCGTTTTCAGTACTCCATGCGGGCACGGAAAAGGTCCCCGTGACATCACCGATAATCACCAGATAGTCAAATCTGGTTTGGGGGTTGTCGTACAAACCCTGAAGATAGCTCTTGATAGCTGTGTTTGAAGACCCCGTGACAGATGTGCTGAGCAGCGTTACATCCGCTCCCTTTTGCCTTTTCCAGAGGGCGAAGTTATCCACCACCATTTTGAATACCGGGTCATTGTTTTCACCGTGCAACATGACGATTCTGGGGGGTGTGTTTGCCAAGATGGGACTACGATAATCTTCATAATTCATTACTTGGGCTTGATAAATTTTGTCAAAAGCGGACGAAATCCGGTGGAACGCGGTCAGTTCATTCACTCCCGGTTCATCCGAGTAGTTTATCCTCAAGGTTATCTCGTCTTGCACGAGGAGTTCTTTGGAGGTGGGATCCCAGGTGAAGGGCTCGACCTGTAGCGTTATCACGCGTAAATCCCGAATTATCTGAGGTTCACTGAACTGCAGAGGCTGAGAAGTAGTATATTTATCTCCTCTGTAATATTCTTCATCGATGATAAACTTACGAGGTCCAGATTTATCACTCTGCACGGGAAGAGGTTGGATGTTTTGCATAGTGGAGGTGCGGGATCCCAATACTTCTATCTCTACCTTTCCCTGGCGAGGTATTGCGATCATTCTGGACAGAACCGGTAATTCCGGCATGCCTTCTTTAACAGGATATGAAGCCTCGTTTATCGTTAGTTGATGATAATCTTCCCCTTGGTGCCTTTGGTTATTGAGCTCATAAGCCGGAAGGGTGAATCTGATATCCATGTGCTGATCTGATCTTGAAATCAGGCTAAAAGCAGATCGCTGCGTCGCAGTATTCGCCAAAAGCGAACAAGTAGACATCAACATCACTGCCAGAACCTTGATAATCATGCTAACTGTGCTAGTTTGGGGCAGGACTTTTTCCATTTGTTCAAATATCTCCACTATTCATAGGATTCGTTGGGCTGTATCGCGAATTATCGCGGGGGTATGCAAACTTGACTGGAATGGTTCGGGCGATGAAGCCTTCGACATCCCAGTCAGTTTACTCTTTATGTCTTTGCTAGAGGGTGTATGGGAGTTCATGCTCCTCACTGTTACCAAAGGCAACCTGTTAAGCATCTTGATGCATCAACAGAATGTGGGAAAGGAATCTCAATCACTCGCGTTTCCTTCGGTTTTCTACTATTTTAGCAGGGTCATACGTTTGATTTCGTGGTGCTTTGGGGTCTTCAGAATGTACTGATACACTCCGTTGCCCACGATAGCTCCGTTGCTGTCTTTTCCATCCCACATAACTGTATGGCGTCCGGCAGATTGGGGTGCATCTACAAGTATGCGGATCAATTGACCCTTTACGTTGAAGATGGAAAGACTCACTGTGCCAGGATCTTTGATGTCGTAGCTGATAGTAGTGTGAGGATTGAACGGATTGGGATAGTTGCCAATCAATCTGGTAGCTGTAACTTGGACATCATCCTCATTTGCCACGGGCTGGATAATGAAATTCAGCACAGTTGTCTGGTTTAGATTGATCTGCACATTATCTTGGGTCTGGCTGAAGTAATCCTCATGACTACAGGTAACACTATAAGCTCCGGGAGGCAGATTCAGGAAATAACCACCATCTGCCACGGTAGTTGCTTGATATGTACCCACCACGATCGTTGCGCCTACTATGGGCTGCATCTCGCTGTTTCTTACTACACCGGATAATGTCCCGGTGGTACTTACCGGGGTGAGAGTGAAATTCAGCTCTGTAGTTTCGCCTACTACTATCTCAATCTCGTGCTGAGTAACATTGTAGTAACCCTCTTTGCTACACACAACACTGTATGAGCCATCGGGAAGATGCAGGGTGAAGCTGCCATCTGCAAGGCTAGTAGCGGAATAGGAACCGGCGGAAACCACTGCTCCTTGGATAGGTTCATCTTGTAAGTTGTGTACATATCCCGTCAATTTCCCCGTAGTACGAAGGCCATTGGATAGCGCAGCTTCAGAGATCAGATCTCCGGTATAAACGCTTTTCACAGCCCATTTGAAGGTGCCCTGCGGCAAAGTAGGCCAGGCTGAATCTGTGAAGCGTAACAATGTGATGGGATTGGGAGTAAGGGATACCCAATCTGTCTCATCGGTTTCCTGACCAAGCTGCAATCTCCATATCTTGTAACCAGTAAGAGCACGTCCCGCCATTTCAGGATCCGGCGCCAACCAGAGCAGATCCACGCTGGTGTGATTGTTCACTACAATGGCGCTTACATTACGCGGCATATAGGTGATTTCTGCTAAGATGATGCCTTGGATTTCTGTATCCGACTCGCCTACCTCTACAATACCAGAACGAGACACATAACCTTCGGCTTCTACCAAATACTCATAGCTCTGTTCGGCAAAAACTCCGCTTATGGAGAATGACCCATCAGCATCCGTGATTGCCTGATAATCTTCATATCCGGAAAGGATGATGGTGGCGTCTCCCAAACCTTCTTCGCCTGTATCACTCCCGGTGATTCTGCCCGTAACCATTACTGTTTGTCTGGATTCCAGCGAGAAATCCAGAAGAGTAATTCCCTCTGTTGCCACAGTTACGTATGAAGTATGATCGTAGAAACCATGAGCGCTTACTGTTACGGCGTAGTCGCTTGCCAGAATAAACGGGAACGAATACGCTCCGTTTTCATTGCTTAGTGTATGAGGTCCATTTTGGATTCTTACCACCGCATTTGCCACCGGCATATTCTCGTTGTCCTTTACGATGCCATCGAGCCTGCCTGCGGCTCCTGGGGTGATGTAGAATCCCGTTTTGGGATAACTATTCACATATGATCCATTGGGAGGGTTGTTCGGATCTATTTCGGTAGAAGCTCCTGCTATTCTGGAACGATTAGCAGAATGATTCTGGCTCCGGAAGCTTTCCCAGGAACCATAGGTCTGGGAACTATAAGGACGTTGAACCATCATTACCAGGTTATAGCCCGAAGCAAGAGTGAACGGCTCCTGCAAGCCTATGGAAATCGTGTTGACCCCGGAATTGTAGTTCACATTGCCATCAAACACAAGATTTAACTGGCTGGCAGGGATCCATCCCGCATCCAAGTTATCCTCAGTGGTCATTCCCAACCAGATCTTGGTAGGAGCATTCAAGACATCTACGGTAAAGGAATTGTAGAATTCCACTATTGTGATGAGTCCCGCATGTAGCATTTCGGATTGAGTGTAGATGTTCTGAAACAAACTGCTGTTCTCGCTCATATCCATCGGCATGTAGCTGGACACTTGGTCGCCTAAGCCTACTGTTACTAAAGTGGTAGCTGAAGCTTGAACCGAAACATTCAGGTTCGCGGTCTGGTCGTTCGCGGGGTTCTCATCAGAAGCGAGGATGACCTTGGCGTACAAGATTGTATTTTCTATCTGCGTGGGCTCCCAGGGGATTGTTACCACGGCGGAAGTATTTCCGGATAATGGAGGTCCTTGCATGGTGGCAAGCTCGATGCCGCCTTGTTTATAGAGTGAAACCTGATAATTCTGTTGAGGATTCAAGCCCCGGTTAAATACCCCGATCGAGTAGTTACTGATGCTACCTATGTTTGGGATGACATTCCCGGAGATGCTCACCGCGGCAAGATCATTTTGCAACAAAGCCTCGATTCTTACATTATCCAGGTAGATACTCCGGTTGTTGCCACCTTGCGCGTGTTTGAAGGCGATAAATGTACCGTTGCCGGAATATGTGCGCAAATCCACAGAGTATTCCGCCCAGTCCGAAGTAAGCGTAATGCTTTGAACATCCTGGAAAGTATTTGCCTCCTGAGGATCAGACATCACTCCCGTGGTCAGCGAAAACGCAGACGCGCCCTTTGCCATGAATCTCACTATCAGGGTGTTCATCGGAAATTGAGAGCTGATCGGTGGGGCGATGAGGAAGGGACCAAGCGCACTATTAGAATTGTTCATCATCACGCTATTGGGAGCGGTGAACGACATGGTGGACACAGTAGTAACCGTACCCGTTCCGGTTGTGAGTTTACGCCATCCCAAGGGCAGGTTTGGCGATGTAACCGAATCAAAATTTTGGGTATGTGGCAAGCTTAAAATAGTAGGATCCACACAAGTCCCGTGCAAAGATACGGTATGGGTGATCCGGGTAAGATCATCGGTGATGTTCACAGAGCCACTATGAGCGCTAGCCTGCGAGGGCAAATACTGAACACTGAAGGTAGTGCTCTGTCCACTTCCCAGAGCTATGGGGAGTGCGGGCGGATTTTGGACACTGAAAAAGGGGCTGCCGCTGATTTCGATGCTGCTTATGTTTAGCACCCCACCGCCGGAGTTATAAACCGTGAAGCTCTGGCTAGCACTGTTGTTGATGATTACCTGACCGAAATTGTGAGATTGGGGATCTATACTGAAGGCTGGTTCATTTGCCCCGGTTTGCATATAGAACGTGGTCTTGGGGAACTGCCCGCTGGCACTGCCAATGGTGCCCATGTTGTTGGGATCATATGTGGTTACATCCGAGAATGCCATTCTGGAGCGGTTTGTGCCAATTGTCTGACACTGGAACCGATTGTTGACGCTGTAAAAAGAGGTAGACATAGGGCGATTTACCAACATCACAAGGTTACCGCCGTTGTAGGTAAATGGAGTGGCGGTATTGAAGGTGATGTTTACACTGTTTTGCCCCGAGAGGTAGTTCACACTCCCATCAAACACCTGTACCAATTGATAGGCAGGTATCCAGCCTGAAGCAAGGCTGCTCTGGGTGGTCGTCCCAAGCCATATCTTGGTCTGAACATTAGGGCAGGTTTCAGTAAAATCACTATAGAAGGTCAAGCCAGTTAGGGTACCATTTATTGGGATCTCACTGGCTGGGAAGATAGTTTCAAACATACTGTTTCTATAAGATACATCAATGGGTCTTCTGGCAAGCTGCGAGCCATCACCGATAGTTATCGCCGCCATCCCCTCCGGTTGTACCATCAGGCTCATGGCTTCGGTTTCGTTGTTCGCAGTGTTTTCATCCCCGGCAAAACTCACCTTGCCCCTGATGCTTGTGGCTCCGGCTGTTCCAGGAACCCAAGGGATGGTAACCAAAGCTGTTGCCAGCGGACTCAAGGCAGGACCTACCACGGTGGCGAGTTCCGTGGTTCCAGACATCAGGCTCACAGAATAGGATGTCTGAGCATTGATACCAGCGTTGAATACAGAAACCACATAGTCATAGCTCACTCCCACCGTAGGAGTCTGATTTCCGCTGAGCGAAACGGCTGCTAGATCGTTGTTGTGTTGATTGGGAGCACTGAAAGTGTATTTTGTGTTCGCGCCAGGCCAGCTATTCACGTTTGCGTTTTCCACCGTGAATGAAGCGCTGGCGGGATTTCCCGGAGTTACGCTGCAAAAGTTGTTGTAGCCCCCTGGCAACATATTGATTCCGATCGAAGCGCTAGCTCCCACAGGCATGCCCACTCCAGGACCATATATGAATTCGATGGTTCTATCTTCGTAGAGCTTCACCTGATAGTTAAAACTCGTAACAGAGTTCGCCGGCCACTTTATTCCGGCAAATTGCACGGTAAACACACGGTTCGGGGCTGTGCCTCCCAAATGATACTGAGCAGAGCCTTGAAGATAGGTATCATCCCAAAGAGGTGCGATCACCGGGCAGGTGGCAGAACCAAGAGCATTTACTGCCATGGATCCGGGGGCAGTTCCTAGAGTGATGTAGCCATTGGAGCTGATCTTTATCTGCGAATACGAATTTGCTCCATATACAAATGGAAAACCGATGTCAATGGGATTTGATATGACATTATCGCCTATTGCCGTTGGCACCGGAGTTCCGGACACAGCCACATAAGGCTCTGTACCGCCTGTAAAGGCATAAAAATTGCTAATTTGAGCGGTTAAAGACGCTATGACTGCCAAAAACACGATCAGCATCACGGTCACCTTTTGCATCATAAATCTGGTCATACCGACCTCCTTGGGAAAGTAAATCTCTGAATGAAAATATTTTAACTGCGTTGTTCTCCGCTTACTCATCGGTATCCACATATTTTGGTATAATAATACAATTTTCCGACATGATTTATGGAGCACGCTGGCAGCCAAAATTCTCTACTATCAGATAATTATTTTACAAAGAATCTGTCAATGATTTTTTTTATTTCTACTTCTCGCCCACCGCCAACATGCCTATCACATCCCTCCAACAGATTCCGACACATAGATATAGCCAGCATTGGCTTTCTCGTTATATTGTGAGTTTGAGTGGAAACAAAAATGCCCGGATCATTAATCCGAGCAGAATATTTACCTTGCTGAACCTAGGTTTTTTTAGGGCTTAAATGAGAAACAATGGCTGAAATGGATATAGGATTGCTCTGTTATCACGCCGGCAAATCGCCCCTATTACGTTCAGAACAATGTGCTAATCATACGTTAATGGCTGGCAAGAATCCTCATCTCCCCTGTTCTTATGCGGCAGATCCATCTTGTTTTCCTTTACAAATACCGCATGAAGAGCTGCCATTCATGGTGTGATTCCGGGAAGATCTCCCGAGGCAAACCAGTAGGAGCCAGATACTCCTGCAGGATCTTCAGGGCTGGATACTCCGTTGCAAAGTGCCCGGCATCGATGATGGGGATGCGGCTATCTAGGAAGCTATGGTAGGAAATATCCCCGGTGATCAAGAGATCCGTCTCCCGTTCCGCCATGGCAAGCACAGAGCCGCCAGCCCCACCGCAGATGGCGATGCGGCGAATCTCCGTTCTCTCGGAAAGCCCCGCCGTCCATAGTTTCAGGTTTGTAGCCCCCAGTTTTTCCTTCACCGTTTCTGCGATTTCGTACAGATCTTGGGATTCTCGCCAAGAGCAGATCAAGCCGATATCGCGTGCCTCTCCAAGTCCCAAGCTTTCCAGGATCTCGAAGCCAAGTGTATCCGCCAGAGCATGGTTCACTCCACCGATCGCGGCATCGAAATTGGTATGCATGCTGATCAGTCCGATCTTATGTTCGATCATTTTCAGGATTACCGGATTGGTGACAGTTTTAAGCGGACGAAAGATCAAAGGATGATGGCTTACGATGAGATCGAATCCCTTTTGTATGGCGTATTCCAGCACATTCGGCGTAACATCCAGGCTGATCAGGATCTTTTTCACCTTGCGCGAGGGATCTCCGATTAGGTGCCCCACGTTGTCCCAATCCTGCGCCAAGGCTGTGGGGATGAAGCGTTCCAGTTGCGCAAATACTGTGGCAATAGTCATGGAATTCTCCTATTGATAGAGGAAGCGTTTGATCTTCTGAGTGGGTGTCTTCTCAAAGGGTTCTTTTTGTTCTATGATTCTGTGAATCTTGGAAAACGACGCCACGTTTGAATTCAAATTCGTTTTCAACTCTGACAAGTGTTTTTCGATGAATTTTTCAGACTGAGCGCTACCCATCCGGGTGAGATTGTGGGTATTTTCCAGTGTCTCGTAGTTCAGAAACACTCTGGCGATGATGTGACCTTCGCTTTCATAAATCATGGATTCCAGCACGCTTTCCGCTTCATTGAGTTTTGCTTCGATCTCTTCCGCATAGATGTTTTCGCCACCAGGACCGATGATCACGTTCTTGATCCTGCCCTTGATGTAGAGATAGTTTTTCTTGGTAAGCAAGCCCAGATCTCCGGTTTTAAAGTATCCATCCTCCGTAAAAGCCTGCTCCGTGCGCTGTTTGTCCTTATAATAACCTTTCATGACGGTAGGTCCTTTGATCTGAATTTCGCCTACCTTGGTTTTGGGGTCCGGATCCGCGATGCGAACGTCCAATTGGGGCAAAACAGTGCCCGTGGAGCGGAATTTTACCACAGAGGGACTGCACCCGGCGATCAAAGGTGAAGTCTCGGTAAGCCCATAGCCTATCGCATAGGGGAAGGAGGCATCGCTTAGAAACCGTTCTACATCGTGGGATAGCAAGGCTCCGCCGATGCCGAAGAAATGGATTTTGCCTCCGAAGGTCTTCATCAACTTCCTGCCTGCCACTTTGTGCAAAGCCTTGCGGGCTGGGGGCAGTTTATAAAGTTCACGCATCACGAGATTCTTGGTAAGCTGAGGATATATTTGAAGTTTGAAGATCTTTTCGATGATCAACGGCACGGTGAGGATCATGGTGGGACGGATCTTCTGCATGGCGGGAATCAGGATGCGAGCCGTAGGCGGTTTATCCAGATAGTAAACGCACGCGCCAGTCATCATCGGAATGATGAATCCGATAGTGCATTCATAGGTGTGAGAAAGCGGCAACACCGAGATCAGGCGGTCGTTTTCGTCCACATTCTGAATATGCAAGGTTAGCCAGGCATCCATTACCAAATTCCGGTGAGTGAGCATCACATCCTTGGAGCTGCCTGTAGTGCCGGAAGTATAGATGATGGCGGCGAGATCATCTTCAAGGGGTTGATCATCCACCAAACCCACGCTCGCCAGTGCTTTATTCCGGAATTTCTTCCACGCGGCTTTGCGTTCATTGATGTATTCAGAGAGCTTGTCTTTACTCAGATTTGCTTCGATGGGAGTAAGGTTATCCAAAAGAAACATCAGCGGTTGAGGGTCCAGATCGCTGTAACCGACCTTGTCGTAATGGGCGTTTGAGACAAATATTGCCTTGGCTCCGCTGTGCCGAATGATCCGATGAATCTCATTCAAGTGAAAATCCACCAGAATCGGCACCACGATGGCACCCATGTAAGTAATTGCCAGATACGCCACTCCCCAATTGGGAAGATTTTGGGAAAGGATCACTACTTTGTCGCCCTTCTGGATCCCGTGGTCTTTCAACATCTCGATTACATCCTGGATCATATTGCCCATTTGTTCGTAGGTTATGGGCTTCTCGTCCACCATCGAAAGCGCTGCGTGATTAGGGAATCTGGCAATGGTCTGATCGATCATCGCCCTTAAAGTATAAGATTCAAGTTGAACCACATTTATCTCCTCATTGAGCTAAGTTCCATACATGATAATCCATAATACCAGAAAGATCAAATACTATTCACTGCGGATACACCCGCCAGGTAACCCGTGCTGAACGCCATCTGAATGCTGAAACCTCCGCTGGGCAAGCTATAAGCCAAGCTTTCTCCGGCGAAATATAAGCCGGGGATTATTCGCGATTCCATGGTTTTGGAATTCACTTCCATAAGCGACACTCCTCCGTAATCAGACATCGCGGAATCCAGGCTTTCCAAACTTTGAATCCGGAATTCGGCGGATTCCAGCCAGTTTATAAGGCGATTACGCTCGGAAGCGCGCAATTCTGCGGCAGTTACATCCGAAGAAATTCCCAAGTGCCGAAAAGCAGCCTCGGCAACGCTATGCGGCAATGCCATCCCCCAGACCAGCGAGATCACCCGTTTCTTGGGATTCTCTGCCAGGCTACGGATAAAATCTGTACAATCCACAAAAGATATCCTGATCGCAGTTTTCGGCTCCATCCGCCAAGAGTTGTCCAGGATCACGGGTCCGCTGAACCCTTTGTGAGTAAACAGCAAATCTCCCTTGAACATCTGTTTTCCTATCCTCAGCCCTGCTCGCAAGGATACTCCGGCACATTGGTGAAAGGCATCCCATCCCTCTATCTGAACGCCGGATAACGCCGGCCGGGGCTTAACAATGCTGTGCCCCATGCTCTCTGCCAATCGATAGGAAGCACCGTCGCTGCCCGTGTGTTTCCACGCCGCACCTCCCGCGGCAACTATTACTTTTTCTGCCGCCAGCCTCTTGCCATCGGCAAGGGTTACCAGAAATCCCCCCGCGGCTTTTACAATGCTCTGCACCATGAATCCAGTCCGTAGCGTTCCTCCCCGTTTATGCAGCACTGTCAGCAGAGTTGAAAGCACATCGTTTGCTTTCCGGCTTTGAGGAAACACCTTGCCATCCTCCCGGATCCACACTCCGCAGCCGTTCTCCGCCAGAAGATCCATCAGCGCTTGGTTGTCATAATTGTAGAAAGCCGGCTTCAACCAAGCACGGAAGTCTCCCAAGGCTGCCAAAAACTCCTCATGGGATCTCGCGTTGCTTAAGTTACATTGCCCACTGCCAGATATCAACAGCTTTTTGCCCGCTTCCGGATTTCGCTCTAGAAGAATCCCCTTTTTTCCGCAGGCGATGGCAGCCGCTAGCCCCGCTGGACCTCCCCCCACGATCAAGATCATTTGTGGAGCATCGCTTTGTTAAAGATATACGCCGGCAGATTGGGATTTATCTGTATTTCTTCCAGATAATACTCCGTTCCTTTACCTTGTTTAAGCTTGTCTTTAAACACGTATTTAGTGGGAACCCAGCGTCCATCAACGTTTTTAACGGAGGAAGCTTCCACGGTTTTAAGCAGCTTCCCGTTTTTGCCATACCACTCTTCATAAAGGTTCACATTGCGTTCTTTATCTACATAAATCATGCGTTTATTGTAGCTTTCGTCCGGATTTTTGGCGATCAGATTCAGCACCCAACATTGTCTGCCTTCGTGCTTGATCTCTTTCTGGATTTCCGCCGTATGATTTTCATGTAAAGGGGCCACTTCCATCATATCTTCGTAGGAAAGATCGCTGCCCACCAGGGATTGTTTCAGCATGCTCCCGGATATCTGAATGCAGCGGTCTGTAGCGGGATCAAAGATCCAGAGATCCTCACCCAGTTTAAGCATTTTGGTGCCTTTCTGTTGGGCTGGAGATAGATACTCGCAATAGAACTTGTCATTGCCCTCCGCGTAGCTGACAGCTTCCAAAGTGCGGGAAGCGCGGCGGGAGTGTACTATCATGCGGGATCTTATCTTGATTGTATTGGTAATCCTGTTTTTATCCACCAAACGGAGGATCTCTTCCGCGGTCTTTTTTTGGGCAAAAAGTGGTAATGATAACACAACTAAAAACAAAATCAGAATTCGTTTCATAGTTCAAACTCCTTGAATATTGGGGATGTTTCCCGCAGAAAGGATTCCACCCTTGCTTTGAGGGCAGGTTTATTATGCATCAACGCCCCCCAGACATCCGAACAAGATCGTTTTTCGGAAGCGAAACTTTGCATCGTTCACCCGAATGCAAGTTCCCGGATGGCAAATCATCCGAAATTGCTGCTCGCCATCGGGAATTAACTCCGACGATGCTTCTGTAACCACCATGTGTTTTCTCATGCGTGCTTCTTCAGATATGCTCCCCGATGATATGTGTACATTACCGAAAAAATGAGCATACAACTCTCCCTTTAAGTCTGAACACAGTTTATTCATTTCCCTACATACGTCAAGATATTTTACAAGACCATTGCATAAACCTTCGATGCTTGTATTGAGATGAATTTGTTCTGTTGCCGCCCGCCATTTTCTGTCTCGAAGTGACCTTTTTGGTCTATTTTCTCAATTATGCCTCATAAAACCCCTCTTTTGAAGCCCTTTTTGGGTCTGTTCCAA
>JAHDQK010000001.1 GCA_018433885.1 Candidatus Cloacimonadota bacterium
ATCGATCTGAGCAGCGCAGCGGCTGACAAAGCTGCGATCTATGTTTTCCAAACCCAAGTCCACAAACAACTTGTTCATCTTTCGAGTAGAAACTCCGGCAAAGTAAGCTTCACTGATGATGCTGATCAAGGCTCTGTCCACCCGCTGGTATTGTTCCAAAATCGAAGGGTAGAAGTTGCCGCTACGGAGCTTCGGAATACTCACGCTTATAGGCCCCAATCCTGTGCTGAGAGGCTCTTTACGCTCACGGTAGCCATTGCGGTAGTTAGTCCTACTTTCCACTCGCTGATAAGGCTCTGCTCCCAATCTGGCGGTGAGCTCAGCATCAATGATACTCTGAATGCCGTTTTCTAGCACTTTTACAAAGTCTCCCGGTGAAACTGTGCGAAATAACTTGACCAATTCCGCTCTTTCATCTTTCTTTCTCTTCGGTTGAGTCATGATCTTCTCCTTGTTCTTTAGTTTTTTGCTTAAAACCATCAAAACAAAGAGTGGGATCCGGCTCAACCTTTTTCTTCATCTGGCTGACTCCAATTTACACCAACCTTTGAGACACTACCATGCGAGATGATCTCCAGCCATGAGAATAATATGAGATCTGGCTAACTGAGAAATAGTGTTTTGCTGAAATTGTTCATTGCATCGCTTAACCGGATTGGTTTGCATAAAATCCTCGGAGCATGATTAATTCGGCCATTTCAAAACTATGCTTTGAAATCGTTTAATAAATTGGTGCAGCTAACCGAAGTAGATTTCAAGAAATGCTTTGACATAATTTGATCCCTTTTATTAATGTGATTTGCAGTGTTTGTCAGAGGCTGGTACATGTTATTTCCACGGACACAGAGTACGGCTTATGGCATAAATGACAAATAGTTCAAGGAGTTGACTGTGGATGACAGATGGCTTTCCGTTACCGAGATAAGTGAATATTTGGGTATTACCAGGGACTCTGTGTATAAATGGGTAAAAGAAAAAGGCATGCCAGCCCACAGACTGGGAAAACTTTGGAAGTTTAAAACAGACGAAGTTGATGTATGGATGCGGCAAGGCGGAGCAAACGGAGCTAGGGGTGAGATCAAGAAACAGCACAGATCTTGAAGACCTCGGCTTTCGGCTAGATGCCGCGGGAGCACATACCGCCAGAACGATAATGGTACCAGAACTGGAATCTCTCCTTGCCGCGGTGCCTGAAACAATCGCATCTTTTGAACGTTACAGGGATGCCGTGATCACAGATAACTGCCTTCAGAAACGTTCTGCCAGTAACAGAATGCGAACCCTGGATCATCTCCGGGTTTTATATGGGCTGAATGACAAGATCCCCCTTTTCAGGCTTCTGAAAATCCTTGGGAAAAAAGATACGGGGTCCTTTCCACAACTGGCGTTTTTATGCGCCTCCACGCGAGACAAAATGCTTCGGGAGCTCAGCCCTTGGATGATCTCGCATCCGGCAGGATCACAGGTCTTGCGTTCTGAACTTGAATACCAGATCCAATTGCGGTTCCCGGGTAGGTTTAGCGCCATCACCCTCAGATCCACCAGCCAAAACCTGAACGCCTCCTGGGCTCAAGCAGGATTTACTCAAGGTAGGATCACCAAAACGAGGATCAAGGTTAGTACTGGTCCCTCTGCTATAACCTTTGCGTTACTGCTTGCCTACATGACTGGGGAGAGAGGCATTCGCTTATTTGAAAGTGCATACGCCCTACTTCTGGATTGTCCCAAAGATGAGATGTTCAACCTGGCAGAGCTGGCCTCCCGCAAGGGATGGATACGGATGAAGCGTATCGGGGACGTGGTGGATGTATCTTTCGATCCAATTCTGAATGAAGCGGAGGTAAAGCTTGTCCAGGATTGACTTGCTGCTACAGAATTACAGTAAACATGTCCGTACGCCCTGGCAAACGGACGCCGCTGCCATGCAAAGAGTCTGGTTTTGCATATACGATCCCCACGATGAATTAAATCTCAGAGCCAAGCTGGGCGAGTTTGAATTGGCTACTCTCCAAAGCTCAAAGAAATGGGCACAATATGACCTCACTGACAGCTTTGCAGAATGGCTCGCAGGTCATAAATATGCTGAAAAATACTTCAAGAATCCATCCCTGCTCAACACGGTCCTTCCTGATTATAAATCATACTTGGTTAACACCATCTCACAATGCATTGAAGCCAGCCATGCTGACGGAAATACCGTGCTGGCACTATATGGTGTAGGTTCATTGTTTGGCTTCATAAAAGTGAAAGAACTGGTCGAGAAAGTTGCCCCACTGGTACCAGGCAGGCTTGTTGTTTTCTTTCCCGGGACCCATGAGAACAATACCTACCGTCTTTTGGATGGCTATGACGGTTGGGGCTATCTGGCGGTTCCGATCACCTCAGATAAGGAATTATAAAGGGCGAAAACTAATGTTAAACAGAGAAATCTATCTAAGAGACCCCAGTACCATCAAGCTCGCCAACGATGGCGTAGCTAATGTAAATGATGAAAGGACTGATCAGGCGCTAAAGGTCTTGCGCTACGAACTGGAAACCTTCGTTTGCGACGGCCAATACGAAAAGGGCTTGAATCATATCCTGGACATCTATCTGCAGAACATAAACCAGGCCCAGCAGCCGTCTGTATGGATCAGCGGCTTTTATGGCTCTGGCAAGTCGCACCTGGCCAAAATGCTCCGGGCCCTATGGTTGGATACAGTTTTTCCCGATGGCGCTACAGCCAGAGGCATCGCAAATCTACCCCAAAGCACCAGAGACCTTCTAAAAGAGCTAAGTATACAGGCAAAACGTCATGGCGGTTTACATGCAGCATCGGGAACACTCGGATCTGGTAGCAGCAATGTGCGGCTAGCACTATTGGGCATTGTATTCAAGTCCCTGGGGTTACCGGAGCAGTACCAAAAAGCCAAGTTTATTATGTGGTTAAAACAAGAGCATATTTTTGAGCAAACCAGGGATTATGTTGTTTCTACTGGTGCAAACTGGGATTTTGAACTGGATAACTTCTACATCGCCGAATGCTTACACGATGCTTTGATGAAGGTAAAGCCTAATGTCTTTCTGTCTCATGAAGTATGCATGGATACCCTGCTTAATCTATATCCCAGCACTGATGACATATCGATAGATGAAATGCTCAAAGCCCTACGCAGCGCTTTGTCAATAGACAGCAAGATCCCCCTCACAGCCATCATCCTTGATGAAATGCAGCAATACATCGGCGACAGCAGTGAGCGTTCGCTGGATGTGCAAGAGACCATCGAAGCCTGCACAAAAAACATCGGTGGAAAGCTGATCATCGTAGCCACAGGACAGACAGCCATTTCTGGCACTGCAAATCTGAAGAAACTGGAGGGGCGCTTTACCATCCCTATCCAGCTTTCTGATAACGATGTGGATACTGTGATCCGCAAGGTATTTCTTGCCAAGAATCCTGCTGCCTTGCCAGCCTTGGACAATGTCTATAAATCCAATATCGGAGAGCTTTCCCGACACCTGAGCGGAACCGCAGTAGCACATAAAAAAGAAGACGATTTGTTCTTTTCCCAAGATTATCCAATCTTGCCAGTGAGGCGCAGATTTTGGGAAGAAGCGCTTAGAGTATTGGACATGACAGGTACAGACAGCCAGCTCCGCAACCAGCTAAGCACCATCCATAAAGCTATCAAAACAAATGTGGATATGCCCATAGGAAATGTAATACCCGCTGATTATCTGTATTTCGATTCGGCTATCAAACTCCTGCAAGCCCGCCTCCTGCCAAGTAAGGTATATGATCAAACCATGCTCTGGATAGCCAGTGAAAATGAGGATGAGCGACTGCTTGCCAAGGCATGTGGTTTGATATTCCTTATCAATAAGATCAATGCGCATAACCCTGATCTTGGCATCCGAGCCGTAACCACCACGCTGGCAGACCTGATGCTGGAAGATATCACCACAGATAGCAGTGCCTTGCGCAGCAAACTGCCCAAATTGCTGGATTCATGCTCCTTATTGATGAAGGTCAAAGACGAATACCGTATTCAAACCGAGGAAAGCGTCGCCTGGGATGGCGAGTTTCAAACTCAGAAGCTAGCTCTATCCAGTTCATCTCAATTGATTGATTCAGAACGGGAAGAGCGGATTAAGCAGCACTATGCTTTCGCAACCAAGGGTTTAAGCGTTTTGCATGGAAAATCAAAAGTACCCCGCGAAACCTTGCTAAGTTACGCTGGCAGCAGTCCAATAGATCACAAAGAAAAGCTCTACATCTGGTTAAGAAATGGCTGGAGCGTAGAGGAAAACTCTGCCAGAGTAGATGCGAAACAACTGGGCAATGACTCTCCCCTAATCACTGTTTATCTGCCAAAAAAGAACTCTGATGCCATCAGAGCAAGCCTGATAGAACTGAAAGCAGCAGAAAACACCTTGCGGGTAAAGGGGAACCCCAATACTCCTGAGGGTATTGAAGCCCGATCAGCCATAGAAACTATAAAAAACACAGCACAGCTTAAGCTCGATGAGCTCTTCCAGGAGTTATTTTCGGAAGCGAAAGTGATCCAAGCCGGAGGCAACGAGATCAGTGAGGCAAATCTAAAGGCAAGCCTGGAAAGCTCTCTTAGTAGCTCCCTATTGCGGCTGTATCCAAAATTCAGCGAAGCCGACGATAGCAGATGGAGCAAGGTTTATGAAAAAGCCATGCATGGAGCACCGGATGCCCTAAGCTCCATTGATTATAGCGGTGAGCCGGCAAACAATCCCATTTGCAAAGCTATTTTAAGCTATATCGGCAATGGTAAGAAGGGTGACGATATCCGCAAGCATTTTGACAAATCTCCCTATGGCTGGCCGAGAGATGCCATCGATGGTGCAATAGCAGTTCTGATCGTGGCAGGCATCATAAAAGCCCTGGATGAGCGGAACCAGATCATTGAAATTGCCAAATTGGAACGTAAAGCCATTGGCAAGATTACCTTAAAAAGTGAGACCGTAGTGATCAGCAATGCCCAGCGCATCAGCATCCGCAGGTTGTATCAAAAGCTTGGGTTATCCTGCCCATCAGGAGATGAATATAACTCTTCTGGCGACTTTATCCTTAAACTCAGCTCCATAATGGACCAAGCCGGGGGCGATGCTCCGCTTCCAAACAGACCAAACTCTGATAAAATTGAAGAAATCAGGCTCTGCAGCGGCAATGAAAGACTGATGGCTATCTACAATGCCTGTGAAGAGCTAAGCGCTTTGATAGACACCGCCAAGACAACTGCGGATCAAATTGCTAAGCGGCATCCTCATTGGAGGCTAATCGAGCAACTGCTGGCTCTGTCTGAGGGCTTGCCTGATCTTGAGATCATCCAAAGCCAGATTCAGCATATCAAAGACCAGAGGCTGCTACTCGCAGATCCCGACCCTGTGATACCCATCTTATCTGCGCTTAGCCAAAACTTCCGGGAAGAGTTAAATCGTTTGAAGCAAGAATACGATTTAACTTTGAAACAAGGGAAAGCCAGCCTTTTATCAAGCGGCAACTGGCAAAGCTTGGAACCGGAACAGCAGGAAGCTATCCTCAAAGCAAATCAGCTTGATGCTAGTTCAGTGCTTATCTTTGACCTATCCGATACAAACGCTATTCTTAAAACTCTATCAAAGAATTCACTAAGCTCCATCAAGGATAGGATTGCAGCCTTACCTGGCAGATTTAATAAAGCCCTGGAAGATGCAGCCAAACTTCTGGAACCAGAAAGCCAAGTAATCAAACTGCCTTCACGTACTCTAAGAACTGCGGAGGACATAGATCAATGGCTGAAAGAACTAAGATTATTAATATCTGATGCCCTAATCAAGGGTCCAGTGATTACAAGCTGATAAGGAGTATTTATGATTAAGTCAATACGGATAAGTAATTTTAAGAGCTTCCAAGAAGCCACCCTTAAACTCGCCCAATTTACTATGCTAATTGGACCCAACGCTTCAGGGAAGAGTAACGCTATTGAATCTCTTCGTCTTTTATCAATTCTGGCTAATGGACAGAGGTTAGATGATATAACGAGAAAAACGGGTAGTTCCAACAACGAACTGAGAGGACAAGCACAAGATTTGTTTCGTGTAAAGAACGATCATATCACGCTTGCTTGCAAAGTCCAATCTAAGAAAAACGAGCAGTATGAGCTTGAGATAAAATTGGGTATTCAAGGTGGTCTTTTAGTCGTAAAAGAAGAGGAATTGTATTCACTGTCTCCAGACATTAAATTATACAATACCCATCCCAAAACAAGCTCTCATACCGATGATATTGATGTGGCATACAACAACTTTAAAAAAGGCCCCAATAAGCCAATAGTAAAATGTTCAAATCGCCAGGCTATATTTTACCAATTACTTGATTCCACAAGGTTTAGGTCTGTTGATGAAAAATCCAAAAATTTCATACCAATTGCAACCCAATTGTTTAAAGAACTTCTTGATAAAATAGTATTCTTAGATCCCAGACCTTCTACGATGAGAAGCTATTCGTTTAGCAAGGATGATGTTATCAATGAAGATGGTTCGAACCTATCCAGCATTCTCTACCAAATATGTACTAATCCTGGAGACAAAGCGATATTACTTAATCTGATAAGGTCTTTGCCAGAACAGGACATAAGTAATATCGAGTTTATTGTTACCGAAAGGCAAGATGTAATGGTAAAGCTTACCGAAACATTTGGTGGGAAAATGAAATCTTTCGATGCAACCACGCTGTCAGATGGCACACTAAGAGTCCTAGCAATTGGTGGAACACTAATGAGAGCCACACCTGGTTCACTGGTTATAATTGAAGAAGTGGATAATGGTGTTCATCCAAGTAGGGCAAAACAGCTAGTTAACAGCATCCAAACAATTGCACAAAAACGATCTTTGCAGGTGCTTATGTCATCGCATAATCCTGCTCTACTTGATGCTATACCTGATGAAGCCATAGGAGATGTGGTTTGTTGTTATCGTTCACTCAAAAATGGCAATAGCAGGATGACGAGGTTATCTGATTTGGAACGTTACCCTGAATTGATAAGTCAAGGATCATTGGGACACCTAATGACAATTCAAGCGATTGAGAAGTATATGAAAGATAACAGCTCCATGGATGACAGGAAGAAGCAAGCTCTCCACTGGCTGGATAAATTTCAACAGGATTAAGGACTCATTATGAAAGCTATTTGCATAATTGATACAACTATTTTCCTCGAAATCCTTAATGTCCCCAATAAATCATCTTATCACAGACGCACCATTGGAGAACTGAAAACGAAACTATCCTCAGGGGAATTCTTGTTCTTACCGATGGCTACAATTATTGAAACAGGTAACCACATTGCTCAAAATGGTGACGGAACTCGGCGCAGGAGCGCGGCTGAGTTGTTTGTTGCTCAGATCAAAGATGCATTAGATGGCAATTCTCCTTTTACTCCCATTGATTTTCTTTCATCAGAAAAATTAAAAAAATGGCTTTGTGAGTATCCTGATTCGGCAATGAGAGGGACAGGAATTGGAGACTTGTCAATAATCAAAGACTGGGAAAGGCAATGTGATCTGCACAAAGCTATGAGAGTATATATATGGTCGCTAGATAATCACTTATCAGCATTCGATCGTGCTCCAAGGATTTAGGAATGCTCCCCCTCGATAAATCTCTTCGTAACAAACTGGAAAGGGCGATAAAAGAAGCCCGGGATATAGCCGAAACAGGAGCTAAAGCAGCTCTTGAACAACTAGGTGTGGGAGATGCTAATTCCCCCAGCTTCCTTAGTGAGCCAGAAAAAGCTTTGCGGCGCAAACTGCGTATCCATGGCAGACAGCTTGGGGATATCAGAAATGAGCAAACTAAAACCCAAGCTCTAGACATCCTCACAGAGGAAATTGCCTATGAACACTGGCATCGCATGCTCTTTGCCAGGTTTTTGGCAGAGAATAATCTGCTAATGGATGATGATCCCAATAACCCTGTGTCACTGAGTTTGGATGATTGTGAAGCCCTGGCTCCTGAAAAAGGTGCAACAAGCGCCTGGGAACTGGCAGCCAGATACGCATCCAGGATGCTGCCCCAGATCTTTAGAACCGATTCTCCGGTCTTTCAGCTAAATCTTCCCCCGGAACATCAGCATGGTTTGGAGAAGCTTCTAAGCGAGCTTCCACCTGAAACCTTTACCGCTTCCGATGCCTTGGGTTGGGTATATCAGTTCTGGCAAGCCAAGAAGAAAGACGATGTAAACAAATCCGAAGTGAAAATAGGAGCCAGAGAGCTTCCGGCAGTAACACAGCTTTTTACTGAGCCTTATATGGTGCAGTTCTTGCTGGATAACTCCCTGGGTGCATGGTGGGCAAGCAAACGCCTCAGCGAAGATGATCTTAAGAACGCCAAATCCGAAGATGAACTGCGAGAGAAATCTGCCATTGCCGGTGTTCCATTGAGTTACCTTAGGTTTGTGCAGGAAGATGGCAAATGGCGTCCCGCTGCGGGAACTTACACTAACTGGGCACAGGACATCAAAGACCTAAAGATCCTTGATCCCTGTTGCGGTTCCGGACACTTTCTGGTTGCAACGCTTCGCATGCTTGTTCCTATGTTAGTTACGGTAGAGATGTGGTTGCCTCTCCCAGCAATCGACTGGGTATTGCAACGGAATCTCTATGGAATGGAACTAGACAAGAGGTGTGTGGAAATAGCCGTTTTTGCTCTAGCCTTAGCGGCCTGGACTTACCCCGGCGCCGAAGGATATCGCGCTCTTCCAAAGATGAATATTGCCTGCTGTGGCTTATCTGTTGGTGCCGCTAAAGAAGAATGGACTGCCCTTGCCAATGGGAATGCCGCCCTGCGCCAGGCTCTTACCTGGCTGCACGAATTTTATCAGGAAGCCCCTGTTTTGGGTTCCCTGCTAAATCCCAAAGCAGACAAATTCGGGGAGTACGTTAGAACTCACTATCCGGAGTATGCCTTCGACAAATTACTAGCCAAAGTTCGCCCTGAGGAAGAAGTGGAGGCAGGACTCGCCGCTAAAGGCTTGCTGGATGCCACCCTGATTCTGATGAACGAATACGATCTGGTGATCACTAATGTGCCATATTTGGCGCGTGGAAAACAAAACCCTGCGTTACAAAAACACTGCGAAAAATTCTACTCTGCTGCCAAAAACGATCTGGCTACAGTGTTCCTTGATCGCTGCCTACAGCTCTGCCACGCAGGTGGAACTGCCAGCATCGTTTTACCCCAAAATTGGCTATTCCTCTCTTCCTACAAGAAATTCCGTGAGAAATTACTGCTAAACAATTCATGGCATCTCGTCGCCAGATTGGGTCCCGGAGCATTTGAAACCATAAGTGGTGAGGTAGTGAAAGCAATACTACTGCTTGTCAGCCGTGGGCAAAGTAAAGAGGATCAGGATATCTACGCTGAAGACAGTTGCACCAACCAACTCTGCGGACTGGATGTTTCCGAGTTCCGCACTGCCCAAGAAAAGGGAGAGAATCTGATTGATGCTGATCTTAAACTGGTATCACAGGCAAGGCAATTGAAGAATCCGGATGCGAGGGTTATGCTTTCCGTAACAAAACAGCTTGAAATGCTTGAAGTTAATGCAGATTACAATAAGGGAATTTGTACAGGCGATGACAGTAGATTCAGAATTAAATACTGGGAAATCTCTCAATTAAGCTCAGCTTGGATTACTCTACAGAGTACCGTACAGAAGACACAACATTATGGTGGATTAAGCAGTTTACTATTATGGGAAAACGACTCGGGAAGCCTTAATCTATACATATCAGAACGTTTAGGAGGAAGTACCGGTGCATGGTTAAGGGGCCAACCTGCATGGCGAAGAACTGGAGTAACTATACAGTGCATGAATAACCTTAACTCATCTCTGTATCTTGGTTCAGCGTTTGATTCAAACGTTGTTACTATCACTAACAAGAATAAGTTGCCATTATCAGTTCTATGGACATTAATGACCAATCCTGATTATCATAGAGAAGTCAGGGTGCTAAACCAAAAAATGAATATTGGGGATGATACTTTCGTCAAAGTCCCCTTCGACCCCGAACACTGGCAGAAAGTAGCAGAAGAAAAGTACCCCAATGGACTGCCGGAGCCATACTCAGATGATCCCACCCAATGGATTTTTCATGGGCATCCCTGCGGCAGCGTAATCTGGAGCGAAGAGAACAAGAAGCTGGAG
The DNA here is from genome assembly GCA_018433885.1 of Candidatus Cloacimonadota bacterium. Taxonomy (GTDB): domain Bacteria; phylum Cloacimonadota; class Cloacimonadia; order Cloacimonadales; family Cloacimonadaceae; genus UBA5456. The sequence continues at coordinate 10,200 of JAHDQK010000001.1, forward strand.
CATGGTAGCTTAAGAAAAGACAGCACCGTGTTGCAGGTTGCCATAGCCAGACTTTTGGGTTATCAGTGGCCTGCTGAAGTAGAAGCTGCTTCCAGCAGCTTAGAAGTTAAGCATCAAGATGATGCTTCTACTATGGAGCTATCTGAAGAGTCCCGTTATTGGCTTGAGCGGAGCAGAGAGCTCTATCCCTTTGCCGCTGATGATGGCATCGTTTGTATCTGTCCGGTTCGGGGTGAAGAATCTGCCTCGGATAGGATCATCAAGCTTCTGGCTGCCGCTTATGGAGATGAGTGGTCTCCCGCTATCTTGAATGAACTGCTGGCGGCTTGTGACCACGCGGGCAAAAGCCTGGAAAGTTGGCTAAGGGACAAGTTCTTTGCCCAGCATTGCAAGCTTTTTAATCACCGTCCCTTCATCTGGCAGATCTGGGATGGCTTGCGGGATGGCTTTTCCGCTTTGGTGAACTATCACAGCTTGGACAACCGCAAGCTGCAAAGCCTGATCTACAGCTATCTGGGAGATTGGATCACCCGCCAAAAGCATGATCTGGATGCAGGTATCGATGGAGCTTCCGAAAAGCTCGCAGCAGCCGAAACACTACAAAAGAAGCTGATCCTGATCCTGGAAGGAGATGCCCCCTATGACATCTTCGTGCGCTGGAAACCCCTTGTAAAACAAGCTATAGGCTGGAACCCAGACCTCAATGACGGTGTGCGCATGAATATCCGCCCCTTCGTGAAAGCTGAGGTGCTGCGCTATTACAAAAAGCCCACTCTCAACATCAACTGGGATAAAGACCGCGGCAAAGACGTCCCCTCCGCGCCGTGGTATCATCTGGACAAAGGGGATAGGATCAACGACCGGCATCTGAGCTTGAAAGAGAAGCGCGAGGCGAGTAATGCTAAAGAATGAACTTCTGGAAATTATAGCCAACGGTGAAAATTCACTGGTTGAGTTCAAGCGGGACGACGTCCGGCCGGAACAGCTTGCCAAGGAGATCGTAGCCTTTTGCAATAGCTATGGTGGCAAGCTCCTCTTGGGGGTTGAGGATGATGGAACCCCCTCTGGTATCCAACGATCCAATTTGGAGCACTGGATCATGGACACGGTCTGCGCTCGTTACGTTCATCCGGCAGTAATACCGCTATATGAAGAAGTTAAGCTTGAAGCTAATCTCCGCGTTGCTGTGATAACTGTACCCCTGGGAGTTTCCAAACCATATGTAGTGAGGCATAACGACAGGGAAGAGTTTTATATCAGGGCAGGCTCCACCAGCAGACTGGCAAATAGAGAGCAGATCATCAGGATCTCGGCATCAGGTGGAATGATACATGTGGAAACCCTGCCAGTGCCCAGGACCTCCTTCAAAACTCTTGATAAAGCCAGGCTTGAAAACTACTTCAGGGATATCTTGGTAGAGCCTTCCCTACCTCGAGATGACAAGGAGTGGGAAACTCGTCTGGTTGACATGGGTTTCCTATCTGAAAACGCAGAGATGGAAAAGGTTTGCACAATTGCCGGATTGCTGCTGTTTGGGATCAATCCCCGCAGATACCTTAAGCAGGCAGGGCTGAGGATCATGGTTTTCGACTCAGACGATAAAGAATACAAAGCTCTCCTGGACGTCGTCCTAGACGCTCCTATGGTTGCCAGAGTAGAAGTTACCGATCAAAGAGTATCAGGAATTGTCGATGACGGTCTGGTTGAGAAAGCAGCGTCAGCTTTGTATCCCTTCATAACTGAGGAGTCCGGAACCATAGACAAGGGTTTCCGCAGACCATTGAAACGATACTACCCCTGGAATGCCATCCGTGAGCTGATCCTGAACGCTTTAGCGCACAGGGATTGGACCCGCAATACCGACATCGAGATTTGCCGTTACAAAGACAGACTGGAGGTGATAAGTCCAGGCGCTTTGCCCAACTCCATGACAGTGGAAAAAATGGTCGGCGGTAGACGAACTCCCCGCAACACCATCATCATGGAGGTTCTGAGAGATTACCAATATGTGGACGCCCGGGGCATGGGGATCAGAACCAAGGTCATACCGATCATGCGTGAGTTTAACGGTACCGAGCCGGAATTCGAAGCCACTGAGGACTTTCTCAAGACGATCTTATACAATAATGGACCGAAAAATGAACCCGATGAACCTAATTATGACCCTAAAACTCAAGAAATTGACCCTAGAAAAGCACATTTTGACCCGATAAATGACCTTAAAACCAGTATATTGACCCTAATAACGGAAAATCCATCCATCACCTATGCAGAACTGGCGATCTCAATAAATAAAAGCCCGGCTACTGTAAAGCGATATCTTCAGGAGTTAAAAGCAAGCGGAGTTATATCCAGAAGCGGTGGTAAAAAAGGTGGAAAGTGGGTGATTCGATGAGGAGTCTAAGTTGAGCAGAGTAATAGATATCATTAAGGAATCGATCTTGGGATTAAACTCAAGAGTAGTCCTCTGGCCGGATAAGGAGCGCCAATGGGAAAAGGCGATCCCGGCTTTGAGGAAAGAGATACCCGGATTGCTTTGTCTGGGTCAATACGATCCTGATAACAGGACTGGTCCTGCCATATGGCTGCGATGCGCAATTATTAGTAAAGTCAAGGACCTAGTCTTATCAATGGATAGTATATTTGTGCTATATCTTCCAGGTGTTGGCATACAGGAGCTTAAAGCTGTGGAGAATTGTCCGGAAGCGATCAAGCCGCTGGCAGAACTTCAATTCAGATCAGCGATCTGGAGCCAGTACAACGGCAAGGATTGGACGATCCTCTCTTATCTGGTCTCCGATAAAGGTGGCTTAGGACTGGATGTTGCTCAGGATACTGGTACCAAACAAGCCCTGCAGAACGCTCTGCTTCCCCTTTTGCAGGAGAATATTGAAGACCTGAAGGGCAAACGCCTGGAAAAAGATCATTTTAACTCCCTGCTAACCGGAGGCGATACTACCAGGGACATGCTGAACTGGCTGGACCGGGGAGATGAGTTCAAAGCGAATCTAAGCCTGGAGCAGTGGCAGGCCTTTTGCGCCAACTGCAAATCACATTTTGGCATCGATCCAGTGAAAGATGGGTTGTTGAGCGCGGTCAAGTCCCTGGTGGAGACTGGTGGATCAGACGCCAAGCATAAGAACTGGCAGCTAGTATGGGACCGCTACTGTGATGCCCCGAGAAAATTCAGCAGAATCCCTGACCTGATCAGAAAACTCCAGGTTCCCGATGACTGGATGTATCTGCAGAATGAAGACCATGCCTTCGACCGCTACCCCCAGTGGAACGATGAAATGGAGCGGATTCTCAAGAAAGCCCTGGAATCACTGCACAACGCCAATACCAAAGATGCCAGGGTGAAGATCGCAGATTTGGAAACTGACCACTCCAGACGAAGAGGGCTCATCTGGGCAGAACTTGGTGAGGCTAAGTATGCTGAATTACTTCAATATCTGGCTCAACTTGCCAAGCTGACAGACGATAGCCTTGAAACTGGTGACCTATCGGAGCTCGAAAAACGCTATTCTGAGCACTCGTGGCAGACGGATGGGTCTGTGCTCCAACTTCTGGGTATAATCGATTCTGGCGAAGATTTGAGGATGTTTTGGGGCATTCTGGAGAAGCTCTACCTTCCCTGGATGGATGCTTCCGCCCGTTATTTGCAAAAGAAGGGAGTTTATGCTCGAGCTGGCATTGCCATTAAAGCGGACTATCTTGAATCAGTAGAAGCGGTTTTGTTTGTAGATGGCCTGCGTTTCGACTGCGGTAAGCGGCTGTCTGAACTGCTGAGCGCGGATGGTTGGCAAATTGAGGAAAGTGTCCGCTGGTCAGGATTGCCGACAATAACAGCTACCTGTAAACCCATCCTGATCGAAACGCTATTGAGCCCCAGAACCGATAAGCAAAGCAGGGATGCGATTAACTATGAAGCCATGAGTTCCTACGAGTTTAAAAAGGTACTGGAAAAGCAAAGTTGGCGGGTATTGACCAGCAAGGACATCATTCCTCATGCTGAGCGCAATAATGGAAAAACCCATTCCAAACTCTGGTTGGAGTATGGCAATCTGGATGAGTTGGGACATTCTCAGGGCTGTGGTTTGGCCAAACACATCGAAAGCACTTTGGCTGAGATCGCTGCAAGAATCAAGGATATCTTTAAGGCAGGGTGGCAAAGCGTTCTCATAGTTACTGATCACGGGTGGCTTCTATCGCCCATAGGTTTACCCAAAACCGATCTTCCGGCTTGCCTGTCCGAGAGTAAATGGCACCGTTTTGCCACTCTCAAAGAAGGAACGCAAACGCAGGATAGTCTCTTCCCCTGGTACTGGGATCCCCTTCAGCAAATCGCAATTGCCGATGGAGTGTCCTGTTATAGCGCCGGAGTCGAGTACACTCACGGGGGCTTGAGCTTACAGGAATGCCTGCTGCTGGACATCAGGGTCACCCTGGGTAAGAATGAACTAAGCAAGGCTTCGGTCAGGATAACTGACATCAAATGGACGAACATGCGCTGCAGCATTGCCATCGAGGGACAAGGCAATGATCTAGTCCTTGATATTAGGACGTCACCGGATGATCTTACGAGCAGCGTGGTACTGAGTGTAAAGTCTGTTAAAAGTGACCACACTGCTTCGGTTGTGGTGGAGAACGAGAATCTGCAAGGCAACCCTGCCTACATAGTAATCCTCGATCAGGATGATAACATAGTAACGCAAATACAAACTACCATTGGCGGAGGAAAAGATGATTCAGCTGGATGACATCGACAAAAAGGCAGCATCCATTTTAGAAGGATATTTGGTTCGTAAGGATCTGGTGCGCACTTTTAGTCGCCAGTTTCCGGTTCCCACTTATGTGGTGGAATTCCTTTTGGGAAGATACTGCGCCAGCATCGATCCCGACGAGATCAATGAGGGCATAGAGATAGTTCAGAGGCAGCTTTTGGATAGAACAGTCAAGGCTGGAGATGAAGAGTTGTTTAAATCCAGGGCCAAAGAAAAGGGCTCGGTGAAGATCATAGATCTGATCACAGTACGCTTGGATGCCAAAACTGATTCCTATCTGGCCACCCTACCCAGTTTGCGCTTGCGTGATTCCAGGATAGGCTCAGAGTTGGTTAGCAGGCATGAGCGAATGCTGACTGGCGGCTTCTTTGCCGAGATCACCCTGGTATATGATCCCGTGATCGCTCAGGAAAAGAACGGGCGCCCCTTTGGCATTGAAGCCATCAGGGAAATCCAGCTATCCAGCCGGGATGTGCTTACCAAACTGGCAGAAGCACGCAGGGTAATGACTACCGATGAATGGAAATCCCTGCTGTTTCGTTCTATTGGTCTTGAACCGGAAAAGCTGAGTGAAAGGCAGAAAAATGCTATTTTGCTGCGCATAGCTCCTTTTGTGGAGAGGAATTACAACATAGTGGAACTGGGGCCCCGGGGTACGGGTAAAAGCCATCTCTTCCAGCAGATATCGCCCTATTCGCATCTGATCTCAGGTGGCAAAGCGACGGTTGCGCAGATGTTTGTAAACAATTCCAATGGTCAGCGAGGTTTGGTTTGCCAATACGATGTAGTTTGCTTTGATGAGATCTCCGGTATCACCTTCGACCAAAAAGATGGTGTAAACATCATGAAGGGATATATGGAGTCCGGTGAATTCAGCCGGGGCAAGGAGAGCATCAGAGCCGATGGAAGTCTGGTGATGGTGGGAAACTTTGAGGTCGATGTGGAACACCAACAGCGGATCGGGCATCTCTTTGGGCCACTGCCTCAGGAAATGAGAGATGACACAGCCTTCATGGACCGCATCCATGCCTACCTGCCTGGGTGGGATATACCCAAGATCAACAAAGATCTACTCACAGATCACTTTGGTCTGGTGAGTGATTTCCTCTCCGAATGTTGGTCTCAACTGCGGGTGCAAAGCCGGGTGAGTTTTCTTCAGAATAGAGTTTTCTATGGCGGCGCCTTGTCTGGGCGTGACACCAACGCGGTGAATAAAACTGTGAGCGCTCTGCTCAAACTGCTATATCCCGATCCCGGTATGGAGATCTTGGACGCGGACCTGGAGTGGGCGGTTCGGCTTGCCATGGAAACCAGAAGAAGGGTAAAAGAACAGCAAAAACGTATCGGCTCGGCGGAGTTTCGCAACACCCATTTCAGCTATGTGATGGGTACCGATGGCGTGGAGCAATTTGTCTCAACGCCCGAGCTGCACAGTGAAAACAGCATTGGTGGTGATCCCCTGGAGCCGGGACAAGTATGGACTATCAGCCCCGGAGGCATGGATGAACACATTGGACTGTATCGCATAGAGATCAATGAAGGTCCTGGAGGCGGAGTCAAAATTCTGAACAAACCCGTACCCCCGGCTTTTAAAGAAAGCATGAGTTTTGCCGAGCAGAACCTGTATGCCAGATCACAACATTTGGTGGGAGATAAAGACCCACGCCAACATGAGTTTTCCGTCCAGGTTAGAGCCTTTGACGCCGCCAAATCAGGAGCCAAACTCGGCGTCGCAGCCCTTATAGCCCTTTGCTCCGCCCTGCTCAAGAAAAGCATCAAAGGTGGCATTATCATTGTGGGCGAACTCAACCTAGGCGGCTCTATCGAGACGGTGCACAATCCCGTCAGCATTGTTGAGATCGCCATCGAGAAAGGGGCTTCAAAGCTGCTGCTTCCGGTTTCTACCCGCAAGCAACTCATAGACCTTTCCGATGAAATGGCTACCAAGATCGACATCCAGTTTTACGCGGATGCCAGGGATGCGCTGCTAAAAGCGCTGGTAGAGTGAATGAATCATAAGGCTGTGCGTATATCAGCTGTTTCAATCTGGCATGTTTCGCCTATGCTATGGGCAGGGAATATGAAGTTAGGAAACCATTACACAACCTTCAAGAGTAACCTAACCCTAATCTCATAAGGAGATAGATAATGACATCAGCATTCGAGTCATTAAGTAAATACGTTGCAGTAGGTCTTCTCACTATCGCGGTACTTAGACTCCATGGAGTATCTCCTGTAGCACTAAATCATGGTCTGAATAGATCATTTGTTTATTCCTATCTTCAGATGAAGAAGAAAGAGATTAAATGACCTAGTATCACAATTCCATTATGATAGTTTCAAAACGATTTATGTTCAAACAAGCATCCTCTCTTCTTCATTGCATACGGATGCTACATCCCCGAATATCTCTTCAATTCACCCATAATCCAAGGCTGGATATAGTGTCCAATCATCTCAATACCCATTCTGGTCTTGATATAGTAGCCATGCAAATGGATACCGATTATGCTGAGCGAGTCCAGCAATTTACGATCAACAACCCCGTTTATCTGATTCTTCCATCGCCCATCGCAATTCCCCAATCTGGCGTTTGCAGATATCGTGTCACAATTTGCAATTTTCGGTGATCTAAATTGCAGAATTCCTGTCAGAGACCACTCAAAAGGGTCTTGTAAAGGATGTCCTACGGTGCATAAGGATGCGACAGTTTGCAGAATTGCCTGCACTTTTTGCAGATTTCGTTGTCACGTTGCAATAATCCTGTAGATAATGTGTCTAGAAATCTACACGCCGCGCTCTAGCTATGATCTCGGGCATTTTATTCTTGACATATGCGCTTGTTTTCGGAGCTTGAGAACATAGTTAATATTCGCAAAAGGGGAAAGAAAATGAAGCTGAAACACCTTGGCTATATATTGCCCATCATCCTGCTCTTACTCAGCGCATGTGAATCCGGAGCAAAATTCCGGGTGATAAATACAACCAATCACCCAGCCTATGCCTCGGTGGCAAATTCCGAGCTGGTCACCATCCCCGGAGGTGAAGAGTATGTCTTTGATATAGATACAGATACACAGAGCTTCCTGACCGGCGAGGTAAAACGCAAGGTACCTGTGGTAGCCTATGGCGAGACCTACAGCCTGATCGACGACATCAGCCGTCCTCAGCAGGATAGCACGGAGATTATTTTGAAGGCGGGAAAGACCCTGAATGCATTTCTCCATGCCAATCGGGCAAGTGTGAAAATTGTCAACAATCTGGATACGCCCATCGTCCATGCCGAAGTCTGGCAAAACAAAGTGAACTATTTATCCGAGGTGAGGATCGCTTCGTTTTCGGATATCGCCGGGGGAACGCAAAGATGGCTAAGGGTGCGCCCCGTGGGGCAATCCGACCCCTTCTATTATCAAGTAAAAATATATCTTGAAGGATCCCAGGACACCCCGCTGATTTTTGGGGATACTGAGAATCTTCTGGCAGTAGATGAGCAGTTTTTGGTAGAACTAAACCCAACCCAAGAAGAAAGGAGAACAAAATTATGAAGGTAGTATGGCTGTTGATTCTTGCGCTTTCGCTGAATCTGGCTTTTGCCCAGATGCCCGAACAAATAGCGCAAATCCCTTTGCCCATGGCAGAGGATTTGGTAACCGGCACTTTGCCAAACGGGATCCGCTATTATATAATCCAAAACGCCAAGCCCGCCAATCGCGCGGAATTGCGCTTGTATGTGGACGCAGGTAGCATCGTGGAAGATGATGATCAATTGGGGCTGGCACACTTTACCGAGCACATGGCGTTTAACGGTAGTGCAAACTTCGCCAGAACCGAGGTTGTGGACTATCTGGCATCGATCGGCATGGGGTTTGCCAATGGTCTGAACGCCATGACCAGCATGGATTTCACCATGTATCAGCTCAAGATTCCCACAGATAACCGGGAACAACTTGAAAAAGGCTTTTTAATCCTCTCGGATATGGCACATCAGGTGAGTTTTTCTGCGGAAGAGCTGGAAAAAGAACGGGGGATCATCATCGAGGAATGGCGCATGGGGCAAGGCGCGTCCAGCCGGATCTCGGATGCTATCTCCAAAGTGAGATTTGCCGGTAGCCGCTACGCGGAACGCAGCCCAATCGGTACCTACGAGGTGCTTTCCACCTTTGGTAGAGACGAGATTATCCGTTTTTATGAGGATTGGTATCGTCCAGACCTGCAAAGTGTGGTGGTGATCGGAGATCTTCCGGTGGCAGATGCCAGGGATCTGATAGAACAGTATTTCGGAGATATCCCAGCCAAGGAAAACCCGCGTCCCCGCGAGATTTACAGCGTGCCGGATTATAAGGAAGCACGGGCGGTGATCGCCACCGATCCGGAATATCCATATTCTACGATTACCGCATCCTGGACCCGCGATAAAGCAGAGTTGAATACTTTGGGAGATTACTTCCGGAATCTGCATGAACAGCTCTTTTTCAGCATGCTCAATAGCCGTTTGGAAGAACTTGGTCAACAGGAAGATCCTCCCTTCAGCTACGCATACGGACACTCTGGTTCTTATTTCAAGGGGATGGCGAGCACAGAATTGACCGCCAATTCCGGAGAAGGCAAGAATAGGGAAGCCCTGAGGGTGCTTCTTACCGAAGCAGAACGCATCCGACGCCATGGGTTTCAGGATAGTGAGCTGGAACGGGCGAAGACCCGCCTGATCCGCCGTCTGGAAAGCAGGGTGGAACAGAAAAGCACCCGTGAATCCGACCGGTTGGTCTGGAGTTTGTTTGGTACCCTGATGAACGGTCACACCTATCTCAGTGAAGAGCAGAATCTGGAGCTTGCCTCCCAGCTCTTGCCGGCGATCAATGCCGAGGCGGTGAACCGGGTGATAGACGATTTGATCGCGGATGAAAACCTCACGATCAGCTATACCGGCACCGAGAAAGAGGGGCTTGTGCATCCTACTCAGGAACAACTACTAAGCGTTTACCGGGAAGTGAAGGATTCCGAAATTGAGGCTTATGAAGATAAAGTGATCACCGAGCCTTTGATGGCAGAGATTCCCGCGCCGGGTAAAATCGTCAAACGCAATCGTTCCAGCAAAAATGGGATCGAGGAATGGACTCTCTCAAACGGAATCAAGGTTTTTAGTAAAAAGACGGATTTCAAGGCAGATGAGATCTTGATCTCCGCCAAAAGCATTGGAGGATATACCCGCTACGATGTAGAATCTGCGCGCAATGCTAAGTATCTGGGAGATTATCTGTATAGCAGCGGTATCGGGGAGTTCGACAGTAACGACCTCAACCGCATGCTGGCAGGTAAGATCGCTTCCGCGGAACTCTCTGTGAATACCTATTTTGAAGAGATCTCCGGTAGCGCTTCCCCCCGGGATCTGGAAGTGCTGTTCCAGCTAATCCATCAACGCAGCGTAAACCCCCGCATCGAAAGTAAAAGCCTGAGTAGCTTCGTGGGACGCATGAGACCCTTTATGGAAAACATGGCGACCAACCCGGAGCAGGCGTTCTTCGATTCTCTTACAGCGTATGTATCTCAACACCATCCGATTGTGAAACCGAGCTCGGTGGAAGATCTGGATTTCCTGAACGTGGCAGCGATGGAAGCAGTGCACCGTGATCGCTTCGCGGATTTCTCGGATTTCCGCTTCTTCGTGGTGGGGAATTTCGATAAACAGCAGTTGGAAGAGTATGTCTGCACATATCTGGCGACTCTGCCCGTGGCAAGACGCAAGGACAAAGTGGTGGAGCTCAAGATACCCCCGATCAAAGGTATCAATGAAGTACGCTTTCAGAAGGGAAGCGGAGAGAGCGCTCATGCCGCTCATGTAACCGCTACTAAAGTGAAACACGATCCCGGAACCTATGCCGCCTTGGGCGCAATGAACCTGGTCTTGAACGAGAAACTGCGTGAAAACATCCGCGAGAATATGAGTGGAGTGTATGTGGTGCAAGCTTGGTATAACACAAGCGAAAATCCAAATAGCTCCTTTGCGGATTTCTTTATATATCTAGCGTGCGACCCTGCCCGCGTGGAGGAACTGAACCAGGCAGTATTTGCCGTGGTGGATAGCATCCGACAGGGCTTGTTCGACGATAAATATGTAAATTCTGCCAAGGCTGTGTTGCAGAAACGCTTCGAGGAAAACATCTCCAGCAATAGATATTGGCTATCGAACATCATGGGTAACGACATGCGGGGAATCAAGCTGGATGCGTTTGTGGAGTATCCCGCATTATACGACAAAATCTCCAAAAAGCAGATCACAAAGATGGCTCGCAATCATTTGAATTATGATAAAAACAGATACACCCTGGTGATGGTTCCGGAGCAATCGCTTTTGAAAGAAGATAAAGGCAAATTCCAAAAAGCATCCGGAGAGTAAAGATTCAACATCCGAAAATGGGGCAGAAGTGATTCTGCCCCATAGCTTTTTGGGGTGGTGGGCTAAACTTGTGGCTATCGAGAAGTGGGATTTGTGTGCATCCCTATCCGCATTTTATGCATGGCTTTAAGCAAGTTCGTCCACCCGTACTCTGATATTCATGGCGATGCGGCGATCCAGAACATAGCGGGAATCTCCCACGGAGATGATGATGTTTGGCTCTTCCAGCTCGTTGCGGAAGATGAGCACTTTTGCACCCACATATATTCCGCGCTCGATTGTTCTAAGATCGTTGTTGCAGGATACCGTTCCGGATACTCCTTCGTTGATCTCGCTCAGAGGCAGGCAGTCTCCCCGCTGGCATTTGCATACTCTACGGCTCTGGAAAAACCTGCGCCCCCATTTTCTCATCCTACGCTGTTCGTTCATGTTTCTTCCCTATACTTTTAAGATTTATGTAGATCAAAGCCAGGATCACGAATCCGGTCATGATCCAATATGGCGAAGCGGAATTGAAGGCGGATATCTGGTAGAATAGCATCGCTACCAGCCAGGCAAGGATATTCAGATAGATAAAGGTGAAGAGGGTCCAGCGGCTGCCATGTTCTTTGAAGAGCATCGCCAAAGCCGCCATGCAGGGTGAATATAAAACTACAAACAACAGATACGCCAAGGCGGATTTCCAGCTACCAAATCTCTCCCAAAGATTCCGGGAGAGATCCGTATCTGCTTCTTCCTCCTCTTCCATTTCCATGCTTAGTTCAGCGCCTGAATAAAGGCTCTGCATGGTTCCCACGATCGCTTCCTTGGCAAATAACCCGGTAATGATTGCCACCGATGCCGCCCAGTTATCCGCCTGGATGCCCATGGGTTGCAGAACCGGAGTGATCAGGTGGCCTCCCACCTGCAGGATGCTAACCTTTTCGCGCTGGGGACTGAAGACATTTGGCACCATCACCACGCTGAGGACGTTGATCACGATGATTACCACGAGTATGGTCTTGCCTGCCCGCAGGATGAAATCCTTCAATCGAAACCAAGTGTGCAGGAAGATGCCATTGAAGGTAGGCACATGGTAGGGCGGCAGCTCCATTACAAAGTTCCCGGGTTCTTGGGTAAAAACGGTTTTCTTCAAGATCAAGCCGGTAATCAACGCCATGATGATCCCGAAGATATAAAGACCGAAGATCACGATGTCTGCCCTCTGAGGGAAGAAGATCATCGCCAGAAAGGTGTAAACGGGGAGCTTTGCGCCGCAACTCATGAAGGGAGTAAGTAGCGAGGCAAACAGCCGGTCTCTGGGGTTCTCCAGCGTCCTGGTCGCCATGATCGCCGGGACTGTGCATCCAAAACCTACGAGCAAGGGAATAAATGCCTTTCCCGGGAGACCGATCTTGCGCATGAACTTATCCGCAATGAAGGCTGCCCGCGCCATGTATCCGCTATCTTCAAGAATGGAAAGACTGATGTATATGAAGAAAATCGGGGGTACAAAGGTTCCGATGGTTACTACACCGCCTCCCAGGGCGTCGCTGAACAGGTGTTTGAGCCAGTAAGGGGCTTTCAGGAATTCCATGGCTGCGCCCAGTTGATCCAAAAAGAGCCAGGAAAGCCCGCCCTCGATCCAGCCGATAAAGGGTTCGCTGGCGCGCACGGCGAAAAGGAACACAAAGTACATGATCACAAAGAAGAACGGCAAGCCAAAGATGCCCGAAAGTAAAACTCTATCTATGCTGTCCGAAAATGTCCAGTAACCCGGTTTCTTGCGTTTAACTACATCCTTCACCAAACCTCGGATGAATCCGTATCGATCGTCGGCTATTACGTTCGAGGCAATTTGTCCCCGATGCTTCTGGATTGCCTTGATCTCCTGCTCCACCGCCAGCCGGTCTTCTTCCGGGAGCTGAAGCGTGTATTCCATATCTCCTTCGATCAGTTTCAACGCTTGCCAGCGGGATTTCTGAAGTTCTTTATATATCTCGCGGCTTTGCTTTGTGGTGGGATCTTCGCGCTTCCATGTCTTGATGATCCTTTGCCATACGTTCTCCAGATGCTTCTCTACGATCTCATCATAGGTGATCTGCGTGGGTACGGGGGGGTCAGTGAGGGCTTTGTCGATTTCCTCAAAAAGTTGCTTGGGATCAAAGCGTTTGTTTAAAACAAGGGGGATGACAGGGCATCCGAGGTGATCGCTAAGGTGCTCAATTTCGATCCGGAGTCCGTTACGTTCCGCGATGTCTGCCATGGAAAGGCACATCAGGATGGGCGCACCCAGTTCCATCAATTGGACAGTAAGATACAGGTTCCGCTCCAGATTGGAGGCATCCACGATGTTGATGATCAGATCAGGTTTTTCATTTAAGATAAAGTTACGCGCCACCAGTTCGTCGGGAGTGCCTCCGGAAAGAGAGTAGATTCCCGGAAGATCGATCACTTCGTGCTTTACTTGCTTATATTGATAGCTCCCGCTCTTGTGTTCCACGGTAACTCCGGGCCAATTGCCTACGGTCTGGCGCGCGCCAGTTAAAGCATTGAACAGAGTGGTTTTGCCGACATTCGGATTGCCGGCGAGAGCTATGGTGGGAGGGTTATTGAGATTCATTTTCATAATTGCGGCACTTCCAGCAGAGTCCTGAGATGTTTAGGGTGATACTAGCAATATCAAATTTGATGTCTCCCGCTTCCCGTTGCAGAGCAGGGAGCAGGGTGGCAAGATCAGTTTCTACTACGCTCTTGCATTTCTCGCAAATCCAGTGAACGTGGCGGGGATGCCCCAGGATGTGTTCAAAGCGATCTCTGCCTTCACTCCGCACCGCCAGTTGGATCAGTCCCGCTTCCAACAGAAGGGGTAGGGTGCGATACACGGTAGCCAGCGACACATTGCTCTGTTTGATGTGGCTGTACAGGGTTTCGGCGTCAAAGTGTTCGTGCAACCTGAATGCTGCTTCCAGAACGGAGTATCGGCTCTGCGTGAGCTTCAATCCCTTCTCTTTGAGGAATGTTTTAAACCTGCTTTCATGTTCTTGCATGCGTAATCCTTATTGAGAATCATTTGCACCAAACTCTGGGAGCAGGGGTTTTTGTCAAGCAGAATCAGCCATTCTTCCTCTTTTAGTCTATTATAAACCCTCACTGAAAACTATAAACCCTCACTGAATACTTCAAATTTCATCACCAAAACTTCAAATGTCCAAGTCCAAAAGATGATGAACCAGACGATTAGGGCGTTTGAAATATGCTAATTTCTTTAAGATCATTTTATTGTATATATGACGCAAGATTCCTGATAATCCCTGGGAATGTCCAAGTGCCTCAAAAACGATGGGGAATTTGAAGTTTTGGTGATAAAAAGAGGTCGCTCATCATGGTACTGTCCAAGTCCAACAAAGCAGATGTGTCTAACCATATCGTATTTTTCAACAATGTGATAGCATCAATTGTCCAAGTGAGCGCAATTTGAAGTTTTAAGTGAGGGTTTGCAATAGGGGAAGGATTGGCAAGAGAACGGCAAGATAACAGACATCTGAAAAACATTGACAGAATCCGGAAGCCGCTATAAATTGACCAAATAGTTAAAACTGAGATACTAAAGGATTATATATCATGGCGATAAAGAATATCAAAGATCTGATTATTCAGGCTGCCACCAAAGAATTTCTGGCGCATGGATATGGGGGAACCAGGATGCAAAACATCGCTGACCGGGCTGAAATCAACAAAGCCCTGCTGCATTATCATTTCAGCAGCAAAAAGAAGCTCTATGAGCTGATTTTGCGGGCTCAATTTGAGACTATGATCTCCGGGCTGTTTGAGATCTTTGCCAGCGAGGATGAGTTTGAACCCTGGCTCAAAAAGCTGATTGGCAAGCTGCTAAGTGAGATCGGGAGCAGGCCGCATTTCGCTCGCTTCATGATTTGGGAGCTAAGTTCTTCTGCCAAAAGTATCACCGCTCTGTTTCACGAAATCATGGCACAGCGCTCCGGAAAGAGTATTTTGCAGATGATCCAAAGCCGGCTGGAACGTTCCGGTTTTGGGGATTATCCTGCTTCCCAGCTGATCATGAATGTCTTATCGCTGAGTATTTATCCCAGTCTGGCGCGTCCACTTTTGGAAGCGGTTATAGGGAAGGAAGCCTTCTGCGGTAATGATTTTAACACCAAAAGGGTAGAAGAGATCTTTAATTTGATCAAATACGGAATTTTTGAGCGCAAGAGAGGTGAAAAATGAAGCAAGTTTTGGTGCTAATGCTGGTGCTACTCAGTTTGGCTGGGTGTCAGTCCAAAAAAGAGCAGCAGGTCTGGACTACAGTGATGGAAGCGGAAGTTTATAGTATATCAGCGCTTAGCGGAGGTCAGATCAAACAGATATTTGTATCTGAGGGTCAGGAAATCGAATCCGGAACCCTAGTGGCAAAGCTGGATGATCAGCAGCTCCGCTATAGCCTGGAGCAATTGCAAGCCTCTATGCGGGAGCTGGAGGCTCAAAGAAGCTTGTACCAGAGCCAGATCGCCCTTGCCGCAGCGGATCTGGAATATCAGAGCAGCAGGCAAAGGCGCATTGAAAGGCTCTATGAGCAGGAAATGGTTGCCCAGCAGCAAGTTGAGGATGGCGAGATCATCCAGAAGAAAGCTGAATTGCAACACGAATCTGCCAGGAAAAACCTCGCTCTGGTAACAGCCAAACAGGCATCTCTGCAAGCTCAGATCAAAAGCGTGCAGAAGCAGATAGATGATTGTGTGATAGTGTCTTCCTTTAGCGGCAGAGTGGAATCCGTCTTTTATGACGAGGGTGAGATGCTTCCGGCAATGGCACAGCTGGCTGAAATCGTGAATACCAAAAGCATGGAAGCCAATATTTATGTGAACGAGCAGCGCCTGGCCTCTCTGAAACCCGGAATGCAGGTGAAACTGAGAGTTAATGGATATAAAAATGAGCTGTCTGCCCAGGTCGTGCGAATCAGCAATAAAGCGGAATTCACTCCCAAGACAGTTCTTACCCCCGATAACAGGACTGTGATGGTATATGCGATACGCCTGAGAACCGGGAATGCGCAGGGAATCCTCAAAGATGGAATGCCGGTGAACGTGTATCTGCCATGAATGTGCTCAAAATCAAAGAGCTCAGTGTGCGCTACGGCTCTGTGGAAGCCTTGTCCGAAGTGGATCTGGAAGTTCAGCCGGCTATGGTCTATGGCATCATCGGTCCGGATGGAGCAGGAAAGACCACTCTGATGCGCAGCATCTGCACTCTTTTGCCCTATCAGGAAGGCAGCATTGAGGTTTTGGGCTATGATGCAGCCAGCCAGGCAAAGGAAATCCGGGCCCGGATCGGCTATATGCCACAGCGTTTTTCTTTGTATCAGGATCTTTCGGTGCAGCAAAACCTGCGTTTCTTTGCCCGTTTATTCAAAGTCAATCATGCAGAAATGCTGAAGCGGAGGGAGCAGCTTTACAAATTTTCCAGGCTGGAGCCTTTTGCCAAGCGCCTGACAGGGAATCTGAGCGGAGGCATGAAGCAAAAGCTGGCTCTATCCTGTGCGTTGATTCACACTCCGGAGCTCATAATCTTGGATGAGCCCACCTTTGGGGTCGATCCGGTGTCCAGAGTGGAATTCTGGCAGATTCTGCACCAGCTCAAGGCCGACGGAATCAGCATTGTGGTTTCCACTCCCTATATGGATGAGGCCAGCCAATGCGACAAAATCGTCCTTTTGCACAAAGGCAGGGTGATCGGGCAGGGGAGTCCCGCAGAGATAATTTCAGGCTGGAAGGGCAAATTGTACAGCCTCACCTCGCGTGATTTGCAGAAGCTCTATGCTTTCCTGCAAACCAAGGCGGGTAAAGACAATTTGCAGCTTTTTGGCTCGGAAATCCACCTCTTTAGTGAACAGGAATTGAGCAGTGATAAAATTGCAGATTGGCAGAGTGAGTTTCCGGAACTGGAAAGCTGCGTGGAGATCAAGCCCGGAATGGAAGACGTCTTCCTGAGGATGATGCAATGATCCACACCAGCCATCTGGTCAAGCAATTCGGCTCGTTCAAAGCAGTGGATGAGATCAATCTGGAGATCGGCAGGGGAGAGATCTTTGGCTTTTTGGGAGCCAACGGAGCCGGCAAAACCACTACAATCAGAATGCTGTGCGGATTGCTGAAACCCAGCTCGGGCGAGATCAGGATTGATAATCTGGATATCATCAAACACAGCGAGCAGATCAAGCACAAGCTGGGCTATATGAGCCAGAAGTTCTCGCTCTATCCCGATCTGAAAGCTATAGAGAATCTGCAGTTTTATGCCGGGATCTACCGGGTGTCGTTTGAACCGGCTCTCAAGAGACTGGAGCCAATCCTGGAGCAATTTGGCCTGAGCTCCATCCTGAAAACACTCACTCAGGATCTGCCCATGGGCTATAAACAGCGTTTGAGCCTGGTGGCAGCCCTGATGCATGATCCCCCTCTGGTCTTTTTGGACGAGCCTACCAGTGGAGTTGATCCTCAGGCTCGCAGAGAATTTTGGCAGGTGATCAACGATCTGGCTCAGAGCGGTAAAACCATCATTGTCAGCACGCACTTTATGGATGAAGCAGAATATTGCCACCGGGTAATTATTATGCAGGACGGACGTGAAGTGGCTCTGGGCAATCCCGCAGAGTTAAAGCAAGAATATGGCTCCGCGAACATGCAGGAGCTGTTCCTGAAAGTATTGGGAGTTAGCGATGCCAAGCTTTAGCAGAATCAGAGCATTAGCCGAAAAAGAGGTTTTCCACATCCTGCGGGATTCCCGCACTCTGGTCATTATCTTCCTGATGCCGCTTTTACAGCTGATCATCTTTGGCTATGCCATGAATATGGAGATCAGACAAGTTCCACTGCTGGTGGATGATCTGGCTATGAACAGCAGTTCCCGGGCTCTGGTGGATGCCTTTGTGAACACGGATTATTTTCAGCTGGTGCCAAAGGAGGCCGGCACTTTGCAGCCTGATGAGCTGTTCCGGGAACGCCGGGCTCAGGCTAGCTTGAGCATTCCCAAAGATTTTGGTGCCTCAGAGCACCGGGTCTTGCTGAGGATCGATGCCTCAGATCCAAACAGCGCGCAGATGATCCAAAACTATGCGCTGGGGATAGTAAATAGCACCGGAATCCAGACAGATGCGGGGATTGACCTGCGGGCGCAGATATTGTATAATCCGGATTTGAAAAGTTCATTCTTCTTTGTTCCGGGTCTGATAGCTCTGATCCTGGTAATGGTCTGCGCTCTGCTCACCAGCATCTCGATCAGCCGGGAAAAGGAGATGGGCACTATGGAACAGATTCTGGTCTCTCCGGTTTCAGCCACAGAAATCCTGTTTGGCAAAGTGATCCCCTACCTGGTTCTGGGGCTGCTGGATGCACTGATAATCCTGGCAGTGGGTATGCTGCTGTTCCAGGTTCCCTTCCGGGGTGATTTCAGCGTTTTTCTGCTCTTCACTTTTCTCTATGTGCTGACCTCGCTGTGTTTGGGACTGCTGGTCTCCACTGTGGCAAAAACCCAGCAGGCAGCAATGATGATGGCTTTGGGGATGACGCTGCTGCCCACCCTTCTGCTTTCAGGATATATGTTTCCCATCTCCAGTATGCCGGTGATTTTACAAAAGCTGACCTATATCATTCCGGCCAGCTACTATCTGCAGATCATCCGTGGTATCATGCTGAAAGGCAACAACATCGCGCAGCTCTACCAGGCCGGGCTCAGTTTGCTGGGCATGAGTGTGCTGATGCTGATTGTGGCAGCGCGACGCTTCAAATTGAGGTTGTCATGAGCTCCGCGGGAGTGATCACCAGCTTTATCAAAAAAGAATTCCGGCAGATTATGCGCAGCCGGGAAATGCTGATCGTGCTCTTTGCCCTGCCTGCTGTGCAGCTCCTGGTGATGGGATTTGCGGTAACGAACGAAGTCAAAAACCTGCGGTTGGGGATTCTGGATTACGATCGTAGCGCTTCCAGCCGGGATTTGATCAGCAGCTTCAGCTCCGGAGACCGCTTTCAAGTGGTGCCGGTGAGTGAATCTGACAATGCGGCAGAGCTGATCTCAGCCTGGAAAGCCCAATTGGTTCTGGTGATCCCACCTGATTTTGGGGCAGACTACCAAATGGGCAGGCAAAGCAGTCTGCAACTGGTTTTGGATGGTATAGACGGCAACAGCGCTGCTGTGGCAAATTCCTATGCGGCAGGAGTGATAGCAGATTTTTATCAGCGACAGTCAAAAACCAGATTGCACCGGGCTCCCCTGCCCAGGCTGAGCCCCGGAGTCCAATTGATTTCGCAAATGAGCTTCAATCCGGATCTGAAAAGCAGCCTGAATACCATTCCAGGGATCATAGCCATCCTGGTGACTGTCACCTCTATGATGCTGTCTGCCATCAGTTTGGTGAAAGAAAAGGAGCTCGGCACTCTGGAGCAGCTAATGGTTACTCCGGTCAAGAGATATCAGCTGATGGCTGGCAAGCTGATCCCATATCTGATCATTACGCTGGTGCAGCTGCAGGTGGCTATCCTTCTGGCAGGGCTGATCTTCGGTCTGGAGCTGGCTGGCAGCTATTTTACCCTGATCCTGTTTTCTGTGGTCTATCTTTTTACCAGCCTGGGTTTGGGAATCCTGATCTCCAGCAGAGTGAATTCACAGCAGCAGGCGATGTTTTTCTCCTGGTTCATTATGGTAGTGATGATCCTGCTTTCCGGTTTCTTTGTTCCCATCCGGAATATGCCCCAAAGCATCCAATGGATCAGCTTTATCAATCCCCTCAGCCACTATATGACCGTCTTGCGCGAGATAGTAGTCAAAGGCAGCAGCCTGGCTCAGCTTTCCAGAGAATTGTGGATCCTCTCCGCAAGCGGACTGCTGGTCTTTGGCTTCAGTGTGCTCAGTTTCAGGAAGCGGGTTTAGGGGGGGGGTTAACAAGTTAATAGGTTAGTGGTTAATGGGCTAATGAGTGACAGCGGGGGTTTTAATTAACTGAAAAACAGGTTAACGGATTAGGTGCAAATCCAATCACCAAAACTTCAAATCGGGGAAATCCGGTCATAACAGGGGTATTCGAGCTGGTAGTTTTTATCACCATTTCTTCAAATACCATCACCGTTTCTTCAAATTTGATCAATGAAAACTTCAAGCTTTTATCATACTTTCTTCAAATCACCATCACCATTTCTTCAAACTTTTATCACAGAAACTTCAAATGGAGTCTCAAATAAAAACGTGGGAAACACCGGGCGGTGTTCCCACGTATCGGAGGGCATTCTATGTAGGGTCTGTAGGCTTCCTGCAATGTCTTCTTATGCCCGATTTCTGTCAATCAAAGATTCTCGATCTTTTTTATCATATTGAGTGAGACTGTTCAAAATCCTTAAGGTCATTACGCGGCTTCCTTTGTGTTCTTTGAGAAAAGCAGGTCGAGATGTTGCCAGTCGAGCTTTTCTTGACAGATTTGGGAAATATTTAAAGATGCGATCAGCGAGTC
>JAHDQK010000035.1 GCA_018433885.1 Candidatus Cloacimonadota bacterium
AGCTGTCTTTGGGGTGATCGTGCCTCAGAATGCTTGTTGTCAATTCTGGATTTGATGTTTAGAAACACTGTTTCGCCCACTTTTCTTACACTGCTTTGTCGCAACTAACTGAAACTAATGACTGTCTTGGTGGACAGTCTCGGAGTTCTGATTCAATTTCAGTATTTCAAGCTTTTCTATTGTGTCTGCCTGGCTGGATGCCGGGTAGCTGAGCATGATTTTTGAAGAACTCGAGCTTATTATCCGGCTGGGACTCACGCTTTTTTTAGGCACAAGCGGCACTGTAGTCCCGGATCAATTCGGCGATTAGTGCCTTCACTGTAGTGATTTGTTTTACCAGATACGCATTGGCTCCCGCAAAAGCAAAACCTTCTCTCATGTTGCCGTTTCTGGCGTTTTGTAAAGCAAGCGCGATGCAATAGGGAGCCCGGTGAAAATCACAGGTCTTGAGGCATTTCCAGGGGCAGGTAAAAGGCATCTTGATCCCCTCTGCTACGTCTTTAAGGAACTGATTTCCTATGGCTCTTCCCGGCAAACCAACCGGGCTTTGGATGATGGTAATATTTTCTTTTTTGCTATCCACATAGAGTTGTTTGAAAGCGGCATCAGCGTCGCATTCTTCAGTAGCAACAAAACGGGTTCCCATCTGCACGCCATCTGCCCCCAATTGCATTATTCTGTAAATGTCCTCTCCGCTAAAGATACCGCCGCCTGCTACTACAGGTATGCTTTTTGAATATTTCTCTTCGATTTTGCGCACGGCTTCTTTTACCTCGGGGAGCAGCTTCTCCAGGCAGAAATCTTCATCGAAGATCTGTTCCGGCTTATAGCCCAGATGCCCGCCGGCTTTTGGACCTTCCAGAACCACGATATCCGGTATCCGGTGGAAATTTTCTGCCCAATACCGCAAAATAAGGGTTGCTGCTCTGCCAGAGCTTACAATGATCCCGATTTTAGTTTTGGCATTTTGCAGATACTCCAGACTCATTGTACTGGGCAATCTTATGGGCAAACCCGCGCCTAAAAATACTAAATCTGCCTCTTCCTCAAAGGTAGCTCGCAACATATGGTCAAAATCTGTAGTAGCGACCATGATATTGACTCCGATGATGCCCTTGGTTTTGCTGCGGGCACTGCGGATCTCCTGTTTTAACGCTGCAATATTATTTTCTTGGAAACTTTTATCAGGATTTGGGTGTACTACCGCCAATCCCACCGAGGAAATCACCCCGATTCCGCCTTCATTTGCCACTGCCGCAGCGAGCTTGCTGAGCGATATTCCTACGCCCATTCCACCTTGGATGATGGGCAGTTTTGCGATCAAATCGCCAATAATTAGTTTAGGCATTTCTATGTGCATTTTTTTCCTCGATGTCTCTTGATCGGTATTCCAGAATTTGTTTGGATACCGCTTGTTGTTTAAATCTAAGATTTATTATAATCGAAATTGCTAAACTATTGAGGTGCTCAAAAAGCAACCTTAAAGGGCTAGTAACGAGGACTATTCACAAATCTGTTCATAATAGAATGCATCTTTGTAAGATACGGCATTTCGTCAATAACTATTCGGCCCCTATGCCATAAATTCTATAAACTGAGCTATTCCCAGGATATATCGTGGCCAGTGAACATCCTGCATTGTTATAAATCGAAATGACATTTGGGAACTTGAAGATAACTCATAACGCTATTATTAATCTATATTTAACCCTATTATTCTCAAAGAAATCAAGGGAAACTACTTAAAAATTGCTGCTCTTTCTGGACAGTTTCTCTTCCTTATTTTTAATGCTGCAGGTCAAAAAAATAGCTTGACATAGCTAAGCAGATGTAAGACAATGACCTATCGTAAGATTATTTTGCCTCACATACAGAATAAGGCAAAAATAAAAGCATAAAAAGGTGTTGCGCTTGCCCATTGCGCACCCGAAACTAAAACACAAGGAGAGACACATGCTAAACATTGAAACAATTCTGAATATGGAAAGCCTTGAACAAAATATCGGCAAAGCTGCCTTGATAGATTTTTTACACACGCACCTGGATCGCTTCCGGGATACCAAATCGGCTATTACCAAGGCCATTGACTACGCTTTCAGCGCGGATCCGGGTAGAGGCGGATATATCATTACGGCGAAAAAAGATGGTAAACTGGTGGGTGCAGTAGTAATGAACAACACCGGCATGCAGGAGTTTATTCCGGAATATTATCTCATCTACATAGCTGTAGATGCCTCCGAACGCGGTCAGGGCATCGGAGCCAAGCTACTGCAGAAAGCCTTTGATACTGCCGATGGCGATATTGCTTTGCACGTGGAATATGATAACCCCGCTAAGCGGCTCTACGAACGCATGGGCTTTAGCACCAAATACGCGGAGATGCGCTGGCAAAGGAGTAAATAATGGCTCGCCTGAAAGTTCACATCGATAGGCTTACAGAAAACATCGAAACCATCAATGCTTTTATGCGCAAACACGGCAAAGAGTGGTCCCTGGTGGTGAAGGTTTTGGGTACCGATAAAGCGGTACTAACCAAGCTCTTGCAGCACGAGGCGATCTTGGGAACCCACTCCATTGCCGTTTCTCAATGGAAATCGCTTCGCATGGTGAAAGACCTGAATCCCAGCCTGCGTACCATGTACATCAAGCCACCTTCCCCCAAAAATGTAAGCTACATCGTAAAATATGCAGACATCTCTCTAAACACTACTCTTAGTACTATAAAAGCCCTGAGCGATGAAGCGGTGAAGCAAAATAAAACTCACCAGATTATCGTGATGATCGAGATGGGCGAACTGCGCGAAGGCATCAAACGCGAAGGCCTGATGCCCTTTTATAAGAACATCTTTAAACTACCAAATATTCAGGTGGTAGGAATCGGTACAAATCTGGGATGTATGTACGGCATTCAGCCTACTTACGATAAACTGATCCAATTGGTACTTTATGAACAGCTTATCGAAGCTAAATTCAAACGATCCTTGGAGCTGGTATCCGGTGCCAGTAGCATCACTATGCCGATCCTGGAAAAGGGTAAAGTGCCCAAGGGGATCAACCATTTTCGCATCGGTGAAGCTGCCTTTTTGGGTACATCCCCGCTGGACAATAAACCAATTCTGGGCTTAAATACTGGTGCCTTCACCTTTGAAGCTACGATCGTGGAGCTTTATAAGAAAGAAAACCAGCCGGATGGAGTGATCACGGATGCCGCAGTGGGTAATACATCAGAAGATGAGATTTTGGAAGAAGGCTCCAGCTACAAAGCGATTCTGGATTTCGGAGTTCTGGATGTGGATGCCGATCATCTGATTCCGGAGGATCCCGATCTGAAGTTTTTTGGCAACAGCAGCGATCTTACGGTATATGATCTGGGAGATAACCCCAGGGCTTACAAGACGGGAGATACTCTGCGTTTCCGGCTGAAATACATGGCAGTGGCAAAACTGATGTATTCGCGTTTTGTGGAAAAAATCCTGATCGAGAACAGCTAGAAAACACTTGACAGAAGAGATTCTGCATTTGAGCTCATAAATGTATGAGCATGATACCCTCCAGCCCATTGCCAGTGGCAGTGGCGAAGCTGGCTTCGTGCAGTGGAAACTGCAAGGACACAGCTTGGGGACGCCTTTGCGACAGCCTAGAGCAATGAGGCAGAGGAGGGAGGAAGTATAATGAGTTATTTATATGATCTTCAGTTCAAAAATAGTCGCGTTAATTATAATCGATAGATACTAGATGGATAGGAGACATGAATGAATAAGATTAATGTTAAGCATAGTGCCTCTGCCTTCGGAATTTCACTTTCGCTTTATGTAATTCTTTCATTACTCAAGGTATTCTCATTTGGATTGTTTATTCTAATAATCATTTTCATTGAGGGACTATATCTAAATGTACGCTCGCTTAGGGGTAAGCATCCATCTGGCTATAGTAACCCCTTTCACATATACGGGCTCTTATTGACCGTGATCTTCATTGTCCTGGATGGGAAGCTACTACACATCATACAGTGACCTTTTTTAATGGATGGCAAGAGATCTTGCGTGGAAAATTCTTGACATATAATGCCCGGCATTCAGGCTTGGAGATAATCATTCAGGAGGTAACGATGAAGATTGCCTATATAGTTTTGATGCTGATAGTTCCGCTATTTTTGCTGGCACAGGGCTTGCAACCTACGATTCCGGGAGAACCCTCTACGGAAGACGTGTATGAGGAAGTTGAAGGTACAAATTACGGCTTGGGTGGCTCCGTTGGAGCGATAACGATGAATGGAGTTACTTATTCTCAAGTGCGTTTACGTCCCGAACTCAGCTTGGGTAAGTTTGGTTTTGGGTTGGATATCGACCTCCTATTTGATAGTGAAGGCAATGTGCGCAAAGAAGACTGGGATGATTGGAAGGATTACGTAAACAAGATCTTCTATATTAGATATGCTCAAAGGACCGATCCCTTGTATTTCAAGGTGGGTAGCATCCCTTCCTATACTTTGGGACATGGTTTGATCTTTGATCATTATTCAAATATGATCCGCTATCCGGAAGTGAAGAATGTGGGCGGTTATGTGGGGATCAATCTGCCAATCTCGGAAAGTGGCGTGGAATTGTTTACGCATAACATCCACGAGAATCAGATTCTTGCTGGCCGTGCACACCTGAATCCCTTCCACTATACACAGATACCTTTGCTGAAATCCTTTAAGATGGGCATAAACATCGGTATGGACCGCAATGTATATGGCAAATACCCGGATACGGACAAGGACAATATTCCTGATGTTTACGACAGATTTCCCAACGACAATAGTGCCTGGCTGGATACCGATGGTGATGGCATTCCGGATAATAGAGACGTGGATGTAAATGGTACCGGGTTGATCGACCACCCATCGGTAAATCCTTGGGTGGATGCCACTTATCCAAACATCGCGCAAGGTGCGGATCCTGCCAGTTTCAATTACATCGTGGTTCCCGATAGCGTTCAAGCCTTGGGGAACTGGAGATCTTTGGCGATCTACAGCGTGGATTATTCCCTACCCTTGGTGCAAAGCCCCTATTTCAGCCTGGAGCATTATGGCGAATATGCCACCATCGATAAGTATGGCAGTGGTATCACCTTCCCTGGATTTGCCAGTAAATTCATGATTTTTGAAGCCAAGCTGGAAATGCGCAATTTCACGGATAAATTTCTGCCGGGATATTTTGACCGTCTTTACGACGAACAGCGCAGCGGAGTTCGGGTAACGCAAGTAAGTGCAAATGGCAGAGATTTCAACAGTTATGGCCTGAGCACCAAAGAAGATTTCTTGAACACCGCCAAAGCCGCGGTTGGTTGGTTTGGATATCTGGGAGCGGATGTAATGGATCTGGGCAAAATCAAGGTGGCGTATCAAGATATGTATGGCAAAGAGATGAACACCGGAAAGTCGCTTTGGTGCAGTATTACTGCCAATCCCCGCAACATCATGAACCTCAAGGAAGCCAGTTTGTATTACAGCCAGGTTCATGCACCTTATATAAACTTCCTGGAGCCCAGAAACGCGAATGCTTCCGTGATGGGCAGGATCGTGTATAGCATCTCGGATACTGCAGATCTGATTGGCAGATACAGCGAGATCTATACGGATGTAAATGCCGATGGCAAGATCCGGGGAACAGACGAAGTGCTATCTTCTTTTGCTTTTGGAGTAGAATTCCGCTACTAAATTTAACGCCAGCGCTCAAGGGAAATGATCGGACTCCAGAGAGCATTCTTCAATCGCGATATGGCAGAGAAGTTGCCAGAGGAGATGCTTGCGCAGGGGTGATCCGGATGCTTACAGTTGAGCCATATACCCGCTGATAGCTCCAAGCAGGATGCTACTGCCCCTGCCAAACACCGGTGTTGACAAAATCGGCAGATCAAAAATGCTGGAACCAAAAGCACTTAAAGGTAGTAAATAATGAGAAAATATATAGTCTCAATTCTGGGACGCCCCAATGTAGGCAAATCGACCCTATTCAACCGTCTGTGCCGTAAACGAGTGGCAATAGTGGATTTTGAAGCGGGGATCACGCGGGACCGCAAGTATGAAGATGTAGAATGGAACGGCAAGGTGTTCAAACTCATTGATACCGGGGGTATAGTTTACGACAGCAATGATCCCATGGACAAAAACATCATGAATCAAGCGCTTTTGGCGATCGATGAAAGCGATCTCATCATCTTTATGGTGGATGCTCAAACCGGGACAACAGACCTGGATCAAGCCATCGCAAAGATTCTATTCCCCCACCGGGATAAGGTGATGCTGGTAGCAAACAAAGCCGATAGCGAAAAGATCGAGTGGGAAGTTTACGACTTCCTGCAGCTCGGTTTTGGAGATGCTTTTGCGATTTCGGCATCCCATGGCAGAAATACCGGCGATTTCTTGGATGAACTGATTACTCGCATACCGGATACCATGGACGCTGGAGTGGAAATCAAGAGCCAGAACACCAGAATCGCGGTGGTTGGTAAACCGAATGTGGGGAAATCATCCATCGTCAATCTGCTTTTGGGAGAGGCGAAGCAGATCGTGACCGATGTGCCCGGAACCACGCGGGATAGCATCGATACACCGTTTAGGTATCATGGCAAGGAATATACTTTGATCGATACTGCCGGACTGAGACGCAAGAAAAAAGTGAATTATGGCGTTGAGTACTTCAGCGTTATGCGCACCATTGAGGCAGTAGATCGTTGCGACATCGTGGTTTTGGTGCTTGCGGCAGATGAAGAGATCAGTACTCAGGATCTCAAGATCGCTTCCTATGCCCAGCGCAAGATGAAAGAGATTCTGATCGTTTATAACAAATGGGATCTGGTGGAAAAAGATAGCGCCACTACGGGCTCCTTCATCAAGAATCTGCACTATCAGATGCCTTTCTTACAGTTCGCCCCGGTGATATTTATTTCTGCAAAAACTTCACAGCGGATCCACAAACTGATGGAGACGGTAGTTCAGATCGAAGAAGAAAGCCAAAAGAGAATTTCCACTTCGGAACTCAACCGATTTATGGAGACCGTAATCTCCCGGCGTCCGCCCACACATCCCACTGGCAGACATGTGAAGATATTCTACATCACCCAAGCTTCGGTGAAACCCCCGGTGTTTGTGTTCTTTTGCAATTCTCCGGCGTTGATCACCGAGAACTATCGCAAGTTTCTCCACAATCAGTTAAGGGAGATGTTTGCCTTTGCTGGTGTATCCATCAAGCTGATCTTCAAAGGACGCAAGGAAGGAGAAGACAAGGATGATAAGTCCTGATATCTGGATCTTGGGGCTTGCCTATCTCCTGGGAAGCATACCAGTCGGCTGGCTTATAGCCAACATATTTTATCACAAGGACATCCGCCAGGAAGGCAGCGGAAACATCGGAGCTACGAATGCTCTGCGGATTTTCGGTACCAAGATCGGCATCTTGGTGTTGCTTCTGGATATGTTGAAAGGGATTATGGCAGTTTTGATCGCCAAACAAGTTATCCCGGGAGCCCATCCGCTGGTTTCCATAGCGGGTTTAGTGGCGATTTTAGGGCATATCTTTCCGGTGTGGCTCAAATTCCGGGGAGGCAAGGGTGTGGCAACTGCGGCGGGAGTGTTTGCCGCCCTGGCGCCGCTGGGTCTCTTGATCGGGCTATTGAGCTTTATCTTGGTCTTGTGGAGAACTCGCTATGTATCATTGGGGTCCATTATCGCGGCAATGGTCTTTGGAGTATCCACCTTCTGGATGGAGCTTTCCAAACCAATGCCGGATGTAGCGCTGATGATCTTGGTAGGGTTCATCGTGACGATGATCATTTCAAAACATAAGAGTAATATCCAACGTCTTCTAAGAGGCGAGGAAAATAAAATTAGCTTTAGCAAAAAAGGAAAATCTTGATGTGTGGAATTCTCGGCGTATTTGGAAGTCCGAAGGCGGCAAAGCTAGCCGCATTGGGGCTTTTTGCCATCCAACACCGGGGGCAGGAAAGCTGTGGCATGGCGGTTTCAGATGGCAAGGTGATCCGTCTGCGAAAGAAAATGGGCTTGGTGAAGGAAGTTTTTACAGATCTCGAGCTGGATGGATTGCCAGGTAATATCGCGGTAGGTCATGTAAGATACCCTACCAAAGGCTCGGCGACGGAGTTCAATACTCAACCGCATATGGTGGAAACCTTGGCGGGACCGAGCTATGCCCTCGCTTCAAATGGTGATCTGGTGAATTATCATGCCATGCGCAGGCATTTGGAAGAACAGAACGTATATTTCAAAAGCGATAACGACGGCGAGCTTCTGGTGAAGTACATCGCCTGGCAGGTAATGCGGCGCGGAGAAGGCATCATCGAGGCAATCAGGCATCTGATGCGGGATATCAAAGGCGCGTATTCCACGGTTCTTTGTACCAGAGACGCGCTCTATATGTTCCGGGATCCCTATAGCATTCGCCCCATGGTATGGGGAAAGATGGCAGATGGTAGCGTTGTAGTAGCCTCCGAAAGCTGTGCTCTGGATACTCTGGGTGTGATGGATAGGGAAGAAATCCCCTCCGCTGGAATCGTGAAAGTAAGCGCGGAAGGAATCCGGGTGATCGAAAACGATCCTGAGTTATATCGAAACATCCAGCATCCCCGGCATTGTATTTTTGAACATATATATTTTTCACGGCCGGATAGCTTCCACTTCGGCGAAGATGTATTCCGGGTTCGGGAAAGGTTGGGAGCTGCTTTGGCTGCCCGGGATGCAGGATTGAAGGCAGATTATGTGGTTCCTGTGCCAGATTCCTCAAACTTCATTGGGCTGGGTTATAGCCAGGCAAGCGGGATACCGCTGTCGCTGGGTTTGATCCGCAATCACTACATCGGCAGAACTTTCATAAAACCAGAACAGACCATCCGGGACGAAAGTGTGCGCCAGAAGTTTAATCTGCTACCCAACTTCTTTAGCGGCAAAAAGATAGTGTTGATCGACGATAGCATCGTGCGGGGCACTACAATCCGTAAGATCGTGGATTTGATCAAAGACGCTGGAGTGGCAGAAGTGCATTTGCGGATCGGAAGTCCGATGGTGAAGCATAGTTGCTACTATGGAATCGATACACCTTCACCCAATGAGTTGGTGGCAAACAAATTATCCCTAGAAGAACTGAGACAGCGCACTCAGGTGGATAGCCTGGAGTTTCTGAAGGTTGAAGACCTATTGGGATGCGTAAAAAAGCCCCAAGACTACTGTCTGGCGTGTTTCAATGGGGATTATGCTTTAGGTAAAGCAGAAGGCTGAGATGGATATCACCGCACTTAGTAAACGGTTACCGGGCATCAAAGCGATCGTTTTGGGCGATATGATGCTGGATAGCTATCAATGGGGCAAGGTACAGCGGATATCCCCGGAAGCGCCAGTTCCGGTGATCGAGATAAATCACGAAGAATTTCGCTTGGGTGGAGCGGCAAACGTGGCATTGAACCTGAAATCTCTGGGGGCGGAAGTTATCGCCGTAGGGATCACCGGGATGGATCAGACTGCGAAAATCATGCGTAAGCTGTTCGTGCAAAAGGGAATAAATCCGGAAGGACTGATCCCCGTGAAGGGTAGAAAGACTACTATCAAGACCCGAATCGGCGCTGCAAACCAGCAGATAGTCCGCATCGATATCGAAGATACTTCCGATGTCTCGGAAGCGGTAACGGAAACAATCTGCGGTGTTTTGGAAAAACAACTGCGGGAAGCGGATCTTTTGATAATTGAAGATTACAATAAAGGGCTTTTGAGCGAAGCTTTGATCGCCAAATGTCTGGAGCTGTGTAAGAAGCACAAGGTTCTTGTGGCGGTGGACCCCAAACAAAAGAATTTTTTCTGCTATAAAAACGTGGATATTTTCAAGCCAAACTACCTGGAATTGCAGACCAACCTCGGTAAGAGATTTGAACAGGATGAGGATTTCTTTGCCGCCGCTTTGGCTTTACGAAACAGGCTGAAATGCAAGTATCTGGTGGTAACCAGGGGAGCAAAAGGCATGTATATCTTCTCTAAAAACAGCGAGGTACAACATTTACCAAGCTGCGCTAGAGAAGTATTTGACGTATCCGGAGCCGGAGATACAGTGATCAGCGCTTTGGGAATGGCATATAGCTCCGGGGCAGATATTCTTAGTTCCGCCAGCTTCGCGAATAGGGCGGCGGGAGTGGTTTGCGGCAAGATGGGTACTGCTACTGCCACGGTTAAGGAGATTCTGGCCTATGATTTATGAACCCGGATATCTGATCCCCACCGGGCTGCGTCAAGCGGCTGCGGATGGCAAAAAAATCGTGTTCACAAATGGTTGTTTCGATATCCTCCATGCCGGGCATGTGCAATATCTGGAGGAGGCGCGGGGGATGGGTGACATCTTGGTGGTGGGCTTGAATAGCGATTCTTCCGTAACGCGCTTGAAGGGTTCTGAACGCCCCGTAAATAATGAACACGACCGCTATCTTGTTCTACAAGCATTGCGGGCAGTGGATTATGTGATAATCTTCCAAGAGGATACACCTTACGAACTTATCCGGGAGATTCAACCCGATGTATTGGTAAAAGGTGGAGATTGGGCTCCGGAAGAGATAGTAGGTTCGGATATCGTGCTTAGCAAGGGCGGAGTAGTGCGGAGCCTAAGATTTGTGGAGGGTCTTTCCACTACCGGTGTCATTGAAAAACTAAGAGGTGGGGCATGAATGAAGATACTACCGATACCGGAGTAGTAACCGAAGTAAATCAAGAATATGTAACCGTGGAGTTGCAGCGTGGCGGGGGTTGTGCATCCTGTGCGATGCGTGGGTTCTGTTTCAGTAAGAACAGCCCGTCCCTCTTCAAGCTTAAAACAGATCTGACACTTGAGGTAGGGGATAAGGTAGAGCTGGAAGTTTCTGCCAAAGGTAGAGTGCTTGCCAGCCTGTTAATCTTTCTTTTGCCTGTAGTATCGATGTTTTCGGGTTTTATGGTCGCGGAAATTTGGTTTACAGAACTTGCCAGCATCCTGTTTGCTTTTGGCGCAATGGTGCTTAGTTTCTTTATTATCCGCCTCTGTGACAAACGCTGGGGCAGCCGGTTGAAGATCGGGATTGCGAGGAAATTGTGATTATTCACCTAAATGAGATGGTATTCTATGGATACCACGGGGTTCACGATGAAGAGCGAAAACTGGGGCAACGCTTCATTGTAAGCGCGTCTCTGAGAACAGAACCCGGGTTGGACGCGTCCATTCGTAGCCTGGAGGATACCATCGATTACACCAAGGTCTTTGCCGATATCAAACAGATCATGGAGACAGAGCAGTTTCAGCTTTTGGAGATCTGCGCCAATACCATCGCGGATAAACTATTGGCAAACTACAGCCTTATCCAAAGCTTAGAGATCCGCATCCAGAAACCATCGGTACCAATCCAGGGCAGCCTGAAAAGCGTGGAAGTGCAAATCCACCGGGAACGCTGATGATTTATCACCTGTTGTTAGGCTCAAATCTGGACGATCCAGCCGGGCGAATTGCAGAGGCGATCCAACGCTTGGTTGCGATTCCGGAGATAAATATTCTCCGCCAGAGTTCTCTGGTGCAAACCAAAGCCTATGGCAAGATCGATCAGCCGGATTTCTGGAACCAGATTCTGGAGATCGAATGCGGATTGAGCCCGGAGCGGTTGTTGGACATTCTACTGGAAACGGAAGCCGGGATGGGACGCATAAGAACTGAAAAATGGGGTCCCCGCAGGATCGACATCGATATCCTTCTGGCTGAAGATTATAGCTGCCAAACGGATAACCTGACCATCCCGCATTATGACATGCACAATCGCGAATTTGCACTGCGCTTGCTCTGTGAATTGATCCCCGATTGGGTGCATCCGATCTTGAACAAAACAACGCGCGAGCTTCTAAGAAGCTTGCCTGGAGGAAATACATGAAGCCTTTAGCAGCAATAGTACTGGCTGCCGGCAAGGGCACCAGGATGAAATCCGAGCGTGCTAAAGTTACTTTTCCCATCGCGGATAAAGCGATGGTGCAGCGGGTGGTGGATACCGCGTTGAACCTGAATTGCGAAAAGATAAGCGTGATCGTTGGCTGGAAGAAGGATACCGTGATCGCGGCTCTGGATGAAGATGATCGCTTGGAATTTGTGGAACAAACAGAGCAATTGGGCACCGGGCACGCAGTTCAGATGGCTGCGGACAGTTTGGCGAGCTTTGCCGGAGATATCCTGATTCTATGTGGCGATGTACCCTTGCTATCCGTAGATACAGTACGCAAGCTTCACGAAAAACATCTGGAATCAGATGCGGCTGCCACGGTCTTGACAGCCGTCCTGGATGATGCCGGAAAGTATGGCAGAATGCTCCGCGATGAGCAGAATAAAATCCGGGGTATAGTGGAGTTCAAGGATGCCAATCCGTCTCAGAGAGAGATCAAAGAGTTTAATACCGGAATCTATTGTTACAAAGCTGACAAGCTGTTTTGGGCTCTTTCCCGGATCACGAATGAGAACGAACAGAAAGAGTATTATCTTACAGACACGCTGGAAATCCTGTATAAAGCCGGAGAGCTGGTGGAAAACGTGATTTTGGAAGATCTGATGGAAGTATCCGGAGTGAACTCTCAGGAACAGCTGGCATATCTGGAAGACGTGTATTTGGATAAGATCAGAAAGAAATGGCTGAATAACGGGGTGATGATGCACAACCCTGCCACGATTCACATCGGGGATGACGTTATCATCGAGCCGGATGTCGAGATTGGCCAAGGCTGCGTTTTAAAAGGCAATACAACTCTGGAAACTGGGGTGGTGCTGGGTCCCAATTGTTACATCGAGAACTCTGTCATCTCAAATGATAGCATTTTGCAGGGGCATAATATCATCATCGATAGCTTCATCAAAGAACATGAGATGCTGGATTACGGTTCCCGGGTAATAGAAGAAGAGGATTATGACTAGGAGTTATCTGTATTCTCCCTGGCGATTGGATTACATCCTGGGGGAAAAACCGGGGGATTGCGTAATGTGCCGTGCCCGGGATACAGAACACGATCTTGAAAACCTGATCCTGTACCGGGGGAAACATGCCTATGTGATGTTGAACCGATATCCCTATAACAACGGACATTTGATGATCGTACCCTTTGCCCACGTAAGAAACATCGGCGATCTTGATCCGGATAGTTGGCAGGAAGCCTGCCAGTTGTTGATACTGTGTGAGAAGGCATATCACTTGGCATACCATCCGGATGGCATCAACGTTGGGATCAACTTGGGGCAAGCTGCCGGAGCGGGCATCGCGGAGCATCTTCACATTCACATGGTACCTCGCTGGAATGGGGATAGTAATTTCATGAGTGTGGTATCTGGCGAGCGAGTGATCCCGGAAGCCTTTGAAATAAGCTATGAACGCCTTAGAACTCAAATCCTGAAATTGGTGAATCCCGATGAATGAGCAGTTCGGTTTGACAGATTGCCCATCTGAAAAAAAATGGTACTCAAACAAGTGGATTTGGTATGCCTTGGCAGCTGTAATCCTTTCCGGACTAGCCTATCTGGTGATTACCCGGGGGGTAAGCGCTGACGAAGGACCCAAAGAATATGCCGAAGATCAGCTTCCTGCGATCAAAGTGACCGTGCTAAACGGTTGCGGTTACGAACAGCTGGCATCGGAATATTCCGCTTATCTGGCAGATAAAAACGTGGATGTAGTAAGCTTGGGAGATACCCCACGCCCTATCTACGACAAGAGTATTATCGTGATCCGCAAAGGTGATATGCAGGACCTGGAAAGATTGAAACGGATGACCGGGATTCAGCGCTGGACCAGTGCTTTGAACGAATATCACAACGCGGATTTTGACATCATCATTGGCCGTGATTTTGAAGAGTTTATGAAATGAATAGTGGAGGAGATATTGCAGGACAATATCAAGCTTGAGGCCATCATCGAGTGGCTCACCGAGAAAAAAGCCGAGAACATTCGGGTTTACGAAGTTCAAGGTAAGACGGATTATACGGACGTAATCGTGGTTTGCGAAGGTAGCGCGGATCTGCACAATCGTGCCATCGCGACCCATTTGATAGACATGGCAAAAGAGAATCACCTGAAGGTCTTGAGCAAGGAAGGCGTGGATAGGGGACAGTGGATTCTGATTGATATCGGAGACGTGATCGTGCATATATTCCTGCCTCAAACCCGTGATTATTATAAGATAGACGAGCTGTTCAGCAAAGTAAAAAACCGTAAACCCGAAGAGGAAATCCAATGATCAAGGAAATCATTCACGCACATCTCATAGAGTGCTTGGAAAAACTCGGTATTGCGCACGAAAAAGAGTTCACCGTGGAAATCCCCAATAACACGGATCATGGGGATTATTCTACAAACTGCGCGATGATCCTTGCCAAGGAAAACAAGGCTGCTCCAAAGGCCATTGCCGAAAAATTGATCAAAGAACTGAAAAAGAAAAAGGACTATAAAAAGATCGAAATTGCTGGCCCCGGCTTTATCAATTTCCAGTTATCACCAGCCTTTTTCCAGCGTATATTCTGGGAAATCAGAGAATCCGGCGAGAACTTTGCCACGATGGATTTTGGCAAAGGGGAGAAGATCCTTCTGGAGTTTGTAAGTGCAAACCCCACCGGCCCTCTGAACATCGTAAGCGCAAGAGCTGCCGCTTTCGGAGATACCTTGTATCGAGTAATGAAAAAGGTAGGCTACGAACCAGCTCGGGAATTCTATGTGAACGATGCTGGCAATCAAGTGGATATCCTTGCCGAATCCCTGGAGTTGCGCCTGCGCGAGCTACATGGAGATAACATCGGTGATTTTCCCTATGAGGCATATCACGGTGAGTATGTGATCCATCTGGCGCAAAAGCTTAATGCCACCGAAGGTGTGAGGGTCTTCATGATGACCGAGAAGGATCGCATGGAACACCTTAAGGAATTTGCTTTGAACGAGCTTTTGGAGATGCAACGTAACTCTTTGGAGCGTTTCGACGTGAATTTCGAAGGCTGGGTCTCGGAAAAAACTCTCCGTGCCGAAGGGGTTGTGGAAGAAGTGCTATCATATCTCACAGAAGCGGATTGTACTTACGAAAAGGACGACGCTGTGTGGTTTGCTTCTACCAAATATGGTGACGACAAAGACCGCGTGCTGATGAAATCCGATGGTTCCATTACCTATTTTGTGCCGGATTTGGCGTATCACCTTACTAAAATCCAGCGGGGATTCGATACTCTGATCGATATCTTCGGTCCGGATCACCACGGTTATGTGCCGCGTATCAAAGCGGCGTTCAAGGCCATGGGTTATGACGATAACATCTTGGAAATCATCTTCTTGCAACAAGTGAACCTGTTCGAAAGCGGTGAACGAGTAAAAATGAGTAAACGCGCAGGTAAGATAGTTACCATGGATGATCTCATCAGTGTGGTGGGCAAAGATGCCGCACGATATTTCTTCATCGCCCGAAAAGCAAATGCGCACCTGAACTTTGATCTCGAACTTGCCATGCAACAGAACAATGAAAACCCTGTGTACTATTGCCAATACGCTCATGCGAGAATCTGCAGCATCATCAAGAAGGCGAAGAAGGACAAGATCTGGCCTAAGTCCTTCAAAAGTGAGCTTTTGGCAAAACTGAATAAAAACGAGGAACTCGCCATCATTCAGAAACTGAGTGATCTTCCTGAGCTTCTTACCCTGATCAGCATTCATCGCGAGCCCCACCGCCTGGCTACATATATCGAGGAACTTTCCGCGATGATCCATAAGTATTACGCCCGCTACCAGATCGTAAGCGCGAAAAGCAAAGAGCTGTCTCAAGCCAGACTTATGTTGCTGGAAACCACCAAACAGGTTATGGCGATTGTCTTCGATCTGATGGGAATATCTGCTCCGGAAAAGATGTAGTGCCATGAAACGCGCGATGCGTGAACTTCTGACAAGTGATCTGAGCCTGGTGATCGAAATCGAGAACCGGGCT
Organism: Candidatus Cloacimonadota bacterium; assembly: GCA_018433885.1. Classification (GTDB taxonomy): domain Bacteria; phylum Cloacimonadota; class Cloacimonadia; order Cloacimonadales; family Cloacimonadaceae; genus UBA5456. Next base: position 15,989 of record JAHDQK010000035.1, read on the forward strand.
TTCACACATCCATGGCCGCCTGAGGCTTTTGTGGAAATTCCCGGCGGGAGATCCTGGATTCTGGAGTTGGATGGCACCGTTCGCGGTTATATCCTGTATCATACCTCCGAGGACGAAGCAGATATCATAAACTTCGCCATCGATCCATTATATCAAGGTCAGGGGCATGGAGAGTATCTCCTGAACAGCAGTATCAGGATTTTGCACTCTCAGGGCTTCAGCCATTTCTATCTGGATGTTCGAAAAAGCAACGAAAATGCGATTAAGCTATATAATAAACTGGGTTTTATCCCGCTGGGCATGCGCAGGAATTATTATAGTGATCCCTGTGAAGATGCCATCGTGATGGGGCTTGTAAAAAACTCCATTACAACCGGAGAATAAATGACATACGAATACGATTACCTTGTTCTGGGTAGTGGAATTGCCGGGCTGGTGTTTGCCTTACAGGCAGCAAAAAAGGGGAAAGTAGCGATTATAACCAAACGTGGGTTGTTCGATTGTAACACGGACTATGCTCAGGGTGGTATTGCCGCGGTGTTGGATGCCGCAGATTCCTTTGCAGAACATATCGAGGATACCTATAGTGCCGGTGCTGAACTCGGGAAAAAACAGGTGATCCGCCAGATTATTGAACAAGGTCCCAAGCTAATCCAATATCTCATCGATATCGGTACGGATTTTACCCGCATCGACGATACATACGACAGGCGGCTGGAGAACCTCTCGCTCACGATGGAGGGAGGGCATACTCATCGCCGCGTGGCTCATGCTGCAGACAGTACCGGTCATCGCATCATGGAAGCCTTGATCGAGAGCTGTAAAAAGAGTTCTGTGATCGATATTTTCGAGAATCGCATCGCCATCGACCTGATCACTCAACACCATGTAACAAACGACGATGGCTACATTCCGGGCATCTCATGTTGGGGCGCATATATTCTGGATTCCACCACGAACACCGTGGATATCTTTAAAGCCCGCAAAACGATGTTGGCAACAGGAGGCGCTGCTCAGATCTTTGGACACAACACCAATCCCGATGTCGCTACCGGAGATGGTATGGCGATGGCTAGGTTGGCAGGCGGCAGGCTAGCCAATATGGAATTTGTCCAGTTTCATCCCACCGCGTTCTATAGTTCCGAAGGTGAAACGTTCCTGATCACAGAAGCGTTGCGAGGGGAGGGGGCGATTCTTAAGCTAAGTGACGGTAGCCCATTCATGGAACATTATCACCCCAAGGGGAATCTTGCCCCGCGTGATATAGTCTCTCGCGCGATCGACAGCGAGCTAAAGCGCAGAGGGGAGAAGTTCTGCTGGCTGGATGCCACTGGAATACCTAAGGAACATCTCTTAAAGCATTTTCCCTACATCGACAGCCGCCTCAAAGAACGTGGGATAGATTTCTGCCGGGAACCCATCCCTGTAGCACCCGCTGCCCATTATTTCTGTGGAGGCGTGATCTCTACCATCGATGGCATCACAGATATTCGCAATTTGTTTGCCGCAGGTGAGGTAGCCTGCACGGGTTTACATGGGGCTAACCGTCTGGCGTCGAACTCTCTTTTAGAGGCTCTGGTAGTGGCATACAACGCCGCAAACCACACTTCGATGGATGATGAAGTTCAGTTTCCAAATATCCCTCCGTGGCGTTTGATGGGTGATTTCAACGAAAACGAGTGGGTGGTGATTAGCCACAACCGTGAGATTATCGGCACGATCATGCAGGGCTATGTGGGCATTCGCCGCTCCCGCAGATTGCTGAAGTATGCCCTATCCCGCATGGAAAACATCTATAACGAAATCAATAATTTCTATCAACACAACGCTGTGCGCCGAGAAGTAGTGGAAACCAGGAATATGGCGGTGATTGCGATATCTGTGATCCGCAGTGCCCTCTCCCGCAAGGAAAGCCGGGGTGCACACTTCTTGATCGACAATCCCCAGCGCGACGATATCCATTATCAACACGATACAATCATCTAAGGAGCAGGCATGAAAGCCAGGTTTATTACATTTGAAGGCATCGAGGGTAGCGGGAAAAGTACTCAGGTTAAGCTACTTACCCAATATCTGGATCAGCGATCATTGCCATATCTCACCACGCGTGAGCCGGGAGGCACACCAATCGCTGAGGCTATCCGTAAAATCTTGCTGGATCCCGCATGTGCCGAGATGCTACCGGAAACCGAGCTACTGCTCTATAATGCCTCACGCGCGCAGCATACTGGGGAGTTGATCCTGCCTGCCTTGCGGGAAGGGAAGATCGTAATCTCCGACCGCTATTTTGACAGCACCTATGCTTATCAGGGCGCAGCCCGCAAACTGGATTACACGGTGATCGACCATCTTACTGCATTCGCTACTTTTAACACCACTCCTGATCTCACCATTTTGCTTGATCTTCCGGCAGAAGCAGGCCTCTCTCGCATCGGAAACAGGGCTTTGGACCGCCTAGAGCAAGAGAACCTGGAGTTTCACCAAAAGGTGCGGGAACAATTTTTATTTATTGCCAAAAAATGCGCGTCCAGATATCTGGTTATTGATGCTCAGAAAGCATCGGATGAGATACATCAAGAGATCATTCGTTACATAGATTTCTGTTAGGAGACAAAGCATGATGCCAAAACAACGTACAGCTCTCATTACTATCGCCAGCCTGTGGATTCTTACTGCCACTTTGCTGATGATAGCGACTACTGCCTTTTCCCAAACCAATGCTGTTCAGGGCAATGATTTCAGCCAGATCAGGCTCTTTAGTGAAGTGCTTTTCAAGCTGAAACAGAATTATGTAACAGAGCTTTCGGACTCACGTCTGATCGAAGCAGCCATCAATGGCATGCGGAGAGAGGCTACTGGCGACAGTACATTTGTTCCGCTTGAGGAATTGGGTAATGCTTACGAACCATTGGATCTGTTTGCCAGAGAGTACAGGCGTTTATTGAATGATCCCCAAACCAAGAGTAGCGAGAAACTGATAGAAGCTGCCATCGTAGCTATGTTAAGATCCACCGACCCCCACACAAACTACTTTGATGCCGCTGCTTTTGCAGATTTTACAACCAGCACCAAAGGATCCTTCGGAGGTTTGGGAATTCAGATAGATAAAATTGGTGATTATATCACTGTGGTATCCCCGATCGAAGGTACTCCTGCATATCGCATGGGTATTACAGCCGGCGATCGCATCATCAAGGTGGATGGAGAATCCATCATCGGAGTCACCACCGATGAATCCATAAAGAAGATGAGAGGTGATCCCGGCACGACAGTACTGATCACGATCTCACGACCCGGAATCGATGCGCCGATCGAATTCACAATCGTGCGCGAGATTATCAAAGTAAAAAGCGTTCCCTATAGTTTCCAGCTGGATAACGGAGTGGGATACATCCGGATCAGCCAATTCAATGAGAATACTACCAGCGAGTTACGCAGCGCGCTCGACGAACTGGAAACTGAGGGCATCAAAGGTCTTATCATAGATCTTCGGTTCAACCCAGGGGGGCTTCTGGACCAGGCAGTGAATACTGTAAACGAGTTCATTGGTCCCAACAAACTGGTGGTGGAAACCCGGGGTCGCACCCGCTCTGATGCTCTTCATACCCGTTATAGGACGAAAGAACGCACCTATCCCATCGTTGTTCTGGTGAATCAGGCATCTGCTTCAGCTTCCGAGATCTTTGCAGGGAGCTTGCAGGATTGGGACAAGGGAATTGTAGTGGGAAAGCCTACCTTTGGTAAAGGCAGTGTGCAACAACTAATCCCCTTATCCAATGGGAATGGCGTAAAAATCACCACCTCTTATTACTATATAAAAAGCGGACGCTGTATCCACAAGATGAGTAACGATAAGTTACTAAGTGGACAGCAGGTAAGCGAAAGCGATCTCAAGAAAGAAGACGAAGAAAACCACAATACGGTGTATTACACGGAGAAAGGCAGAGAAGTCTTTGGTGGTGGAGGCATTGCTCCAGATATCGAAGTGGAGAACGATCTACTTACCCGCTTCGGGGTAGATCTGCGCAGCAAGAATATATTCTTCAATTTTGCCGTGGATTACCTGGTGGATCACAATCACCAAGTATCCAAGAATCCCTCGATCACTCCGGCGATAATGGGTGAATTCCTGGGTTACGCGGAGGATCATGGAATCTCCTACACTCCCGCGGATCTGGACAGCGCGCGCACATTCATCGAAAATAGCCTGAAAAGTGAGCTGGTGCGCAAGGTTCATGGTGATCTTGAGTCTTATAAGATAACACTTAGTCAGGATAAACAGCTACAGAAAGCTATATCCTTGTTCGATCGTTATCGCACCCTCGATGAAATGATAGCCTATGTAGAGAACCAAAAAAAACTGAGGTAAGAATGTATAACTTTGAGGATATCAAGGACATGCTGATATATGTGGCGGATGATGATGAGATAAATCTCCGCCTCATCAAAGCCGTGCTCGGGCAAGCCGGATTTTCGAATATGAAGCTTTATTTCAGTGGCAAATCCATGATGGATGAGCTCACCCACAATCGTCCCGATCTCCTGCTCCTGGATATCATGATGCCGGGTTTCAGCGGCTACGAAGTTCTGGAATGGATCAAGCAAGATCCCCAGCTTTCAGATATTCCCATAATAATGATCACCGCTGCTTCGTTGGATGATAATATGGAGCCCCTTGCCCGCAGTTTCGAGCTTGGCGCCATGGATTTTATCAGCAAGCCTTTTTCGAATCTGGAGCTGGTTCAGCGTGTGAAATCCGCCCTTCGCATGGAAAAACAACGCCAGGCCCTGGAACAGGCTGCGCGTCAGATACGTTCTCTGGAAAAACTTCTACCCATCTGCTCATATTGCAAGAAGATCCGTGCGGACAAAAACTACTGGCAGGAAGTAGAAGGCTACATCAGCGAACATACTGATACGATGTTCTCTCACTCTATTTGCCCGGATTGCTACGAGACCCACGTAAAACCCCAATTGGAAAGCCTGCGACACGAACATGAAGAAAGCTAAGTAGCGTCTGTTTATACAATTACCAGGTTGTAGAAACTTACGCCAAATACGCAGAGTATAGCATTGCTTGAGGTCAATACTCTGCGGAGCGGGGTAGCCATCCATACTTCTATTGATAGTTTGGATTTACCCTGCAAAACATGAATCGCTTTTAGAAAACACCCCGCCCTTAGCAAGCGAAAATCGCTTGACATATTTGCCATAACTTTCACAAATGCTCAGGTTGTGGCAGAATTGTATCCGGATATGAACCAGATACCTTGCTGTCCATTTATATGAAGGAGAGACCTGATGACTATGTCAAACCGGCTGCCAACCAGAGACATTCCGCATGGGGAAATTGGCGTGGGTTCAAAACTGATCCCGCTTTTCAAGGCAATTATAGCAACTCTTCCAATTCTCTTGATGGCGTTTACCAGCGCATGTGCGGGATTTGATGCCTCGGTGCTGGATAGCGCGGAATGCCTTGGCAAAGGCAATATCTCCACGGGAGTGGTTTATGCCATGGGAGTTCAAGCTCCAGAGTGGATAGAGATTGATCCTGAAAATATCTTTGATAGTGATTCCGCCGCATTATTGCAAGCGTTGGATGTCCGTTATGGTTTGCAAGATGATATAGATGCCAGTGTGCGTCTTACTGCGCACGACTCTGGTTGGAGCGGCAAAGTACTACTGAAAAAACAGCTGAACAAGACCGATAAAGCTACGACGGCTGTGGTGATCGGGGGAGGATATCTCTGGGCAAATGGTGGTTATTGGAGAGAATCCGAAATCGATTGGGATAGGATAGATAGCAAGCTGCTTTCCGGAGAAATTCAGTTTTTGATTACCAGACAGCTCTCCCGAAGTTCGTTCGCGACAATCGCGGCGCGAGGGAACTTCCATCAGTTTGACTATGAGTACATGAATCAGACTGAAAGTCAGGATTTTTATCATGCCGGCTTGCGCTTGAACTTGGGCAGAAATTACGGTGGTTTTTTGATGATGATAGAGCTTGGTTTAGAAGCTCCACTCAGCGCCGGAGAAATCACCAGCGTATATCCTTGGGCTGGTTATAAAATGGCATGGAATTGGAATACTAAGAAAAAGTAATGAAAGAAAACAAAATCTACGTCTTAGAGAGCATGCCCGTTCCGCGGGCGATCATGAATCTGGCTATACCCAGCGTGCTCAGCATGTTGGTAAATATTCTTTATAACCTTACAGACACATTCTTCATCGGCAAATTGAACGACCCTTACCAAGTTGCGGCGGTGTCGATCTCGATGCCTTTGTTTACATTACAAATGGCGATGGCAGGCATCTTTGGCATTGGAGGCGGAAGTTATCTTTCCCGGTTGTTAGGCAGAAAGGACATTGGCTCTGCCAAGAATACTCTTGCCACTTCGGTGGTTACTTCTGCCGCATTATCAGTAGTTTTGGGAATCATCGGGATCATCTTCATTCCTACTTTCATCAAATTGGTAGGTGCCAGCGGGCAGACCATGGTTCACGCGCGCAACTATATGTTATACATCCTCATCGGCAGTCCCGTAGTGCTGTTGAAATTCACCTTGGTTCAGCTTCTTAGGGCAGAAGGTGCCGCCAAAGAAGCGATGATCGGGCTTTTTATCGGCACGGGGATGAACATCTTGCTGGATCCCTTGTTTATCTTTGTCTTTGGGATGGGTGTTACAGGCGCCGCGGTTGCCACGGTATTGGGAAATGGTTGCGGAATGCTCTACTATCTCTCATTCTATCTTCGCAAGAAGAGCCTGGTACCGCTATCTTTGAGCCATGTGAAACTGGAGTGGAGCTGTTACCGGGAAATCCTCCTGATTGGTATTCCCGCCTCGCTCTCACAGGTGATGCTCAGCGTAGGGAACACCATCAGTTTTCGCCTTGCCTCTGCCTATTCGGATCATCATGTGGCATCCCTTGGCGTTGCGTCGCGAGTTTTCACTATCCCGATCTTCATCTTTATAGGAATCTCCATCGGCATCCAAGCCTTGATCGGCTATACTTATGGGGCAAAGAACTACAAGCGGATGAAGGAAACCATCCGCACCTCGGTGTTGATATCGCTGATGATTTCGGCGGTTCTTACTCTGCTCTTCGCACTTTTTCCCAAGCAGCTTATAATGATCTTTATCAAAGACACGGATATCGTGAACATCGGCACTATGATATTGGAAGCGTATGTCTTTGCCATCCCCATCGCAGCTGTTGGGATGATCATGATGACCAGTTTGCAAGCCATGGGAAAGGCGTTGCCGGCATTGATAGTATCCCTGTCACGGCAAGGGATCATGTACATTCCGGCGATTCTGATCCTGAACAAGCTGTTTGCTTTTGATGGTTTGGTTTTTGCCATGCCTTTGGCGGATCTTCTTACCACGATGCTCAGTTCATCTCTGTTGATTTGGGTGCTTTCCAAGTTGAAACACGATCTGGCGGCACACCCAGATAAAGCTACAAACTAGCTCTTCCGGCTTTTGTTTGCTGGTCTTTGCACTGCGCTTTCCGCCAGGTGTTCAGGATTTGCCTTGACATTAAAACTGCATTTAAGATACGAGCTTAGCTTATGAAATCATTAAAAATAGAACATGGAGGAATCATGTCCGAACAATTGAAATATGGAAATGTGAGCTCAAAAAGAGCGATGGAACTCGAGGAAGAATATGGCGCGCATAACTATCATCCGCTGCCTGTAGTTCTTGCCAAGGGCGAGGGCGTATTTATGTGGGATCCGGAAGGAAACCGATATTACGATTTCCTCTCCGCTTATTCCGCAGTGAATCAGGGTCATTGCCATCCGAAGATCATCAAAGCTCTTTGCGATCAGGCACAAACCCTCACTCTCACATCCAGAGCGTTTTACAACAACAAACTGGGCGAATACGAGAAGTTCATTACCGATTTCTTCGGTTTCGACATGGTACTGCCCATGAACAGCGGCGCTGAGGGCGTGGAAACCGCGATGAAGCTTGCCCGCAAATGGGCTTACAACGTGAAAGGTGTGGAAAACGGCAATGCCATCATTATCTTTGCAGAAAACAATTTCCATGGCCGCACGATCGCTATCGTTTCCGCATCTTCGGATCCTGATTGTTATGAAGGATTTGGTCCCTTCACCCCCGGCATCGTGAGAGTACCCTACAACGACGCTGATGCCCTGCGCAAATACTTGGTGGAACATGGCAAAAACGTAGCCGCGTTCATCGTTGAACCCATCCAAGGTGAAGCTGGAGTGTTTGTCCCGGAAGATGGCTACCTGAAATCCTGCTTCGACATCTGTAAAGAACACAACGTGCTGTTTATCGCGGATGAAATCCAAACCGGTATCGCCCGTACTGGCAAGCTGTTGGCTTGCGATTACGAAAACGTGCGCCCAGATGTTTTGATTCTTGGCAAGGCAATCTCCGGTGGTGTTTTGCCGGTATCTGCGGTATTGGCAGATCGGGAAATTATGATGCAAATCAAGCCCGGTCAGCACGGCTCCACCTTCGGCGGGTTCCCTCTCGCTTGCACAGTGGCTCAAGCTGCTCTGGAAGTAGTGAGAGACGAGAAACTGGCAGAACGCGCATACGAGCTTGGCGAGTATTTCCGTGCGGAACTGCGTGCCATAAATCACCCGATGCTCAAGCTGGTACGTGGCCGCGGCTTGCTAAATGCCATCGTGGTAGAACCCAAAGACGGCGTGGAAGCTTGGGACGTGTGCCTGATGCTGAAAGAAAAGGGATTGCTCTGCAAGCCTACTCATCGCCACATCATCCGTCTCGCTCCGCCCTTGGTAATCACCAAAGAACAGCTTGCCGAATGCGTCCAGATCATCAAAGACGTATTTGCCACACTGTAATTATAGATTGAAGGAAACAGGGCGGGAGCAATCTCGCCCTTTTTTATGAAACGTTATCCATCCGACTTTCGCAGTGGCTTCGTTGCTATCATTGGACGCCCAAATACCGGAAAATCCACTTTGATGAACCGGATTCTGGGCGAGAAGCTTTCGATCACATCTGCCAAACCTCAAACCACCCGCTACGCGGTAAAAGGGATCTGGAATACAGATCATCACCAGATCATCTTTATCGACACCCCCGGTTATCTGAAACCTCGCTACGAAATGCAGGAACGCATGGCGAAAATCATCAGTGACAGCTTTCGAGATGTGGATCTTGTGATATTTATGACCCAGATCCAGAGTTTCCCCACGGATTACGATTTACAAGTGTTGGAGCTGCTAAAGAACCTGAAAAGTCCCGTTCTGGCAGTGTTCAATAAGATAGATCTGGTGAACGAAATCGATAAAGAGCGGTTGCAGGAGCAGCTTCCCAAAAGTGTCGAGAAAAGCGTGTTTGTCTCTGCCCTCAGTGGAGAGGGGATCTCGGAACTGGAACAAAGCATTTGCCACTACATCCCTTATCACGAGCCATATTACGATGATGACCAGCTATCGGATCTTCCGCTCAGGTTCTTTGCCAAAGAACTTATCCGGGAAGCGATCTTCCATCTCTTCGAAGATGAAATTCCCTACGCCACGGCAGTTCTGATCGAGCGTTTTCAGGAATTACCGGATAAAGTGGTGGTGGACGCGGTGATCTGGATCGAACGCAGTAGCCAAAAACCAATCCTGATCGGCAAAGGTGGGGCAAACCTCAAGAAAATCCGCGAATACGCAGAAGCTCAGCTTGTTGAGTTTCTTCAGTTCCCGGCGGATGTGCATCTCTTTGTGAAGATAAACGAAAACTGGCGCAAGAAAGCTCACGCACTCAAGGAGCTTGGCTTCGAGTAATCAACTGCTGATGATGGCAGAGATCAGGTTCTTTTCATCGATCTGAATCAACATGATGTTGATGGCGGAGGTTATCGGCACCGCAAACAGCATCCCCACGATGCCCCACACCCAGCCCCAAAAAATTAACGAGACCAGCACCATTATCGGGCTGAGATTCAAGCGTTCTCCTTGTACTTGGGGTTCGATCACGTTGCCAAATAGCATCTGGGTGGCAATTATCAACAGCGAAAATGTGATCGTCCGTAAATCCATGCCAGATTGCATGTAGCAGATTAGGATCGGAATCGCACTAGCTATGATGCTGCCGATATTGGGGATAAAATTTAGAACAAACAGTAATATCCCACATACCAGCACAAAATCCACTCCATAAAGCATCATCAAGACCATTCCTACCACAGCGGTACAGAGGCTGATAACTGTCTTGGTTAGCAGATAGCGCTGAATCTGATTCTGGATGTTTGCCAGCAAATGTCTGGTTCGGTCCTGATCGTTTTTGCTGAGCACCTTGCTCAGGCGTTTGGTCATTGCACCATCCTGCGCTACTATGAACATCAAGAAGATAATAATCAGAAAGAAGTTCCAACTGAAACCCAACGTGGCTGTCATCACATTGGATACCGCTCTTGAGATCGAAAAACTGCCCGGTGCAAGGAGCTGGACGGCGTCGAACTGCATGAATTCACTCACGGCAAGATCGAAGCGAGCGGATAACTCGGTGAAGCCTGTGATCATGGATTGCAAGCGCAGAATCAGATTCTCCTGATAGCGAGGAAACCCTGTTACCAGAGAGTTTGTGGCTGCGGCGAGCAGCATGGTGGATGCCAGCATCAAAAGCAGAATGATCACCAGCATGATTGCCATAGTAATGCTTATGTGTACTTTTCTTCCGCGCAAAAATCTGGTAAGAGGAGCAAATACAAAACTGAGGAAGATGGCAAAGACCAATGGAATAAAGATGGATTTCAGGGTACGGAAGATCATTACTACCACCGGGATAGCGATAATCGTGAGTAAAATGCGGATCCAGCGCAGTTCCAGTTCGCTTGAGTTACACTCTCTTTGCATGGTTAATCTCCATTATGTGTATGATCCGGTTATTTAAACGGATTGTACCGCATTCAAACCGAATACCGTCATTTGTCGAGTTTACGTTCTTTTTTTCCAGAAGCTTATCTGAAGTCTTCTGCACTGCATGTTTCGGGAGTCTCTGCGCAACTTTTGCCAGAGTTCTTTGGATTCACCCACGGGATCAAACGAATGGGAGAGTTCTTCTTGTAGCCAATCCAAGCCGCGATATGGTTCGCCGTCTTTGCGAATGCCTGCGGGACGCTCTGCTCCGCTAAAATGATAGCTATCTGCCAATATCAGGTATCCCCCGGGCAATAGGCGGTTGGGTATCTCGCGGATAAACGCAATGGGGTCTCTGGCTTCTTCAAGAGCGTTTACTCCCAAGATCAGATCATATCCACAGAATTTCGCAGCCAGATTGGAGCTATCCGCTTGCCAGAATTCCACCTTCTCGGCGATCTCTTCCAAGCCGAATTCAGCGAGATTACGCTCCACGGTTTGGATGATCTCTCCTTCGTCCTGGCGGCTATAGCGGATCAATCCCTGTTCCTTCATGCTGGTCGCCAGTTGAATGATCCTGGCGGTGGCATCGATGCCCACCACGCTTTGACCGTATTTCGCCGCCTCCATCGCCAATCTGCCTGTTTTACAACCGATCTGGAGCACTTTTTGGGTTTTCAGATCCGGGAGAGTATCCAATATCTTGTCCATCAGTTCTCTGGCAAAACAGCTATCCCAATCCAGATCGCAAAATGTTACGATTTCGGGATCGTCTTCATAGAGATTATCCTCAATGACCACCTCCGCTTCACTTTCGATATAGCGGAATCCTGCATGTTGATAGAAATGTCTGCGAAAAGCATAGCGGGATGCCCTGAGCGCTTCATTGCCAGTGCTGATGAAGCTGCCGCCCTTGATCAGGTTGTGGCGGCCATCGAAGGTTGGCACACTGAAATCATCGTAATATGGATGTATCTTGAACCCGGGAAAACCGGATATGGGAGTTTCCGTCCATTGCCACACATTTCCTACGATATCGTAAAAATCTCCAAAGCGAAAGCGATTCACCGGGCAGGCAGAGGCAAAATACTCCAGATTAATGTTTCCCGGAGCCTTATCCCACAGAGGTTGATCTGTGTTCATATTTGTGTCTCGCAGATGATACCACTCGGCTTCCGTGGGCAGGCGATACAGATTTCCCTCTAGTTCGGTTTTCCAATTACAAAACGCCTTGGCTTCCAGATAGTTTACCTCTACGGGGTGGCTCCAGGGCATGGCGATCTCTTTGGCGATCAGCCGCAAGCTATAGCTTCCATCCTGATGCTTTTGCCAGAAGCGGGGCATTCCTGCTTTTTGAAAGCTGTTCCAAGCCCATCCTTCCTCTGTCCAATACCTTTGTGCCAGATAACCTCCGGATTCCACAAACGCGAGATACTCCCGGTTTGAAACCAGATACTTAGCTGCGCGATAACCCGTAATCTCAAACTCTTTTTTACCGTATTCGTTGTCCCAGCCATAATATGGATCGCTAAAATCTTTGCCCAGGGTGATCTTGCCGCCGGATACCGGGATCAGTTCATTATTCGGAACGGGGGGATCCTCTTCGCAAATGTTCCAATGGGGTAGATCCCTTACTTTATCTAAGGGTAACTGGCGGATCAGCACCGATGAAGTTTCCAGATGTATGCGCTGATGTTCTGCGCCCATGATGATTGCCCACCAAGGGCTTCCCCAATCTACTCCTCCTTCAGGCAGGGGCAAGGTATCGATCAGGTTGTTTACATATGCCCTTACTCTGTCACGATATGCTTGTACTTCTTCAACCCGGGGCCAATCGTAATGCGCTTCGTTGAGGTCGTCCCAGCTCATTTCGTCCACCCCCACTGCAAACATGGATTCGTACTTGGCATTCAAGCGCTCGCGCACGATTCCGGCAATATTAAGTTTGTTGATATAGAACACAGCGGTGTGTCCAAAATAAAAGATCAAAGGGTGCCGCAATGGATCTGGACGCAGATAGAACGCGCCGCTATCGCTAAGGATCTCGTATAGCTTCACATCGGTGGTAAAGCTTTTATGAAAATAATCCCTGATCCGTTCGCGGATCTCCAAGGCGGTGCCTTGCTTCAGATTGGGGGTCTTGATTCCTCTGAGCTGGTCCATTTATGTATCTCCATCTTTGGCTATATTTACATAGATACAAGATAGCTCTGCATTGGAAATCTGCAAGCTAAAACACCTCTCTGGCGTTGATGATGAGATTTATGGAGTCCTTTCCAAAACCGAGATCCGCTCGCAGGTTCAAGCGTTCTTGCGGCAGGATCGAGAATCGGATGCCACCACCCACGGATATATGCCAATCCTTCAGAGCAATATCTTGGAAGTCCGGCGCCACTTGTCCGGTTTCGGCAAACAACACAAAACCCAACCGCTTGGCGAGGCCTTCCTCAAATGGAAAGCTTCTGTGTTCGATCCTTTGGCTGATTCGCAATTTATCTACAAAGCGCCGAGAATCGTATGCCCGCAGCCTTCTTCCCAATTCCGGGTAACGGTAATATGGCACTTCACCCTTATTCTGTTCCAGGTCACTCTGGAAGGCAAGCACGTTTTTTTTGCCCATGGGAATATAAATACGCCAGTCATATAGATGCTTCTGCCAGGTAAAATCGCTTCCCAAAGCGTCTTCATACCATATCTGTTTCAGTTCAAAGCGCATGCCTTTTTCCGGATAGTAGCTACCGCCGGAGGAATCAAAACTCAGCGAAGCCCCTATTCCACTATGACGCGCGTCCTCCTTGCCCACCAGCTCCATCGTTTCCAGCATACCTGCATCTACGGTTTTTCGTAACTCATGCCAACCTAAATCCATTTGCACGGATGCTATCAGACTTTGCCCCAAACGATATCTCAGCGATGTCTCGGTGGCATAATTCCCAGAAGTAAAGGATTCACTAATGTCATGATCCGTAGAATTTCCTATCCCATAGAATGTGTCCGGCCAAAGGCTGAACTCGATGGATGAATCAATCATGAAAGCGCCGTATTCATAGCGGGGAATCAAAGCCAACAGAAACTGATGGTTCTGGGAAAAGATGGTGTTTCCCAGAAGCGATATCCTGTTTGGCGAAGTACCTGTTTGGGGATCTGCAAAATCGTAGCGGACAAAACTGAATGCGCCCGCCATCGCCCTCGTTTCTGATGAATATGCCAGATACGGGTAGGCGGTGAAGGTAAGCTGAGCCGAAAGCGGAATCAAGGTAATTGCCAAAAGGAACAGAGTAGCGAATGCAGATTTCATCTATGATAATGTCCTTCATATTGCGATTTTTTAACTAGCTACAAGATAGTCCGCCGCCTGATCTAACCAATCATTATTTTTGATTTTCGGAATTGCTTCGTTGCTTCCCCATTCATCGCGGCAGTTCATGTGGAGTAGCGATGCAATCTATACTGCATGAAGACCGCATGGGAACTGCTTTGGGCAATGGGGATGATGAAGATGACCTTCCCAGTTCCCAGCAAATTCATTCTGCATTTTGGTTGTTGTAACGGAGGGTTCCGATCCTCCGAATGATCATAGCGAAGCCCCTCGCTAAAGGTAGTGTCGCCCCGGTGGAGTTTTTTATGTGGACGCGGCATCCTGCCGCGCCTATTTTATGATGGTAAATTTCTTAATATTGGTCTGATCACCAGTCCTTGCACGGCATAAATACAAACCTGATGTATAGTTGGAGAGATTGATTGATCTGACCAATTTATTAGACGATATGCTGTTGACTTCTGTACGATAGATTACTTGACCTTTAATGTTGAAGATTTCGATTGTTATGGGCATTCTTCCATTTTTTTCCAATCCCGATAGCGAAATCGTGATCTCATCATTAGTTCGTACGGGATTGGGACTCAATCTCATATGCAATTTATCTATTAGTTGTGGCGCTATGGGATCATCATTGTCGACCATTCCGGGATGACCGCCATAGATAAATACATACCCTCTATAGTCATGGTATGGCCATGCACCCTCCTCAAACGGCGCAGAGACAGCAATGTCATCACATCCATCACCATTAAAATCACCAACTGCAACATCATAGCCGTACTTTTCGAATGTATTGACTTTCTGCCAGTCTGCAATTCCATCCATATTTTCTGAGCCCAACCAGACGGCAAACCTCTGACCCTGATAAGTGGCTCCGATTACGTCACTGAAGCCATCTCCATTAAAGTCACCATAGTCCAATCCGCGAAGTTGTGCATTTCCAAAATATCTTGGATTTAAGCTAACGCTCGGATCCGGTGTAAGACCGGTATCGGTTCCGAGCCAAACATTCATTCCGCGG
>JAHDQK010000010.1 GCA_018433885.1 Candidatus Cloacimonadota bacterium
ATGCGGTATTATCCCAATCCCCAAGCCGGAGACGGCAGTGGTATCTCATACGAAATAGAGGGGAAAATCCCGGACTTGACAACGCAGGCTACGCTTACTATCCACAACATCAAGGGCCAGTTGATAAAGCAGATTGATGTAGAAGCTGATCAACTCCGCAAGGGAACGGGCACCATATCCACCCCCCGAATGAATCCCGGGGTGTACATCATTTCTTTATGGCTAAATGGCACAAAAACGAATAGCGAGAAAGTCGTTATCAAGTAAAGGGATACCTTGTGTCGCCCGCGAGGGGGCTTTGGGGTTGTGTGGCATCCTAACGAGGGGCTCCGCTTAAGCTAAGCACCCTCGCTATGATCGGTGTCGCCCCTGGCGGGGCTTTCTGTGCCCTTGCATGGAGATTAAGGAGATATACTTTGCTCTTTCTTCAGTTTATGCCACCTCCTCGATGCCCTTTACAGTTCGAAGGGGTTATGAATACTTGTGTAAGCCAATAAATCTGCTCGGCGATAGAAAACGCTTGACTCAAAGGCAGTGTGGAACAGGCTTGCAACAGATGTTGGTAACAGGAGAAAATATGAAAAAACACCTATTGATAGTGATGTTGATGCTGATCAGTTTGAGTGTCTTTGCCCAGCGCAAGGCTTTGGTGATTGGCAACAGCAGATATGGATCAGACAGGATTCCCACTAGTTTGAACGATGCTCAGCTCGCCGCAGATGCATTGGGGGCGATAAATTATGAGGTGACACATCTTCAGGATCTGAATTATGATGAGATGCTGAAGGCGCTGGATGGGTTCAAAGCCAAACTACGCACCGGAGACACCGCGGTTTTCTATTTTGCCGGATTCACCAAACAAGAAGCGGGCAGAAACTATCTCATCCCCAACGCTCAGAATGTGGGCAAAACGGGACAACTTATCAGCGTGGATGTGGTATTGGAATCCCTCAGCCGTGCCACGAACTCGTTTATGTTCTTGGAGAACCGCACTCTTCCCCGGGGCTTCTTCAGTAAGCTGTGGGGCAGAGACAAAGGCTTGAGTTCTATCCAACGCTTGAACCAGAATCAGGGTTTTGCCATGGCGAGCGACATCGGGAAAGATCTGGTAGCCCAGGGAGAACGTTATAGCATCTTCAGCTATTCACTGTTCAACAAAATGACCTCCGAGATGTATAACTATCCGGATCTCATGCGGGCAGTACAAGAGGAAGTTTCGGCGTATACTGCCAAAGCTCAAAAACCGTTTTGGCAAGCAACTTTACAGGCTCCCTTCACGTTTTATGAGCCGATCCAAAACATGAAATATCCCTTCCGGCTTCCAGCGTACAGGGGGCTTGATGGTGGAGGAAGCTACAACTTCTAGATAAATATCCTTTGATAGCCGCAATCTCAGACGATTTTGCGGCTTTTTTTGTTCCAGCTTCATGCTGCTCTCTTCAGCACCGAAGGCAGCCGAAAAAATGGGGAAAAACATAGTGTAAAATCCACCTGTTAGAGGGATGGCTAACTGCCTGAGATATAGCGAGATATGAGATAAAATGGCATTTTTTTCTTGACAGATAGTTACCTACAAATCAGTGTCGCCGGCATATCTGAAATTCGTAAGAAAATTTCTGGAGTAATATGAGGAAACTAAAGAAGAAAATACTCGTCACCTTCCTCGGTTTACAGGTCTTGTTGATAGGGCCGGTGATCGCGGATTCGGTGGCAGGAATCGGTAGTGAGGAGATCAGCCAGGATCAAACAGCTCTGGTGATAGATTCGCTACACACCCAAGAACCACCGGGAGTCCCCGCCGAGACAATGGTCGCTTCCTACTATGCGAAGTATTTCCACGGTCGAAAAACAGCCAGCGGTGAAGTTTACGACAAAAATCTCATGACCGCAGCCCACAAAACACTCCCCTTTGATACCAAACTTGTAGTACGAAATCCCAAAAACGGTAAGACTGTTGAGGTACGCATCAACGATAGGGGTCCCTTCCCCAGAGGTAGAGATTTGGATCTATCCTTTGCCGCTGCCAAAGAACTTGGCCTTATCCGTGCAGGCGTAGCACCAGTAGAAGTGGTGATCATACATCCCGAAAACCAAGTAGAACCTACAATTGTAAGAGAAATCGGTCAAGATCAGTTGGTATCATACTAATCTCCCAATTACAACTCCCATTCCGTCTTAAGATATGATCAAAACTTCCCAACTCCCTTTAAGGATAGAAGTCTCCCCCGAAATTCAAGATGCATTAAATGCAAAATCTGCCATTGTTGCTCTGGAATCCACTGTGATTACACATGGCTTACCGTATCCCCAAAATCTGGAAGCTTTGGCGATGCTGGAAGCTTGCGCCCGGGAAAACGGGGCAATCCCCGCCACTATCTGCATGTTGGATGGGGTAATCCATGTGGGATTAGGGGAGAGGGACTTAGACTCTCTTGCCCATAAAATGGAGCATAAAGAGAAGCTTAACAAGCTTGCATCCCGAGATCTGGCAATGGCATACTCCAAAAAATCCAGCGGTGGAACAACCGTTTCTGCCACCATGTATCTTGCCTGGTTAAGTGGCATCTCTGTATTTGCCACCGGTGGTATTGGTGGAGTGCATCGAGGTTGGCAGAACAACTTGGATATATCCTTGGATATCAAGGCATTGGCTACGATCCCCACGCTAGTGGTATGTGCAGGTTGCAAAGCCATTCTGGATATTCCTTCTACTCTGGAGGCTCTGGAATCTGCCGGAGTGCCCGTCTATGGATGGCAAACCGATGAATTCCCCAGCTTCTACAGTAGAGAGAGCGGCGTAAAAGTAGCCAGGGTTGATAGCTTGTCTGAACTAGCAAATGCTTTTAGCACCCAGCGTTCTTTACCTTTGATAAGTAGCGGGATGTTGGTGGCTAATCCGATAGACCGTGATCATGAGATACCCAGAACGGAGATAGAACCATATATCGAACAAGCGATTATTGATAGCAAGGGGATATCTGGCAAGGAGATCACTCCCTTCTTGCTTGGCAGGCTGGCTGAGATCACAGGAAACAGGTCTGTAACGGCTAATCTTGCGCTACTAAAGAACAACGTGAGCCTTGCTGCCAAAATTGCAGGAGAATTAACATGAAGATATACATCTCAGTGGATATGGAGGGAATTCCCGGAACCTTTAACTGGGAACATGAAAAAGTGGACCGCCCAAGTGTAAGGAAATACATGATGGATCATGTCCGCCAGGCGGTGGAGCAGATACTTGCTCATCCCCAAGCATCTGACATCCAAGAAATCACGATAGCCGATTCTCATAGTAATGGTGACAACTTGTTTTACGACATCACCGCTTTGGACGAACGCATCACCTTGATCTCGGGATCCCCACGCCCAGAATATATGATGCCCGGCTTTGATTCTTCCTACTCTATAGTTTTTCTCTTGGGCTACCATGCAGGCACGGGTGCTCTGAAAGCCAATATGGACCACACCTATTCCAACAGCAAGATACAACGGATAACGATCAATGGCATCTCCATGAATGAAGCACTGATCAACGCTGCCTACGCCGGCTATCACGGAGTTCCTGTAGGTTTGGTCTCGGGAGATATGGCTTTGTATCAAGAACTCCTGCCAAACATGCCCTGGCTAAACTATGTGATTACTAAAGAGGCGGTTGCCAAATTTGCCGCCAAGAACTACAGTGCACTGAAAGTGGAGAAAGAGCTAAGAAGAGCCGTGGAGCGGGCTTTGGATTTCGCTGAAGATTCCCTCTATAGATTTTCCTCTCCGATCGAGTTGGAAATTGAGTTTCATTCCACAGCTATGGCGGATGTGGTATCATTGATGCCTGGCACAACACGTGTAGATGGTAAAAGCATCCGGTATATCCATGATGAATATGGAGTTATGTTCAACACTCTGATGGCTTTGATTACTCTGGCTTATGCCACTGGGATTTAGAAAATAATAGCCATCCAGTAGATGATTATCCACAAAAGCCCAAGGAAGCGCTTTACTACCCGTACTTATATCATAAATCCGTTGACACAATTGAGATGTATTCAAGACTGGAACCCGGCTGAGATTTCCAAACGTTTTTTGTTTTTAAAAATCTGATTGAGCAGGGATTATGCCGGATAGCAAGATAATGGAAGCCACTCTGGTGGTGGATATTGGGAACACCAATATAGTATGTGCGGTGTTTGACCGAGGTGAAAAGATCGCTTCATCCCGGATTTTGAGCATACCGCCATTAAGTAAAGAGGAATACCTCAGCCGGCTCGGGATATTATTTCCCGAATATCCCTTCGTGCTTTTCAAATATATAGTTGTTGCCAGCGTAGTGCCTTCGATCACAAAAGTATGGCAAGAGATTTCTTTGGATTACCCAGGCCAATGTTTCCATTTTATTACCGGGCTTTCCACACTGGGTCTGAAATACAATATCACGAACCGAGCCATAGTTGGGGCAGATCTTGTAGCAAATGCTTTTGCGGCGTGGAAGGGCTACAGTGGAAGTTCCCTGGTGGTGGATTTGGGTACTGCCACAACTATCCAGCTTGTCACCGAGCAAGGATTATATGCCGGCGTAGTGATAGCTCCCGGAATGAAAACCGCAGCCTCTCAACTTATCCAAAAAGCAGCGCAATTGGAAGAGTTTTCACTTGTAGCTCCTGATGAGGTAATCGGTAACAACACTATTGATGCTCTAAGATCAGGCATTGTTCTGGGTCATGCTCTGATGATCCAGTCTTTTATTGCCAAGATATCCGAAGAATATCCCCATTATGCACCATATACTGTGATTTTAACCGGAGGACTGGCGAGTACAATCGCTCCCTTGTGCCCCTCTGATTACATTTTGGATAGTGATCTTACGATCAACGGTCTGTTTCTGGCAGCCTGTCATTTGGCAGGTGAAAGCGAATGATATCAAGACGCAGTTTGTTACTGCTCCTATTGCTGCCCGCAGTGTTGGGGGCAAACGTATATCCTCCCAGGCTTTACATCGACGGCTACTATCCTATCATCAACAACCGACTTGATATTTATAAGATCAACAAAGGGTTAAATATATATAAGCAGCGCCCTTACGATATCCCAGCGTTGGAAATTCCCCGCCGTGAAGAAATTGATTTTGAGAATCAGCGGGTGTTGGTGAACACACTGGTGGAAAATCTGGATCTTCATCCACCGGTGCCCTTGAGTTTTGATGCGTATCTGCGCAACATGCAGAAACATGTTTTCCGTAAATCTCTAAATACCAATATCAAAGAGTATACCCAGAGCGCTGAAGCCACATCCAGCGGATTAATCCGGGAGTTTGTCCTGGAACTTCCAACGATTGCCCTGCCTCGCAGTGTTCAAAGGGTATTAGGTAACCGGGCAGGTAGGTTGAATCTGGATGGTACCCAAAAGATAACGATGCAGGTAAGCAGTACAAAACGCAAACAGATACCCATCTATGAAACCGAAAACCGGAGTACCTTCGACATCAAGATGGAACAAGAAACAAACCTGCGTCTCACCGGTACAATCGGCGAAAAAATCGCGGTAAACCTCAAGTATAACTCAAATCAGGACGAAGAATTCTTTGATCCCAACAACGTGAACATTAAATATACCGGAGACGAGGATGAGGTGGTACGCTCCATTGAAGCAGGAAACATCACACTCTCTCTCTCCGGAAGCAGATACATCAGCTATTCCACCAGCTCACAGGGATTGTTCGGAGTAACGAGCAAATTCAAATATGGAGATCTGGATTTATCGGTGATTGCTTCCAAGGAAGAAGGGCAAAAAAATACCATGAGCTATGTAGGCCAAGCTCAGGCAGACAGCGTGGTGTTTCGGAGCCGAGATTATGCCAGCCGCACGATGTATTATATTGCGGAGCCGTATGATCTCTACGATATCTACGACGAAACAAACATCGGAAACAATCCCCATGGCTGGATCAATAACGCGATTCGGACGGATCCTGCAGGCGCATGGTTGATCAAAAACCCCGGGATGTTACCGGAATACGGTTCTGTACGGTTGTATCTCGACGATGCGAACGCTACCAACAACGTAGCCTTTGCCCCTGGCGACACCATCTTTTTCTCGCAGACCGATTACTATGTTCCCTACTACGAGGAGTTGATCGAGGGCACCGATTTTGTTACGGATTATGATGCTGGGTTTGTAACCCTTTTGCGTACTATTGACCGGCGCACGACCTTGGCAGTGAGTTATACCAGACGAGATGGAATTCCTGTAAGATCTAAGGATTATCTGGTGGAAAGCCAGATCCCGGAGAATGATCTCTTGTATCCTTTTGTGATTCGTAGGCGGAATCAGGAGTATGACCCAGGAGATCCGGATAATGTGTGGCATTACCAGATGCGTAATGTTTACAACATGAACAAGACTAACATCAAGAGCGACGGGTTCCGTCTGGATGTATATACTTTAAATGTAGATAATACCCGAAACTACAACCTTCCTGATAGTTTGAATACCGGGCAATTCATTACCTATATGGACTATCTTCGCTTGGATAGCACCGGTGATGGATTGATCAATGGCGACGACGCAACTGTAAACCTGAGTTCTGGGTTGATAGTGTTTCCCTTCATAGAACCCTTTAAGCCATTGGGAGATATTGTGTTGTATGAAGAAGAGAACGAAAGCATCAGCTATTTGGATATTAATTTCTACTTGTCCGTAAAAGGGAAGATCGGCAGGGAAGCGATTGATCTCTCCCAAAGCGGGATATTAAAGGGCAGTGTACGGGTAAAAGTAAATGGCTTGGAGCAGAAAGAGAATGTGGATTACATCGTGGATTACGATTTTGGCAGGATCACCTTCCTCTCCGCTGCAGGAAAAGATCCGGATGCCAAGATAGAGATCGATTACGAGAGCCGAACCCTGTTTGCGGTAGCCAGCAAGACTCTGGCAGGTATGCGGGCGGATTGGCAACTGACAGATTATGCCAAACTCGGCGGTACTTTAATATATCGATCTGAAACGGTGGCGGATAAGCGTCCCCGCATCGGAAACGAGAATATCCAGATGTGGATGGCGAATGTAGATGGTACTTTGGGCTTCAAACCTGCTTTCATTACCAAATGGATAGACGCACTGCCTTTGATATCTACTACGGCAAAAAGCGAGATAACCCTGAGCGGTGAAATTGCCTATACGATTCCCACCATTTATGGGGATTCTGAGACTAAAAAGAAGATATCCTATGTGGATGATATGGAGTCCATTATGGATTCCTATCCACTTGGAGTTACGTTTTCGACTTGGGTGATGGGAAGCAAGCCGTTTGGAACGAATCTCGCCAAAGGTAGAATGAACTGGTACAATCCCAAAAACATCCGTCGAGAACAGATCGAGGATCCCTCCACTTTGACGGAGCGGGAACGTAAGGAGTCAGCTACGGTTTTAGCTTTGAAGCACTGGCCCAGCAACTTGTATATGCCCGGAAGCGGAGTGCAAAGCTGGAGTGGCGTTATGCGCTATTTGGGCAACCAGTTGGATTTCTCCCAAAAGAAGTACATCGAGTTGATGGTAAAAGTGGATAACCCCGGCACAGAACCGCGTCCCGATGTAATGCTGACAGTGGATCTGGGTGATATCAACGAGGATTTCTACACCGAATTTGGTGGTTTGAACAGGCTTGATACCGAAGATAAAAATCTGGATGGTGTTCTTACCCTGGATGAAGATCTGGGACTGGATGGAATAGCTCATGGAAGTCCTGGCCATGATCCATTTGATCTGGCGAACTCCAACATAGATGCCCATGGAGATTATCCCCAGATCAATGGCACGGAGGGCAACCGTGTGCTGGATACCGAAGATCTGGATGGAAACGGTGTTTTGAACCAACTTGACCGCTATTTCAGCTACAGTATCTCCTTGGCGGATACCACTGGTCAAAATCACGATGGCTGGGTGCTCTACCGTATACCTCTTACGGATCCTAACGCTTACACTATGGTAAGCAACTCTTCAACGGGAGTTATGCCAACCCTCAAAAAGATCTCTTATGCCCGGATCTGGTTGCAAAGTGATTCTCCCGTCCGGGTGCTGGTAGCGGACGCCGCAGTAGTCGGTAACAAATGGCAAGATTTTTATGTGAGAGATATCAATGGCAGGATCTTGAGTGATGCTGAAGTTGCTGCATATAACACTAGTTATCTTTCCGGTATTGTGAACAATCAAAAGAACTCCAACCACTATACTTCTCCTCCTGGTACAGTTTATATAGAAGAACGCAGAGAATCCTCGGAATCTGCTCTTTCTTTGGATATCGCGAATCTGCAGAGTGATAACCAGGTAATCCTGCGGCAGAGAATGATAGACTCCTACAATCTATTACCTTATGAAGCTCTGCGCTATTGGGTATATCCTGAGGTAGAAGAAGGCTCGCTGCTCCAGGATCTGGATGTGTTTTTCAGGATCGGAGCAGATTCGCTGAACTATTACCAGGTAACCCAAAGAATCCCTGTTGTGGAATACCAAAGCAAGATGGACAAAGATAAATGGCTGGAATTGGAATTTGACTTACAAAGCATCACCGCGCTCAAGGAGAAAAATCCGGGTGCCTTGACCGATACTCTGGTGGTGGATAATGTTACCTATTTCTATAGGGGAAGACCCACTCTCACTACCATTCGCGAGCTGTATCTTGGGGTTATTAATCCTCGCACAGACTATCAAAATGAAGCGTTGAACGGTACGGTGTATTTTAATGACATGAGAGTTACCAATCCCTTCCAAGACGTGGGCGTGGCGCAACGCATCTCGCTCAATTCCAAGTTTGCGGATTTCTCGACCCTAGACGTGGATTTTGAATCCAAAAGCGAGAACTTCAACCCAGTAATTCAGAGAGGAAGAACCAATACCTTCACTCGCACACAAAGCTTGAACATCGTAAATAAATACTTCGTAAACAAGTTCTTCCCCAATTCCTGGGGCTTGGATATGCCAGTAACCTTGCGGAGAAATCACACCGAAGGTTCTCCCAGGTACAGGGCAAACAGTGACCTCTTGGTGGATAACATTCCGGATCCGGAAACAAAAAAAAGAGAGAGTACCGAAAATCTGGTGTATTACGCGGATTTTGGTTACAGCATGCGTAATGCGCCCAAGAGCAAGATCCTTGGTTATACACTGGGTAAGATCACTCTATCAGGAAACATTGAACAGAAGTATAACTATACATCTGCCGCGGTGGATACCACTCTGAGCTGGCGTGGCACGATGGGTTATAACTTGAATTTCCCTGCGGATAAAACCAGTTTCCGCTTGTTCGGCAATTATCGTTTAGGATTTTTCCCCACAGCGTTTACAAATAGTTTCACGATCAACAATATTGAGCCCAAAAGCTGGAACTGGGAACTTCGGGACGGCACGTATAATTGGTATGAAAGAGCTTATACCACGTCCTCACGTTTGGTGACCAGCGACAACAACATAACCTGGCCACTAACGAGCGATATGAATCTATCGGCTAGATTCAACACAAAAAGGGACCTTCTACAGGAAGTATATCTGGGATCTCTAAATATTGGTAAACAAACGGAGTACGTACAAGATCTGGGCTTGAATTATAACCCTACCTATCTGCCCCGTATTATGAACTTAAGTACCAGCGTGTCTGCCAGATATACGGATATGGTACGAAAATACTACGAAAACCAGGATGGCCAACAAGTGGAAGTGTTTCAAAGCGATGGTAATACAAATAGGGGTTTCCGCGCCAATATCGCTTTGATGAACTCGTCCTTGTTAAGCTCATGGGCACAAAAACTCCTCGCCGGTAGTGGTAGAAGAACAAGCGGAGGAAGTGAAGGTAAGTTTGAAGGCGATATTAAACCGGAAGATTTTGAGCAGATGAGCGAGGAAGAACGCAAGAAATTTGAAGAACTGATGTATCAGGAATCTGCTCCGGATTCTGAGGAAGATAAAAAAACACAAGCGGATGAACAGCGCAAACTAGAAGAAGAACTTAGAAGAAGAGAAGAGGAAAAGCGCAAGCAGGAAGAACGAGATAAAGAAGACGAGAAAACCAAGCAGGAAGACGATTATAAGCAACCAGAGAAAGAGCTTGAGGAAGAACAAAAAGATCACGCAGAGCTTGATACCGAGATGGAACCATCCGTAGATCCCGCAGTAAACGGTAATATTACTGAGGGAACCGGGGATGAAAAGACAAAAGAGGAACGCGAACCCATTAATCTGCTTGGAACCGCTGTTAGCTATCTTTCTAGAGTAAAGAACCTTACCGCAAGCTATCAGAATGCTTATGCCATGAACTATACCCGCAAGACAGATCTTCCGAATTTCGCATTCAAATTGGGACTACCTCATTCCATGCCGAGAGATTACCTGGACGCGATCGGAAACGATAATACCATTACTCTTTCTTCGGGAATCTTCTTTGGTAGAAACTTGGATAGCACCATCAATTTCGCCCATAGCTTCAATCGGCGCTATTCCGCTGCCAGCCAACAGAATCAATCCACCACATTCCCGGATATCCAGCTCACTCTGATGAATTGGGAACCGTGGCTGGGAATCTCCAAATATCTTCAGGGTGCAAGACTAAATGCTGGCTTCCAATACACTACTCGTGCCAGTGGGGATATCGATTGGGTAAAACCCAAACAGGAATCCCAAACCATCTCGCTGAGTCCATTACTTGGCTTTACCGGTAATATTCTCAACAAATTGAATACAAACCTAAGCGTATCAATAAGTGAGACCGAAAACATCACTGATATGGATACCTACAACATAGTAAAAACCAGTGAGTCAATTACCCTGAACGGAAATCTCACCTATAGCTTTACCGCCGGACGTGGCTTTACAATCCCCTTTACCGGCAAGAAGATACATATCAACAACCAGCTTTCATCATCCGTGGGAATCAGTTACGATAATAGCAAAGATGTAACTCAGGGTAGAGAAAACTCCCAAGTGGATCGGGATACTTCCAGATTATCGATCTCACCCAGTGCGACTTATCAATTCGATAGAAACATTCGTGGGGGACTTACCTCCAGCTTTGAAGTGAATTCGGATCGAAAACGAGACGACGGGACCAGAATATTCAGTCTGGGAGTGTGGGTGGAAGTAAATCTGTAGTAGGGATTGACTGATTTCAGGATTTATCGCTAAGAACAACCCAGCGATCGAAAGCTAACTCGTGCATGCGGTTGCACTCATCGATTCTTGCCGCAATATCGGCGTACTGTTGGGGATTCAAGCCCGGTTTGCTAAGCTCTTCTTCTAGGTTCATGAGTTGCTGTTCAAGCTCTCCGATTTCTTGTTCCAATTTCGCGAATTCCCGTTGCTCATTGTAGTTTAAACCCTTGCTTTCACGTTTGGGTTTCAGCAATTTCGGAGCTTCGCTCTCAGCTTTTGCTTCTTCTTGAAAACGTTTCACCAGAAGGTAATCGGAGTAATTGCCGGAGAACTTGCGAATTCCATCTGATTCGAAGATGAACAGATAGTCGACAGTGCGATCCAGAAAGTAGCGATCGTGAGAAACCACCGTCAGGCAGCCTTTGAAGGCATCCAGATAATCCTCCAAGATCTCCAGGGTGGGGATATCCAGATCATTGGTGGGCTCGTCCAGGATGATGAAGTTTGCGCCAAACATCAAGGATTTTAGCAGTTGCAAACGCTTCTTCTCGCCACCGGAAAGGGAAGACAATCGGGCCTGTTGCATCTTGCCATCGAAAAGAAAGCGGTTGAGCATCTCAGTAGCGCTCACTTTATTGCCATCTGCGGTTTTAATAGTTTCTGCATATTGGGCGATATAGTCGTATACAGTAAGATTGGGTAGCAGATCTGTTTCTTCTTGCTTGTAATATGCGAAATGAGTGTTGATTCCGACTTTGATGCTACCACGGTCCAGCTTTTCTTCTCCGGTTATCAAGCGCAGGAGGGTGGTCTTTCCGCAACCGTTGGGACCGATGACGCCAATTCTTTCCATCGGCTGGAAGTTGTGATCCAGATCCTCAAAAAGAAGCTTGCCGTCATATGATTTGCTTAGTTTATGCAGTTCCAGGATGGTTCTTCCCAGCCGATCGGTCTGGAACGAGATGTCCAGATCTTTGTTCGAAATCAGATAGCTCTTACTTAGCAATTCTTTCACCCGTTCCACGTGATCTTTGGGCTTTGTGGCACGGGCTCTGGCGCCACGTTGAAGCCAGGCAAGCTCTTTGCTAAGTTGGGCCTGACGTCTGGTTTCCTTGCGTTGCAGATCTGTCTCTCGCAACAGCTTCCCCTTCACATACGCGCTGTAATTGCCTTCATAAAAATAGAGTTGTGTGCGTTCTATGTTTAGGATGCGGTTGCATACGGAATCCAGAAAATAACGATCGTGAGTTATGAATATGAGGGTAGTTTTGCACGAAACCAGGTAGTTTTGCAGCCATTCAATGCTATCAAGATCCAGATGGTTTGTCGGTTCGTCCATGAGGAGTAAATCTGGCTCCATGGCAAGAGCTTTGGCAAGATCTGTCTTTCTCCGTTGACCGCCGGATAGGATTCCCAGTGGAAGATCGTATTGATCCATCCCCAATCGGCTGAGGATGGCTTTATAGTGGTGCGCTTCTTTTGCTATGGAAGGATTGCTTGGGATCACGTGCTGCAATACACTGCAAGCGGGGTTCACAGGAGCGTCCTGCTCCAGATAGCTGATTCGAATATCTTTACGGGTAGTGATGGAACCGGAGTTGGGGCGAATGATGCCTGCGATAGCCTTCAGCAATGTGCTTTTGCCACAACCGTTAACGCCTACGATACCCAGTTTGTCTTCACTATGGATCCCAAATGAAGCATCGGTGATGATGGGTTTATCGCCAAAGGATATACTAAGGTTATCGGCGGTAAGGATTACTTCGTTTGCCATTATAAATGGCGTCCCTGAGGCGATTCGAACGCCTGACCTTCACCTTCGGAGGGTGCCACTCTATCCAGCTGAGCTACAGGGACGCATAAGTGTACGTTCATAGATTTTTCAGCCATGCATTCTGTCAACTGTTTTGCTCGAAATCACTCTTTCCGCATAGCAGACGTGATGCATTGGGTGCGTTTTTGCGCACACAAGCGCGGATAGCTTCAGAGATTTCCCGGATCTCCCACTGAGCATGGTCATCGCTTCTTAAACGAACAAAGTGATACAGCTCGCGGAGATTCATCTTCACGTATATCTTGCAGGTAGTTCCGTTTAGCTTAAGGTAATCCCGAATTGGAGCAATTTTAGCAGGAATCTTATCCATCAAGTGGATAGCAGATTGCCACAGCTCTGCCCAGTTCTTATCTCTACCAATCATAGAGATTGTAAGTGGAGTCACAAACTGCCCGCTACAGGTCTTCTTCTTAATCACGCTACACTGGCGATGTCGTTTGAATTGCGCCCAACATGATTCGCTCATGCTAAGTTCGAATTCAAAATCCGCAGTTTCAAACGCGCGGGGTACTTTATGCCAACTTCTCATTCCCTTGAATACTTGTTGCCAAAGCCTGTCTTTCGCCACTTTGGGCATTCGGCTGATAGTATCCAAGGTGTCTTGCCAGTTTAACTCACTTTGGTTGTAAGCAATAGCGGTAAGAACTAGATCATCAGCATTCTTAGGGGCATTGATAAGACGGGCTTTATTCTTGAGATCAATATCTTCCAGCCAAGGTAATTCTTGCTGCAAAAAGTCACAAAAACCACTATTCTTGAGGTCGATAGCACCCTGATAGCCATCCGTTTCGGTATGCCGGATCAGCGATGGGGTAATTGGTTTTACAGCATCTATTATCTTGCCTTTTAACTCCGTTGCTTCTGCCAGAGGAGTACTTGCCAATCTGCGCACCAGTTGTTCCAAAGACCTCGCGTTCATGGTGATACCCATCTGCGTAAGGGTAGCCAGAGGTAATATATAGCGTGCATCTTCTTTGGCAAGGCATTCACGGTCTCTCTTTTTTAGTTGCGGCTTGTGTTTCAGGTAATACTCATTTAGAGCTACAAAGCTATGTTCATATTCCGCAAAGAGTTGATCCATCAAATGTAAAAAAGAATCCTTTAAAGCTTTGTGGCGTCTTAGTTCTTTGGGAAAAAGATAATCTTTAGAAAAAGTAACATAGCGTTGGGATTTTTCGGTGAAAGAGGCTAACCGGCTGCGTTGAATGGTCTCGGCAAGAAGTCTCGAACAATCTATGAGATCTAGGTTGAATACCGCGTGTTCTGCGATGGAAGCATGCCCCATTTCGTATATGATGTTCTCATTTGAAGCTCTGGCTTTTTCTACTTCAGAGAGCGCTTCCACACGCAGTTTTTCAACACTTTTGGCACTGCGCGAGATTCTGGCATATGCGGCGGAAATTGCTTCCGGAGTAGCTCCTGGGTTATTCAGGCTATCGATTAGGCTTTTATCGATGTTGAATCCTGCTACGATGAGCTTCATAACAAACCTATAACAGAGCGCTTACGCTACTGGCTCCGATACGATTTGCGCCGTTTGCCAGCATCAGTTTGGCTGTTTCGGGGTTGCGGATACCACCACTGGCTTTCACCCCGAAATGAGGTCCTACCACCTCTCTCATCAAGGCGACATCTTCTACATTAGCTCCAGCGGTTCCAAATCCCGTACTTGTTTTTACAAACTTCGCTCCTGCCTTTTTGCTGAATAAGCAAGTGATTATGATTTCCTCGCGGGATAAAAAGCAAGTTTCCAGGATGACCTTTAACAGGACTTTTGTTTCAAGACATTGGATGGCAACGGCTTTGATGGTTTCCAGAGCCATTTCCCAATCCTGACTTTTTATGGCAGCAATGTTTTGCACCATGTCCAGCTCTTGAACGCCGGCTTCCAGGACGGCTTTTGCTTCTTTCTTAACAGCTTTCCTACTATTGGAACCGAGGGGGAAGTTGATCACTGTGCAGCTTTTAACAGAATCTTTAAGTAATGCCTTAGTTTGGGCTATGAAGTAGGAATTAATACATACGGAAGCAGTATTGTACTTGTTTGCCATCTCACACAGAGATTCGATGTCGGCTTTCGTAGCGTCTGCCCGCAGGATTGTAGCGTCAACCACCGAGGCGATGCCCATTGCTGGATTATAGATTTCTTCAGGTTCATCTGCCCTGCATTTTGCGCAATGCAGGCAAATATTGTGGGCTCCGCCACAGCGGGCTGGGTCTTCGGATGCAAAAAAACTCCTGGCGATATCTTCAATGCTTTTCATTTGGTTCTCCTTTTTGGGCGGCTAATTGTCCGCAAGCTCCGCATACATCTGAACCTCGGCTTCGGCGCAAGGTGATGGCTTGATGCAGGCTGGCGGCTTTTTGTAAAAATTCATTAATCTCTCTTTCACTGGGGCTTTGATAGGGCAGATGCTCCACCCGATTGTAGGGAATAAAATTGATCTTGCAAGATAGATCCCCCACAAAACGCTTCAAGGCTTTAATGTCTTCATCGCCCATGTTGATTCCAGGAATCAGGATGTACTCAAACGTTACGCGGAAGCTGCTTCGGGATAAATAGTAGGAGATGGCTTGCTTAAGCTCCCTTACGGGATGCAACTTGTTCACCGGCATCAAGATATCACGTTTTTCGTCAATGGCAGAGTTCAGAGAAACAGCCAGCTTCGTTTTAACTCCACTATCAGCGAGTTCACGTATTTTATGTGGAATTCCACAGGTGGATACTGTGGTACGGCGGGGACTGAATGCAACTCCTTGCTCGGCTTGCAGGATTATCAGGCTTTTGAGAACATTACACAGGTTGTCCAGTGGCTCTCCCATGCCCATGAATACTAGGTTACTTAGCCTCGCAGGGGCAATTAGCTCTGAAGCAAGCATGATTTGTCCCACAATTTCATGAACTTCCAGATTCCGCGACAACCCCATCTTTCCCGTGGCACAAAAGGCGCAGGCTCTGGAGCAACCTATTTGGGAAGATACACACAAGGTACGCTTGGACTCCGCCGGAATCAATACCATTTCGATAAATGCTCCGTCACGTAGTTTCAGACGATACTTGATGGTGGAATCCCGGGCTTCATGGGCAGCATCTATCTCTGGAAGATTGAAACTGTAACTATCCAGCAAGAATGCTTGTAAGTCTTTGGGAATATTGCTCATCTGAGCTGGATCAAAGACAAGTTTGCGATACAGCCAATCGCAAATCTGCTTGTAGCGATAGGAGGGGAACTTTCCAGAAAGAGTTCCCGCCATATTATCTGGCATTACCCCAAAGATGTTTACTGACATGTCTCCAGATCCGGTACGCTGAGTATCTTCAGTCTGGCAAATTCATCCGGACTTATCTCCACGAGGTTTTGCTCATCTGAGGTTAGATATATCTTCTTAGCCAGCACATCGATGCGGAATACCATAGCTTTATTATCTTTATACAGGACACAGGTACCAATGATGGGGTAGTCTTTGCCCTCTTCCACATAAAAATCTTCTTCGAAGTTCAAGCAACAAAGTAGCCGCCCACATGGTCCTGATATCTTGGATAGATTACCTGCCAGATTCTGATCTTTTGCCATTTTAATGGTTACCTGGTTGAATCTCTTCAGGAAGCTGGAGCAACAGTATTGGTTGCCGCACATCCCAAAGCCTCCAAGGCGCTTGGCCTCATCTCGACCAGTAGTTTGGTGCAATTCGATTCGGGTCTTGAAGATGGTGGCCAATTCGCGCACAAAGGTGCGGAAATCGATCCTTCCATCGGCTGTAAAGAAGAAAGTAAGCTTGTTCCCATCGAACTGATATATCGTCTCGATTAGTTTCATTTCGAAGGGATAGTGCAACAAAAGATCATTGAAAGTGAAGGTGGCTTTATCCTCTTCTTTGCCAATGTTCTTCAAGCGTTCGAAGTCTTCTTCGCTTGCGCATCTCAAGATTTTATACTCTCTTCCGTTACTGTCCAAGATATCCTTCTCATCCTGAGGAACAGCCATGTGGACGATTTGGGCTATATCTTCGCCCCGCTCCACTTCCACGATGATCAGGTCTTCGGGTTGGATGGGCAGGTTATCTGTGTTCAGATAATAGCCCATGCGTCCCGTGCGAAATTCCACTTCTATATAATCTTGCATTTATTCTCCATAGAGCTGTTCGAATAATATGATTTCTTCTTTTGAAAGGCCAATGCTACGGCGTCCTTTTACTATTCCCGCGGTTGTGAGAAATTCCTTTAATCTGTACTTGAGAAGCTGATCTGCTTCCCCCCACGAGAAATCCGGAACAAAGGCAGAGAACAGTTTACTGCCATAGATATTTGACCCTGTACCAACAACCACGCCGGTATTAAGGCTGGTGTTTATTCCAGTTTTTACGTGATCTCCCACCACACAACCCATGAAACGGGTCTGGCTATCGATCTGAGTTTTGAGGGGATAGCTGTATATCTTCACATTCTTATAAGTGTTCTTCAAGTCGCTATTATTGGTATCTGCTCCCAGATTCACCCATTCACCTATGTAAGCGTGTCCCAAAAATCCATCGTGTTGCTTGTTTGAATAACCCAAGAATATGCTACCTTCCACCTCGCCACCAATTTTACAAACAGCGCCGATTGACACGCCACCATAGATTTTTGCGCCGATTTTAATCAAGCTCTTCTTGCCAATATAACATGGACCTGTGATCACGCTATTAGCCATCACTCTGGCACCTTCGTCGATAACTATCGGACCCTCGGAAGCGTCCAACACAACATTCGGCGCAAAAGTTACGTTCTCTCCTATCCAGATGTTGTATGGGTTTAGTACGGTAACTCCGGGTTCTGTTTCAAAATAATTATCCGCTTCATAGAAGATATCCTCAAAATCCTGTTTGATCATCGCTGCATTATCATGAACCATATCTGCTATGTTATTGTAGAGTTTGCAGTTGGATTGCACTTTAAGGATGCCTTCAGGTAATGGATCGCCAAATGGTATTTGCGCCTTACTGCGAAGGGCGATTGTGCCATCCGTAGAACAAAGGCAAGTCTCTGGAACAAGGCTGTTTATCTCTGAGATCACCTCTGGGCAAAACCTGATTCTGGAATTCAGATATAGCTTATCGCCTTCAGGCAGGTTGTTGATTTGCCAATCTGGATGACGTTCCTGATACAACTTCTCCAAGCGAGGATCAATTACTATTACGCTATCTTCTGCTTCAAAGGCGTGTTGCAAGCGTTGTCTGAGTTTTAAAATGCCACATCGTAAATCTCCCGTGGAACGGGTATGTGTGAGCGGATAAAAGTTTTGGGTGCTTATATCGTCAAAGATTACTACTTGCATTGAGAACTCCTTTGGGTGGGCGTTTACCGTGCCATACAAAGATACCGAGCTGCCCCAGCACCATGGTGAAAACCAACATGAAGGTCTGGATCACCAGCCAGATAGGGTAGAATCTCAGCATACGTGCGCTTACTCTGAAGTGCTTGCGTGAATAACTGATCATGAAATGCTCGATCAAAATTCGATACGCAAACACTGCCAACCCCAGCTTCAGATTGATGAACATCAGGATAATTCCACCCCAATACAGACACGCCATAGAGAACAGGATAAAGAAAAATTCCGGGTCAAAACTGAGCTGATACTTCATATTTGAAGCCCAGCGGCTACGTTGGTTGATGAATTGCTTCCAGCTTTTTACGGGATGAGTATGGGTAAATGAGGCGGGGGAGAAGTTGAAGATGATCTTATGACCATTTCTGCGCATCACTTGCATCAAGTTCACATCGTCGCCACTTATCAGGTGCCAGATTTTACTAAATCCGCCGACAGATTCCCAAGCGCTCTTGCGATATGCGAGGTTCTGACCAATGCAAGCCCAGCTTCTACCCAGGGTATAACCTCCACCAAGTACCATATAAGTGAGGGCAAAATCCAGATGTTCGTATTTTTGCAAGATACTCGCCTTACTCCATACAGGGATCAAAGTTCTGGAATATCCCGCCACCATGCTCACGTCGTCTGAAAAACAACTCACCATGCTGGATATCCAGCCTTTGGGGACGATGCAATCGGCGTCTGTGGTAAGGATGATATCTCCTTCTGCGGCGGTAACGGCTTTGTTTAACGCCAGTTTCTTGGGAGAAACGACATCATCTCTACCCAGCGATTTTATGTAACGCACATTGTGGCCAGCAGCGATATAGCTTTGCATCAAAGCCTCTGTTTCGTCCTCAGAATCATCATCTCCCAACACTATTTCGTAGAGGTCTTTGGGATAATCCTGAGAAAGTAGGCAGCTCATCAGCCGGGGCAGATTTCGGGCTTCATTTCGCGCAACCACTACCACCGAGACTCTCTGCTTACGATAGTTCGAGATTTGCTTGTATCTCTTCCAGCCGAAATAGAAGCGGATTACAAAAACGATGTATGTAAGCGCTCCAGAGCCGATCAGAATCAAGAGCAGCCAATATAGTATTTTGCCCACCATCAATCAAGTTCCAAAGCGTCGTTATAACCCCAGCGCGTGGGATAGAAATTGAACTGGAGAGTATCGGATACAGCAGGTGGAGTAAAGCCATCGATAAAGTATTCGTCCATTCCGCCATCGGCTGCCAGAAATCCTGTATTGGGGTTGATCTTCTTGCTTACAATATTATCTGGCTTTACGAAGCTATAGCGTGGGTCGTCACTACGGGGTGTTCTGCCATTGTTGTCCAAGCGGATGCATCGGGTCATGATTCTACCCCAGATCGGAGCGCAAACCGCGCTGGAAGAGATGGTGGCGTTGCTATCGAAACCATTCCAGATTCCCAAAGTAAATGCTTTGTTGAATCCGATGAACCATGCATCGCGATGATCGCTGGATGTTCCTGTCTTTCCTGCTACTTGCCAATGATAGTTATTGCGAGCGGAGGCACCAGTTCCCGAGGTTGTTACGGATTGCATCATGCTGGTCATGATGTAGGCTACTTCTTCGCTGGTAACATTGCTTTTGGTGGTAAATCCCCGTTCCAATACTTTTCCGTTGATATCTTCCACTTTGGTGATGAATACTGGGCTAACTCTGGTACCTCCATTGGGGAACGCAGTGTAACCAGAGATCAGGGTAATGGGAGTTACTTCGTAGGAACCTAAAGCTGCGGAATAATCTGTAACCTTGCGTTTGATGCCAAAGCGATTGAAAGCGTCGGTCAGGGTATCTAGACCCAGGTCGATAGCTGTCTTCACCGCCCAAATGTTGTAAGAGTGGGTGAGAGCAGTACGCATGCGCACAAAGCCATAGTATTTCTTACTATAATTTGTGGGAGTCCATTTCTTACCATCCCCCCCGGTAAGGGAGATCGGAGCATCATTGATTACGGTTGAAGGGCTATATCCTTTCTCTATCGCGGCAGTATAATATATGGGCTTGATCGCGCTTCCAGGCTGACGTTTGGCCTGTGTCATGCGGTTGAACTTGCTATGCGCGAAGTTCCTCCCGCCAATCATTGCTCTTACATAACCTGTTTTGTTTTCCATCAATACCAATCCCCCCTGAAGATAGCGGGTGTTGATATCGAAAGCATTGGGGCTCACGCTTGCCATTTTATTAGCGTAATTGTGCCGCATCTCGATTTCTGTTAGGTAATTATTCAGCACAGAATCCGCATAGACTGTAAGCTCTTGGTCCAGCGTGGTGTATATTCTTAACCCGCCTTCGAACAAACGGTCTGTGCCGTATTTGCGCTCCAAATATAGTCTTATATGCTCGATAAAATAGTCTGATGCTACCTGACGGATAGAGCTTCCCGGAACTCTCACCGGAGAACTTACTGCCAATTCGTAATCCACATCTGTGATCTTTTTTGCCTTGAACATTCGTTCCAGGATCATATCCCGTCTAGCTTTGGCTCTCTCCGGATGCTTGATCGGATTATAGAAGTTCGGACGTTGTATCATGCCCACCAAAGTGGCGGATTCTGCCAGACTGAGGTCTTTAGCATGTTTTCCGTAATAGTTCAGAGCAGCAGCTTCCACGCCATGGAGCTGACCGCCCCAGAATATCTTGTTGAAATAGATTTCCAGAATTTCGTCTTTGCTAAACTCTCGTTCGATGCGGATAGCAAGCAAGATCTCTTTGATTTTACGCGAGATGCGTTTATCTAATGTGAGAAACATATTACGCGCCATCTGTTGAGTTATCGTACTGGCTCCTTGAGAGAAATCCATTCTTACAATATCTATAGCCAGAGCTCGGATATTGCCGATGATATCCACTCCAAAGTGGCGGTAGAAATTCTTGTCTTCAGTTACGATTAGAGCGTCGATCAGATATGGCGGCAGCTCTTTGAGGGAGACGAGTTTCCGCTTTTCGAAGGCAAAGAGATAGATCATCTTGCCATTGCGGTCGTAGACCTCTGAACCGCTACGCATGGTGAAATTGCGTAGCTCATTGGTAGGCGGCAATCCGTCGGAATAAAACCAGACTGTGCCCAATACAATGCCACTTATCACACACACGGCGATGCCGAGGTATTGCAATATCTTGTTCATATCTCTCTTAATTTTTCGTCTTTTCATATCTCAAGCCTTCAGGGCGGGTATCCTTTCTTCGATGTAATAGCATATATATGCAGTTATTATACCACTAATCAAGCCAAATAAGATCAGGATTGGTGTCAATACAAAAAGACTGTCGTTGGTGATAATCAATCTGCGAGCCAGCGCCAACTGCGCTAGATTGTGCCCGATTGCACCCAAAATGCTGATCCCCGTCAGGCTAAATCTTGGGCGCACAAGCAAGCCGATGCTCATCAGAGAAACTGCTGTGATTCCTCCCCCCATCGAGAGTAGTACTGCGGGGCTGATCAGCGTGAAGGTGGCTATTCCCCCAATGATGGTCTTGAAGATGGTGACTACATAAGCCTGCCATATTTTTTTATTACTAACCAGATATAGCAACACAATATTTGCCAGACCCAATCTCAAATAGGGCAGGGGAAGAGCCCGCATTATCACGCTCTCCACCACATAGATCAGGGTAGCCGTGGCTGTCAGAAAGCCGAGAAAGACAGCTTCATTTGTCTGTTTCATCGCAGGCAAAATAATGGCGAATCACCGGGTCATCATTGTGCATCAGGTTATTATAACTATCGTAATAAAGTTGTTCACCGTTATTGATAAATAGCACTTTTTGCCCCAAATGACCAATTGTTTTGATATCGTGGGTGATTGTAATCATAGTGGCGCTATTATTCTTGATGATCTGAGTCATATAATACAGAGTTTCTTCTGCGGTTATGGGATCCAGGCCGGATACTGGTTCATCGAAGATCAGATAATCTGGCTTATATACAAGTGCTCTGGCGATTCCGATGCGCTTGCGCATCCCTCCGCTAAGTTCCGCTGGATAGAGTTTCAGAGTATGTTCCAGTCCCACCAGCTTCAGGCATTCCAATACTCTGTGCAGGATATATTTCTCGTCCTTCTCTCCCCGCTCGTAGAGGGGTAATGCCACGTTTTGATACACTGTAAAGGAATCCAGTAATGCCGCATGTTGAAACACCATGGCAAAACGGCTTTTTACCTGCTTTAATTCTTCATTGGAGCATCTGTAAATATCTATTCCGTCAATAATGATACTTCCTTCATCCGGCGGGTAAATGCCAAGCAAACTCTTGATCAATACCGTCTTACCACTTCCGCTTTTTCCCAAAATCACCAAGTTTTCTCCAAAGGGTAAAACGAAGTCTATCCGCTTCAGTATCTCTCGCCCTGCAAGGCTGATTCTTAGTCCTTTTACGGTTATCATCTCCTTCTCCTCCAGAGTCCAGTTCCATACCATCCCATGCTTAACCCAGCCCAGTTTGCGGCTAGGTCGTAGATAGATACATCGCGTCCCGGGATATAGTTTTGGTGATATTCGTTCAGGGCAGCTATCGCCAGCATCAATGCTAGGATCAAGAGTAGGATGATACCGCCATAAGCTTTCTCAATTGCGAAATTGCGCACCAATACTGCCCACACGAGAAAAACTCCCCAATGCGCCAGTTTATCTAATCCAATCACTCTTAGATTGGGGATCTCATCGGCTGGAAGTGAGGTTGATATCCAGATTAGAGCCAGCCATAAAATGGAGCTTAACAGATACAGGCGGCTTTTCATTGGCTGATGCTTTGGATTTCCCAGCTCATGCTGGTGAAATTCTTTTTCAGATACGCTTTTAGGGGGATGCCATGGGCAGATATCCACAGGGTCAGTTTGGTATCGGGATCTAGGAAGTTAAAGGTAAGCATATCGATATATGGTGCTTTAGTGGGGCCTAAGGCAACAAAGCTGAACTCGTGGCGGCGGGCAGTATGTTTACCAAGAGCGGTGGATATCTGTTCGGTTTTGCCACGGCTTACATTTACCTGCCATATTCGGGAGTTGCCGTCCACATAATAGGTACCCCCTGCCTGAGGATCACTACTGATTTTTGCCAGAAGGCTGAAGATATCCCGGGTATTCGTGCGCAACTTGTATGTAGTGCTACGCCCTGTACTTCTCTGATGCATTGTTGCGCTGCCGTTTTTATATTCGGTGAATACAGAGTCCGAAATCTCGGATTGATCTACCAGGCGCAGATACCATTGGGGGAGATAATCCTTGTCGTGGCGGATCTGGTAGCGGTTGTTCAAGTAAGGAAACAACGGCAATTTAATTCTGCTTTTTACTGCCAAATGTATTTCAGGATCTTGTAGCTCCATCTCGATGTCCGCCACGTTCAAGCGCATGGAGATCACCTTATAGCGTAGCTTCACGGCTGTTAGAGGCAATGCCAGGCAGGCTATCAGGATCAGCAGGCTAAGTTTATAGCTCATCACCTAAAATGTGGATTTTGATCTGTTTGATGCTCTTCTCATCGCTATCGATTATCTCAAGTTTCATGCCATCATCCAGAATCAGTTCTTCACCCACATTGGGAACATGGTTGAATTCTGCAAGGAGAAACTCTGCCATGTTATCGTATTCTTCTACAGGTATCTCGCGGGAAAACTCTTGGTTGAACTGTCGTACGCTGTAATTACCACTTACCAAGTAAGTGCGGGAGTCCACTTTGCTGAATTCTGGGATTTCGTCTGCATCGTACTCATCTTGAATCTCACCCACGATCTCTTCCAATATATCTTCCAGAGAGATGATCCCGGATGTTCCGCCATATTCATCCACCACTACAGCAACCTGTAGTTTCTTCTGTTTGAATTGGTTGAGCAGGCTTTGAATCTTCATGTTCTCTGTTACGAACCATGCTGGGCGCATCAGGTCTGAAATGCAGGTTTTTTCTGGATACAAAATGAGATCTTTTACATATATGATACCCACGATGTCGTCGATGGTCTCGCGATAAACGGGAATGCGGGAGTATCCGCTATCAACAATCAATGCCTTGAGTTCGTCCAGGCTTTGGTTTTCTTCCACTGCAGTCACTTTTACGCGGGGAACATATATCTCGCTGATCTCTGCTTCACGAAAGCGGAAAAGCCCTACCAGCATGCGTTTCTCATGCTCTTCTAAGGAGCCGGAGGATGATTCGCTGTTGATCAGGTTGTGAAAGTCCTCTTCCGTAAAACGCGTGCTGAGTATCTTTTCCGCGGAAGTTTTTCCGGAAAGTAGCTCGCTAAGCTTTACGAAAACCCACACCACCGGACTTAGCAGTAACTGCACAAACGCCAATGGATAGGCTAGCATTAAGCTGAGATCGTTTGCCATGGATAGCGCGATTAGCTTGGGCACGATTTCCCCAAAAAAGAGAATCACTACGGTTACCAAAACTATCTGAACCGTTATCATCAATGAAAGATCCCAGTTGTTTGCTTGAGCTACTTGATATGCGATTAGGGTGCTGAATGATGATATCGCGATGTTTACAAAGGTATTGCCCAAGAGCAATGTCACCAAGAGTTTTCTGGGTTTCGCCAACAGCTTCAACACCATGTGTTCGCGTTTGCCTGCGGAATTTTCCAGTTTTTTCAAATATATCCGGGAAAGCGAAAACATAGTTGTCTCGCTTGCCGAAAAGAACGCCGAAAGAGCTAACAGGATCAGCAAATAGATGCTTGTGGGTTCCATTATGCAAGCCCTTTCGGAATCTGCATTCGGTAATTATCTTCTGCGTCTTCCATTTTCTTTCTGTCCCAGGTTCGGGTGTGATCGTATCCCGCCAGATGAAGGAGGGAATGAATCAGAACCTGCCAAAATTCCTCTTTGTAAGTATTTTGTCCCTTTTGCAAAAACACCTGATTTGTGTCAATGATAATATCACAAATCCTTAGTTCACGCTCACCCAAAGATAAACTGTCGCCTACGAAACTCAATACGTCCGTTGTGGAATCCACACCCCTGTATTGGCGGTTGATCCGGCGCATCTCAGGGCTATCCGTGCATCGAAGACTGATCTCATAATCTGCTTGCGGAGCTTCATTTACCAAGATCACCTGTGCGAGTTCATGGATCTGGCTCTCCGTAATCGAAGGGGGTAATTCCCCTTGAACGTCAACTTTTATCATTCTCGTCCGGATAATCCAAGCGTTTGCGATATATGCTGCCAAGCACGGGAAGCATCGATTGCTTGATCTTGAATAAATCACGCATAGTTATGGGTGCTTCGTCGAACTGACCCTCCCGGATCAAACGCGAGATTGTATCGTCGATAATTTTTTCGATATCGCTCTCGTTTGTGATTGTTTTCGCTTTTGTGGTGCTCTCCACGATGTCTGCAATCATCACCAATACTGCTTCTTTGCTCTGCGGGCGCGGCCCTGGATACTGATAATCAGCCATCTGGGTGGGAAGGTTCAGTTTGCCCGCGCGGTCGTAGAAATAGCGGATCACGCTATCGCCATGGTGTTGCATGATTACATCGATCACCGGCTGAGGTATTTTATATTTCTTAGCGAGAGTTATTCCTTCCAATACGTGGTTCTTGATTAGTGATGCACTTTTATCGGGCATCATTACATCATGTATCTCGGCGGAATCTGCATTGTTCTCTGTAAAGATCTCCGTATTGATGATCTTGCCGATATCGTGATAATAGCTACCCACTCTTGCCAGAAGCGGGTTGGCGTTAATTGCTTCCGCGGCGCGTTCTGCCAGATTTCCCACGATCAGACTATGATGATAAGTTCCTACAGCGGAAGTTGCGAGTTTCTTTAATAACGGATGATTAAAATCCAACAGCTCCAAAAGGGTCTGCTTGGTGGCTCGGTTCCATTTCTTTTCATAATAAGGCACTACCATGATGATGCCAATAATGCTTATTGCACTGGAGATTGTTCCAAAACCGATATTGCGAAACACCACGTTGATAGGATCGCTTTTATAGATGGATACGGCAAGATTCACCAAGATACTGCTGAAAAGCAGGTAAAACCAAATTGAAAGATATTCGTGATGCGCCTTTTGCTGCTTGATCATGACTATTGTGATTATCGTGCTAAGCGTATATATCACAGGAGTATAGGTTTCCCAGTTGATGAACGGGCTTACGATGAACATCGAGGTGATGGCATACAATATCCCAAATTCACTCCCGATTAATATCGCGGCGGATACCACAGTAAAAGCAAATGGAATCAACAGTGTGTTTAAACTAAACACGTGATTCGTGAGGATGCTTGCTCCCACAAGCGCGATAAAGCCCAGATTTATCGGCAAGAAATCTGCCAGATGCTCGAGCTTGTCTTTGTGTTGAACCCCATAATAATGGTTTGTGACGAGCAATATCATGAAGATGTACAGCATCATTCCCAATGCCAAAAGCATTTGTTGCAAGGCGGATTTCTGCACGTTGCGACTGCGATAAGCTTCTTGGAGAGATTCCAGCTTTTCGATGTCTCGCTCCGATACGCGTGCGTTTTTCCGGATGATTATCTCGTTTTGTAATACGATACCTTTGGTCTCAGGAATCTGGCTTACGCGCTTTTGGCTGAGTTCTGCCATTAGATCTGTATCAGGGATGATGTTTGGCATTACGATTCTATCTCTCAGTTCAGAGATCAGTGTAGCAGCCTCTGGAATCGCTTCGCTTACTCTGGTGATTGCATTCTCCACCGAAACGAAGTCATCAAGTGCGTGGCGTTCTTCCTGATCCAGATTCCAAATGCTGATGCTGTCATCTGGAATGGACTGATATATCCCCCGGGTATAAATCTGTGTGATCTCTGCCCGGATTGCATTGTACACTTTTTCTGTGTTTGTCTCGTCATCCAAAAAATCCAAGGCTTCATTGCTTAGTGTAAAGCCTGATCGGGATAGCTCTTGTCTGATCCCCTCCGGTTCTACCTCAGGATGCTGGAATATCACTCCCCAGATTTCGTCCAAAGCACTGAGAGCTTCAAACAAAACTTCATCACTCTTACGATATGGCGTTGATAGATCCCTCAGCGAGTCGTCCTGCTCGATGCTCAGTTGCTCTGCGGATTTCATTATCGGAAAGTCAAATGGTGCGATAATCTCGGTATCTGCTACCTGACCTTCTTTAAGACGATACTCCGGGTAGTTGAATCGTCCCACGGCAAAGATATGATACAAACCTACGATTGTGAAGGCTGTAAGCACTATAATCAATACATATTTCGAATTCATACTCCCAGTTTAAACCCCTGCCATAATTGTCAATAAAAACCAATTCTCTATTCGCCAAAATACTGTCTTTATGAATTATGGGATGTAAAAATATGTCCCCACACAAAACTTCTTATCCAATCACCAATACTTCAAATCGGATTAATCTGGTCACAACCGGGATTCGAGACAGTTTTTTTTCACAATTCTTCAAATACAACCAAAGCATCGTGAAGTGTAATTCATTGTTGCGGCAAATGATCCCCTGGCGGGGCTTTCTGTGCCTTTGCATACGGTTTTTTTATTGAAAATTCCATTTGATACGATATTTAAAAACACGGGTTCCCGATGATCTGTGTCGCTCATACAACATTACTTTAACGTGTTAATAAAATAGGCGCGGCAGGTCGCCCCGTTGGGGTTTTTTTTCGCTCAATGTCATTCTGACGTTTCATTGTTCGGGGTTTGGAATCCTCGGACATAAAATCCGAGATCCATAATCAAATTACCTATCAATTAGTAACCACATATCGGACGAATTGGGATGGTATGTGCAGCATGATACAAACATCCAACTCACTCAATGCCATACAGATAATCGATTCTCCGCACCACGCCCATTCTCTGAAGCAATCGCCATGGAGTCTTCATGCAGTGGTAATTGCATCAAAGTAGCTTCGCGACTCGCTATGTGAATGGGGTAGAGCTGGATATTCATTTAAGAGGAGATTGTGCTCTGGGGATGAATCAAGCTAGAATAAGTTCAGCGGTGTTTTTTGAGCTTGGATTCCAGAAATCCCAGCACTTGTTTCCGTTCCCATTTAAGCAAACCGATTTTCCAAGTAAGAGCCAAAAAAAAGATAACGGAGAGAATGATGTAAAGCATCACCATTAGCAGGCGGGCAGGGTAGTGGATGTAGTATAGCAAAAATGCAAAACCAAGGGTGAAGATCCCGGTAATAAGCGTGGGTGCCACTACGATGCGGAAATACTCACGAATCCTGATGGAGGCAAAGCGGCAGGCTTTGGGGATATTAAAGAAGATAGCCAACAGCAGATTTGGGATCAAGGTTCCTAGGGCAACTCCTATGATTCCTGCATCTGGGATGTGGATTCCTCTGGAGACTAGGAAGCCCGGTAGGGACTTGATCAAAAATATGCTAAGCCCAAGATTGGCAATTGCTTCAAACGCGGCGACAAAAGAGAGGATCCGGTGTTCGTTTGCCATTAGCAGCACATACACTGATGAGGAACGGAAAAACAGCAGAACGTACATGGAGATTAGCAGCAATATCGCACAGATCATCCCAGCCTGATGATCCAGATTGAGCCAGATGTTTAACAGCGGCTTTATAAACACTAAAAGAGGCAAGACCAACATGGTGGAAATCATCCCCATTAAGCGATTTGATTGTAGCATGATTTCTGCCATTTTATTCTTGTTTCCTGCGGCAAAAAGTGAGGCAGATACGGGGCCCAGGTTATCCAAAAACTGTCCTGAAAATTTCTGATATGTATCTGCCAGACGGATGG
Organism: Candidatus Cloacimonadota bacterium; assembly: GCA_018433885.1. Lineage (GTDB taxonomy): Bacteria > Cloacimonadota > Cloacimonadia > Cloacimonadales > Cloacimonadaceae > UBA5456. The sequence goes on from JAHDQK010000010.1 coordinate 29,056, forward strand.
ATATCTGGTAAACCGCAACCATGGCGACAGAGCCAAAAATGGAGATCACCAATTGGTCTGTCTTCAGGATTATGAGGTTGGTAAAGGTAATCAAATAGGCGAAGAGCGAAAAGCCCATTACCGAGCGCAGGAGAGATTTATCGTACAAACTGGGGCGGATGCGAAAGCTGGGGATCAAACGGTGAGCCACGATCATCATGGTGAGGCTGGATAACAGATTAGTGCCCAAGGCTACAAACACCATCCCAGTAAGGTTCACCTTTAGATGGATCATCACAGCCATACCCACAAAATTCAGGACTATGAAGCTGGTCTGGATTATATTGCGCGTGTGCATTTTTTGCAGACCACGCAGTACTTCTGTGAAGAATCCAAAGGGGAAACATAGCGCGGAACCCAGCCCAAACAAGATGGTTACTTTTTGAAAGTACGCAGCGTTGGTGGACGAAAAACCGAAGATTCGCTCCAGATTGAAGCTGAGTAAGACGGCAAAAACCGCAATAAGAGAGGCGAACATCGCATAGGTGAAAAACACCGTACTCACGATGCGGTTATAACGCTCCCACTCACCTTTCACGCTGCATTCGCTAGTATATTTCTGAACTGCGGTACCGAACCCAAAATCCAGCAGCAACGAATAGCCGAATATAGACCATAACAATGCCCAAAAACCGTATTCTTCCCGCGATAAACCCAAAAACAAGATTCGGGTAAGGAAGATCGAGACTAAAATGCTGATAATCATTTTCCCATAATTCGAGATGGTGTTTACTAGCATTCTTTTGCGCAGACCAAGATTGGGTAAGGCGTTGCTATCTGTGTTCATATCGGCTATCCAATATTGGTTTACGGGCGTTTTAGCAGGAAGAGTACTTTCCGGCTTTCCTGAAGATCCATATCGACTCCGGATGCGCTTACCTTGGAAACCTTGCCATGACCATAAGCTTCCAAGCGTTGGGCGTCTATCCCGCGTTGAACAAGGAAATCCTTTACCGAGTTTGCCCGGGCGAGTGTGAGAGATAGGTTGTGTTCTTCGCTGGCTCTGTGATCCGCAAAACCAAAGATATCCAGATACATTTCCGGATTCGTTTGTAGCAGATTTACCAGTTCCAACAGCTTGTCCAGTTCACTGGCTCGGATATCAGATTTGTCTGTATCAAAGAAAATTACAGGCAGCTTCAGGGTGAAGACTTCCTTGGTTTCCTTTTCTACATAGACTGTATCAATCTCTGTATGTACGATGATCTCGGGGTCTGGTTTGCGGGGTGGGACGAACTCGCTATCTTTGTTCCTGTCGTAGTCTTCCGGATAATGGTTCATGTATATGGTCATGGTTTTGGGGATAGGTGGGATCATCACAAAGATATTCTGTGTATATTGGTTTGGATATAGGGGGACTGCTTTGATGTTGATCATTCGGCTTTGTTCGTGGCTAAGTTTATAAGACAACGGAGTGGTACCGATCTCCCGTTCATTGATGTAGATCATCGCTTTGGTGGGTAGTGAACGGATTTTTATCGTGCTGTTGAACATTCCGCTTTCTTCGTTGATGATGGCATGCTTGTTCTTGGAGCATGCTGTAAGGCTCAGCGTCAAGACAAAGATGAGGATCACGGTATATCTGATAATTTTCATTTTATTCCTCTTTTGGGATTTTTGGCAATTTCTTCGATTAAATGTTGTACACGCTTTTTGACAAGCTTTATCTCGTATTGTTCTTCCACTTTTCTACGAGCATTGTTGCGAATGCTATCCAGTTTTTGAATGTCCAATGCCTGAACGGCAAGAACGGCATCTGTAAGGCTTTGCACGGAGCCTCGTTTGAAAAGGAAGCCATCAGTTCCGGAGCAGATTATTTCGCTGGGTCCGTAGGCATCGGTAGCGATCACAATCAGGCGAGCAGCCATGGCTTCGATGATGATCCTGCCAAAAGCTTCTCTTGCCAGGGTGGGCATCAGCAGAACATCGTATTGAGGCAGGATTTGGGAAACATCGTGGTATCTGCCTAAAAAATTGAAATGCATCTCCATGCCAGAGATTCTAATTTTTTCGCGGCATTCGTTAAGATACTCTTGATCCCCATCGCCGTAGATGTCCAAAGCGAAATCCGGAATGGTTTCTACAAGTTTCTTAGCTGCGGTAATGATGAGATCGAGACCCTTCAGAGGTTCAATGCGCCCCGCAAAAATAAAACGCAGCGGTTTGGAGCTGTGTCTGATCTGGCAGGGGGGGAGAGCAATTCCCCGCGGGATGACGAAAACATGTTTGCTACCATAGGTGGAAAGAAGCTCTGACTTCATCCAGCGCGAAGGGACGATAACCGGATCTATCTTGATATTTCCGCCGATAGTTCCCGGGATGACGCGCTTGAGAAAGCGGTTCATGATGCTGCTTAAGTTTCGGGAAAGATAGATGCGCGGCCACAAATCTCCGATATCAAAGACTCTGGGGATATTCTGCTTTTGAACCGCGAGAATGGGAGCGATCGAGATTCCCTTCATGTTACCAAAGTAGATCAGGTCTGGTTGGACATATCTTAGGGTGTTCATGGTGCGGCGATAGTTGTGCTTTTCCACTTGGTGTTTGTTCTGAAACGAAGGAGATACATAATCTATATAATTCAGAACCCTGTGGGGAATTCCAGCTCGGGGTGTATCCTGTAGATCTATCTCTTTTGGCGGGATACCCTTGGTTCCGCATAGAACATACACTGTATGTCCGCTGCCTTCCATAAAGTCCATGGTTTCTTTCACAGATATCTCGTAGCCGCCTTCATAGAAAGGGGGATAGTAGTTTGAAACGCAGAGAATCTTCATTTGAATATCCCCCGCAAGATGTCTCTAAGATGAACATTGGCAAAGAGATCTATGCCTATAAGGGATTTGATGAGATACAAGAGATACAAGATAAGGATCAGTGTAACCAATAGCATTACAATGTATGTAACAAACTTGGCGACGGTTGTGAGACCAGTATCCATATCTCCCTTGTCCAGAGATTTAAACTGGTTGCGGGTGTCTCTACCAAAGATAAACACTACGTACCAGTGACGAAAAAACCAAAATGAGAAGCGGATGTCGATGATACCCAGGGATGGAACCGGGGGTAGCATGCGCTTCATCAGGCTCATCAACTCTTTACGTTGCTCGTGGGACAGGGTCTCCTGAATCCCTTTGCCGCCCACCGTACGTTTATGCACCTTTTCCTGCATAAATACCTCGTAAGCGTTCGGAAGTGCTGAGATTTCTGGGCAGTGCTACTTTGTGAGATCGGTAACGCTTTTCCAGCTTGGTCATTACCATGATCATGGCAAACATCAACATCAGCTGATAGAAATTATTCGTCTGTTTAAGCACCCACTCCAAGGTGGATTCCAGATAGATTGCCAGCAGACCCCCGGTGAGACCTATTGCAAAATACTGATAGTCTGTACCCCGGTAGCTTAGCATATTTTGTACATTGCGGAAAAAGAAAAAGAAGATGAAGCCGAGAAACACCGCCAGAGTGTGCCATCCGGATTCCGCCGCGATCATCAGATAGATTGTTTCTACCAATCCATTCTGCTCATCTTCGTCGTCGGGATTGTGCATTTCGATATGGTTGCTGTATTGCCAGGGTGGATTGATCTTGATCCCAAAGTTGTTCAGGCCAATACCCAGAGGTTTGTCGTTCGCCATCTTCACGGCGGCTAATGCTAGATCTCTGCGTACGATGGCGGATTCAGCGGGAGCCGTGTTGAATCTTTCACTTATCGAGTTCCAAGCCCGCGCCATGATCGCCAATGAGACAATAATCAACAACACGGTCACGGTGATCTTTTTGGATGTAACACCGCTCATGAAAGATAGCCCCAGCACTATAACTATGGACATGGCGTAAAGCACCAAGCCAGCTCTGGAAAGGGTGGAAATGATGGAAACGGAGGTCATGGCAAAAAGGAGGAGCCAGAGCGAAAAACCCACAAACGAGATGTCCTTCTTGTTCAGGAGAAAAGAGAAGATCAACGAACCCAGCACTATGCTATACATCACTAAAGAGTTCTGGTGGGGAAAGGGACCAAAGGATTGAAACCTGCCCTCCCAATACTTCTGTTTCATCACTTCAATAAAGATATAGACGGTTACCGCGGCTACACCAAGCATGAAGTCGTTAAACTGCTCAAAGCTATTCACATAGTTATAAACAACATAGAAATACAAGAACATTCTCGTCATCTTCCAGAGTTCAAACCACGAGAATAGCGGCACTGCAGCGTTGAAGATAGATATTGCGCTGAGGGAAAAATACAGGAAATAGAGCCACGACCCCGAGGGGAGATGGATGTGGAAGCTCCTGCGGCGTTTGAGGATCAACAGAAAGATAATGAAGGTGCAGATATCCACAAGCCCAATCTCGAAGCCGCGGGAAGTTAAACGAAAACTCTCTCTAGATACGAAATTGATGTCTTCCATCCGCACGGTAAAAAACATCATCAGGAAGAATATTACTTTCTCCACTTTAGGGAACTTCAGCGAAAGGAAATAGCCCAAAGGCACTCCGATGAACAGAGTAGCAAAGAAGATGATGTATTTGAGGTGGGATAGGGATTCACTCACCAGGCTTCACCATTAACAATTTCTACTCACAAACAGTTAATTATCGGAGCGGATGTCCTTGTACATCTCGCGCAGAAGATATCCGGATTGGATTGCTTGCAGGCTGGGTAGAGCATAGTTTACTACATCGTTCCACTTGGCTATGGGATGTTTGGGCACGAAGACTATGTCGTTTGGTTTCAAGCGGAAATCCCGCACTTTGGCTTTGAGTATATCCTTGGTGTTTATTTTGAACAAGCGGGGATGAGAGAGATTTCCCCGGATGACGTAGATAGTGGATTGAGCGGTATCCTTGAATCCCTGCGCAAAGGTGATGCTTTGCAATAAAGTCATGTTTTCCTGATAAAAGTAGTGGCCTTCCTGATTTACTTCGCCGATAATATAGACTTCGCGATTGATGGCGGAAGGGATGTAGATATAATCCTTGTCCATTAAAGGGATGTTGTAAAGCATATTGCCATTTTGTACTAGCTCTACGAAGTCTATGGGCAGGATCTTTTCACCTCGGATCATGAAAGTGCGTTCAAGATCGGCAAGCTCCACAGAGTTATTTTGAAACCAGCCCAAGGCCAAGCCGCCGGCATCTGCCAATGCGTCCAGAATCCGCATTCTCCCTTTGATCTCGATGATGCCGGGATATGTGACCTTGCCCAGAATGGTAACTGTGGAACTACGTACTTCGAAGGGAATGATGGATACTTTGGGGTGGAGGATGTAGCTTTTAAGTTTATCTTCGATGATTTTGCTGGCTTCGGGGATGGTGAGCCCGGTTACGTCGATTTCTCCCACCAGTCTGTAGGAAAGGGTTCCGTCCTGTTTCACCAATACAGCATCCGAATCCAATTCCGGTTCGTCGTACACATAGATCTTCATTTTGTCGCCAGGGCCCAATTTATATGGCGGTAGCTCGATCTCGTTTAGTCGGATCAGTTCTTCAATGGTTTCCTGGGTTGTCTGCGTGGCAAGGTACGTTTCTTCCAGATACTCAGGCAGTGCGTCCAGGTTTTCTTCGTAATAATCCTTTTGGTTTGCGGCGCATCCGGTGAAGAGCAGGAGCAATGAAATGGCAGAGATAATCAGATAATGGAGTTTCATATTAATATCGCTCCGTGAAAAAGTCCTTGGGTACATAGTTTAAAACTCCATAGATATTGGTCATTCCGCGTTCTTTGATGAAGTTAACTGCTTTATGCATGCTGGTTCGGCTGCTACGGTCAAATCTTCCCACGAGTACTAATGTATCCCCCGCGCAACTGATTCCGGTGAAGAGCTGGATGTTGAACTCGTAATCGAAGAGTTCCCAAATCACGTAGTCGTAATCTCCAACCTGGTCCAAAAAATCTCTTACCCGAGATGGTTCCAAGACTGTGGTGAAAGAAAGGTCATTCACCCAGAAATACGCCCGATGTACATTGGGATCGGATTTATCGAGGTTGAATGTAGAACCTTTCTGGTAAAGCCAATCGTTTAAAATAAAGGAGTTGAGTTCTGGGTTAGGTTCCAGTAAGGTATCGATGTACAAAATGCGTTTACGTTGATCTGCCAGCATCCTGATCATTTCATTGGCGATGAATGATTTTCCGGTTTCACGGATGTCGCTGCCAATGCAGATGGTGGGTGTTTTAAGTGCTTTTGTGTGATGTAGGACGTTTTCCACCAATACTTGCAGATTGCGGTAGAAGACCTTTTCATCCACCTGATTCTCATCCGGAAGAATCCCAGAAAGCGGGATTTTAACGCCTTCCAAGATGTCCTTAGCGTTCTTGGTTTTCACGTCGAGCAACTCTTTGAAAACTAATGTCAGGCTCAAGCCCGCAAAGACCATCATTCCTACCAGAATCACGATCAGCTTGCGGCGTCCACCTTCCGGATAGCGTGGGGCAGTGGCGGATTCCAAGATCTCGTAATCGCTTACGTTGGATTGCATTGCCATTTTGGATTCTGCCAGACGCCCTTCAACTTGCCTCAGGATATCGCGGTTAAGTTCAAGCTGGCGCTCCACCTCAAAGAATTCCTTTTGGATCTGAGTAAGGTTTTCTAGCGATCCCCGGAGCTGATCAATCTCCTTCTGGTACTCTTCATTCATCCGGAGGGCACCTTGCCGTTCAGCTTCAAACCTGGCTTTATCCACCGTATAGATGTCCACCAGTCCGCTGGGACCCCAAGTAACAGCCTCGGGGAGGTCACGCTTTTTATCTGCCATGGTTTTCTTGAGATCGCGGATCTCCGTAGCAACCTTGCGCACTTTGGGATTTTCATCAGTATAACGGGATTTCAGCAGTTCCAGTTCCTTCTCCAGAGCCAGCAGTTTTTTCTCATCGGTTTGGGTATAAGTCCAAGTCTGGATCACTTCTTCTGGAAGGCCGGTAAGCTTGTCGTTCATGTCCTTGATCTTACTATCCATGTCGCTGATGCGCAGGGAATTCTCGATCATCTTCAGTTCCACTTCCTTGAGTTGGTCAAACTTGGTCTGAGTTTCGTGGGGGATCGAGATGATTCCGTTCTCTGCCCGGAACTGCTCGTAGCGTTCTTCAAGATCCATGATGTTTGCCATTCTCTGTTTTTGTTGTTCCTGATAGTAATCGTGAATCTTCATGGTGGCAGAATTCAAAAGCCTGGTATTACTGTGGATGAATGACTCTGCCGTAGTATTTGCCACGATAGCAGACATCTCGGCGTCCTCCCAAGTAACAGAAAAGCGAAGAACATTACTGCGGTTTCCACGCTGTACTTCTATCCGCCTAAATAGCTGTTCTGGGGTGAGATTCAACTCCAGTTGATCGATCACATTGATCAATACATCTCTTGTACGCACTGTCTCCAGGATTGTGTTGATATCAAAAGTTTGATAAAGATAAGGCATATCGGCTGGAGTGCTCATGTTCTTTGGGGCGCGGATTATATAGCAATTCGCCTTCCAGGTGGGTACTACTCTTATCTTCACCCATACAGCGGTTAACAGCAGGGCAATGAATGTGATAAGGAGGATGTATTTGATCTTTTTAAGGTAAACCCTAATCAAAGTGCCTAAATCTAGAATAACGGCAGGCGCGCTATGTGAAGCCTGCTCATCGTGAATGTTCATATCATCTAACAAGTTCTTTCTCCATAGTTTTACGAATATCAGTAATCGACAGAATATCCTGAGGGATCTGCCGGTTCGAGAGCATCACACTATAGGAATGCGACGCATCGGGATGGTAGCCATGCATTCCGGGTATCACTTCGAGTCCCATATAACTGGGATTTATCAAGAGCCCTTCGTTCATCAGGAAATAAGTATCCCCAAATTTATTGTGGGGAAACTGAACCCTGAGGAGTTTGAGCTCCTCGTTTGGCACCACATAGCCACAATCAAGTGTACTTAAATGATCCAGTATGGCTGTTTTGGCGGCATCATTATGCCACCAGAATCTCGCCATGGTGGAGTCGTAAAAAGCAATATAATCCTTGCCATACTCCAAGCCAAGTGTTTCAATATCCTTCATGAGATCGTAAGAACCTGTAACGGGTGCCATACCGTGGTCCGATATCACATACAGACTCACATCATCATATATTCTACGAGCATAATTAAAGAGACCTAATATCTTCTGTTCCATATCCTTCAGTTTGGCTTCGCTCTGATCCGAAAACGGACCAAAGTTGTGCATAACACCATCCAGCTTGGGCAGATAAACATAGATGAACTGCGCTTTCCCCTCGCTGATCACCTTCTTGTTTTCCAACAATATCTGATCCTCGGAATGTCGCCAATTGGAACAGTAATAGGGGATGTCGTGCTGGACACACCAATCGAAGATAGTGTCTGTAGCAAGTATTCCGCCGGGAACGAAGTAATCCCTCTTCTCCAGATAATCGAAATAGGGGAGATGCTTGAAGGGAACGCTATAAAGCTCGAAGTATCCGGTGAATGAATGCAAATGCTTAATCAATTTGCTGAGGTTGTGTCTTACTCTCCATCTATCAAAGATCATTGGCGGTAGTTTTGCTAGATAATGCATGCCCCTAAACGGCGAGTTTTGAGGATCGTAGATGAAACTTGACCAATGAGTGTGTTCATCAGGATACCTTCCGGTCAGGATTGAAGGGTCTGCCGCTGAGGAAAATCCAAAGGTGGTCTTCAGTTTTCTGGATTCAGGAGCTAGTTCTTCAAGAAAGCCGAAGTGTTTGTAGATTTCCCAACCCAAAGCGTCGATAAACACATACATCGCCAGTTTCTTCATTATGTCCTCAATTGTAACGCTTCCAAAGCGTCATAAATCTTTGTTCCAGCCCCTCTCGGGAGAGGATGCCATTCATGCCCAGGATTCCGGATACTATCTGATTATCCATTTCCTCGCCAAATACCATCCAGGGCATTGCCATATGCAGGCGGAAGCGTGGATACCTGAACCAATCCTTGCTGCTTATCTGGTTGAGAGATTTATCCCGCAAGTTCAAAGCTACGTTTCTAATCTTGAAGTCCCTAATTCCACGCTTTATGCTATTTATAAGAGTGGATCCATCTGAAATCGATTCACCGAGTTCCTTGCTCCACAATGTGTAATAGACGTCCTTAAGAGCGGCTGTTGCGTAGTTCAACTTCTGCTCAAAGTATATTGCATCGAAATCCGGAATGTATGGCATTAGCTTGAACTCCATAGCTTTCAGGATTTCTGCTTTGAGTTCCATTTGGCATGAGTATGATTCTAGATTGGTATCCAGCAGGATGCGCATTCTGGATACTACCGAGCTTTCGTAGCTGCCATTATCGATCATGATTGCTTCTGCTAATGCTTGCAGAGCCTTGCAAATGTTTCGATTGATAAAGTCTGCATGGCAGGCGGGGTCTTCTTCTGCGAGATATCGCTGGGATAAGTATAGCCCAATACCTCTGTTCAGTAGAAGACGCAGTGCTTCCATCCGGGGAATATCCTGGGCAGACCAACCGGGAAGAGCGTGTAGAAGATGGGGGTTTCCCCATAACACTTTGTGACCGTATCTGAGATCATAATACATCTGGCTGATCGGTGTGGCGGGTAAACTCTTTGAGATCATAGGGATGCTGAAATCTATATCAATGCCATGTTCACTGCTCAGGAGCTGATGCAGATGATTCAGGGCGTGCTTCAGTTTACGTCTGGAGATAATATTCATGGGCTTGGTGAAAACAAACAGATCAAGATCATTATAAAGTTCTTCGATGCCATCATGCCGAAACACACCGCCTTCGCCCCTGCCATATCCACCACCTAGCACCAGCGCGCTTAGCTTCGAGAGGTCTGTTTTACTCAAAAACTCATCCACAACACTCTTAAGGAGTTTATCCACCATGGCTTCAAAGTCGGAGCTTCCATAGACGCTATAACTCATAGCATTTCTAATTTTTGGAACCATCAAATCCCGCGCAGCCATGGATCAATCTTCGAAGAATTGTCCGCCCCAGTATCTTGAGGTTGTGATGTGTGGAGATGTAGTTGATGTACTCCAGTTCGTAGAATATCTCGGCTTCGGTATCTCTGGAGGCTACACTTTCCGCCAAAGAGAATGCTCCGGGGTTATAAGCTGGAAGTTCGTTAATCAGTTTCCGATGGTTGAGGGTGTTTGTGAACAAGCGGTTGCCGACGAGGTAAAGCTCTTTGGTGAAAGCGGCGGCACATACTTTATCGAATTTATCCAGAGACAGGCGCAGTAAAAATCTACCCCAGAGCGTGTTTTGCAGTTTCTCGCTATCCACGAACTTGCGGGACCTCATATTTCTGTTCAATAGCTTATCAGTTCTCACAGAACTACCGAACAGAGCAAAGGGTACATACAGAATCAACCACGGCAGAATTTGTAATACGAATAAAACCAGCGCAAGAATCCGTTGAACTGCACGGTTGAACATGCTGGTAACGATCCCTGGCTCTACTTGGGCAACCAACACTCTGTCGTTGATCTGGATCACCTCGCCATTCTCTGCGTTGGTGAGATAGCCCTTGTATACTATCTTTTTATCCATATCCAAATCTCTGCCAATATATGTGTTATCGTACACAATGCTATCTGTCACACAGGTGTTTTCATCGATTATCACGTTGTTTCCGATGATGCTGTTGCCTCCAATCAAAGTGTTACGCTGAAACCGGCAGTTGTTGCCGATCATGATCGGTGGATGTATCTCGGAGCTATGAGGATAAACCAGATTTAGTCCTAAAAAGGTATCCTTTTCATTTGAATAGCCTGGTAACACATACTTCTCGTTGTGTTTCTTCAGGATGTTCATGGAAAGCTCATAATATTGGGTTATGCTTGCGATATCTTTGGTTTCGAGGCACTCGGGATCTCTGATGTCCTCAGCTTTAAGATCCAGGAGCTTGAAATCCTTGGGAAGATATATAAAGCGTTTGCTTCCTGTGTAAAAGGCTTGCGAGAACTCTTTTTCAAAGCATAGCTTGCTCTGATCGTAGAGCAAGAAGAAGAATCCATTCCAGATTAGGAGATCGTCTTCTTTACAAAATGCCATATTCTTCAGATACACGGTTTTAAGGCTGTCGTTGGGGAAGGCAAGACCATAGCTGGTTTTTACTCCCCATTTCGCTCCGGTTCCAAAGAATGCTTCAATATCCTTGGTGGAACTATCCGTCACGATACGCAGTTCGTTTACGCCCAACAGCGACGCAAAGTCCATTGCGTATTCCAGCAAAGGCTTGTTCACGATTTTCAAAAGATATGGCTCGATATCCGGGAAGTAATCCCTTAGCCATGCCGTATCCTTTGTTTTGGCGTAGATCAAACAGCGCATGTTACCTCTTGTAGATTATTGGTTAGTCGTCCCAATCCTGACCAAAGCTGGAGACAGCAGCCTCAAGGTCGTCAAATATATGGAATATCTTGTGCGCGCGGGTGATATCAAAAACCATGCGGGGTTTACTTTGCAGGTTTGCGATATGAATATCGCCCCCACCTTGGGAAGCTGATTTTAGGCAAGCTACGATCGTGCCCAAGCCTGTGCTATCGATAAACTCGCATTTACTCATATCGAACACAAAATTCACTGCTTTTTCTGCAACCTGGTCGTATTTAGCTCTCAGTTCGGGAGCATTATAGGCATCGAGCCTACCGGATACTTCAATGATCCCTACCTGATCTTGTTGTGTAAAATTGAGCTGCATTCGTATCTCCTTTTAATATGCACCCCTACCGCTTATAACGGCGGGGATAGTTTTCAGTAGAATTATCAGGTCGTTTTTAAGACCTTGAGATCGGATGTATTCCAGATCAAGCTGAACTTGTTGTCGGAAGGGGATCTCGCTGCGTCCTTTAATCTGCCATAAACAGGTGATTCCCGGCCTTACGTGCAAGCGTTTACGATCTTCCAAAGTGTATTCTGCCACCTCGCGGGGTAAGGGTGGACGCGGCCCAACCAAACTCATATCTCCCTTGAGGACATTGATCAATTGTGGTAGTTCATCGATCGAGAATCTGCGGATAAACTTGCCGATGGGAGTTACTCTGGGATCGTTCTTCATTTTGAAAATAACGCCATCTTTGGATTCGTTTTGTTCCAAAAGCAGATCCTTCATTTTATCCGCGTTCATATACATCGAGCGGAACTTGATGAAGCCAAAATAAGCACCGTTTAAGCCAACTCTGTTTGCCACATAGAAGATGGGACCGGGATCATTCAGGTAGATCAGGATGGCAGTAATCGCAAATAAGGGAGAGAGCAGGATCAACATGATGAAAGAGATCAAAACATCCAGAAAGGATTTCAGGAATTTGGCAAATGCCACAGTCCACTCCCAGATCGAGATCTTCAGGCGCATCCGCAGATTACTGCGTTTCTTGCCCATTTGCATCAAGCGCTCGATTTCCCGGGCTCTCTGACTCTTGGCATGACCTCTGATCTCTTTCATGTAATCCTCGGTTCAGAAAATCTGTTTACGCCCGTTTTTGTTCCAACGATAAACACGAAAAACAAAGAGCGGATTTCCCAATATGTATCTTCTCCACATGCGTCCTGGCTCTTGGATCAGGCGAAATACCCATTCCAAGCCAGTCTGGCGCATCCAAATCGGTGCTCTGGTGATGCGACCTGAATAAAAATCGAACAATCCACCCACTCCCATTTGCAGAGGGGCATGGATCATCTCACCAAAGCGATGTATAAACTTCTCTTGAAGCGGGGCTCCAAACGCGATCAACAGGATATCCGCCTGCGCGAGATTGATCTCGTTGATCACAGATTCTGCTTCGTTATCCCAATCAAAATATCCGTTTCGGAAACCGCAGATGTTAAGCTGAGGATAGGTATCCAAAAGCCTCTCACTCATCGCTTTTGCCACACCCTCTGCGGCCCCCAGCAAGAAGATGCGATATCCTCTGGCTTGAGCTAGCTCACACAGATGAGGTAGCATATCGGTTCCGTTCACGTTCTCTTTCAAATAGCTTCCCAGCATTTTGGCGGCAAGGTTTACTCCGCTACCATCCGGAAACACTATCTCATTATTCTTTAATATATCTAGGTATTCCTTATCAACAAGTACTTTATTCAGGCAATCCGCGTTAACGAAATATGCGGGGCTATGGATCTTGTCATCTATCCTTCTCTCCAACATGCTTATGGCATCTTTCATGGTTAGATTCAGCATTTTTATCCCGAAGATATCCAGTTGATTTTCGTGGGATTGTTTGCTTTGGTGAAGGATTAACGCTATCATCGCCTGCATCAGTAATCCAATATCTGTGAAAGGTTTTCGTGTTCTGATGTACTCTCGATCGCAATCTAGCGCATAGCTTTCTGCCAGACGCGAACTCATGCGGATGAAGTAAAGGCTGATCAATCCGGGTTTGTAAGGATACAAATCCCGTGGTAAGTCCCCATCATCAACCCTGCGCAGAGATATCCCCACCAAGCTTAGTTTTCCAGAGATTATCAAGGGAAAGAGAAAGGCGTTTCGCCGCAGCCAGTTATCGGAATCCACAATTTTCACCCGAATGATTTCGGCATTTTTACCATAGATATCCAAGAGCTGGATAGTGCCCCGGAGCTTTGCCGAGATTCTAGTGGGTAAACCAATCACCAGATCCAAAGCCAATGTCGCTAGATACAGAAAAGTGCTCACAAACACATTTGCTACGCAGTTCTTGATGATGCAAACGATCAGGCTATTCATAGCTCTTCCAGAGGGGTAAACAGTGTTTTCATATGTCTTTGATAATTATATTGGTTGGCAACTGTATCATAAGCCGCTTTGCCATTCTTACATCTTAACTCTTTAGATGATAGTAAAATATCTATGCTATCAGCCAGTTTATCGATGTTTCCTGCCGGCACCAAAAGACCGTTGTGTTTGTGTTTCAGCCATTCTCTGATACCTCCTACGTCGAATGCCACGACCGCTTTAGCATGGGCAAAAGCTTCAATCCCGATCAAACCAAAAGGTTCCTGCCAGCGGGAAGGTACTACAACAAGGTCCGCCCGTTGATACTCGCTTTCCATATCATCCGTCCAGTTTACGAACTCTGTGCGTTCCCAAAGCCCTAGATTCTGGCACAATTGCTGCAGATAATTACTGTCGTTCCCTCTGCCCACAATCCTTAATCTGGCTGGATTCTTCAGCTTCTGCATCGCTACTAGAAGCAGGTCAACCCCCTTGCCTCGGATCAACTGCCCGGCAAACAATACTACAGGATTTGCTGGTGAGTTCGGTTCCGCGATGCTGGCACATTTCTGATAAGGAACAAGTATCTTTATCTTATTCTTCTCAAAGCCATTCATAATCAGATTATTCTTCATGAAATCCGAGAGAACAAAGACCAAACTGCAAGCGCGCAGAGCTTGTAGGAGCTTCAGGTGGGGGATGGGATTAAACGGTTTGAGCTTGCCATTTTGTCTTTTGATCAGCATACTGCACATCGAACAATAAGCCAAGTTGAAAGGAAGTGGACAGTTAATGCGTTTATAAGGGAAGTATTTATGTCGTCGCAAGCAATAGTAATCATGATCATGAACTAAGACTACCGTTTTGAATTCCTTGTTGAATCCAACCACCCAGTTTGCGAAGGAGCACTTGTGGATGAAGACAAGGTCGATGTTTTCTTCATGATAGAATGTTATCAAATCATCGATCTCATCTTTACCGGCACAGCGGATAGAGTGAAAGGCGGTTTCAAACGCTTCTTCCCGGCTAGATTCCTGTTCAAACAAGCCATATACTTCGATGCCCTGTTCGCTAAAATCCCGCGCGAGGCTCACCAGCATTCGCTCGACTCCTCCCACGAAGCCCCGGATGCTGTTGATCATCAATACACGTTTGATCTTGCCGGTTTCCATCAGTTATCTTCCTAAGAGCTCTGAATATGCAGATTGATACAGCTCCAACAAATATTCGTAGGTATGGGTTTTCAATACCCGCTGTTTACCTAGAGCTGCCAACTGAGGTAGTTGATCCTTCATATTGTATGCTAATATCATTTTATCTGCCAATGCTTCAACATTCTCGGATTCAAAGAGCCAGCCGTTTTCACCCTCAACCACCAGATTGGGATCCACAACATCGCTTTGGATTACTGGAGTATCGCTGATCCAGCTTTCTGCTACCACCGCTCCCGAATTCATGAAGCGCACAGGGATCACGTGGATATCGCTATGGTGAAGCCAGGCAAGAACCTCCGCTCGTTCCACCATCCCTGTAAAATGAACTTTCCCGGAGATGTTTGAAGCTTGAATCTTCTCTTTTATCCCCTCCAGGAAATCCGCCTCATAATCCGACCTACCTACAAAAACCAATCTTGCTCCGGGCATCTTGGATGCGGCAAGGGCAAAGGCATTCAGGGCAATATCCTGTCCCTTGATATGAGATACTCTGCCTAAACATAAGAACACAAAGGATACACTCTCCCAAGTACTCATCAGGGCTGGTTTATCTGTTTTACGATCGAACTCCTTAGTATCTACCGGGACGGGGGAGAACTCGATATTGGGGTTGAATTTCTTCAGAAATTCTAGTTCCTTCATTGAGATAGCAAATGCTTTGTCCATCTTGCGCAGGACTATCTTTTGGTACCATTTCACAGGGGTGTTATCCAAGACATCCTTGGGAACTTTGCCATGAGCCTGGATGTAGCCCGCGTAATCGATAAAATCGAAGAAACACAGGATATACGGGATATTCAGAAGCTTGGCAGCTATAAATGCTAGGATATTGTTGTAGTTAATCGCCGGGAAGCACTGGATGATATCGTAACGGCCGCGCAAGAGTTCCCATAACAGGATGGGGCACAGGGTTTTGCTTTTTAGATTTGGATATTGCGGGGGGCGATTTAAGACGTCCCACATTCTTCTTACGCGAAATCCATCGCATGTTTCGGTGGTGGGTCTCTCGATTCGTTTGGGGCAGAAGACGGTAACATCATGGTGAGCAGCCAGTGCTTTGGTTTGATAAAAGATATTGGTCTCCGCGCCGCCTACTTCCGGATAGAAC
Source organism: Candidatus Cloacimonadota bacterium (assembly GCA_018433885.1). GTDB lineage: Bacteria > Cloacimonadota > Cloacimonadia > Cloacimonadales > Cloacimonadaceae > UBA5456. Next base: position 45,104 of record JAHDQK010000010.1, read on the forward strand.
CGGTTGGTCACTATCGCGAGCTTCAGACGTCTCGTCGGTTTATCTATATAAGCAGCTCGGATACTCTCGATAAATGCTTCTGAAACAGGTTTCGCACCATATTTAGAGAGGGCGGAATGAAACAGGTTTTTGCCTAGAACATCTCGCTGTTCTTGGTTGTCCACCAGTTCGAGGATCGCTGCTGCAAAATCAGCGGCTTTATCGATTTGCAATATCTCCTTATTACTGAAGCTGAATCCCTCCATTCCAATAGAGGTGGTGATCACGGCTTTCTTTACCCGGGCTGCTTCCAGGATTCTGGTTCTGGTTCCGGAAGCAATTCGCAAGGGCAGGATCACGAATTCGGAGCTTGCAATAAGCGGTTGCATGTCCTCTACCGCACCCAATATGCGAATGCAATCATCCTGGTTTTTTTGAAAGAAATCGGGTGGATTCTTCCCTGCTACCCAGATCTGCACTCCGGCACGTCGCAATTGGCTTTCTATAGAGGGATAAATGTCGTTCACGAAATAGCGGAAGGCATCCTGATTTGCCACGGAGTTCATCGTGCCAAAAAAGAGGATGTATCTACCCTGAGTGCTAGAGTAAGAAGGTGGGGTATCCATCTCCATCATATTGGGAAACACATGGGCGTTTTCGGGCAGAAGTCCATATTCACTAACAGCCATATCCAATTCCACAGGATTTGTGAAATAAAAGGAAAAATCTTGTTGGAAGGCAACAGCTTCGAATTTTTTTAGCTTGATCATCTCGATCAAGTTATAGCGGTTGTGAAGGTTGGGGTTTTGTTTCCATGCCAGTTCTGAGATACGGGAGAAGAGCATATCCACATCGATCACTATCCGGCAATTGGTTAATGTTTTCTCTGCCAGTTTTGCCAGATGATAGTGGCTCAGGAAACGGAACACGATGATATCGTATTGTTCGCGGATGAGGATATCCTTGAATTTCCTAAGTTGAATCGGGTGAAAATTGAAAATTGCTTTTGGCTTAAGAGCTTGGGGAGCCATGCTACCCAGAGTAAAAAGTTTACGGTAGCCATGATGTTCTTCCACGGTTATGGTTGTATAGATTGCTGTCTTCACCAGCAAGAGATCGGCAGCGAATTCCATGGCTAAACAACTCCAAATGAATCTACTACGGTATTTATCTCCACCTTGAAGTCCGTCAAATGGAGTATCCACGTATAGCACTTTCATCATTGCCACCTCACATTTTTTTTACTCTGCGGGCAAGTCTGCATTAATATAAGATAAAGTCAAGCACAATATCCGCCAAGTATTTGAATAGTTTTATAGTACTAGGGCGGGGAATGGAGAAAACCGAGGTAGTGTCTCAAAGGTTGGTGTAAAATAGGTAACGCCAGATGAAGAAAAAGGTTGAGCCGGATCCCGCACTTTGTTTTGATGGTTTAAACCCAAAAACTACCAGACAAGGAGAAGATCATGACTCAACCAAAGAGAA
>JAHDQK010000021.1 GCA_018433885.1 Candidatus Cloacimonadota bacterium
GATATGACATGCACACATGTTTAGTTGGTCTTGGACTTTCCTATGTCAAGAAACCCAGTTTTATCACCAAAAATCAAATCTACCACCATTTACAGAAGCACTTGGACATTCCCTATAGTTTTGCCGAATCCAATGTTATAACACAATATAATGATCAGAAAGAAGTTAGCATTGTTAGAACATCCAACTCGTATGGCTCATCATCTTTCGGACTTGGACATTCGATTTTTGGTGAGTGGATTTGAAGTTTTCAGTGAGGGTTTATATGAAGGCCATATGAAAAGGGTGCCAGAAATTAGTCCTTGACGAGAAAATAAAGATGAAAAACAATGCAATAAGTGGCTTGGCTATATATAGAGAGTGTAAGCGAGGATAATCATAATGTCCTCAACTAACCTGATTATCAGCGTGTTGGTACTTACGTCAACATTACGTGCGTTACCTATAATTTAATAACAACATAGTCTTATGAATATTGGATTGGGAGGATCGTGTATGGCAAAAGTTTGTGAAGTATGCGGCAGATATTCGGGGTTATCAAAGGAGATATACCTAGTAGAATTGGACTATGTGATATTGATAACCTCAAGAAGAATTAAAAGCATTGATACGTCGGCTCGGTTGGCAATATTAGAGGATTATACGAGATTAAGCTACGATGCTGTGATAGGGAATTACGCGGTTAAGCTTAGAACCGTTGCTACCAACCACTTTGTTTGTTCTGATGAATGTGAAGATAACGTAGTAAAACAACCTGTATTCCTCCGTAATGATGTATTTGACGCAATGGGGGTCTATTTCTGCCACAATAGAAACTTGAGTGTGTCTTGGAAATTGTCAGTTAATCCTCAAGCAATGTATGGATACACAAAGAAATGTGATTTGTGTTCTCGAGATTACTACAGTACTGGTTATGATGAAGTAACTGTTTACGGTTCTAGAGAAGTAAGAAGCTCATATTATGGTGATCCGCTGATTGATAAGAATTCAGGGGATATCTGTTTTTCGGATTTTAATGAACATAACAGAAATGGTCACATATTTATCTACAGAGATATTATGCCCTTGGAGTCCAAGAACTTTTGTTCTAATGAATGTCGTTTTGCATATTGTGTTAATCACAATTCCTTAGTATTTTTCTCTAGTATATTAATGAATGGTTTTACGGTATGTATTACTCCCGACACAAAGGATGCCAATAAAAACCTTCACAATGCATACTCTTTGAGACCTCAAAAATTGACGCCAATAAGTTACACGTAAGATATAGGTTATGTTGCTATGAGTTATTATGAGCATTCAGTTAGATTCACAGAAGAACAAGTCAGGGCTGTTTTCTCATGCAGAGAATTTGATCCAATAAAATTTCAAATCATCCCAATTATTGACAGATATGATCATGTTTATGGCTTATACTGGCTTAATTTATTGATATTCGGACCTAATTACTTCGAGCCAAACATGTCACATCAGATAGTTAATTATTCCTTAGAACTTCGTGAGTTTAACTCAAGTGCGAAAGAGTTTGTATTCTTGAATATGGGTTGGCCTCAATATTGCACAATGAAGTATCATAATTGGTTGGTAAAGTTCCCTGAGTACCCAGTTAAGCTGCTTTTGTCAATTTACGCAAGACAAAGCAATGAATTTAGGTTAAAATATCACGACATTTTTGGGTTACAAGGATTAACATTAGAAGAAATTTCTTACGTGTTGAAGTCACACTAAGTGCACTAGTTTAGATTAGTTTTATATGCGCTTTGTTCTCATTGTTGAGTAAGATAAAATACGAGGGTTTTACTGTGAAGTCTATACCATGCGATCTTTTTAGCCGTGCAAACCACACAAAGAATGGTATATGGACACATAAATGCTGCCGACAAAGTGACTGATACCTACATATGGCATGCATATATAAAGTAAGAAGACTTTTATAAACCCTCACCGAAAACTTCAAATCGTTCTCACTTGGACAACAGATGATATCACATTACAGGAAAGTAAGATATGACATGCACACATGTTTAGTTGGTCTTGGACTTTCCTATGTCAAGAAACCCAGTTTTATCACCA
>JAHDQK010000046.1 GCA_018433885.1 Candidatus Cloacimonadota bacterium
CTTCATTGTTAGCATCGCAGGATTGTTCAACGACCCTCAGAGTGTCATTAACAACCCCATTTTCATCAATGGATCATATATGGGAAATCCCTATAGCTCCAGCGATAATGAATTTATCTGGCCTACGGTACAGATCGGACCTTCACCCACTGCCGGAATGAGAAGAGTATATGTTGCTGCCCGCAACTCCGTTACTCACAATACCTACAATGCACCCAGCGAAAACGTAAAAATCGCATATGCTGATTTCAATGCTGATCATATCGAAATGGGCACACCCCTTGTATGGAGCTATACCTCGATCCCCGAAATGAATTGGTGGAATCATCAGACTGACTGGCGGCGTCCCTTCCATGCCATCACTACCGATAACATGGGAAACGTCTATTATGCCGGTTACCACTCCGCTACCCAAAGTGATGGCACTACAGATATTCCGGAAGCTGATCTGGATGTCTTTGTATGCCCAAACTACGGACAAGGTACTTGGAGCCGTGTGGCGGAATTCAGCAATCTTCCATCCTGGAATCCTCCTGCCCAGCCTGGGGGAATCGATGGTTATTTTGTTGATTCAGATACTGGTATGTCATATACGGATGATCAACTCTTCTGGGCAATCGGGAACTCCAGCCATCTCAACGCGGTATGCGATAGTCAGGGGAGAGTACATGTGATGGGTATTTGGAGCTTACATAACAGCGAAGGCAGTTACTATCCCTCGTTCCAGACTGTGAAGAGCTTTATCTACGACCCCAGCGATCAATCCTTTACCATCAATGAGATCTTCCCCCAGAATGATCCAGAAAATAGTTTTAGCGACTATTATCAGCCTTGGGATACCGAAGCGCCTTTTGGGGTTCCTGATTCATACACTTATATTGATGGAGAATACTATCTGGATATCGAATCAACCTGGCCCTTCCCGCATTATGACAGCGACTTGCATGATAATGCAATGTTCTTTCATTATAATAACCTGAAGATATCTACGCCCAACGAACAAGGGATGATGGTGGCAGTTTGGCAGGATTCCAAGCGTGCCAGTTTGGGCGTTCAATATCCCCAAGATTATCCCGAGATGGTTCCTTATGCCTCCGGTGCTGAGATCATGATCTCGGTATCATCAAACAACGGTAACTCGTGGAGCGAACCCATCCGCCTCAATGCGGTGGATACGCCACAATTGGCTAACATGAAACCGATGTGGGTGTATCCCGCCAACAAGGTCATCTATACTGGGGAATCCACCTCAGGTAACATGATGGGAAAGATCGGCATGATGTTCTACAACGACTACACTTGGGGCTCAAACGCCATTTCTCCGCCAGCGCATCTCACAAATGATGGTGGTCAAGTAGTATTCACCGAGTTGGAGATAGAATTTGGACCCAGCAATCCGATCCCCGAGGATCCCTTTGATGAACCAATGGTGCTGAGCGGTAGCATGACTCTGATGGCAGGTGTAAGGATCAATAACCAAAATGCCGAGGCTGGCGACATCGTAGCTGCCTTTGTGAATGTCAATGGAATTCCTCAATTGAGGGGCAAGGAAACAGTTTCCATAAATGAAGACGTTCCCGGATGCTTGATGCAGATATACACCGAAAGCAATGGCGAATCCATCTATTTCATGGTCTGGGATGCCAGCACCAATCAAATCCATAATGTAAGCGAGACCCTGATCAGTGAAGTGAACGGAACTGTCGGTTCCTGGCCAGATAACCTCTATTGGTTAAATGCCGGAGCTGGCGGACAGCAATTCCTGCTTTTGAACAACGGCTGGAACATGGTTTCCTTGAATGTACATCCTCTTTCCACAGACATCCCCACAGCTCTTGCCATGATTATGCCAAATATCCAGACTATTAAAACTCCGGATGGTGTGTTTCAACCCGGCAATCCCTATAGTACTCTCACTACTCTGCAAGATGGTAAAGGCTACAACGTGAAAGTAAACAGCCAGTGCAGTATCACCATAAGCGGCAACCCCCTGGATGCTGCCACTCCAATCCCCCTATTGGCAGGATGGAATCTTGTAGCGTTCACACCTCAGGCACCACTGCCGATTCAGACTGCGATCAGTTCCTTATCCGGCTATCTGGTTCAGGTGAAAGGAGCGGAAGGAACTTACATCCCCGGAAACCCCTACAATACTCTCAGCTCGATGAGCCCCGGCAGAGCATATTGGATCAAGCTAACAAGCGCGACCGACTTGATCTATCCGCCGCAAACCAGAACAGTCACGATGGCACAACCGCTACCTGTAGATGGCGAAGGACCTGTTCTGAAATCAGACAGTCAAACCGTCCTGATCGGTTTTGAATCAAGCGTAAAAGCAGGGGACATCATCAACGCTTGGGTGGGCGAAGAACTGCGCGGAAGCAACGAGATCATCATCGTGGATGGTAAAGCCGGAGCTTTGATGCAGATCTTCAGCGAGATCCCCGGCGAAAAGGTGGAATTCCGCCTTACTCGCAAAAACGGGGGAGATATCCTGAACATGAATCCCGCTCTTTCAACAGAGCCGGGAAGCATTTTGGGAGATTACGCCGCCAACCAATTTTACGAACTCTATTCTGATCACACTGATACCCCAGAATTGGTGACAGGCTTGGGAAAAGCATATCCAAATCCCTTCAAACAAGGAACAAACATTGAGGTTACAATAGCCAAAGAAACCGCAGATATCCAGATCAACATCTACAATGTGAAAGGACAAAAAGTGAAATCCCTTGCTAAAGGCGAGCTTAAGCCCGGCACTCAGAATCTGTGGTGGGATGGAACCGATTCTAATGGTAAACTAATGCCCTCCGGAGTATATTTCTGCCGTCTGCAAAGTGGAAAAACACAACAGAATATCAAGCTGATGCTACTCAAGTAAAGGGAGCAGAGATGAAACTGAAATTCTTGATATCAGTGGTCTTAACCCTATTGACCTCCCTGTTGTTTGCCACCGATCCTTGGCAGGAGCCGGAAGTGCTCACCGGAAGTATGACGATTAGCATTTTCCCCACTCTCGATGGCAATCCCGTGGGGGTATCCGCTGGAGACGTTCTGGCGGCATTTGTGACCGTAGCCGGAGTCGAACAACTCCGCGGTAAAGAATCGATAATGGTGATAGATAACGATCCGGGTTGCCTCTTACAGGTCTTCACCGAAACCAATGATGAGATCATCCATTTCAAGCTCTGGGACGAAAGCGCATCAGCGATAGTGTCCAGCCCTCAAACACTAAATAGTGTTGTAGATGGCAACATCGGCTCTTACCCTGATCAGATGTACCACCTGCCTTTTTACACCGGTGAAATAGTAATGGATCCCTGGCCGATACCTGAAGTACTAACGGGAAGCATGACTGTTATGGCGCAGGTGTGGGTGAACGGAAATCCAGCTCAAGCAGGTGATATCCTGGCAGCCTTTGTAACAACAGATGGTGTAGAGCAACTTAGGGGTAAGACACCCATTCAGGTGATAAACGGTATCCCCGGGTGTCTCTTGCAGATCTTCACCGAAACTGCCAACGAACAGATCACCTTTAAGGTTTGGGATTTCAGCGAACAGCAAGTGATAACTGCCACAAACACTAGTCTGTTGACGGTAGTTGACGGAAACGTTGGTAGCTTCCCCAACGATTTGTTTGCGATCGTTGCCGGTGCGCCAGCAGAACAGGTAAGCGCTCCCACCTTCAATCCCTCAGGCGGTACATATTATAGCGCGCAACTGGTTTCCCTGATGTGTTCTACTCCGGAAGCTCAGATCCGTTACACTCTGGATGGTTCGGATCCCACGCTTGGTTCACCATTGTACAGCACTCCGCTGATCATCCAGGAAAACAGCGTCACAACCATTAAAGCCAGAGCGTATAAAAATACCTGGGTTCCCAGTTTGATCTCCAGCGAAACTTATACGATTTATGGTACCGTAGCAGACCCTATCTTCGACCCTTCCGGAGGTACATATTCCCAACCCATCGAAGTGCTGATTATGTGCGATACTCCCGGAGCCATAATCTATTATACCACAGATGGTTCTGAACCAAACCAGACATCGTTGCAGTTCGATACTCTGGTTCCCGTAAGCACTTCATGCACACTGAAGGCCAAGGCATACAAACAGGGATGGGCAAGTAGCCAAACAATTAGCGCCAACTATACTATCACCGGAAGAGTGGCTACTCCGGAGTTCTCTCCCCCCGGAGGTGCGTATTCCAGCCCTCAGTACGTTACCATCTCCTGTGCCACACCCGGAGCAGACATCCGCTATACCACCAATGGCACAGATCCTACGCAAAGCGCACAATTGTACACATCTCCTATCCCGATCGGTGAAAACACAACCTTGAAAGCCAGAGCTTACAAACTCAGCTGGACAGCAAGCTACATCGCTACTGCCAATTACACCATTACAGGCACAGTAGCAACCCCGGTATTCAATCCCGCTGGAGGAGAATATGAAGACCCCATTCAAGTGCAGATCACATGCTCCACAGCCGGAGCACAAATCCACTACACTTTGGATGGCAGCGAACCCAACCTGAGTTCCAGCCTATACACCGCTGCTCTTGATTTAGAAGATGACACCACTCTGAAAGCACGGGCATATCTTTCCAACTGGGAACCCAGCCTGATAGCTGAAGCTATCTACAACTTCTCTGTCTCAATCCCGGAGGAACCCGGTATCCCGGCAATTCCCGGCATCCACCGCGCATACCCCAATCCCTTCAGAGATTACCTTACTGTGGCTGTGGGAACAAAGGATATCGCCAGAGATTATCAACTGAAGATATTCAATCTGAAAGGTGAGTGTGTTCACATCGTGTCCGGATCTGCCAAAGGTGCCTTTGATATCACCTGGGATGGCAGAAACGCCAAAGGAACAAAGTTACCGCGGGGTGTGTATCTGCTCCAATTCTCGACAGAAGAGATACGAAGCACCAAAAGGGTAATAATGTACTAAATAAACCAAAGTAAAACAGACCGGGGAAGCACATTGCCTCCCCGGTTATCTTTATCTATTAGTAACTTCGAACCACCCGGAAGCCGATGTAACTGTTCTTTACAAATGGTTTCACATAGTTTCGGGATGTATTGCGTAGGAGGTTTTCGTTGTGATACCAAGATCCTCCGCGGATCACCTTGTCAGTACCGCTTTCAGGACCAGCGAAAAGATCCGTAATACGATGACTATATGGTGTGTACCAATTCCACACCCATTCATATAGGTTACCGCTCATATCATATATCCCCAAAGCGTTTGCTCTCTTCCCTCCTGCTTGATGAGTGCGCGCATTTGAGTTTTCCGCATACCAGGCTACTTGATCGGCATCATCAGCTCCGCTATAGCGATACAGATTCTTTCCCTTTCCCTCTTTTGCTGCCAATTCCCATTCCGCTTCCGTGGGAAGCCGATAACCATTGGCTGAGAAATCACAGACTATCTCTGTGCCATAATAATCATAAACCGGGGTCAAGCCATCCTTCAGGCTCTTGGCATTACAGAATTCTATCACGTCGTAAAACGATACGTTTTCCACAGGCAGTTCGTCTCCCCTGAATAACGATGGATTGGTTTCGAAGACCATCAACCATTCTCCCTGGGTGATTTCCCTTGTACTGATCATGAATTTATTCACGGGTACAGTTAGCAAAGGAAACTCGTCTTCACTAGCTTCAGGGCTAATGCTACCCATGATCAGAGTATCAGCGGGAACTAACACCATATCAATGGGGCTGTTATCCTTAAGTCTGCTCCCAACAATCTCTTCGGTATCCACTTCAGGCTCTGGGATGTCGAAATCTGGCCGGTCTCTTAGCACGAATTGCTGGACCGCTATATAGATCACGATCAGGATGCTGAGCACTAGGAATACCCTGAAGACTTTCTGCATACCACTGAGATCCTGGGGTTCCGGTTTTGGTGATTGATATGGCGTAGGCTGCTCCCACCTGGATTTGAGCTTTGGATCCGGCTGGGTTTCTGATGTCACCTTCGGTTCGGGTATCCGTTGCGGAGCCGGTTTATCCTGGGGAACTGCCTTGGGAATCTCTGGGCTAACCTCTGGTAAAGCGGGAACAATGTCGGGTTCCTTCTCCTGTTGAGCTGTACCAATATTATCTTCCAAAATAGCTGAATCAACAAGAGAGTCTTCTGGGATATCGAAAACCGGTTCAGGATAATCTACAAAGACAGATGTTTCTTCCGTTATCTGGATTACTGATTCCGCTTCCGAGCCATGTTCCTCTTGCAGAACCGGCTCAGGATCCTGGCTGGTTAACGAATATGCCTCCCCACTTTCCGATGGAGGTTCCAGCTCGGTCTTCAAGAGAATCTCCGCTACAAGATCCGGATCCGGTTCCGGGGCATCGAAGGGTGAAATCGTAACCGTTTCCTGTTGCTCTGAAACCGCTGGTTCCAGGGTTTTAATGGCAGATGAGGGAGATATTTCTGCTTCCTCTTCAACGGGGGGTGCTGGCTCTATAATGATAGGTTCCTCTAGTTCGACCTCTTCGCAAGGGGATACTTCACTTTCGTCAAGAGGAGCTTGTGCCAATTTCCAGTCAAAATCAGGGGATTCTCTTATCAGCATATCCAACAGCTCGGTGGCATTAGCAGGGCGGTCCAAAGGATCCAGTTTCAAACAACCCAGCAGAACGCCATATAACCAATCCGGCATTAATTCACTCCCCGGCATGCTAACAGCCCGGGAGAAGCTCTGGTGCTTTTGTTCTTCGGGAGAACTGAAACTGTCCAAGCGCCAAGGCAGATTGCCACAGATCGTCTGATAAACCACTACAGCCCAGGAATAGAGGTGGGAATTGGTGCGAGTATTGCCGGTCGTAAATATCTCCGGAGCCACATAGAGCATCGGCAATTGATATTTAAAGTTACCTTCTGAGTGTTTCCAAGCGCTCCGCTTCTTACCACAACCTATCAGTTTTAAGCTGTTGTCCGGCGCGATTATGATGTTATAGGGATTCAAGTTTTCGTGAAATTCCCCGGATTGTTCCAGATAGATCAACCCCGAGAGCAGTTCTTTTGCCCACTCCAAGGCTTGGTTCAATTGCGGAGGAGCATGTAGAATACGTTCTGCAAGGCTTTCTCCCTCAGCGAATTCGGCTACCAGATATACTCCCAAGCCTTCCTGAAAACAACCCAATCCTTTGCGCAGCGAGGGATGCGAAAGCTTGATCGCTGTTTCCGCCTCCGATATCAGACTGTCTGCCAAATTCTTGTCTGTAATCTGCCCGGGATCCTGAGTCTTGATCAGAACTCGCTTGCAATCGCTGATGCGTTCCGCTTTATAGAGCAGAAATCTTCTGGAATGATGCAGGGTATCCGAGATTTTATAACTGTTTAGTGCCATATCTACGCTTTATGGATCGTTGTTCCGGATTTAATCACACGCCTGATATGCGATGAACCCAGATGATAGGGGATAAAGTTCAAGCTGGGAATATCCCACAAAATGAGATCTGCCTGTTTGCCTAGTTCCAAGGAGCCCACCTGGTGTTGTCTGCCCAAGGCGCAGGCTGCGTTGATCGTAGCTGCACTTAGCGCTTCCACCGGGCTCATATTCATCTGCAAGCAAGCTAGACTCATGGTAAGCGTCATACTGTCGCAATTACAACTCCCGGGATTATAATCAGTCGCTATTGCCACCGGCAAGCCAGAGGCGATCATATCCCTGGCGCGAGCATAACTGCGGGATCTTAGAGAAAACAGCGTGGCTGGCAAAAGCACTGGCACCACCCCGGCATCCTTCATCGCTATTATTCCGGCATCCGATGCCGCACCAAGATGATCCGCAGATATACAAGCCATCTCGGCTGCTAGCTCTGCCCCTCCGATCGCTTCAATCTCATCCGCATGCATTTTCAGCTTCATCCCCGCGGATTTTGCCGCGCTGAGTACTCTGCGCGATTCCTCGATACTATAAACATGCGCTTCGGTGAAGATATCGCAAAACTCGGCGATCCCCTGTTCCTTCACAGCGGGAATCATCTCCTGGGTGAGGATGCTGATATATGTCTCATGGTCGTTCTTGTAGATTGCCGGATACTCGTGCGCTCCCATGAACGTAGCTACGATATCTATCGGCAAGATCTCGTTCAAGCGGGAGATCACTCGCAATTGCTTGAGTTCGCTCTCCACAGAAAGTCCATAACCGCTTTTTGCTTCCAAAGTAGTAGTTCCCTGTTCAATCATTCGTTTGATTCGGGGCACGGCGAGTTCGATAAGCTCTTCTTCGGAAGCTTCCACCACACTGGCGATACTGGAGCGAATTCCGCCCCCCGCCAATGCAATCTCCACATAGCTTTTCCCAGCCAATCGCATGGCAAACTCGTCCTCGCGGGTATGCACAAAAACCGGATGACTATGGCTATCCACGAAACCCGGAGTGATGATCCCACCCTGCGCATCGATTTCCTCATCCCAGATATATTTAGAGGCGATATCAGAGCTGTTCCCGATTTCGAGGATCACTCTATCCTTGATCGCGATCCCGGCATTTTCAACGATGCTTGCTTCGTTCATCGCCACGCCGGTCTTCATGTTGCCGGGTTCTGCCATGGTCGCTATTTGTTTTATATTTATGATGATTGTATCTGCTTTCATGTTGAACTCCTTGTTCTGGCAAGGATTTTTTCCCACATAGAAATAGTCAAGAACTTAGTTTGTAATCCGGTTTGAACCTACCCCCCATCCCCATTCAGCTCTCGAGTCCCGATGCTTTTTCCATGCGGTCCATACTGCTGGAACACGTCTCCGCGACAGGCTCGGATAATGGGCTAGAGATGGGTGGAAATCAGTTTGGCGATCGACATTCCCGGGGGGGGATAGAGTAAGGATGCTGTCCTTTCCACAGAATTCAGGAATTGTGGCTACGATAGGATTCCGCCCCAATCCTGACCCGTGATTCTTGATAATTGGATCAGAATTGGTTGATGATGCCCAATATCCGATGGTAACTGATGCTGTGCATACATTTAAAGTGACCTTGGGGACACTCCTCGGTACCATGTAATGAGCAGGGTTGACAATCCAAATCGGCACAGATGATGTGGGCATTGGGGTTTAACGGCGCGAAGCCGAGACGGGGATGGGTTGCACCAAAAATGGCAATCTGCGCTTTGTGCATCGCTGCTGCCAAGTGCATCGGACCGCTGTCTGAAGATATCACCCAATCGCTACTCTGAATCAGGGTTAACAACTGAGCAAAATTTAGTCTGCCACAAAGATCAATGGTTCTGTTCTCAACCATGACCTGTTTCACCAAAGAGCGCTCTGAAGGTGATCCTAACAGAATATACTGGTAGGTTTTGGGGCTGTTTACAATAAGTTCTTTATAATAATGTGCAGGATATCGCTTTGTGTTATGTGTAGCTCCAGGGAATATAAGGATGCGCTTTTCTGCCGTTGGCAGGTCTGGCAACGGAGCGTGGAGAGCTGGTCTTAGCCTAGGCGAATCCAGAGTTACATCCTCGCTGATTTGTAGTAGCGCCGACCGGTATAGATCAAGTGTGCTGGAGATGGATATGTTGCTATCTCCCTTCACTATCCTTTTGCGTAATGCGCGAGCTTTATTGTAGTGTAGGGTTTGGGGAGCCGCAGCCGCAAGAGTGATCAGATAGCTGGAAAGCTTGCCATGTAGATCCACCACGAGATCGTATCTTTTTCTGTGCAGAGCCCAATGAAAGCGCAGGCTTTTATCGTAGGGGATAGGATTGAGCTCGCAATCCATCAGGCTTACGAGCTCACTAAACTGAGGTTTTACTGCGAAATCGATCTCAGCATACGGATATCTTGCCCTCAACCATGCGGCAATTGGTTGCGTAAGAACAATATCCCCCAGTGAACTGAGGCGCAGAATCAGTATCTTCATGACATCGCTGTTATTATCTCCGGTATTTGCAGGATCAATTGAGAAAGATCACCGGGATCATTGCAACCCGCTTGAGCGCTATCCGGGCGTCCACCACCCTTTCCTCCAAGTTTTGCGGCAATGGCAGATACTATCTTCCCAGCGTTGTAGTTGGGTAATAGTTCCTTACCAATCACTACAAGTATAGAGAGCTTAGCCGCTTTCCTGCAGAAAATTACAGCTATCTCTGAGCTGAGCTTTTCTCTCAAAGCATCCGCAAAAGATTTCAGGTCGCTACCTTCAGGAAGCTCTTTGATGAAGAGTTTGTACCCGGGATACTCCACAGCAGTGGCAAGCATTTCATCGATCATCCCCAGGCTGCGCTCTGCCAAAAGGCCTTTGACCTGTTGCTCCAGATCATGGATCTGCAATTTTTGTGCTTCCAGCTTCTGCTCTACCATGTTTACCGGGCAAGCAAGCAGGTCTGCCACTCTGGCAAGAGAGTTCTGCATGTCCGCTATATAATCCAGAGCAGCACGTCCCGTAACCGCTTCAATACGGCGGATTCCGGCGGCAGTGGAGCCTTCCGAGATAATCTTGCAGATTCCCAGGTCGCCCGTAGCGGAAGCATGAGTTCCCCCACATAGCTCTTTGGAAAAGTTCTCGATGGTGATCACTCTTACTTCATCGCTATATTTTTCACCAAACAGAGCAGTAGCTCCTTCAGATTTCGCCTGGTCGATACCCAGTATGCGAGTTGTTACCGGCAGGTTGTCCCGGATAGTTTTGTTTGCCAGAGCTTCTACCATCTCCCATTGAGAGCGTGACAAGGCTTGGAAATGAGTAAAATCAAAGCGCAAATAATCCGAATGCACCAGAGAGCCTTTTTGTTGCACATGGTCACCCAATACAGAGCGTAATGCCTTGTGCAATATATGGGTAGCGGTATGATTTCGGGCAATATCTCCCCTTCGTGATATATCTATCTCTGCCGTAAGCATTTGAGACGAAACTACTCCACTTTTCAGAGTGGCATAGTGGATAAACACATCATCAACTTTCTTGACATCGTGAACTATTAGTTCACCTTCCTCGTTGAAGATCCTTCCGGTATCCGCTACTTGCCCGCCGCTTTCGGCATAAAACGGGGTCTGCGAAAGCTGCAAGGCGATCACTTGTTGATCGTCTATGCTATAACGTTGGATGTATGTGGAATCCGTATGGGTATCGTAACCGGTAAACAAGGTGGGCAGAGCAGGACGTAGTTCGATCCAATCCTCCTCTGTAGTGGAGGATCCAAATTTAGAGGCTTTTCGGGCGCGTTCGCGCTGGGCTTCCATCTCGTCTTCAAAACCGCGATGGTCTATCTTGAAGCCTTTTTCATCTGCCAGCATCATGGTAAGATCCAAGGGGAAACCATAGGTATCATAAAGCATAAAGGCATCTTTACCCCCGATCAGATTGCCATCCAGACGGGCGCAGATCTCGTCGAACTTCACCAATCCAGTATCTAGGGTTTTATTAAATCTTTCCTCTTCGGCTTTGATCACCATTTTGATATAGGCTTCCTTGCCCGTAAGTTCAGAGAAGTGGTGTCCCATGATCTCCACCACAGTATCCACCAGCGAATAAAGGAAGGGTTCCGCAAAGCCTAAAAGGCGTCCATGACGGGCAGCTCGGCGTAAAATCCGGCGCAGAACGTAGCCCCTGCCTTCGTTGGAGGGAAATCCACCATCGGCTAGCGCAAAACACAAGCAACGAATATGATCCGCTATTACCCGGTGACTCATACCGCCATCTTGGCTGTAGGGTACTCCGGAAAGTTCTGCGATCTTGAGCAGGATCGGCATAAACAGATCCGTCTCGTAATTGCTATCCTTCTCCTGCAACACCTGGGTAATGCGCTCCAAGCCCGCTCCAGTATCCACGTAGCGATTTTTTAAGGGACTGAGGGAGCGGTCTTCTTCGCGATTGTATTGGATAAACACTAGATTCCAGAGTTCTATGAAGCGGTCGCAATCTCCATTGACTGCGCAGATATGACCTTCCACTTTCTGTTTGTTACAGCGTGATGCTCCTCTGTCGATATGGATCTCGGAGCAAGGACCACAGGGGCCGGTATCTCCCATTTCCCAAAAGTTATCTTTATCGCCATGAAAAGTAATGTGGCTGGGGTCGATATCCGTATGCGCCTTCCAGAGCTCCATAGCCTCTTTATCGCTATCGTGAACGGTAGCGTAAAGTAGCTTTTTATCCAGTTTCCAAGTTTCTGTAAGCAGTTCCCATGCCCAAGTTATGGCTTCTTTTTTGTAATAATCCCCGAAGCTCCAATTGCCCAGCATTTCAAAGAAGGTATGGTGATAGCCATCTTTGCCTACTTCCTCCAGATCATTATGTTTACCGCCAGCCCGGATGCACTTCTGGGAGTTCACAGCGCGAGAGACTTCCGGGTCCTTGCTGCCCAGGAAAATACTCTTGAATTGGTTCATTCCGGCATTGGCAAATAGGAGAGTGGGATCGTTCTGAGGTACGACCGGTGAAGAATGCACAAAACTATGGCCTCGGGATACGAAGAATTCTATGAACTGACTGCGAATTTCCTTACTTCCTGGCACTTTCCACCTCTAAAGCATCGTAGTTTTCGATGATCCACTTCTCGGCACTCCAGGCAGCTATTGCACCATCGGACGTGGCAGTAACCACTTGTCTGAGTACGGTATGGCGGATGTCTCCCGCGGCATAGATGCCAGGAACGTTGGTGTGCATGTATTCATCTGTCAGCACAAAACCGGCGCTATCCAGTTCGATTCTGGATTCCAGTAGATCGTTGTTGGGCAGGATGCCTACGTAAATGAACAATCCATCCACCGGCATCATGGTTATCTCTTTGGTCAGACGGTTGACGATCTCCAGTTTACTAACTTTTGTATCACCGTGGATTTCTTGAATCACGGAATTCCAGACGAACTCCATTTTGGGGTTGGCGAAAGCACGTTCTTGGATAATCTTTTGCGCTCTGAGTTCATCTCTGCGATGGACTACTATCACTTTACTTGCAAAGCGGGTAAGGAAGATGCCTTCCTCTATGGCACTATCACCTCCACCAACAACTGCAACCACTTTGTCACGATACAAAGCTCCGTCGCATGTGGCACAATAGGATACGCCACGCCCAGTAAGGCGTTCTTCACCAGGGACATTCAAGCGCCGGGGATGCGCTCCCGTGCAGATGATCACACTTTTTGCCCGATACTTGCCACTATCGGTTTCAATTACTTTGCAGAGACCTTCCATGCCCAGGGCGATGATCTCTTCTTCTATGATGTTGGCGCCAAAGCGTTCTGCTTGGGCTTGCATTTTTGAAGTCAGCTCAAACCCGGAAAGCGGCTTTTCGAATCCAGGATAATTTTCCACATCTTCGGTTACATTGATCTGTCCACCGATCATGCCTTTTTCGAAAACCGCAGTTTTCAAGCCTCCCCGAGCGCTATAAATAGCAGCACTAAGCCCGGCGGGGCCCCCACCGATGATAATCACGTCGTATCTCATAATACCTCATAAATATAGTCATTTGGATCAAGGTATGGTAGATGCCCACTTTCGTCAAGCACAATCGCCGCTTTGTACTTGACATAAAAGCCAGCCGGATTATGATTGGGAAAAGAATAATATCGGGATGCAAGATGACACGTGCCATAGTTTTACTAAGTGGTGGAATGGATTCTCTGGTGACGGCGGCGATTGCTGCCAAAGAAACCACAGAGTTGTATCTGCTACATTTCTCTTACGGACAGCGTACGCAGGACAAGGAAAGATGGTGTTTTGAACAGCTGGCCCGCCACTATCGAGCAAAAGAAGCGAGGGTAGTGGATTATCGGTGGCTGGCAGAGATCGGAGGGTCTGCCCTTACGGATGCCCGCCTCTCTTTGGATGAGACGCACAAGATACCCAATACTTACGTTCCCTTCCGCAATGCTACAATGCTTTGTGCGGCAACTGCGTGGGCAGAAGTTATCGCTGCCCGGAAGATCTATATCGGAGCTGTGGAAGAAGATAGCTCCGGATATCCAGACTGCCGTGAGAGCTTCTTCGATGCCATGCAGAATGTGATTCACACCGGTACCGTAGATGGAGATATCCGTGTTGTAACTCCCGTCTTACACAAAAGCAAGAAACAAATCGCTCACTTGGGTAGAGAATTGGGGGCACCCTTTGAGCTATCTTGGAGCTGTTATTTTTCCCAAGATGAGGCATGCGGCGAATGCCCAAGCTGCAAGCTAAGGCTTTCCGCTTTTCAGGATGCGGGATTTCCGGATCCTATCCCCTATCGGAGGCAAGGTTGAAGAATATTCTCCTGATTATGACCGGGGGTACTATCTCCATGAAAAGTGTGGGAAATCTGGGAGTAGTACCTACCTCCGAGTTAGCCGATTTCTTGGCTCAATTCCCGCAATTACAAGGTGTAGCAAACGTTCATGTAATGGATTACCTTAATATTCCAAGTCCATACATGACACCTCAGATGATGTTTGGACTCGCAAAACTAATAGACACAAAGATATTGGCTTATGATGGCATCGTAGTAACTCATGGAACCGACACCTTGGAAGAAAGCGCTTTTATGGCGGATCTTGTTCTTACTACCCGCAAACCGGTTGTCTTCACCGCCGCCATGCGTAGCGGTAGCGATCTGGGCTTGGATGGTCCTCGCAATATCATTGGCAGCGTAAGAGTGGCTAGCAATCATGAGAGTTTCGACAAAGGCGTCTTGGTAGTAATGAACGACGAAATCCATACTGCCCGGGATGTAGTGAAATCAGATTCCGGAAAGGTAGATGCCTTCACCAGTCCCGGTTTAGGTCCTTTGGGGATCGTAGATCCAGATTCGATCGTTTATCACAGGGCAAGTCTATATCGGGAAAACGTGTGGACCGAGGTGCTGGATACGCGGGTGGATCTCATAAAAGCCGTTAGTGGGATGGATGCAAGATTCATTGATTGCAGTATAGAAAGCGGAGCACGGGCGATTGTAATCGAGGCATTTGGTAGAGGAAATCTGCCCAAAGAACTTATTCCAGGTATTACAAAGGCGATAAAGCAGGATATCATCGTAGTAATCGCCTCTCGCACCCACACCGGCAGAGTGCTTCCGGAGTATGGTTACGATGGTGGAGGCAAACATCTCAGCGATATCGGCGCTATCCTTGCGGGCGACCTCAAAGGAATTAAAGTCCGGCTTAAACTAATGACGCTATTTGGAAAGTATAATGATCCAGAATTGGTAAGAAGATTCTTCTCCCAATCCCAAAATCAGGAGTAAACATGAAGATTGCATTATTGGGTCCCGCACCGCCTTTTCGTGGCGGTATATCGTTGTTTGCATCACATTTAGGCAACGAATTTGCCAACCAAGGTCATGAGCTATGTTTCTTCAACTTTCGTCAGCAGTATCCTCCAATTTTATTCACTGCCGGAAAACAGACCGATGATATTAAGTTCAACCATCCCACCCGGCGAATTCTAACACCATATCTTCCTCACACTTGGGCTCCAACCGCTAAAGCCATAAACGAGTTTAAACCGGATATCACCATTGTATCCTGGTGGTTGCCATTCTTTGGTCCGGCATACGCCAATATTTTGGGAAGGCTCAAACATGGCCGCAAAGTAATCCTCGCCCACAATGTAGAACCTCATGAAGAGTGGCTGGGAACCCGAATGCTTCTGCGCAGCGTATTCTCCAAAGCAGACGAGATCGTAGTACTTAGCAAATCCTGTTTGCTGGAACTGAAGCGCAATCTCCCCAGCTCAATCGTTCGTAAAGCAATCTTGGGGTTTCATCCGATCTACGATACTTACGGAGGAGATACAGCAAAAACGAACGCTCTGCCCTCCATCCTGTTCTTTGGTATGATCAAAGCATATAAGGGCCTGGATGTGCTTCTGGATGCCATGCCCATCATCAGAGTGGCGATTCCGGATATTCGCTTGGTTATCGCCGGTGCGGTGTACAAGGATCAAGCCGCCTACGAAGAGAAAATCCGTCGGCTGGATCTTTCCGCAGTGGTGGAAACACATTTCCGCTATATCAGCGATGAAGAGGTGGCAGGATTCTTCCGGCAATCCGATCTCTGCGTCCTACCCTACAAGAGTGCCACACAAAGCGGAGTGATCTCTACTTCCTACAGTTACGATACCCCTGTGATCGCTTCAGATGTCGGCGGACTCAGTGAGTATATCGAACCGGACACAACCGGGTTACTGGTACCTGCAGATAATCCGCCTGCGCTGGCAGCAGCGGTGATCCACTTCTATGGCAAAGGCCTTTTGAAGCAGATGCAAGAGGGTATCCGCGCTTATAAAGAGAAGAACACTTGGTTCGAGCTGGCAAAAATCATGCTTCACGAATGAAGATTTTACTCATCACCTACTACTTTCCTCCTTGCGGAGGAGCACCTGTGCAACGATGGTTGCGTTTTATTCCGCAGCTTCTTGAACGGGGATGCGAGATAACGGTCTTATGCTCTGAAAACGGAGATTTTCCGCATCTTGATCGTGCTTTGCTGGATAAAGTGCCACCCTCTGTGACAGTGATCCGCGCGCATGCTCCTGGTTGGCAAAGGCATTGGCAGAGCATGTTTGGCAAAAGCAAGGCTTTACCCTATGGCAGAGTCTCCCGCAATGGTGGTGTATTTTACAAGACCTTGATCTGGCTAAGGATGAACGTTATCGTGCCGGATTTGCGTGTCTTTTGGAACCCTTATGCTCTCAGAGCCGCCAAAAAGGAACTACAAAAGGGACATTACGACATAGTAATCACGACCGGGCCTCCCCACAGCAGCCATTTGATGGGATTAACCCTGCAGAAACGCTTCGCAGTGGATTGGTTTGCGGATTTCAGGGATCCATGGACGGATATCCACTACCTGAAACTTAATCCCCCCTCTTGGCTCACCATGCTTATCCACAAGTATCTGGAAACGAAAGTTCTGGCGCGCGCTACAGGCAGCCTTGTAGTATCGCAGGCAATTGCGAACAAGCTCCCTCCCGGAAACAAGCGTGTGATTCTTAACGGATTTGATCCTCAAGATTTCGCAGATCTGGCTTATCAGCAAGGCGATGGCTTCCGCATCAAATACGTGGGACAGCTCACCGCGGGGCAGGATCCTGGGATTCTCTATCGTCTGTGTCGCGCCATCAAACGTGAATATCAGCTCTATATGATTGGCACCCGGTTATCCCATCAGGAAGAGCATGAGTTGATTGTTAACAGCAGGAATCGAGCCTTGTTTACTCCATTCATGAACCACAAAGCAGCACTGAAAGAAATGGTGGAGGCAGAACTTTTACTCATGATCGTAAACGACTATGAGGGCAATAGCGGAATGCTGACTACCAAGCTCTTTGAATATCTTGCTTCGCGTAGCCCGATCCTTTGCTTCTCTCCAAAATCCAGCGCAGCTGCCAGAATTCTGGAGACATTTGATGGTACCAAGGTGTTCCAATACGACCAGATAGAAGAAGCTGCCATGTGGGTAGATTCACTTGCTCCGGGACACAGATCTAGTGGCGATTTGAATCCCTATAGTGTGCAAAATCAATCAGATAGCCTCATCAATGTGTTGCAGGCGAAAAATATCGATTGACAGAAATAGCCTCTTAAACACAGTGGCGTAAATTATTAACATGAGATAAAGAGGAATCGATGCCACAACACAAATCCCCACTCAAACGCATGGGAACAGACAAGAAAAGAGCTGCCCGTAACAACTTTGTAAAACGCACAATTAGATCCCTCACCAAGAATCTGCAACAGAACCCCGAAAACAGAGAAAATCAACTCAGTCAGCTCTATGCCCAGCTTGATAAAGCGGCTAAAAAAGGCGTGATCCACAAACGTACCGCAAGCCGCCGTAAAGCTCGTTTGGCTGCCTTCGTAAACAAGCAAAAAGCCGAATAACCCTTTTTGGGGGCTGGCTATGGCCAAGGCAAAAAGGAAGAAACGAAGTATCTTTTCCAGGATACTTCGTATCATTCTTCTGGTGCATCTTTGGTTTTGGGGGATAGTAGCCGGACTCAGTCTGCTCTATAACATCGTGAACCCTCCCGTTACACCCCTGATGGTGCAACGCTATATCTTCAGAGGGCACCCCATTTATAAAAGAGAGTACATCAAGCTGGAGAAGATTCCTCAGCGAACTCAGGATATGCTGGTAGCTCTGGAGGACGGAAACTTCTATTCCCACTTCGGATTTGAGTGGTCGATGATCAAAGAAGCTTGGCAACGCAACAAGAAAGCAGGCAAAATCCGCTTTGGGGCTTCCACTCTTAGCAACCAGCTTGCCAGAACCCTGTTCCTTACTACAGACCGCAACTATTTGCGCAAGTATTTGGAAGTACAAGCTACACTCATCATGGAGATCACTATGAGTAAAAAAAGAATGCTTGAGCTGTACTTCAACTATGTAGAATGGGGCAAAGGAGTTTATGGGATCGAGACAGCCTCCCGCGCGTACTACAATAAAAGCACTGCCAAACTTAGCAAGAGCCAATCCATGCGCATGCTTGCGATTCTTACAAACCCGGTGAAATACACACCCCATACCTATGCCAAATCTGCATCTGCCCGTGAAAGGATGCGTTTTTTGGAGCGCTATTTCTAGCAGGCAACCCCCTTGCCATGGAAGAGAGGTTTTTGTATCACATCTGGGATGAAGGGCATTTGATCCCAGAACTCCGTACAGTGAGTGGCAAAAGCGTTCGCATAGTCTATCAAGGTCAATATAACACGGGTCGCGGACCAGATTTCAAGAATGCGATCATCGAAATCGACCATGAGCAACTGCGCGGTGACGTGGAGATACACCTCAAGAGCTCGGACTGGCAGGCGCACAACCATCAGGAAGACATCTATTATAACAAGGTAGTGCTCCATGTAGTGCTAAACCATAATTCTGCGTATCCTTGCACCATCCGGGAGGATGGCGGTAGCGTGGAGGTTCTGGAGCTGAAGCACCAACTCAGCGAGGATATCCTAAAGCTTACTCAGGATCAGGAATTCCCTGCCAAAGCGTCTGCTTATTGCGATCTCCTTTCCGCCTTGGATAAAGACAGACTGATCAGCATCCTTCATATGGCGGGAATTCGTCGCTTTGAAGGTAAGATAAAGCGCTTTAACTCCGCTCTATCCCTGAGTAGCTTCGACCAGATCTTTTATGAAGGCGTGTTTGAAGCCATTGGCTACGACAAGAACAAGCTAAACACCATGCAGATCGCCCAAAGCTTGCCGATATCCATGCTTCGAGAGTTTCTCTCAGAAGGTATGAGCGCGGATGATCTGTTGGCGATTTACCTCGGTGCATCCGGCTTGCTTGCCAGAAGCGGTTCATTGATCTCAAACCAGAACCGGGAGAGGATCATGCGGGATTACGAAACTCAACCCTACTTCGCCCGCAACTTGGAGATTGACTGGCAACTGTTTAGAGTAAGACCCCAAAGCCATCCCCTCAAACGTTTGATCTATATCTCCCCGATCATCCATGCCAGCTTGCAGGAGGGATTGTTTCACTATACACTAAGACACACTTTAGATGCAGAGAACTTACACAAAGCCTTCAGAGCGATCTGGCAGCAACAAATTTCCTCCGACGGCCAATCCTTCAACCTAGGGAAAATGGTGCAAGATAACATATACTTAAATATTTTCCTCCCAATACTCTGCCTCTGGCAACGGAAGATGGCGCAAGATACCAACATCGTGATGAATGCCTACAGAGAATACTCCGCCCTCCCAGAAAATCATATCACCCGATTTATGCATCGCTATCTTAATCCTTCTCAGATAGAGCTTAGTGGTAGCAAAGCGATCTATCAACAAGGCCTGATGGATATCTACCATCGCTTCTGCAACTGGCACTTATGCGCAGAGTGCAAGCAGCGAGCGGACATCTCCTGATTTAGAACAATCTGAAACTTGTCCGGTGTTGAGGGCAGGTACCAAAACTGCTTAATGCCCGATAATGCGATGTTGTGCCGTATCCTTTGTGAGCTGCAAACCCAAATTCCGGATACTCTTGATCCAAGTTTATCATCAGTCGGTCACGATGTACTTTCGCCAAAATCGACGCTGCGGCTATGCAGGCATGAAGCGAATCACCCTTGATCACAGCCTCTCCCGGCACCGGTTTTGGGATATCTCTGCCATCAATCAAGCATGCATCCACTTGATCTTGTATATTTAGATATACTTCGCGAAATCCCTGCAACGTGGCATTCAGGATGTTGATCCTATCAATCACCGTAGCTGGAACCTCGACAATTGAGAAGCATACAGCATTGCTGGTTATCTGCATGTATAACTTGTCACGCAAGGTTTTACTGATCTTTTTGGAATCGTTCAGTTGAGCTATATCGTGACGGTAGTCAAGAACAACAGCTGCTACCACCACCGGACCTGCCAAAGCGCCTCTCCCAGCCTCGTCTATCCCCGCAATCCTAAGCAAGCCTCTGTGCTCAAGATAGCTTATGTCGTTCTCATATAAGAGTGATCTCATTTACTAAGCACGAAAAAGAGTCTGTAATAACGGTGATCTATACCTTGCATCTTTTTGGGATACATGTTGTTGCTATGTTCTGTGGAATGCACCGCTCGCAACCGGAGGTCGCTTTGGGATATTAGTTCTTGGATATCTTTAGCTAGATATACTCTCTGAGTATGCAACTCACTTTGATGAGAGTATCCCGCTCCACACTCTTTAAACAGTTCCAAACGCGATATCTGGCGTCTTTTTCCCGGTTCGTAATAGGCTTCATGCACTATCAAAGAATCCTGCTCCCGGCTCACACTACACACTTCGCTGAAGTTTTCCATACTGTTTAGCAAAGTAGAGATATCGAAGATGAAAAGTCCGGTTTCACTAAGCGCCTGAGATACTTGCTTGAAGCAAGTAAGCAGTTCCTGGTCGTGTAAAAGGTAGTTGATGCTATCGAACACACAGATCACAAGATCCAGATCATTGTAAGGAATGGGGCTGGTAAGTGATGCTTGATATAGCTTTGGTTTTAGTTCCCGTTTATCTGCATTCTCCAGCATCTGGGGGGAACGATCACAGGCATACACATCGTATCCGGCTTGAACAAAGCGAGACGCTATCGCGGCAGTACCACACGCCAGCTCCAATACCCGTTTCCCGTTTTTATTTCCATAAGTATTGAGCCACCCCGAGAGCAGAGTGTACCACTTGTCATAATCCACATGCGCCATATAGCGATCATAGCGATCCGCGAAGAACCCGTAGGCTGACCCTCCATTTTGAGTAAAACAACTCTGTACGATCATAAAGGGTAGATTATGATTGTTGTACAGAGCTTGACTGATTCGTTGGGCAAGATTCAATGCATATCGCAATTGATCTCCCTGCCATTGCTTCAATTCTGCTCCCAGACACATCCGGAAGCTACCATCCACGTAATAGAAATGCATAAATGCTGTAGGGGATGAACAAAGGATAGCATTGATGGTTTCGGTATTTGAGACCACCAGCACTTTCGCCCACCCTTTCTCTTGATAAAACTCGTGCAGCCAGTTTATCTTCCTGGGAGAGAAAGCCTCGGCTTTTGCTAGTGCTCCAATATCTGATTCCAACGCATATAACTGTGGATTACCAAGTGCTTGAAACAACTTTGGGGAAAGCTCTCCGCTACAGTGAAGAATCGCAAACTGCTTGCAGAGATGGATTACGGTTGCTTCCCGCCACAAGCTATTAGCTTGGGAAAACGACAGACACACATCCATGCTATTGCCATCTTCAGGCGGAAATCCATCTGCCTCATTCGAGATTACCAAGGATACATCAGCAGACGGAGGTACAAAACGCAGAAAAGAGCTTTGCTCCTCACTTTCCAGCAACAAACGCAATTTCATCAGTGTTTATCGCTACTCCCCGGTTTGGTGAGCGGGATCTCAAGCTTACACAATTCGCAACTTTCTGGTGCCCAGAGGGGAACTTCCATTTTCAGCAAGCTCTCCACGGGTACTCCCATTTCCAGTTGTCCACCGCTACGGTCCACCAACAATCCAATCGCCACCACTTCCATACCCTTTTGGGAAGCACATGAAAGTACTTCCTGCACACTGCCTCCGGTGGACACGATATCCTCGATCACTACAACTTTCTTGGTTTTAGTAAGGTCAAACCCACTTCGGAAGACCATCTCCCCATCTTTTCTCTGAGTGAAGACGAAGCGTTTGCCCAATATCCGCGCCACTTCATAAGCCAGCACTATCGCTCCGTATGCTGGTCCTATTACAGTATCAAAATCATATTCGCTTAGCCGCTCCGCAAGTCTTTTACACAGCGTATGAGTCGCTTCCGGATTTTGCAGAACCCGGATTTTCTCGATGTAGCGATTACTATGATTTCCACTGGTGAGGAGGAAGTGCCCTTCCAACAATGCGTTTTCTTTTTTCAGGATTTCACCCGCAAGATAACTATCGTCCAAAGCATTCAGAAGATCTGTAGCTTCCTGTTCTGCATCCTTAAAGACCTGCAATTCGATCTTATACATATCACCTGCCATCGAGGCATACATGCTTTGGAACCGTTCGTTTTGCAGATACACTTCAAACCCTGATTCTTCCAAAAAGGCTTTTGCCATTTCCGCTTCAAAGATGTCGGTAAAAGTAGCTATCGTTACAAGATCGTGAGACATGGGGTCCTCCTTACTTACACACAAAGGGGGCGACTGAGCGCCCCCGATGCGAGAATGTTATTGATGGCTTCGAGATTAGCTATTGCCGATTTCGATGCCGCGTTTGATCGCTTTCAGATTAAGTTCCAGAAGCTCAGGGTTCTTAGCTTTCATAAATCCCGTGAGGTCTGCTTCCATAGTTTCGTATTTGATGATCGCGGTCTTTCCGATGATGATCCCGATTGCCAACATATTCAGCACCATCTGGTTACCAATCTCATTGGCGATTTCCACCATAGGAGCTTTGATGATTGTGATATCGTCACGTTTACAGCCATGAGGGCACATATTGGTGTTGTATATCAGGATGCCGCCGGGCCGGATGGAGGGGGCAAATTTATCGATCGACGGTTGATTCAAAGCCACAAGAATATCGGGATAACTCACGATTGGAGAAGCGATTGCATCATCTGAGATTACGGTGGAGACATTCGCGGTACCACCACGCATCTCGGGGCCGTATGAAGGTAACCAGGAAACGTTCTTACCCTCGGTCATACCGGCTTTCGCCAGAAACTTCCCGATAGTGAGCACACCCTGACCGCCAAAGCCTGCACAGATCATTTCAGTAGTCATTATTCAACTCCTTCGCCTTTGTCTCTGAGGCAACCCAGTTTGAAGAACGGCAACATGTTTTCCTTTGCCCATTCCCGGGATTTCAAGGGATCAATACCCCAGTTTGTAGGGCAAGTGGAGATGAATTCCACGAATGTGAATCCGCGACCCTCTTTATTATACTGGATGGCTTTGGATACAGCTTTCTTGGCTTTGAGAATATCCGCCGGACTGAGAAGCGATACGCGTTCGATGTAGTAGGGCGCGATGAGAGTTGCGAGCAATTCACTCACTCGGATTGGAAACCCGATATCGTCTGTTTTGCGTCCATAGGGGCTGGTAGTGGTCTTCATTTCAGGCAGGGTCGTGGGAGCCATTTGTCCACCGGTCATGCCATAGATCGCGTTGTTCACAAAGAACACCGATATATGTTCACCTCTGTTTGCTGCATGCACGATCTCCGCTGTACCGATCGCAGCCAGATCGCCATCGCCCTGATATGTGAAAACATGCATATCGGGACGGGCACGTTTCATGCCGGTGGCTACTGCCGGTGCTCTACCATGAGCAGCTTGCGCCATATCGAAATTGAAGAATTTATATGCAAAAACGGAGCAGCCAACTGGTGCCACACCGGTCATTTGATTTACCAATCCTTGCTCGTCCACTGCCTCCGCGATGAGCCGGTGTGCGACTCCGTGCAGGCAGCCAGGGCAATAAGTAAATGGGGTTTTGGTAAGGGTTTCGGGTCTGTATGCTATCTTTTCCACGTTCTACTCCTTAAAAGCACTCTTCAAGCTTCGCTTGGATTTCGGCGGGGGTGAATACGATACCGCCCACTTTGCCCCAGAAGTCCACCGGTACTTTACCATTCACGGCGATCTTCACATCGTCCAGCATCTGCCCGGTGTTAAGTTCGAAGACATACACTTTTTTTACTTTGGGTCCGATCGCTTTAGCGACTGCTTCATAAGGGTAGGGCCATACATTGATGGGACGGATCAGCCCCACACTTTTACCGGCGGCTTTCAATTCGTTAATCGCGGATTTCACGATGCGGGAAGCTGTTCCCCATGCTACACAGAGGATTTCGTTATCGTCGGATACGTTGAACTCCTCATAGCGCACCTCGTTCTTTTCGATCACGCCATATTTCTGGTAGAGATCGTTTACATGCTTTTCCAGCACCTGAGGATCTATCTCAAGGGAGTTGATTTCATGATGATGTTTTTTATCGCCATCTTCATTGGGGCACACACACCAGGATTCGTGCTGACGCCACATCTCGGCGATTTCTTCATCGCTTCTGGATGGCTTAAATTCCACAGGCTCCATCATCTGACCCAACATGCCATCAGCAAGGATCATTACGGGATTGCGGTATTTATCCGCCAGATCAAAAGCTTCGGACGCCATATCAGCAAATTCTTGCACAGAGCTAGGAGCCATTACGATCAGGCGATAATCTCCATGACCTCCACCTTTGGTGGCTTGAAAGTAATCTCCCTGAGCGGGTTGAATATCTCCCAAACCGGGCCCACCACGCTGCACGTTGACGATCACACAAGGAAGCTCCGCTCCCGCAATGTAGGATATCCCTTCCATCTTCAGTGAGATTCCGGGAGAAGAGGATGATGTCATCACTCTTTTGCCACAACCGGCTGCTCCATATACCATATTGATCGCCGAGACTTCGCTTTCGGCCTGTAGAAATGTTCCATTCACCTTGGGCATCATCCGCGCCATGTATTCGATCAATTCGCTTTGAGGGGTAATGGGATAGGCAAAATACAATCTGCATCCGCTTCGGATCGCAGCTTCCGCAACTGCCTCGTTTCCTTTCATCAAGATCTTCGCCATTAGTTCCTCACTTCTCAACCGTTATTGCCACATCGGGGCAGGTTACATAGCACATCTTGCATGCGATGCACTTTTCTTGGTCAAAACACTCTGCATAGTGATAGCCCTTGGCATTGATGTTTTCCGAAAAACGAATAATCTTTTTCGGGCAGGCAACAATGCATAAGCCACAGCCTTTGCAGTAGTTTGGGTCAACCGTCATTCTTGGCATGGTTGTACTCCTTATAGGTATTTTTTCACTATAGGGATAGATATGAGAATTGCAGTAATTTGTCAACACATTTCCCGGTAGTCAAACCAATTCATCTGCCATAGATTCCATGTCCAGAGCCTCCTCCTCATGGCTTGCCAGCTCATCAAATAGAAGATCACACGCCGCTGACTATATGGATAATTGCTTACATTAGATATTTCGCCACATCCGTCATCCAAAATATCCATCACGGATAAATCACGCCATATTGCCATCAGCATCCTGGTTTAAAAAAAGAATTATCTTGACTTGAAAAGGCTTGTAACTACGCATGGTAACAAGAAATAAATACTAAGGAATATTCAGTAGATGGATAACGAAATAAAGACTCCTGTTAAAAATTTCATCCGCAATATCATAGACGACGATCTCAACACCGGTAAACATACCAATATTGTTACCCGTTTCCCTCCGGAACCAAACGGTTATCTTCACATCGGGCATGCAAAGTCGATCTGCCTGAATTTCGGCTTGGCTCGCTCTTATAGTGGGAAATGCCACCTTCGTTTTGACGACACAAATCCTGTTAAAGAGGACACCGAATATGTGGAAAGCATCATGGAAGATGTCCGGTGGCTGGGCTGGGACTGGGGAGACAACCTATTCTATGCCTCAGATTATTTTGAGCAACTCTACGAGTATGCAGAAATCCTGATCCGGGATGGTAAAGCCTTTGTGTGTGATCTTAACATGGAAGAGCTTCGCCAGTACCGTGGGACTCTTACCGTTCCCGGCAAAAACAGCCCCTACCGGGATCGCTCCGTGGAGGAAAATCTGGATCTGTTTCGGCGGATGCGCGCGGGTGAATTCCCAGATGGCAGCAAATCCCTCCGCGCCAAGATCGACATGGCAAGCCCGAACCTTAACATGCGGGATCCCGTAATCTATCGCATCAAAAAGACAGATCACCACCGCACTGGGGATAGCTGGCAAATATATCCCATGTACGATTATACCCATTGCATCTCGGACGCGTTGGAGGGAATCACCCACAGTATCTGCACTTTGGAGTTCGAGGATCATCGCCCCCTTTATGATTGGTTCTTAGACCAATTACCTGTTCCTTGCCATCCCCGACAAATTGAATTTGCCCGCTTGAACCTCAGCTACACAGTAATGAGCAAACGCCTGCTGTTGGAGCTGGTAAAGAACAACTATGTAAATGGTTGGGATGATCCACGCATGCCCACTATCGCCGGAATGCGTCGCCGGGGCTTCACTCCTGAAGCGATACGCGAATTCGCAGACCGCATTGGTGTAGCAAAAGCCAATAGTATGGTAGATTTTGAGCTACTAAATTTCTGTGTTCGTGAAGATCTGAACAAGAAAGCCTTGCGCCGCATGGCAGTAATGGATCCCATCAAGCTCACCATCAGAAACTATCCGGAAGGCAAGATCGAAGAACTCGACGCCGAAAACAATCCCGAAGATCCTTCCGCAGGCAACCGCAGAATCACGTTTTCCAGAAACCTGTTCATTGAACGTGAAGACTTTATGGAACAACCTGTCAAGGGTTGGTTCCGCCTCGCCCCCGGCACAGAAGTACGCTTGAAACATGCCTATTACGTTACCTGCGAAGAGCTTACCAAAGATGCCGAAGGCAATGTTACAGAGCTAATTTGCAGTTACGACCCCGCCAGCCGGGGTGGATGGAGCCAAGATGGCAGAAAAGTAAAAGGTACCATCCACTGGGTGTGTGCCGAGACCGCTGTGAACCTGGAAACCAGACTCTACGATCAGCTATTCACAATTCCGGATTTGGGAGACATCGAAGAAGGCAAGAGCTATCTGGATTATCTGAATCCGGATAGTCTTGTGGTTAATACCAAAGCTCTGGGCGAAAGCTCTTTGGCAAATACTGAACCGGGAACTCATTTCCAGTTTTTGCGCTTGGGTTACTTCCTCGCAGACAAAGAATACTCCCCCGAAAAGCCAGTTTTCAATCGTGTAACCACGCTTCGGGACAGTTGGGCGAAGCAAAAGAATAAACAATAAAAATCATGGAGGAAGAATGATCTACAAAGTAGTACTGATCAAGATCGATCATCGCGCCGCGGAAGCTACCAGGGTGCAGGGAATTCTCACGGATTTCGGCTGCAACATCAAAGTACGCCTTGGCTTGCATGAAGTTTCCAAAGAATTTTGTGCCAACGATGGCTTGGTGGTCTTGGAAGTTGAAGGCGATAAAGCCATCATCGATGATATGCTCAACAAGCTGAACGCGATCGAATACGTAAAAGCTCAGCTGATCGAGATGTAAGCATCCCACAACCTGAATATCTTAGCCGGAGATCATCTCCGGCTTTTTCGTAAGCAAAAAAACGTGGGAAAACCCACGTTCTTAACAATTGGATCAATGCACGATCCGTGTACCGGTTTTCCCTTCAAATGCATCCACGATCTTTTCGATTGAAGTGATCAACACTTCGCTGCCTCCGCGTCTTAGAAAATCGATTGCGGCAAGGATCTTGGGACCCATGCTGCCGGCAGGGAACTGCTTATCGTCGTAGTGCTTTTGAGCTTCGGCGACAGTCATCACATCCAGGTCTTTTTGATCCGGCTTGCCATAATTGATAGACACTTTATCCACCCCGGTCAGGATCACAAAGAGATCTGCTTTGATATTCAACGCCAACAGAGCACTGGCAAAATCCTTATCTATAACCGCGTCAATTCCTTCCAAATCGCCATTGTCTTCGCGATATACTGGGATCCCTCCCCCACCTGCCGCGATCACTATCTCACCTTCATGAACCAACTCGTTGATGGTGTCCGCGGGGATAATCTCGATGGGCATAGGAGAAGGCACTACTCGGCGAAATCCCTTTCCGGAATCCTCTTTGAGGGTCCAACCCAAGGTTTTCTTCAATTCTTCAGCCTGTTCCGCGCTATAATAGGTGCTACCAACATACTTGGTGGGATTCTTCATGCTGGGATCGTTTTTATCTACCACGACTTGAGACACTATGGTGATCACTTGTTTGTTGATACCGTGTTGGCGAAGTTTATTTTGCAAGCTTTGCTCGATCATGTATCCCATGGTACCTTCGGTTGCGGCATTAAGCACGCCCAAAGGAAGAGCCGCGATGCCTTCTTTTTCTCCAGCTTCCTGTTGACGCAGAAGATTTCCCACCTGGGGACCGTTACCGTGGGTAATGCTAAGTTGATATCCGCGGCTTATCAGCTCTACGATGCCACCCAAGGAATCTCTGGTATTGGCAAACTGTTCGGAGATGGTGCCCTTCTGACCAGCCCTGATGATTGCGTTTCCGCCTAGGGCAAGAACTGCTGTCTTTGTCATATAATACCTCTTTTTTGTTCTTTAAGCTAAAGCCGGGGATGAGTGTTTGGGCTCATCCCCGGTTGATTATTCTATTTGGTTTTAGGTTATTTTTTCTTCTTGGGAGCTGCTTTCTTGGCGGCAGGTTTCTTTGTTGCAAAGTTTTCCAGCACTTCAGCGATGGTGGGAACACCGATCTCTTGAAGTTCATACTGAACCTGGCAAGCGGGTTTCTTGATCTTCACGATGCGGCGAAGATCAATCGGGGTGGCGATGATTACGGAATCGCATTCGGTATCATTGATGGTTTTTTCCAGGTCTTTGATCTGCTGAGCACTGTAACCCATTGCAGGAAGCAGGATTCCGATTTCCGGATACTTGTCGAAGGTTTCTTTGATTTCGCCTACTGCCCAGGGGCGAGGATCCACGAAATCTGCACAACCGTATTTCTCGGCGGCAACCATTCCGGCACCAAAGGTCATCTCACCGTGGGTGAGGGTGGGACCATCTTCCACTACCAAGACGTTCTTATTAAGAATCAGCTCAGGATTGTCCACAAAAAGCGGAGAAGCAGCTTCGATGATCTTGGCGGTCGGATTCACGGAACGCACGTTTGCGCGTACTTCATTGATATCATCCATATCAGCGCTGTCGATCTTGTTGATCACAACAACGTCTGCCATATGAACGTTAGTTTCGCCGGGATAGTAGGTGATCTCATCGCCAGGGCGGTGGGGATCTACTACTACGATACGTACCATTTCGTCGGAACTATAGAACGGAATATCGTTGTTTCCGCCGTCCCAAATGATCACATCGGCTTCTTTTTCGGCTTCACGGACGATTGCTTCATAATCCACACCAGCGTAAATCACGCTGCCCATCTGGATGTGGGGCTCGTATTCTTCCATCTCTTCGATGGTGCATTTGTGTTTCTTAAGATCAGAAAGTTCTGCAAAACGCTGGACTTTCTGTTTCACAAGATCGCCATAAGGCATGGGGTGGCGAATTGATACCACGTTCAAGCCACGGGCTTTGAGGGCTTTTACTACCGCACGGGTGGTCTGGGATTTTCCGCAACCGGTGCGAGCGGCACAAATGCTTACCAAGGGTTTGGTGGTCTTGATGGTGGTGTTGTTTGCGCCCATCAGCATGAAGTCTGCGCCCACGGCGTTTACCAGAGCTGCTTTGTGCATTACAACTTCGTAAGGAAGGTCGCTGTATGCAAGGACCACAAGGTCCACATTGTGTTTTAGGATGAGTTCTTTGAGGTCGGCTTCTGGTTTGATTTCGATTCCCTTGGGATACAGTTTTCCAGCCAAGGCGGCAGGATACTTCTTGTCATCGATACCGGGGATTTGGGTGGCGGTGAAAGCTACGACTTCATAGTCCTTGTTGTCACGGAAAAAGACGTTGAAGTTGTGGAAGTCGCGCCCAGCAGCGCCCATAATGATAACTTTACGTTTCATTGGAATCTCCTTGATTAGTTTTATTATGTCCTATGTAGCAAGCTTTCCAATAGGCTTTTAACGTCAAGAAAAATCTTTGAAGATAGCCGCCTGCTTCAGGTGAAATCATTTGAAGCAAAAGCCATCAACATTATAAACCGTCACCCAAAGCTTCAAATCGTCCTCAATGGACAAATGGGGATAACGCTTTATGTGGTGCGGAGATATGATGGACTATGTTTGGACTTGGACATTGAGATTTTGGACGTTTCTGGACCTTCTTTAATCACCGATAAATCAGATTGCGCTGATTTTGGACTGGATTTGGACATCTGCCAATCCGGTCCAAACCATCGATTTAAAAAAAGCCGCAAAGAAGTGACTAAACTTCAATCAGAAAGAGGTCCCGGGTCTGATCCTCGTCCAAACTATGAGTCTAAAAGTCTGGACTGAGAGCTTCGAGTACTAGCGCAAACCTCTTGTGTGATCTAACTATACACGTTTCAGAGTGATCCCTTCATCACTTGCACAGCACGGGTCCAGCAATCTGCACCTTCCCATTCTGCGGTCATCTTAAGCTGAATTGTTAGACCTTGAATAAAACCATTCCGGCAGCGAAAGAGATATCGGCTACACGGCGATTCGGCAATGCTACTAAG
Organism: Candidatus Cloacimonadota bacterium; assembly: GCA_018433885.1. Lineage (GTDB taxonomy): Bacteria > Cloacimonadota > Cloacimonadia > Cloacimonadales > Cloacimonadaceae > UBA5456. The sequence goes on from JAHDQK010000046.1 coordinate 30,668, forward strand.
CCATGAAGCCACTTTACTCTTTGTCCCTCTTCGGGAGCAGGATAGAAATCTGGATTTCCCTTTTATGATCTGCCGTGAAAATAGGCGGTACGGGCGCTCGCCGTAGCGCCCTTTGTGAAAGAAATACATAGGCGGTTCGGCGACCGCCTGTACAATC
>JAHDQK010000042.1 GCA_018433885.1 Candidatus Cloacimonadota bacterium
AATCTCTTGATCTGCGAAAGTTAGGGTTTGCTTTTCCATGATTAGCTCCTGTGTATTGATAGAGCCATAATCATAGATCTAACTAATTTGTCAAGAATTATTTAGATAAACTTATTGTCCATTTTTACGTGCAATGGTCTTAGTATTGTTTCTGATTGTTATGTTTGATGAGTCGTTGTTTAAAAGAGTTAAACCAATCGCTGCTTGGTAGTGTGAGTAAATCGCATTAGGATTATCGTTATTTTTGAAGGTGTTATTAATAATCTCGACGTTTGTAGCGTCGAGGCATGTTACACAACTGGTGTAACCTGCCTGTATCTGCTTGTTATTACTAAAAAAATTGTTCTTAATTGTATATCTCCCCTTACCTCTTACATGGATCGCAGAAGCACTACTCGCCATATTGTCATGAAATCGGGATGACTCAATGATAGAATGGTTTATCGGATTATTGGAAGATAAACATACAGCGCCTATAGAATCACTTCCAGTTCCAAGTTGATGTCCATAATTATCGTAGAAATCGCAATCAATAATGTGAATTGGAACGTAGGACTCTAAACCTGTCGGGAGTTTATCACTCCCTGGTATAATGTAACAATCGCCGCAGTTACGAATTGTACAGTGTTCCATTGTAACATGGCCGATATTACCTGAAAGGTATACACCGCCCCCCCCCTCGTTATCGGTATCTTCAAAGATTATGTTCTTTATGGTAAGCTCGTCGAGGATATCACTGTATAAGTTCCATACTTTCAAAGCGTGTCCACGCTCATTCGAGTGTATCACGACATTCCCAATGCCTTCCAGAGTAAAGTTCTGGAAGTAATCACCCAGACCAAGTACCAATACTCGCTCACGATATGTACCCTGGTTAACTACGATGTGAGGGATATTCAAACTCATGGAAACGTCAAAGGCATTTGATATTGTATGACATACACCGGAAGACAGATCTTTATCAACAAACACAATCTGTTGTGGGGCAGTCAAGTCTATATATCCAATATCTGCATTACCTATGATATCTATTACAGCGCTAACTACCTTTTCATAATATATCGCGTCGGCATGTTTGATCTCATAGGCACAAGTATTAACATAATAGTTATCAAATTGAAATGACCCTGATGCGTTTGTGCTTAACTCAAATACATCTCCAGAGGACAAATTAGTAACGATTATGGGTTGATTAGCCAAGGGTTGATTATTGGAGCGTAAGACACCTGTAATGTGACCAACGATTCTCTCTTCGTTATTATCCGTTAAACTACTTCTGATCCATTGAGCACATTGGGGGCTCAATATTGTATGAGGACTTGCATCACTGGGAATAAAGTATTCATCAAATGGCGTTCGGATTTCTCCAGAGATAGCTGAACCATAGGGTGTGAACTGAGTTTGGGAAGGCTCCGCGAAGTCTCGATTAGTCATGCACAAACTGGATATAACAGGAATGATTGGCAGATCATAATTTACATTGAAATGAATCTTTAGCTTGTCAGAATTGATGATCCAACTAAGCACATCTTCCAAAACACTGTTATGCCAAGAGTCAGGAAATACCTTTTGTTTATAATGAAACTCGGTTGGAAAGTATGATGCGGGGCACTTGTCGTACCATTTACTATGAATTTCGTCAAGAGTATAACTGCCTGGGAATCCTAGTATTTTCCACTTTATCCTTAAACTTGCAAAGTGACCGTTATCCTCAATATTACCAACAGGCTGGGCTGAGCCAAAAGCAACGGCATACTTCCTGATGTTGTTTTGCTTCCAGGGGAAGCCTGACTTGTAGTCAAGTTCTTCATTATATGAACCAGAATTGTAGTAATCCACATCTTGGTTAACGTGCATTACATTGCGCGCTTCGCATGGATTCAAAAAATCGAATACGTCTTTGTATTCATTGGACCCATCAAAGAAAGTGTAGGTTGTTGACTCGGCTGTTACATTGTTGCGTACTAGTTGTCGGGCTATGGGCGAGTCAATTAACACATCAAATGTTTCGAGTAAACTCTCTACTTGATCTTCAATCCCAGGTTCATGATCAACAATAGTGTCAATAAAGTCGACAATATGATTTTGCACATTCTCGTTGATCACGAAACCTCGATGTGGTGAATCCACAGTTAAGAGAAGATTGCTACCGTGGGCAAATGCACCTTGGTCCTCTGCGCTGGCAAGGGCGATTCTCGCCAATACCCCCCCCATGGAATAACCGATCACTTTAATAGGTTGACATCCGAAACCACCATATTCTCCAGCTTCATCATGCTTGTTCCTTATTTCGGTCAATGCAGATAGCACGAGGCCTGCATTCTCATATAGGCTTGTCTGGGATTTTTCAAATGTCAGGAAGTAGAGATCGAAGCCATTGTCCAACAGGCTCTTGTAAAAGACAGGATTTAATCCGACGATACTTGATATATTGTTTGAATTATGAAAGTTGAAACCTTCTACAATTAACACAGGTTTCTTCGTAGATCCACTCACATGACTCTGATAATGCGTCAGTTTACCAATGTGCTCTGTACTATTTGAGGCAACACTTACCGATTCAGTATATGGGAAAATCCCCAGATCGTATTGAATTTCATGTTCTGGTTCTTCAGTGTACGTGGTGCCTGATGGGTAGTATGTCTTAATCGTAACGAGATAGTTACTCACAGTGGAAGCATATTGATGGCTTACATTATTTACTGCGGAGCTATTTACATAATGCGTACTGCTGGTATAATCACCCCATTGAATCACAATCTTATTATTCACTGGGTAGCCACCTAAAGCAATAGTTACTTTCGTAAAGTATGTTACCTGGACTTTCTCTGGAAACAAAGAAAAGTCGATTGTTGGTAGGTCGTAATCAGCAGCTATAATGGCAGTGTCATCAAATGCATATTGGTTACCATGTGTAGGATCTGGGTCCCTTAAAGTGACAAATTCTGGAATGTTGCTAAGTACGTTATCTCTGATCTCGGCGGCTGTAGCAAGCAGTATCTTACCTGACACTAGAACCAAAAATACAAGAACAATTCTGAAAAGAATGCTCCCGCTCCCAGTCTTTAGCGGGCTGCAATCATTGGTTGCCACCTTTGTAAGGGGGGCTTGATGCGTTTTGATCATGGTTCGATCTCCTTTTTTATTTTTGCCCGCATATCACGGCGTTTTAGTAAGAGAATTATCCATCAATCATCTTCAATTCAGCAAGCAACACAAAATGTTCCAGTTTGCAGGTTCAGGTCTGAGCTGTGTATTTCCGATTATTTTTAAGTGACCTGTGCTTGTCAAGAGATATCTTGCTATGCGCATATAATATTTGAATATTTCTATTGTGGCACTTTCAGTCCATCGACGCAGAAAGCATTCTGGACAAACATATATGCCCGTCCATGTTTCAGGACGGGCATCACTTATGTCATAGATCTATTAATGCTATAAGAATCTTTTCACCACGTCGAGAACTTCCGGTAGATCCATGCCGATGCTCTTAAGGTGCTCCAAAGTAGGTACGCCATCTTTGGTCCAGCCTTTGCGCTCGTAAACCGCATCTACCAGTTGTTGATACTGATCTTCACGATACTTGCGGGTGATATCCATCTTTTCGGCAACGGATTTACCCTCAGGATCCACACCAATCTTATCTTTCAGCAAGTTATCGTAGCGATCCTGTCTGGAAAGATATTCTTCTTCGGTAACAGGGCCAACTGCGCGATAGGGAGGAATGTCGTCGATACGGCGTCCCCCGCCCATTCTCATGCAAAAGACTTTCTGGAAGTTGTAAACACGTTCGCTTTGGCGAATCAGTTCATGTTTATCCATCGGTTTGCCGGTGATGGCTTTGTAGATATCCACATAGTTTTGAACGTGCTCGGGCACTTTAGCCGGTTCATCGGTCTGGGCATTATTTGCTGGTTCGATGTCGTTCCAGGGCAGTTTGCACAGTCCTTGCAAGCCAAACCAAGTACGGAACATCGGGAAATAGTGCAAAGCTTCGGCTTTGTCCTTGAAGGTAGGAATGTGGTTGTTCACCATATCCATGAAGATAAGCCACGCTTCATCGTGTTGAGGACCCTTGAGCGCCAGAGTGTATCCGCCCTGTTGCGCGAGGGATTCTTTGCTCATGTATTGTGAATATTCCAAGCCTTTGGCTTCCATGCCGATATCTTGCAGGAATTGGGGATCGGCGCCAAATTCTTCGGCAAAGATTTTTTTCATGCGGCGCACGCCTTGTCCTACTATTACGCCAAAGCCTTCTCCCTTTGCCATTTGATGCAGAAGTTCCAAAGCTGCGTCGGTGTTTCCCCAGCTTAGATCCAAGCCGCCAGTGCGTTCCTTGTTCAAAATACCGTTTTCGTAGCACTCCATCACAAACGCCACGCTGGTGCCAAATGATATCGTATCCACGCCATAGGTATCGCAGTAAAAATTGATTTCCACTACGTCTTTGGGATCCCAAGCACAGATGTTTGAGCCGCAACCAGCAGCAGTTTCATATTCAGGACCGTCCACACAGACCGGCTGACCTTTGTAAGGCCCGGTGCGGGGTTTGAAATGATCCACCGCCTTGCAACAGGAAAGCGAACAGCCATACCAGCAGCCATCTGCCATGCCTTGGGTGAAAAGCTTAGTGAATTCACGAGAGTGCAGGCTTTCTGCTTCCGGCATCTGACCATATTTGAAGTTGCGAATGGGGAGAAGATCGTAGTCGTTCATAATCTCCATCAAGTGCGCGGTTCCTACCTGGTGCATCCGGCATTGATCGGCATCGCCGGCTTCGATTTCTTTGTGGAGTTTCAGCCCTGTCTTCTGAAGGGTGGGCAAATCCACCGGGTTGTTGGTATCCACTTTGAGGCCGGAATACTTCACCACGAGGGCTTTGATGCCTTTATCGCGAAAAACGGTTCCGGTGCCACCGCGACCAGCTTGTTTCAAGCGAGCCACTTTGCGGCGTTTATCCCAAAACGAGAAATTCAAGCAGGTGATGAGAACGTTGTTTGCCGCTTCTCCGCTGGAAACCACGGATACAAACTGTTCTTTACCCTCGCCGTCGGCAAATTCCTTGATCAGTTCTTCTGCCAGAATGTGGCTATTGATTCTCTCATCCGGGGCAGTCATGATCTTCACGACACCACTATCGCCATCGATATATACGATTACATCCTCTTCTGCCTTGCCTTGAAGCTCCAGAGCATCGAATCCGGCAAATTTGGTATAGGGACCAAAATGGCCGCCAACGTTGCAATCCACCGGAATCCCGGTAAGAGGGGAGATTGTGGTAACGATGGACTTGCCGCTGCCGGGGTATGATGTATTGCCACAAAGAGGTCCGAATGAAATACAGATCTCGTTTTCGGGATCGTTCCATTTGGTATTGTCTTTTACGCCATGCCACATCAGGTAAAGGTCAAAGCCCTTGCCACCCACGAATTTATCGATCATCATGTCCGTTACGGGCTTCTCTTTGATCTCTTTGGAGCCGACGTTTACATAGAGGGTTCTGCGATTATAACCCTTAACTACAGGTTTCAGGGTATAATTGTATTCTGCTAAAACTTTGCGATTCATTATCTTCTCCTTATAGCTCAGCTATTTCCAAGGCATCCGCCGGGCAGGTCTTCACACACGCTCCACAGGCAATACATTTGAAGGGATTATGTTTGCCAAATGCGGTACGCATGGAATCTGTGGGGCAAACCGCCACACACATCAGGCATCCGATGCATAAACTCTTGGAGATCATCACCACGCCTTGTTTGTTGACCGTGATCGCGCAAGTGGGACACGCGGCTACGCAGGTTTGACACTGGTTGCACACGTTCATCTGAGTGGGTTGAGTCTGATCGTGAATCTGGATGCAGGATAAATCCGCATTATCTTCTTTGAAATAGAGGCTGGAACAAGTGCTCTCGCATACATGGCAAGAGATGCACTTCTCCGGATAAGTCTTCAACACTTTCATCGCCTTTTACTCCTGTTTGTTATTGTATTTTCACTCTGGCGTCAATTTTGTCTGTAGCAGTATTTAGGTCAACCCAAATCTTTCTTTCGTGAAATTTCCGGATTCTTGCATTCCTTTTCATTCTGACCCGAAACCAGAATAAATTTGACACGATCCAGCATTTTTCAAAAATGCATATTGTAAGAAAGGAGTACTATTATGCGCAGGATTTGTTTGAGTTTAATCTTGGTCGCCAGTGTCTTTATCCTCTCGGCGCAAGGCTGGGAAATGGATAACTTTTATTTTAACCCTTCAGGTATCCCCAGCATGCCCTTCGCACAGATACTCTTTAACGATATTGATAACGATGAAGATTACGATATCTGGCTGGGTAATAGCACCCGTCCGCCGATCTTCTTGGAAAACAACGGTAGTGCCACTAATCCATCTTATACATTGGGGTATGACTATCTGGAGATGATGCTTATTGATTATTCAGATATGGCGGTCTCGGTGGATTTGGATGGAGATGGGATCCTTGACCTAGTTACTGGGGGACCCTATGGGGTTTATTTCTGGAAATGCATAGACCCGGATACCGGTACATATACCCTGCAATCGGGTATGTTCGAGGATGTAGTTACCGGGTACTACCCGATTCCTGACCTGGCGGATATCGACGGGGATGGAGATCTGGATGTGCTAAGCGGAACCCAGATGGGAAATATCAAGTATTTCCGGAACGAAGGTTCCATCTACCATCCCATTTGGCAAGAGGATAACTCTTTTTTCTCGGTAATAAACCAAACTGTTTTCTCTTCCGTGACTGCGGGAGAAATAAATGGAGACGGCTTGCCGGATGTGATAATCGGCGATCTTTCCGGGAACATCTATTTATATCGGAACTTGGGGACATCTCTGCAACTGAGTCCTTTCTTCTTTACCGGCTTGAACTTTGGACCTTGGTCCTGCCCGCGATTGGTGGACATGGACATGGATGGAGATCTTGATCTGGTAGTGGGCGGTGTAATTGGCACATTGGCGTATCTGGAAAATACTGGCGATGCGCTAAGCCCGAACTGGATCCTGGTGAATGGCTTTTTTGACGGGATAAATGTGGGTTATCATGCTTCACCAAGTTTTGCTGATCTGGATGAAGACGGTGATCTGGGATGGTAGAGACGCTTCCGGCAAACTGCAAAGCTCCGGCGTCTATCTGTATAAACTGAGCGTGAATGGAAAAGGCTTTGTGGGAAAGATGATCATGCTTAAATAAGATACCTTATATAATCAAAGGGCGGGGTAGCTCCCGCCCATTTTTACAGGAATAATCTCGGTCAGATCATCCGCTATTGCGAAATAGTCAGAAGGGAATGGCTTTATCAAGTATCAATCTTGAACACATATCACTTGAGGTCTATTAGTTCGTAGATCTTTACCGCTTTGTTCTTGCCCTTCACTTTAACTTCGTCCAAGTAACGCACTTCCACGTGGTCTTTCACCTGTTCCAGCGTAAACTCGCTGATGATGATGTGTTTTTCTGTAGTGAACTCTTTGTTTATGCTTTCCAGGCGCGCACCCAGGTTGATGGTATCCCCGATGGCAGTGTAGTCGAAGATCTGCTCACTACCCAGATTTCCCACCACCGCCTGTCCTGTGTTTACTCCAATGCCGATCTCGAAGATCTCCTTGCCTTCCGCCTGCCATTTCTCCTGTAATTCCCTCATCTTTGCGCGCATCTCAAGCGCTACCTTACAGGCACTTAAGGCATGGTTTTCCAAAGGAACGGGAGTGCCAAACAGCGCCATGATCTCGTCTCCTACAAATTTATCCAAGATGCCGTTGTTTTCCACGATTATCGTCACCATCGCCGTGAGATATTCTTTTAGGATGTTCACGGTCTCCTGGGGGCTGTGGTTTTCGGAGTACGTGGTAAAAGAGCGGATATCCGAAAACAAGACCGATATTTCTTGCAATGAGCCGCCATAACTCAGCTTTTTGGGGTTCTTCAGTAACTCGTTTACCAGTTCGGGTGCCATATACTGTTGAAATGCATGACGGATAAATCGCTTTTCTTTCAAAGAATCCAAATAGTGGCAGATCAGGCTTCCCACATATACCATCAGCAAAGCCAATGCCGTCTGCACGATGGGGATTATCAGGCTGTGGCTGCGGAAAAGATACAAGGCAAGGTAGTATTGCAGAGCGATCAGGACTATGGTACCGAGCGCGGTAAGCTGGGGCTTCAGTTTGGAGAAAACAAACCACAAGCCCAAAAGCAGTGCCAATTCACAGATAAGATACAACCAGGGATCAAATCCGTATAGATAATCTCCCCGCATTACCATCTCGATGAAATTGGCGTGTATCTCTACTCCGGGAGTCCACTCTCCCCCAAACGGGGTGGGAAATTTATCGTGCAGTTCATCTATGGTTGCTCCGATCAGCACAATTTTATCCCGCAATACTCCGGATTCCACGATTTCGTAGAACTCGTCGAACTCGATCCCCTGATAACCAGGCATGGCGATGGTGCTATCGTCCAACACACTGGCATAGGATATCTGAGGAAAGGATCCCGCAGGACCGTAATAGTTTATCAAGGCTTTGTTTGCGCTATAGATGGGAACCTTGTGAGGTGCCACTGCCAAGTGCTGTCCCTCGATCCTGAGATGCGCATCCCAGTCCGGTTGATATACCCTGCTATTGGCAAGCGCGGCTACTCCGATGCTGAAATGAGCTTTATTGTCCATTTCCTCATAGAGGCTGTACTTGCGGATGGCGTTATCCACATCAGAATTCATGTTCACGATGCCCCAGGGGGTTTGCTTGCCCAATATCGGGGCTATGGGTGTAACAAGCTGGTCTGGATCCTGGTGAGTCTTGCCATGCAGGACCTTCCCGGCAAAGATCACGTTTCCGTAACGTTCGGCAGTTTCCGCGAGAATCGAATCCGCTTGGGGATAGCGGGAGCTTTCGGTGAACTCCACGTCAAACACGATGAGCCGGGCACCTGCCAAGCTGAGGTTCTCAATAAGTTTGGCGTGATATTCCCGGGGGAATGGCCAAGTGGTGTCCAACGCACTGAAGCTGGCGTCGTCGATAGCGATCACCACCACGTCTTCGCTGATGTCGCGGACTCCGCGTAGCCGGAAAAGGCTATCCTGAGCTTTGTATTCCAAAGAATCTATTGAAGGAAACAGAAAGAGGATTTTAAGAAGAATCAGGATCAATATGGGAATAACGAATTGACGGATGCGGATCACAATAAACTCCTGTCAAAAAAGCCCGAAGCGTGGTTTTTCGCCACGCTCCGGAATGTACTTAGGTTTAGAACCTTTGGGTAAGGCTCAGTCTGAAGGTCGTGGCATCATAATCTAGGGCACTGTTAAGATCATTACTGTAGCTCTTGATCCCCATATCCGCGGCGACGGTCATATTGCGGATCGGGTAGCTTTCTAAACCTAGATTGAAGTAGTTGTATTTCTGAGGATCATTATCCCCAGACAGTTTGGTATTTCGATAGGAGATATAGGGTTTTATGCGATCCTGCCACAGCGAGTAATCAGCCTTCAAGAAAATGCTGCTGTTTTTGTACTCTTTGGTAGCCATTTCGTCCTTGTTTGTGCCGGTTGTATATGATATCTGGGTGCGGAGTGGTAGCATGGAATAGCGGTTGCTCATGGTAAAAGCTATCCCGTTATTTGTGTTATCCGAGAGTTTGCTATAGCTTGTTTCACCTGCGGGAAGGTGCTCACTTTCGCTTAAGCCCATCCGGTAACTGATATCCAATTGAGTGGGCACATAGGGGATCTGCACGATGTTGTAACCTATGCCGAAGCTCATATTTTGCGCATTACGTTGGTAAGGCGCAAAGCTGTCGTCGGCGATCTCTTCGTTTGCCTTGTTTTCTCCGCTGTTGTCGTTGAACGATGCCTTCAGATATGGCATATTCGGAACACGAAGGATCATCTGGGCGAAGATAGTCTGGTAAGTATTAGTTTCGCTTTTATGCCCCATCAGGTTGTCTTCGGTAAAGTTCACCCCTCCGCTCAGGAAGAGTAATCTGCCGAAGTTGAACTGATCTGTGATCGATATCACTCTGGTATCATTCAACTGACCATTGATCCCCAGAGCATTAAAGGCACTGCCGGTTTCGTAGTACTGAGCACTAAGGAAGTTCTTCATGATCAACATTCTTACGTAGGCAGTCCAAGCCAGATTTGCCCTGCCGGGCATAAAGGGCTCCATATTGCGATTGATCACGAAGAGATCAGCATGATCCGAGGGATCTATCGGCGAACCTCCGAGTTCCACATCGAGACCATATTCTTCAAGATCTTCGGCGGTCAGAGCACCGGGAATCGTATTGTTGTTCAGCATGCTGCCTGCGATCTCCGCACCCATTACAAAGTTCTGGCTGGGGATGTTGATCTGAGTATCAAAACTCAGCACTGCGTTATCCCGCGCCATCGAAGTATACACGTAATCCAATGAATCGGCTTTGCTGCTTTCTCTTTCGTAGCGGTAATACTCTTCATCCAAAGAACTGATGATGTCACGATGACGAGAGCCGGTGATTCCGAAACTGAAGCCGTCTTCCCTGCCAAACTGCACTCTTGCGCCAATGGCTTCCTGTTTGAAGGTTCCGCTGGCACGAGTTCCCAGAGTTGTATCTGCCTCGATCTGCGTCTTACGCATGGATTCCCCGTGCGCCCAAGTGAGAGAAAGGAATCTGGTATGGAACTTCCCGTAGAGTCCGCGAATGTTCTTTCCAGATAGAGTATAGGAGGAAAGATGGGGGGAGTAATCTCCCAGAAACAGGTCTAAAACAGGGACTTGCAAGCCGAAGGTAAAGCGGTTCACGGGCTGTTTGTTGCTATCTTCCAAGCTGGATACCAGAAGGTTGGTCTGCATATCCAGGATGCCGTAATTGGCATAAAGATCAGCCCAGGCGCTATAATCGTTTTCTGTATTGCCAAACGCTAATTCTTCATCGGAAACACTGTAGATATTGCTGGCGAAGTTCACCGATCCGCGATATGTGAAGGGTAGTGCCGGTCCGCGGGTTCCGGGAGTGATTTGGGTGCTCCAGGTATCCGAATACACATCCGCACCCTTCACTTTTGCCGTTACCATTGCCTTGCGATCGCCTTCTTGGGGACGGTCTTCGCGATACATCAACACAGAGCCGCTGAACTCCGTACGCTTGGTTACATCTTTATCTCCCACCCAGACGCGAATGCTTTGGGGATCGATATCTTCTGCTAAAGCCAGGTAGCTGACCGCCAACACATATCCATCATCGGCGGAGATAGTTTCTTCATCGCTGAGAAGTACAAATCCTTGGTTCAGAGTACCCAAGGGAGCATTTAAACGTAATTTATATAAGGGACTGAGTCCATCTTCTGCCGGCATATACTCGGAGCCGCCGGTACTTAGTACAAACTCGAAGCGATATTCCACATCGTTGGTGCTAACCGCCACTCGGGGGATGAATCCTTTCCAGTACAAAGAATTAGGATCATCCTGCCGCATTGCCTCGCTTTGCCAGACGCTCACGCCTGCCAGACGATATTGCAGGTTAACCGAGGAGACAAGCTCCTGCCCCTGAACCATTTCCAGGAGCAATTCCACGTCTTTGCCAGGCACGAAGGTTTCGGGACTCACATGAATCGCACTTACGGCGAAGAGAGTGAACAGGGCGCAGGAAAAGATCAGGCTGAGGATCAAGCGTTTCATATCTGTTCTCCTTCTCTTAATAGGTAATATCAATGTATTTGAGTTTGCCATTGCTATCCAACATCGGGATGCGAATGTTATTGATCTCCTTCACGCGGGAGGATTCCAATTCTGCTTTTTCGATCTCACTGGTATCTTCGTAAGTACTTTCACGAACTTCCACGACTCCATCCTGATTTACCGTGGCAGTACTGCCTTTGGGTACGCTTTTTACCTCGTCGGTTGCCAGCACCCGCACTTCCACTTCACCATCTGTAACGATAAAGGTACTTAGCCCTTCATCACTTACTTTCGTGAGGAACTCGGTGCCTTTCACGGAAGCCACCGTGGTAGGGGTTTGCACCGTGAATGCTCCGGTTCCCTTCTTCACCTGAGTCAGGACACTGCCTTTGTTCACATTTACTCTTTTACTTAGGGAAGTACCTTCCTGGCTGGCATTGATCGTCACCACGGAATTTGAGAACATCTTGATCATCGATGAAGCGTCCACATATTTATAAGCGGCGAAACTTTCGGGACCGGTACGCAATACGTCGCGGTTCATCAAGAGTTCGCCATTTTTGAATTTTACGGACTTTCGGGCGCGTTCCAGCTCCACCTTGCCTTTACTGGCGGAAAGCATCGCCACGCTATCTGCCAGAAGCAGGGTGCTTAGCACAAGGATCAGAGTTAATAGCATTATCTTTTTCATTTCTGTCTCCTTATTCCATGATATCCACATGCAGTTCTTTACCTACCAAGTTTCCCAAGATGTTTACCGCATCCTGTCCCCAGTAGCTTTTGCCATTGAATATTACTTCGCCGGTGGGAGTATAACCTTGGCTGAAGATATTGGTAAGCATGCTGTTGCCCAGCATTTTGAGCAGGATCTGCACATCCTCCGGACTAGTTTCGCCTCCCTCATCCATCATATAGCGGAATACGAACCAATTGCTTTCCAGCTTGGGAGAATTTCCGGTGTTTCGACCTAAGTGGATGTTATCCTGATTATAGAGGTCGGAATAGACCATCCACGCATAATAGTAACCGTTGTTAAGTGGCAGATACTGCGAGAATCCGCTCTCTTCGGGGCCGGAACTGTGATAGACTTCCACTCCGGTGCTCTTGACCGTGGAAAGCCGGGGAGGATTATTGGGAGGAAACTCCCGGATCACCAGCCGTTGATCGTTGAACCCGGTGTTTACTGCGTTCCAGAAGAAGCTTACCGGCAGATGCCCGATCACGGGAACCTGACGTCCGATCAAAGCTCCGGGTCCTGTGAGATATATCCCGCCGGCATTACGGATGCGAATGGTGAAGATACTTGGCTCCTGCCACGTGGTGGAACCATCCGGTCTCAGAGACACCTTCAATTGCAGGATGCCATCGGGAAAATAGCCGGATAGCACTGCATCCTTCAGAGTGGGGTATTTATCCACCATATCCGAGATATTGAAGTCAAGCTCTTCTTCCACGAAATAGTTGCTGGCATCGCTGGAAATTAAATCCCGATTAGTGAGGTTCAGAACCTGGTTGGGCGCCAGTGCCTGGGCTGTTCTAAACCGGGCTTTTCCTTCTTCTAGGATCTGGATGCCGTTCCAAGTAATCACCACCTGCATCTGTACAAATTGTTCCACATTGTCGTTTGTGAGGATCGCATTGGTTAAGATGGGTTGGGTGGCGGAATTATAGGGGTCGAAGCTGAATGTGCTGATCTGGTTCACATCAATCCCCGAGGGGGTAAAAACCAAGGACAGTGCATTCAAGCTAAAACACATCAGTAGCAAAGAAATGAATAGAATTGTCGTTTTCATTGTACCTCCATTAGTTTGGCACAGAACTTCTTATTATGTTTTGCAGCAGGTCGCAAAAGCTGAGTCCCGCTGCCTTGGCTGCCATGGGAGTAAGGCTTAATGGCGTCATTCCCGGCAGGGTATTTACTTCCAAAAAGTATAGTCTATCTTCATTCAATCTAAAATCCACTCTGCCATACACAGTACATCCCAATGCCCAAAATGAACGTTCTGCGTAGAGTTGTACAAGTTGCGCGATGGATTCGTGAATCGGAGCCGGAGCCAGATACTCCGTCTTCCCTTTAGTGTATTTATTCTGATAATCATACCAACCGGCTTTGGGGCGAATCTCCACCACCGGCAAGGCTTTTCCATCCAGAATGCTTACCGTAAGCTCCCTTCCGGGGATGTATTCTTCCAAGAGAACCGTATTGCAATAGCGGAAAGCATCGGCAACGGCGGGCTTAAGTTCTTCTAAAGTATGCACCAGATGTATGCCCACGGAGCTACCGGCATCGTTTGGCTTTACGATGAGAGGCAAGCCCAAGCTTTCTGTGAAAGCTGCGTAATCCCTGCTATCGCGATAATCTTCCAGAAGGTTTGCTCGCAGCAGGATGTGTTTTGCCACAGGCACTCCTTCTTGTTCAACGATTAACTTGCTGATATATTTATCCATCGCCAGCGCGGAAGCTTTGGCATTGCTGCCGGTAAAGGGCACGCCAGCAAGTTGCAGAGCCGCTTGAAGTTCACCGTTTTCTCCGCTACCCCCATGCAGCCCATTGAAGACAAGGGCGGGATCTTCTGCCCGGATGGCTTCCAGCAAATCGGCTAATTGAGGGTAATCCTGAGGATCCAGTTCCCGCACGATAAAACCAAGCGTATTTAGAGCTCCGGCGATCTCGGTGCCGCTCACCAAAGATATCTCCCGCTCGGGAGAATTCCCCCCTTTTAGGACAACGATCGTTTTCATTTACCTCTCTTAAAGTCTAATCTGATAAAAATGCTTGAGTTCCAAGCCCAGTGCCGCTTTGAAGCGGGCTACTTCCTGGACGTTTGCACCACAATAATCAAATATCTCGCTTCCTGCGGGCAGACATTTCAGCAGACTCAGGCTATGAAACGTAGCCGCGCCTTTCTTCAATGCGTCTTCCGCGGTCGCCTGAAACAAAGTATAAGCTACCCTTCCACCGTCGTGAAGTAGAATATTGGAGCTCACTCGCCGGTCTTCCCATACAACGTTGAATTGTTTCAACAATCCGACTGAGAAAAGTTTTTCCAGAAAACTTTGCAAGGCAGAATAGCTGACTCCCAATTTGTGGTTTTTACGCTGATCAAGGTCGCTCTGAAGCCGGATGAAGACTTCGGAATCGAAGCGCTCTTCCAAGACCATCCCCAGTTTTTGGGCTGTGCGAAGTTTCTTGCGTTCATCTGCCAAGGGTTGAATCTCGTCCACCACACGCATCCGGAAGGTATAGAGCGGCGCGGTTTTAAAACCGTTCCAGGTAAAGCTCCGAACATCCTCGTTATCCGGGTTCAAGCGCAGATGCAGCCTGCGATAGCGTCCTGCCAGAAAGCGGGCAGTCTCTGCGCAAACTGCGCAGGTATCCAGCAACTTGCGGGCTGGATGCACATTATCTTCGTAAGCGAAAGAGAAGCCCTGATAATATGCCCCCACAGGCGCAACAATGCCCTTGATCCCCATTTTACTTCGCTCATACAGCGGCAGGATGGAAAATAGCTCTTCGCCCTTAAATACTTGCAATTGCAAGGGGTTTACGTTGTGTAGGGTAGCGATCGCTTCCATGAACGCAGGGTTGTGCCAAAATCCATATTGCGCACCTATCCTGTGCGCCTGCCCCTCCCGCACGTCAATAAGTTTCAGTGAATAAGTCATGGTGCTAATTTTTGCTTTATCGCAGCAGTTAACTCGCTTAATTGAAATGGTTTGATGATGTAGTCCGAGGCTCCTTCCACCATGGCTTTATAGGCGCTGTCGATGGTGGGATAGCCTGTCATGATCAAACAAAAGATCTCGGAATCCTGCTCCATTATTTTCTGCATAAGTTCCAAGCCGTTCATTCCCGGCATTACCAGATCTATCAAAGCGAGGCTATAGATTCCCGGCCGAAATAGCTTCAACGCGGCATCGGCATCCTCTGCGCTATCAACGGTATAACCATTTAGCTGCAGGCTTTCGCCAATAACCTCTCTCAGCAACCGGTCGTCGTCCACAAGAAGAATCCTGGCTTGCATATCGGCTTCCTCGCTTTTTTTTTATTTACCTGTTGAGGCATGATACACAAGTTCGATTAATAGTCAATGAAAAAAAAGCGGCAGAATTACAAAAACCTGTTTTAGTAGCATAAAATATGGAAAAAGGAATATTTATATTGACGAGAAAAGCAGTGTTGCGATAATTGACATACACGATACGAAAGAGGTTCTTATGAAAGGAAAAGTGAAGTGGTTTAACAAAAATAAAGGATACGGCTTTATTCTTACAGACGACAATAAAGAGTACTTTGTACACTGGAAATCCATTGTAACCAATTCCCCCAGGGAATTAAAAGTACTGGAACAAGATGAAGATGTTACCTTTGACCTGATGGAAACCGAAAAAGGCATCCAGGCGATTAATATCATCAGGACTAACATTTAGTTGCCAAACCTTGCACCCTGAAAATTTGGGGAGATACGCAATAGAATCATTGGCTCATGATCGGCAGGCAAGCTTGATGTTTCCTGTTACCCAAAAGCTATAGTTGCAAACCGATCTGTGTGAAACTAGCCGGATTCTAAATGCATATCTCCCCATTAATCTTCTCTAATGCATTTCCTGCCGATTAACAAACAAGATCTCAACGCTCGAAACTGGAGCGAACTGGACATCATCCTCATCAATGGCGATGCCTATATCGATCACCCTTCTTTCGGGGCTGCCATAATCGCCAGAAGCCTTGAAGCTGCCGGTTTCCGGGTTGGCATCATTTCCCAACCGGACTGGAGAAAGGATGAGGACTTCCTCGCCTTGGGCAAGCCGCGTCTCTTCTTCGGCATTACTTCCGGAAACATGGATTCCATGGTGAATCACTACACCGCCCAACGCCGCTTGCGTTCAGACGATGCCTATAGCCCCGGCGGACAAAGCGGCAGACGCCCAGACCGCGCCGTAATGATCTACGCCAACATCCTGCAAAGATTATTTAAGGGAGTTCCCATCGTAATCGGGGGCATCGAAGCCTCCCTGAGACGCCTCGCTCATTACGACTATTGGCAGGATAAAATCCGCAACAGCATCCTTTCCGACAGCAAAGCGGAGCTTTTGATCTATGGCATGGCAGAACGGACGATCGTTGACCTGGCGCGCAGATTGGATAATGGCGAAAGCATCCTGGAGATCAAAGATCTTCCCTCCAGTGTCTGCTATGTATCCCAGCCCGGAAAACCTCTTCTCCCCAACGCCGAGGATTGCCGGGATAAAGCTACATTTCACCGGATGAACCGGATGTTTTACGAACTCTTTCCCACCCAAGCCCTTTACCAGATAAACGGTGGCAGATGGCTAAAGCACAATCCGCCCGCGCCTCCCCTATCTTGCGAGGAACTGGATAACATATTCGCTCTACCGTTTATGAACGCCCCACATCCGGTTTACCAGGGTCAAACCTTTCCCGCCTGGGAACAAATCAAGAATAGCATCACCTCCCATCGCGGTTGTTATGGCGGTTGTAATTTCTGCGCGATAGCGGTGCATCAAGGACGCAAGATACAATCCCGCAGTGCATATTCTATCGTGAAGGAAGCACGGCGCATCAAAGGATCCATCAGTGATGTGGGCGGACCCAGCGCAAACATGTATCAAAGCACCTGCAAACTGGGATTTCCGGATAGCTGCCCGCGTCGCTCTTGTGCGTTTCCTCAGATTTGCCCCAATCTGCAATTGGATCACGATGCCCAGATCCGCTTGTTGGACGAGATTTCCCGCCTTCCCAACGTGAAGCACGTATTCGTAGCCAGCGGAATTCGCCACGACTTGGCACTCGGCAATAAACGCTACATCAGCGAAATCGCCAGAAAGTACACTGGCGGCAGGCTAAAACTGGCTCCGGAACACAGTTCTCCAAAAGTCCTGCGGCTGATGGGCAAGCCTCCCATAGAGCGGTTTGAAGCCTTTTCCAAAGAGTACTTCGAAGAAGTGCGAAAAGCAGGCATCAAACGCCAGATCATCCCCTACATCATCATCGGCCATCCGGGAACCACCATGGAAGATGCCATTGCCCTCAAGCACTGGCTGGATGCCCACAATATCCAGGTGGAGCAAGTTCAGGAATTTACCCCCACTCCCATGACGATAAGTACCTGCATGTATTACACAGGCTTGGATTTTGAAACCGGTGAACCCATCCACATTCCATCCCCGGGGGAGATTCGTAAACAAAAAGAGCTGATCGTGAAAACCACTGCCGGCAAGCCCAAGCGTAAGCACCGACAATAGAAAACTACCCCTTGATGACCAAGCCCATAACCCGGGCAACATAGCACAACCCGGCTGCATATCCGCTACTTACACCCATTTCTCAAAGGAGTTGCCAAGCCGTCTTGTAGCAGTGGATACTGCACATTCACCCCATGGCGACCTGTTCGGGCAATGGGGATGATGATGGGCTTGTTCCTGCGATCAACGTCAATCTGAAGTTCCATTATTCGGGGATTTTGAATCCTCTGACTCAGAACCCGGGATCCATTTTTACAAACAATGTAATAAAAGGCACATTCACAAATATCGGATGTATTGGTTTTTGCACATGCAATACCATTGCCTTGTGTCGCCCGCGAGGGGCTCTTAACTTTTTATACCGGACTACGAGGGGCTTCGCTACGCTAAGCACCCTCGCTATGAACGGTGTCGCCCCTGGTGGGGCTTTTTTATATGTTCGCGTTAATCTGAAGTTCCATCATTCGGAGGTTCGGAATCCGCATGTATGGCTTGGGTTATGCTTCCTGCTTGACAGAATCATCTCTTCTACAATCCTTGCACTCATACAGGGGTGCTGAAGATAACTTCGGCTGAGATCATACCCTTCGAACCTGATCCGGATAATACCGGCGCCAAGGAAGTAGAAACCCACAAACCTCCTGCTCCATTTCGAGGATTGTCTCAAAAAACCCCTGATTTTAAAAAGATAAGGGGAAGTCATGGAGCTTCAAATCTCATCCGCAATCGTCTCCGATTGGTTTACCAAGTTTCAGGATCATCTGCAAAGCGACGTAGTAATCGTAGGCGGAGGTCCCTCCGGCTTGCTTTGCGCGGCAGAACTGGCATCCAGAAACGTAAAAACAACTCTCATCGAAAGTAAACTCGCCCCTGGGGGCGGAATGTGGGGCGGGGCAATGCTTTTCAATAGCATCGCAATCCAGGAATCTGCCATTCACATTCTGGATCGCTATCGGATTCACTACAAAGCAAAAGGAGCGGGGCTTTATACAGCAGATGCCGCTGAAGCCACAGCCTCGCTGATCTATCATGCAGCGCACAATGGTGCGGCAATCTTCACCGGAATCTGCATGGAAGATGTATTGGTAAAAGAAGATCGCGTCTCTGGAGTGGTGGTAAACTGGAATCCCGTGAAACGCTTGGATATGCACGTGGATCCAATCTCCATAGTAGCAGATCGGATTCTGGACGCCACCGGGCATCCCTGTGAAGTGGTGAAAGTACTCTGTAACAAAAACCCTGTAAGCTTGAAGACTCCAGGGGCGATGTTGCAAAGCGAGCGTTCCATGAATGCCGAGGCTGGGGAGCGTGCCACGGTAGAACATACCGGAGAGATTTATCCCGGATTATGGGTTTCCGGAATGGCTGCTTGCGGTGTAAGCGGGAGTAACCGGATGGGACCGATCTTCGGCGGAATGTTGCTTTCCGGGATGAAAGCCGCAGACCTGCTCTATGCTTCAATGGCAGGAGAAGAACCCCGTGGATGATTTTGGCTTGTATGTAGTAATGACAAAACCCGAATTGGGTTACCGCAGATTTACCGAGATCTGCGTGGAGGAAGAAGTGCCGATAATCCAGCTTCGAGATAAAAGCATGCCGAACCTGGACCTGGTTCTTTTGGCAAAGGAGCTGAAGGGAATCACCAGCAATACAAACACCCATTTCTTCGTGAACGACAGGGTGGATCACGCGATTCTCGCCGACGCCGATGGTGTGCACTTGGGACCCCAGGATGTCTCTTGGCAAGAAGCTCGCAGATTGTTACCGAAGCAAAAGCTGATCGGAGTATCCACCCACAGTATAGCCGAGGCTGAGTTATTGATCCGGCAAATCTCGGAGCCGGGCAATCCCAAAGCTCCGGACTATATGAGTTTTGGCCCCATTTATCCCACAGTAGCAAAGAAGATTCCTGACCCTCCCGTGGGAACAGAGCAATTGGCGCGGATAATGGTAATTGCCCCGCTCCCGGTAGTCGCGATCGGTGGATTGTTTCCCCATAACATTTCGGAAGTATTTCAGGCAGGAGCCAGAAACATCGCCATGATCAGACACTTGGGGAATTCTGTGTGCCCGGGTGAGTTACGAGAAAAGATACAACAACTAAAACAAATCATAAGGAGCAAGAAATGACCCAATTACAAATGGCAATCCAAGGTATAGCCAGCCCGGAAATCCTCGCTGTAGCGGAAAGCGAAAACATTGATCCCCAAAAACTTATGAAACTAATTGCAAACGGCGAAGTGGTGATCCCCCACAATAGGAACAGAAACGCGGTACCCACTGGCATCGGTAGCCAAACCAGCACCAAGGTTAATGCCAACATCGGGACTTCCGATATTATGTGCAATCTAGAGCTCGAGATAGCGAAAATCCGCATCTGTGAAGAGTACGGTGCGCACAGCGTGATGGATCTTTCCACCGGAGGAGATCTGGATAGCATCCGCAAAATAATGTTGGAAGAAAGCAGGCTGATCCTGGGAACTGTGCCCATCTATGCGGTGGCATCCAAGCTAGATCGACAAGGGAAAAGCATCCTGGATTTCAGCCCGGAAATGCTATTTACAGAAATTGAGCGTCAAGCCGAACAGGGAGTGGATTTTATGACGGTGCACGCCGGGATCACAAAATGGAGCTTGCAAGCACATGATATGAGAGATCGGCTTCTGGGAATCGTGAGCAGAGGAGGCTCGCTGTTGAAGCGCTGGATGCTAAGCACTAAAGAAGAGAATCCTTTATACCAATACTACGACAAGCTCTTGGATATCTGCGAGCACCACGATGTTACCCTCAGCTTGGGTGATGGATTCCGTCCGGGAGCCATCCACGACGCTACCGATGCCACCCAGATATCCGAATTGATTGTATTGGGAGAGCTAGTGAAACGCGCCACCGCCAGGGGCGTTCAGGTGATGGTGGAGGGTCCGGGACACGTTCCTTATCAGGATATCGCCGCCAACGTACAATTGGAAAAAAGCCTGTGCCACAAAGCTCCATTCTATGTATTGGGACCGCTTCCCACAGATTTTGCCGGAGCTTATGATCATATCACCGGTGCAATTGGAGGAGCTCTTGCCGCGGCTTCGGGAGCAGATTTTTTGTGTTATGTGACCCCGGCTGAACACCTGTGCCTGCCGGATCTGGAGGATGTAAAACAAGGCATTATCGCTTCCAGAATCGCCGCGCATATTGCGGATATCGCCAAAGGTTTGCCAAATGCCACCGCCGTGGACGATAAAATCGCCAAAGCCAGACGCGAAATGGATTGGGAAACGGTGTTTCGCTACAGTGTGGACCCTAAGCTTGCCCGCCAGCGGAAAAGCGAAACATCCAGCGATTTAAGTGATCGGTGTAGCATGTGTGGAAACCTCTGCGCCATCAAAACAGACAAGGAAAATACGCTTGATTAGAAAGCGACTTGCGATAATCGGCGCCATCGACAGTAGCGGTGGCGCCGGGATCAATCAGGATATCCGGGTGGCAAGCCGCTTTGGCTTTCAACCGGAAATATGCCTTACCGCTACCACTCTGCAAGACGAACAGGGAGTAAGTGCCATCTACCCCATCCCTCCCTCTGAGTTTGAGCAAAATCTGATTCACCTGTTTAAAAACCAGCAACTTCGGTATATCAAGATCGGAGCATTATGCAGCGATTCCCAGATTCTTTGCCTGACCAGCTATCTTAAACAAAATCCGCAACTCAGCATCGTGCTGGACCCGGTGATTAAGCCAAGCCTGGGAAACAGCTTCATGCAAGAAAAGGATATCATCAGCTTGAAGGAACTGCTTTCCACGTGCGACTATGTAACCCCAAACCTACCGGAGCTGGAACAGCTTTGCGGCATTGAAGTATCCAGTTTTCAGGAAGCGGTCCTTGCCGCTCAAAGCCTTAACCGAAAATATGGCGTGGATGTGTTGCTCAAGGGTGGTCATGGGGAAAGATATGGGAATCTGGAAGCGTACATTTGTGCGGAAAGAGTTAATGTTTCGGCATTCACGCGGCGGAGCTGGAACTATATGCATGGTACAGGATGCGCTTTTGCTACTGCCTTTTGTTGCCTTATCGCCCAAGACTGGTCACCGGAAGTGGCTTTTACGTCAGCTTCGAACTGGGTGCGGGAGTTCTTTGATGAGCTTAACGACTAAATCTGTATCCCGGCACAGTTAGAAAATATTGTAATCTAACTGTAGCTGGAAAAGGGTTGTAACTAATGGCGTGTAGTTTCGTGGTAGATTCTCGGTAAAAAGCGGTCAAGCGGAATTTTGTCTTGACAAAAATAGCGGCATTTCCAGATTGACAACACAGCATGTGCTGAAGTGGTGAAATTGGTATACACGCTAGTTTCAGGGACTAGTGAGCAATACGCTCATGGGGGTTCGAGTCCCCCCTTCAGCACCATTTTTGTATCCGGATGATTTCTTGAATTTGATGAGAATCCCCTGAGCTTCCAATAGCAACACTAGAAGAATTAAGAAGGCAATTCAACAAAAAGATTGACGCCAAGCGGCATGTACCTTTTATTTGATCCACCAAGCAAGAAGGAGTATGCCATGCAAGATTATCGCACTATCATCGAACGTCTTAATCTCCTGCCCCATCCTGAAGGCGGGTATTATCGCCGGCATTGGCAATCCGACATCGAAGCGGAAGCAAAAGACAGCCAGGGACGAATCATCCATCCCATCCGTAGCATCGGCTCCTCAATATTGTATTTACTGCCTTCCCACGAAGTAAGCGCTTGGCACCGGGTTTCATGCGACGAGATGTGGCATTTCTATGCAGGCAGCAGTCTTAGAATCCTCACCCTTTCCAGTAACAACGAGCTGGGAGAGTTTGTCCTGGGCAACCGTCTGGAACTCTCCGAAATGCCGCAGATCATCATCCCTCGTTCCACCTGGTTCTGCGCGGAAGTGATGAATGCGGATTCCTATACTTTTTGTGGATGTACATTATGGCCATCATTCAGCTATGCGGATTTTGATCTGGCAGATCGCGAAATGCTGATCCAGAGCTTTCCTCATCATCGCACAGTAATCGAAAGAATATTCGAGAAATCCAACAAGTTTTAACGGAGAACGAATGCAGAAAAAAATCTTTGTATTGGATACGAACGTATTGATTCACAATCCCCGAGCGCTGTTTGCCTTCGAAGACAATCGGGTAGTGATCCCCATCGTGGTAATAGAAGAAATCGATCAGTTCAAGAAGGGTCTGGATGAAAAAAGCCGTAATGCCAGACAAATCGGACGTTATCTGGACGACCTGAGAAAAAGTGGGAAGCTTCAGGAAGGAGTTCCCACCGATCAGGGAGGAGTAATCCAAGTAACAGTGAACCGGGAAGTTGCCGACGCCGCATCCAAGCTGATCTTCATGGATCGCAACGACAACCTGATAATCGGTACTGCGCTATATTTTCAGGAAAAGTATCCCAAATCCCAGGTAATCTTGGTTTCCAAGGACGTAAACGTACGTATAAAAGCAGACACAGTGGGCATTCACGCGGAGAACTTTGAGAACGATACCATAAACTTTGATGAATTCTATACCGGCTGGACTCACGAGGAGCTGGCGATTGACCTATTGGACAAACTTAAAAGTAGCCAGTATATAAACAATCCTTTCGAAAACCTGTATCCCAACCAATTTGTGAGGATTACGTCCCAGGGCGATCCGGAAAACATCCAAACCCTGCGCTTTAACAAGGATCATAACAAGCTTTATAAACTCAGCCATTATCAGGGACAGGATGTTTTCGGAATCACTGCCAGAAATTTCGAGCAGGAAATGGCACTGGATCTTTTGCTGGATGACGATATCAAACTGGTAAGCCTCTCTGGAAAAGCCGGTACCGGGAAGACACTCTTGGCTATCGCAGCCGGATTGAGCAAGGTAGTGGATGAAGAACGCTATACCCGCTTGGTCGTTTCACGTCCAATCTCCCCATTGGGCAAAGACTTAGGCTATCTTCCAGGGAATAAAGCAGAGAAGTTTAACCCATGGATGCAACCAATCTACGACAATATGGATATCCTGCTATCTCTCCACGACGAAAAAAACGATAACCCCAGAAACAAAAAGAAAGCTTCGATCGAGGACTATATGGACTATGGCTTCTTGGAGTTGGAACCACTCACCTACATTCGCGGCCGCAGTTTGCCAGACCAGTACATCATCATAGATGAAGCTCAGAACCTTAGCCCCCACGAGATGAAAACCATCATCACCAGAGCCGGAAAAAACACCAAGATCGTGTTGACCGGAGATCCCTACCAGATCGATATCCCCTATCTGGATGCGATCAGCAACGGGCTTTCGGTAGCGGTGGAAAAACTGAAAGGAGAGACCATGGTGGGGCACATGACGCTTGAAAAAGGCGAACGCTCGGCACTGGCTGATCTCGCTGCCCGCTATTTCTGATGCAACACACTATACATGAACGAAGTTGGGTCGAAATCGACCTGGCAGCCTTTCGCCAAAACCTGGTGTTCTTAAAGAGTTTTTTACAGCCCGGACAGGATTTCCTACAGATTGTAAAAGCTGATGCTTATGGCCACGGAGCCAAAGAGATAGCCGAAGCGGCTCTGGCGGAAGGAGCGGTGTATCTGGGGGTGGCAAACTCCGAGGAAGGTAAGCTACTGAGGATACAAGGCATCGATGCGAGGATCTTGATCCTGTCTCCCAGTTTGCCGGAAGAGATCGATGAAATCATCAAATACGATCTTGATCCAGCAGTTTCGGACATTGTTTTTGCAAAAACTCTGGCAGAAAGCGCCCGGATCGCTGAAACCGACGTGCGCATTCACCTCAAGATCGATACCGGAATGCATCGGAGCGGTATCCGTCTGGAAGATGCTCTGAACCTGTATCATGAGGTTTCTGGCTTGCGCAACCTGGTGGTAGAAGGAGTATTCAGCCATTTTAGCTCCGCGGAGAGCGATTCCATTTTCAGCTCCTTGCAGGAGGAGCAATTTGTTGCCTTGATCGCTAAACTGCCTGAGAAACCACGCTATATACATCTCTCCAACAGTGCTGGAACTATTGGGGGATTTGGAAAGATCTGCAATCTTGCCAGATTTGGTATTTTCAGTTTCGGGGTGGATACCATTGGTGGATATTCCGCTCGCCTTGCTCCGGTGATGAGCTTCAAATCTACATTAAGCCAGGTAAAAACCGTTTTGGCAGGAGAAAGCGTAGGTTACAATCGGGACTGGCGTGCCCCTAAAGATGGAAAGTATGGCATCCTCCCCATCGGTTATGCTGATGGCTACGATTTCCTGCTTTCAAACAAAGGCAAAGTGCTGGTACAAAACAATATCTGCCAAGTTATCGGCAGGGTGTCCATGGATATGATTACCATCGATCTCAGTGAAGTGCCCAATGCCAGAGTAGGAGACATCGTAACGCTCCTGGGAGCAAATGAACCTGAACTGAGAGCAGAGGCCTTGGCAGGGATCTATCAAGGATCCGCTTACGAGCTTTTGTGCCAGGTTGGACGGCGGGCAAGACGCTATTATAAGAGCCGGGATCATATCCTGCACAGTGCTCCAATCGCTCGGCGGGATTTCATCGCAGCAGATTTTGGTAATAGCAAATTGAACCAGATCATTAGCAGCGCTCTGGCAAAGAGGCTGGAGAGTGCCGAGATCGGGGATTTGATCTACAAAGAGATTCTGAGAAGCTTCTTCTTCAATAAAGACCGCGATGTTCACTATCGCCGTTCATTTGCTCATGAGATCAGCTTCAGCACTATGAATAACGCAGCATTTTATCAGGCAAAAACTCGCCTCAGTTATCTCAAGATATTGGGAAACAATTATTTCGTAGTTGCATGCGCTACTTCCGACGAGAGCCTGAGACGCTACTTTATGCGAACTGATGTGGAATACCGTTGGCTTCTGGACGCTGCTCTGGATCCGGGATCCGAACACTTCAAGGTGGATTCGGTGAGGATAAACGGATTTGAGCTGTTTACGCAGATGAACCTAAGCGAAGACTCTCTGGAAATCCGTTGCTCACATCCAAAGTTGGACGCTCTGATTGGTACGGAGGTAGAGTTTGAGATATCTACCACCACACTTTACCCCAAGAACAGCCACCAGCTTTCCGTCTTTATCAGCGAGCTTACTCAGGGTGTGCAAATAACCTTCGGATTCCCCGAAGAGCTGAGCCGTGTGGAGCCGGTCAGAATATTCTCCGGGCAGGAGAAAAACCCGCCTATCATCCGCGAAGAGAACCGCATCACCCTGAAAACCGAAGCTTCGGAATGGGTGTTTCCCCTCTCGGGGGTCGTCTTTACTTACTAGTCTTCCAGAAAACCCGGATGCTTGTAGTCTATCACCAGTAGCGTAATGTCATCCTTGTGGCTTGAACCTCTGGCAAAGTGATGAACACTTTCAAGGATCATGGTGGCAGTAGTTTCCGGATTGGGGGCGGGTAACTTGCGGAGAATCTCCTCCAAGCCGGTAAAGCCCAAAAACTCCTCATCCACATTCATCGCCTCCGTCACTCCGTCAGTGTAAAGGATCAGCTCGTCGCCGATGGTTAAATCCAGTTCATCGTAACCAATGTTCAGATTCTCGAATACACCCAGAGCAGTGGCATGAGTCTCGCCATATTTGGTGAAACTGCGATCCATCTTACGGATGTAAAGCGGTACATGACCGCAGTTTGAGAATTGCAGTTTGCCAGTCTTCAGATCGATGATCCCCAAGAGAGCCGTAACGAAGTTGCTTTCGATATTATTACGGCAAAGGAAGCTGTTCAGTTCTTTCAGTAGTTCATTGCTGCTTTTTACGTGGGGCGCGATAGAAGGTAAAAGGGTGGCTGCCATGGTCATCGCCATCGCCGCAACGATGCCTTTGCCCAAAACATCTGCGATCACAAAGCAAAAATGATCCTCGTCGATCATAAAATAATCGTAGAGATCTCCTCCGATATCCCCCGCGGGCTCCAGTATCCCATAAGCACGTAGCTCTTTAACGCCACAAGGGTGCTTGGTATTGGAAGGAACCAGCTTGGTCTGAATCTCGCTGGCAAAGATCACATCCCCCCGGATCTGGTTCTTCTCTTCAGTAGTTATCCTAAGGTTTTTGATGTATTCCTTTAGCGAAGCCTGCATTGAGATGAAGGAGTTTGAAAGTGTGGCAATTTCGTGGGATTTATTAGATTCTGGAATCTGCACGTCAAAATCCCCCCCGCCAATTCGATCCGCTGCCAAGGCAAGGCGTTTAAGAGGCCGCGAAACATTCAATACCCGTGCATAGATGATTATTGCCACAAAGAAGAAAATCAATACAGATGCTACAGTCTGGATCATCAGGATGGCATAAACATCCCGCATCAGATAATCTTCATCTACTGCCACTCCCACCGACCAGTGGTTACTTAACAGAGGTTGATAGTAAACCCAGGATCTCCCAAATGGTGATTTTCCGTTGATCTTGAGATGTCCTTGTTCGCCTGAAATCATTGCGTATCCCAGCTTCTCAAGGCTCGGTTCGGAGTACTCTTGTTTCAAGCTGAATAGCGTGTGATTCATTACCAGATCCATGTCTCTGTGTGCCACCAAAGTTCCAGTTGTACTTACCAGGAAACTGGAACCTACTTTAAAATAGCTACTTCCGGCGATCAGTTCCTGCAGATAACTAAGTCGGATATCAAAGCGCAGAAGACCTGTTCTCACTCCGGTTTCAAACACGGGCAGGCTATAGGATATTATCAATTCACCTAGCCCGTCCGTATCTACCCAGGGTTCTGTCCAAAAAGGTTCTTCGGTAATAAATGGAATCTGAAACCAATCCGCATACTGATAGCTGTGCCCGGGGACCTCCCGCTCCGTAAGTTTGTGCCGCACGGTGAACATCACAAGGGGAGGCTTGCCCTCCGTAGCCTTGTCTGCGATACAAATCGAGTGGATTTGGGGGTTCTCCATCAGAATTTCTCTTAAGAATCCGGCGCGCTCGTCGTCTGTAAGAGAGTAATCCGAAAACACAGAACGCGAAATCCGGGCTATGCTTTCCACCCGGAATAAAATACCATCGATGAGATAGATCCGCTCATGAGCAAGATGCCGCATATTATCTAACTGGTTATCCAGCATGATATCATGATACAGGCTACGCGTCACCAGGATCGAAGCCAAAAAAATGATCAACATAAAAGCGAAGACAAAAGAGATCAATTGATAGGCGATAGTCCGGTCTTCACTTCTGTGCGCCATTAGGGCAAAACTCCTCGAATGGTATATCACGTGTAAAATTGTAGTATTCCGTCATCAGTTTTATAGCATTCTGATAGTCTGTTTTTTTCAGCTTCCCCAAATCACCCGCGATAGGCATTATTACTTCCTTCATCTTGTCCAACATCCATCTCTGATGCGCGCGGTTTGCTCTGATGTTATCTTGCTGCATGCGTTTCACTACTTCGTCTATCGCTTCTTCGGGGTGACTAAAGGCATATAGCCAGCCATCCATAGTGGCATCTACAAACGCTTTACATTCATTAGGATGGAGACTATAGAACTCTTTACTCACATAAAAACCCTCGTCCGGTATCTGATAGCCAAGTTCCGAGAGATCCGCCACAAAGAGGTCTTCCTCCTTTATCCCCGCTTGAAGTAACTGGTGATATTCATTGTACCGCATGACGTTAACTACATCCACCACATTCTGCGTGAAGAGGTTTATCGACCCGTCAATCGGAACTATCTCCATGGGAATCTTGCTTCCCTTCAGGAAGATGTCTGTAATCAGATACGAACCGCTGCGCCATTCCCCCAGCTTCTTGCCCTTGAAGTCATTTAAGGAGTTTATCCCCCGGGAACGTTTACCAACCAGTAATATAGCGTTCTTTTGGTTGATCTGGCCGATATTGGTAATCCAAGTGCTGTCCCGCAGAACGTCTATGGCTCTCAGGAGGTCCAGATGCACAACATCCGAAGTCCCACTCTTAAGACTATCAATGGCGTCTTGCGCTTGCAACAGACCTTGTATCTCTACATCCAGACCATATTGTTCGTAAATGCCCCTGCTCTCTGCCATATAAATGCCGGCAAACTGAGCTTGTGCTTGCCATTTGGGACGGTATCGGATACGAAAGAGATCTTGATGAACTCCGGATTTCCCTGCGCGGATATGTCCATCATCAAGACGCGACCGATCAGGCTTGCAGGAAACAAGCAACACTACAGATAGAACAACCACCGCCATCAAGCACTGTCGAAACGGCTTCATGCTCTTTACTCCGGGGTTTGTTGGCTTTACCAGGTTACACTATCAAACGATAGCATCAAAGACGGTCAGCAAGGTTACAAGGATCCATTACATTAGGATTACTGGAACACTTGTTACAGTATTCCCGCTTATTCAATTTTAGCAAGGAGAAATATATCCCGACACCTATAGATTGTGGAAGGACGTCAACTCTGACTCGGCGTCCAATGCTCCATAACCTTGCTAACTCCATATGCTACAGGAAGTTTACCCTGTGATACCCGCTCTCTGATTTGTGGAATTATTTCGATATTGCGTAGATCAGTATAGAAATAATGAAGTACTGCCTCCTGCAACATATCTTCAAACCAAGCGGAAGTTTGTCCCCGGCGCCGCTCTTCAAATGCCCCACTCTCTTTGGTGGTAGCACAAAACGCTAGGATTGTCTGCCAGATATCCGGGATGCCCTGCCCGGTTCTGGAAGAGCATATCTGAGCCTTGGTATCCCAAGCCCTGGTTGCGTGCCGGATATAGTGCAGAGCGTTATTATACTCCCTAGCGGCGATTTTTGCTCGCTCTACATTGTTGCCATCCGCTTTATTCACCACGATCAGATCCGCCAATTCCATGATACCCTTCTTTATGCCCTGCAGTTCATCTCCGGCTCCCGTGATCTGCATCAATAAGAAGAAATCCACCATAGAGCGGACGGTTATTTCGCTTTGACCTACGCCCACAGTTTCGATCAGGATCACATCGTAACCGGCAGCTTCACAGAGGATAATGGTTTCTCTGGTTTTTCGAGCCACCCCCCCCAAAACCCCGGAGGAAGGAGAAGGGCGGATGAAGCTCATTTCATGGCGGGAAAGCTCTTCCATGCGCGTTTTATCTCCCAGAATACTGCCTTTGGATATGCTGGATGAAGGGTCAATCGCCAAGACTGCCACTTTCTTTCCCAGTGAGATAAGATACAGCCCAAAACGTTCGATGAAACTGCTTTTCCCTACTCCCGGAACTCCTGTAATGCCGATTCTGACGGAGTTTCCGGAATGCGGCAGGAGCCTTTGAAGGAGCTCCTGCGCAATCCCGAAATGTTTGTTTGAGTTACTTTCCACCAATGTAATCGCACGGGAAAGCAGAGTGCGGTTTCCCGCCCGGATTCCTGCTTCGAGTTCATCCGGATCCCATGTTTTGGTCGCGCGGTTAACCTTTGGTGAAGTCTGAGGTGTGGCTCCCGGAACCACCGAGCTGGCAAATGCAGCCGAGGCACCATCTGGAGCCCACTCCGGCTTTCGTTTATCCATGCTGTCCCAAAAGTTGTTCCATCATTTTGGTGGCGGCTGTGGGCAAATGGGTTCCGGGGCCGAAGATCGCGGCAGCGCCATGCTGATAGAGATACTCATAATCCGCCTGAGGAATCACACCACCCACGATTATCATGATATCTTCACGATCCAGCTTTTTCAGCTCTTCCACCAATTGTGGCAACAGCGTCTTGTGTCCGGCTGCCAGTGAACTCATCCCGATGATATGCACGTCGTTTTCCACTGCCTGTCTGGCTGTTTCTTCCGGAGTTTGGAACAGCGGTCCCATATCCACGTCAAAGCCCATATCAGCATAGGCGGTGGCTACCACCTTTGCCCCGCGATCGTGGCCATCCTGCCCCATTTTTGCGATCAGGATGCGGGGACGGCGCCCTTCTTGTTCGGCAAATTGATCGGTGAGCTGCCTTACTTTCTCGATATCATCCATATTTGCGTACTCGCTGCTATAAACGTTGCTGATCAGTTTGATTTCTGCCTGATGCCTGCCAAAAATCTGTTCCATTGCGCTGGAAATCTCGCCCAAGGAAGCTCTGGCACGGGCTGCGTCAATTGCAAGTTCCAGCAGATTTCCATCCTTGGATTCCGCGGCTTTGGTAATCGCATTCAAGCAAGCTTTCACCTTGTTTTCATCTCTGTTTTTTCGTAGCTCTGCCAAGCGTGCCAATTGCGCGGTACGCACTGCGGAGTTATCTACTTCCAGGGTCTCGATGGGATCTTCCTTTTCTAGGCGATACTTGTTCACGCCCACGATGGTATCCGCCCCGCTGTCGATCTTTGCCTGTCTGCGGGCGGCGGCTTCCTCGATGCGCATTTTGGGAAGCCCGGTTTGGATGGCTTGTGCCATACCTCCCAGGTTTTCCACTTCCATGATATGCGCCCATGCCTTGTGCATCAGTTCATGGGTGAGGCTTTCCACATAATAGGAACCTGCCCAAGGATCGATTACTTTGCATACCCCGGTTTCGTGCTGAAGATACAGTTGCGTATTGCGTGCGATCCTAGCGGAGAAATCCGTAGGCAAGGCAATTGCTTCATCCAAAGAGTTTGTATGCAAGCTTTGTGTGTGTCCCATCGTCGCGGCAAGAGCTTCGATGCAGGTGCGGGCTACATTGTTGAAGGGATCTTGCTCTGTAAGGCTCCAGCCGGAGGTCTGAGAGTGAGTTCTCAGCGCCATGGATTTAGGATTTTTGGGATTGAAGCCTTGGATGATCTTGGCCCAGAGCATTCTGGCACTGCGTAGTTTGGCGATTTCCATGAAATAATTCATACCCTCTGCCCAGAAGAATGAAAGGCGAGGAGCAAAGACATCGATATCGATGCCGGCAGCAATCCCTGTGCGGGCATATTCCAACCCGTCTGCCAAGGTATATGCCATTTCCAAATCCGCTGTTGCACCCGCTTCGTGCATGTGGTAGCCGGATATGCTAATACTATTGAATTTCGGCATCTTGCGAGACGTATAACTGAAGATATCCGCGATGATCCTCATGGAAGCTTCCGGCGGATAGATATAGGTGTTCCGCACCATATACTCTTTCAGGATGTCGTTTTGAATGGTGCCGTTGAGCTGTTCTGGTTTTACTCCCTGTTCCTCGGCTGCCACAATATAAAATGCCATGATTGGGATTACAGCCCCATTCATGGTCATGGATACACTCATCTGATCCAGAGGTATTTTGTCGAACAGAATCTTCATATCCAAGATGCTATCCACTGCCACGCCGGCTTTGCCCACATCTCCGATCACGCGCGGATGATCCGAATCGTAGCCCCGGTGAGTGGCAAGATCAAACGCGATGGAGAGTCCCTTCTGCCCCATCGCCAGGTTTCTGCGATAAAAGGCATTGGATTCCTCGGCGGTGGAAAATCCCGCATATTGGCGGATAGTCCATGGCCGTTGAACATACATGCTGAGATACGGTCCGCGAAGATAGGGAGCGATCCCGCTCAGGTAATCCAGATGTTCCAGTTGTTCGAGATCAGCTTTCGTATATAGAGGTTTTACTCCGATCTGCTCGTTGGTTTGCCATATCTTTTGGGGCGTTTCCTGCCCGGAAGTCTGTGCCACAGCTGCCCTAAAATCAGGTTTGAGTGTGCTAAAATCGGGTTTCATCGGATCACCTCCAGTTTCATTGCCAGGTCTTTCAGGGTTTCGTAAGCGTTTGCGCGGATGTGGATAAATATGTCGATGCCGCTAGCTTGGTATTCCTCGATTTTATCCGTTGGATACCCTGCTAAAATCATGGTGGCAGGCTTCAAACCAGAGCAAAGGGGTGCTACAAGCTCCACATAATTTGCGTCTGTGCTACAAATGCAATAGGCATCCACATCGGCAGCTTTGGCGGCGGCGATCGCTTCTTCCGGAGAGATAAAGCTCTGTTCACTCATCACTTGGAAACCTGCCATCTGGAAAAATCCACTGCTGAAATCAGCCCGCGCTTTAAAGTCTGAAACCTCTCCCATATTCAAGAGCATGATCTTGGGGGATTTCTCGCTGATTGCCGCGCGCAATTCCTCTACCTTCATCACCGCTCTGCGCTTGGGCAAAGGACCCTTTTCTAGGCTAACCGGCTTAGTTGAGAGATCCACCTTGGGGATTTGGGAAACTTCGAATGCCTCATCCAGGGGATTGGCATACATATTTACCCCTACAAACACGTCTTTGCGTTTATGAACAGCATCCATTCTCGCCTTAGCTACGGATTCCGTCATTTCGTGGATAAGCCCGGCTCTCAGAGCGCGAACCATGCCTCCGGCTTTTTCCAGTTCTTGCATAATGCTCCAAGCTAGTTCCGCTAGTTGAGCGGTGAGACTTTCGATATAGTAGCAGCCACCGGCAGGATCTATCACTTTAGCAAAATGGGATTCTTCCGCTAGGATCAGCTGTTGATTCCTTGCGATTCTGCGGGCAAAGGCATTATCTGGCTTTACCAGAGAATCAAAGGGATCGGTCTCCAAGCTATCCACGCCCCCAATCACTCCCGAAAAGCTCTCTGTAGTTGTCCGCAGCATATTCACATAGAGGTCGTAGGTTGTTTTATTGAAACTGGCAGTTTTACCGTGGATCCATATTTTTTGGGATTCCTCGCTACCGCCGAAGGCCTTGATCATTTCTGCCCAGAGCAGGCGGAAGGCACGGATTTTGGCAATTTCCATGAAGAAATTGGATCCCAGAGAGAGTTGCACGGCAAACAGCGGAGCGATGGTATCGATATCCATTCCGCTTTGCATCATGCCTTGGATATAGCCTATCGCAGTAGATAGCACAAACGCAAGCTCCTGAGTTCCAGAAGCTCCACTGGCTTCATAGATCGTACCATCAACGATGAAACAGCGCATCTTCGGAGCTCTCTGTGACCGTTCGATCACTGCATCGGATACTTTTTGCCACAAATCACTTAGGGGCATATCAAAATACCCCTTGCGGGCAAGTTCGCCGGTTGGATCAAATCCGATGAAACCTTCCAGATCCCTCAGTGATTCTTTTTTCGCGCTAAGATATGTGTCCAACAGAGCAAACAAGCCGATATCATCGATATCTGTCTGAATATACAGCGGAGCCGCCTTGAGGTCGATGCCATCCAATACCCTAGCGATGTCTTTCTCTGTTTTCAGTTCTATTCCTAGAGGATTATCCGCTCGTTTGAGTTTGAGATTCACCATGCTCAGCCCCCTCATCAGTTCTTCCTTGAGGGTTGCATTAAGTGCTTTTAAATCTGGGTTTAGCTGGGCTTGAGCGATCTTCCAGCCTTGTTCTATAAAGCGTTTGGGATCGTTGCCCCGCACATAAGGAGGCGTTCCCGGCATACTTGAGCAATGTCCCAGACCGGCGATATCCTCTTTGCGATATATCGGTTCCAGAGTGATCCCTTCGTAGGTGCGGGTGCGCATTACTTTATCGTAATCTGCGCCTTTCAGCGAGTCTGTTACTTGTTTCTTCCATTCATCCCAGTCGGGAAAGGCAAATGTGTCTTTGAGATTCACTTTTGTATCCACTTGGCTGAACTCCTTGGATTATTCTTTGATTAAAGCTTGAACCGGTTTCATGCCGGTGGCACTGCGATTTTCGATCGCGGAAAGGATTGCTCCCCCACCGGTAAAGAAGTAGTACTGGGGATTGTTTTGAGCCAAAGCGAAGGTTCCCGGCAGGTAGGTGCCAAAATCCTGGATCGTATCCCCTCCCCCAAAGAGCTTTACCGCTTTGATATTCTCATCGATCAGGCTATACATCGCCATGCTTCCTTCCGGGAAGAGCGTGGTGAAGCCCATCACCGCGTTCACGAAAATCGTGCCCGCGCCATTGAAGATCTGCTTGATTTCCGGCATTTTGAACACATCCGGATCGGCATCGAGGATATAACCGATGGGCTCGCTTTGATCCCAATCCTTCAGATCTGAGATCTGGTATGCATCCCAATTGTCGTCGTTGCGTTCTTGCAGACTTTGGCACAGCACCACCGAGGGCAATTCCACTATTTTTTGGATGTTTTCCTGGCTATCCTCGATGAACTTACGAGCAGCATCCACGTCTTCCTGGGAGAGCCCCGAGACGTTGATATCGTACTTCGCAGCCAGATAGGCGTTGTAGATCACGCCACCCAAGACCAAATGATCCGCAATCTCCAAAAGAGCGGCAAGGGGTCCGATCTTGGTATCAAACTTACTACCCGCCACCACTGCCACCAATGGGCGTTTGGGAGCAAATACTTTATCCAGGCTAGCAATCTCTTTTTGCATCAACAACCCGGCAAAGGAAGGCAAATACTTGGTAATGTGATATGTGCTGGCATGCGGCTGCCAACTGCCAAAAGCATCGTTAATATATACATCCGCATATCCTGCCAGATTCTTGGCAAACACATCCGCCCGCTCGTCCTTGGCTTCTTCGCCTTTGAACCACCGAGTATTGGGCAGATACACAAAATCGCATTCTCCATGTTTCAGCCTTGCAATGCTTTCGCCCAGAGGACCAAGCTCGGCAATGCCAAAGCCGTCCGAAGCCTTTAGTTCCGGGATCAGTCCTCTGAGTTGAAGCTTTTGGGAAAGATACTCCACGATTGGCTCTACCCCCTCCAGTTCCGAGATATTGATCTGCCCGGTAGTTTTGTCGTAGGGGCGTCCCACATGGCTCATCAGAACCGGCAGACCACCCTTTTTAAATATATGAAGTAAAGTAGGGATCGTAGCATCTATACGCATCGGATCCTTTATCTTGCCCTTTTTCACCACATTGTGGTCAAGGCGTACTAGCACAACTTTTCCGAAT
The DNA here is from genome assembly GCA_018433885.1 of Candidatus Cloacimonadota bacterium. Taxonomy (GTDB): domain Bacteria; phylum Cloacimonadota; class Cloacimonadia; order Cloacimonadales; family Cloacimonadaceae; genus UBA5456. Next base: position 35,750 of record JAHDQK010000042.1, read on the forward strand.
AGATCAGCTTCCATCATGCCGGGTATGTAACTCATTTTTTATACTCCATGCTGCTTATTTTGTCAGTTTTGCTATAAGAGTTTCATGCTTAAAAGATTTAGCATTACGTCAAGTACTTTTTCCCGCGATCAAATTACTTGACACCCACTCCCCGCAGCATTTCATGAAACAAAAATCTTGAACAGGACGATACCCATGAATAGACTAGCAGTTATCCTGATCCTTCTGCTGGGCGTAGCTGGCATCTTTGCGCAAAGCCCACGCGAAATGTATCCCCCATCCTACATTTCTTTTGAGATCGAACAGCTTACTTTTGACCTCAGCGATAGTCTGATGGTCTTCGATGGGCTGTTTACCTTCTCAAACCTTAGCGCTCTGCCAGAAATCGAGGATATCTACTTCCCCATTCTGGTTGATAATGAGCAAGCCTACTTCGATAGCCTGTCCGTGATATGGACCAGTTCAGGATATCCCTTGCGAACCATCAAGCAAAAAGGGGGATTCTGGTTTACTCTCGAAATGCCGGATCGCAGCATGGAAACAGTGCGCATCCGCTATCAACAGAAGCTGCTCCACAAACAGGCAAAATACATCGTCACCACCGCCAATAGCTGGGCAAAAGCCCTGGTTTACGCCAGCTACGAAGTCCGCCTCCCAGAGGGGAAGAAAGTGATCCACTATCCTTTCGATACACCCAAAGAAGCAACCCTGGCAGAAGGTAAACAGGTGATGAGTTGGGAGTTCCACGATTTTGTGCCCCAGCGGGATCTGTTCATACAGTGGGAATAATAGCATAGTATAAACCCTCATCCACTATATTGTAGCTTATTACATATTCTCTCCTGTTTACTGTAGCTCCTTATCTAACAGAGGCAGTAGAGTTAATCCTCAGAGTAGTACAATCTATAGTTCCGTTTCTGGTGCACTTTTATATTCCACCTACTACGAGATGGATACATCGATGGATGTGATGCTTTGGCTGCCCAGGAAAAGGTCTATCCCTTAAACGATGCACTGGAAGTTTCCAGTAAGAGATCCAGCATTTGGTTCACCAGTTCGGGAAGGGGTAAAGACCTCGTCACTGCTCATATTTGCCAAGCATGATACACACATCGGGATTGTAGCTTTGATTCACAAGCATAGCTACTCCGTGGACACACCATCCTGGGGAGTGAGTGTAGACACGCCATCCTGGTGTGTGAGTGTAGAAGCTTCATCTTGAAGCTTTGTTTTTTTTAAACGGCAAGATGCCGTTTCCACACTGGTTTCCATACTGGGTTCCATTCTGTTGTTTTTCTTTAACTGCGGGACGCCGTTGCTACCTTTGATTCAAGCATAAGCATGAGCCAAGTCCAGATAATGCGCTGGGGGATAATCCCTTTCCGGGCTGGGAATATAAACTTCTTCTCCGTGATCCGAGATGAAGGAGAAGAGTCTCAAGCTCACTGTGTAATCTACGGATATCTTCAATAATCTGTTTCTTCAATGCTCACAGCCAGATTTATCTTTTTCACATCAGAAGCACAGTGGATATCTGTCAACCACAATTTCTGTCTCATCCTTGCGTCATCCTGATCCTCGATTCCTCCGATTTGAAGTTTAGGTGATGGATCTAATTTTTTTTAAGGTTTGTACTCATATATTCGTATCCCTTTGGAAATGCTCGCCTAACTGCGAAAGCTCAAGTGAACCCCAGCCGGGCAACATTTGTGTTGACAATATTGTCACGATTTTCACGTTCGAAAATGCTAAACAATCCGGTAATGAGAGGTGTGGATCATGAAGATGGAAGAATTGAATTACTATTACAATAAATTCAAGTTTGGAGAGGATATATTTCATCAACTGATGCAGAATCGAGTGCGGGAAATCCTTTTGGTATCTACATTTTACGATGCTTTTATCTTCGAACAGGATGGCAGGCTTTCGGAACAAATATTTGGGGAGTATCGCCAGCTAAATCTATCCACAGCCCCCAGAATCACTTCCGTTCCCACCGGCGAAGAAGCCCTACAGAAGCTTAAAGAACACAATTTCGACCTCGTGATCACCATGATGCGCATCGGGGAAATGGGACCTTTTGAGCTGGCAAGGAAAGTAAAAGAACAACGCCCGGGGATTACTGTTTTACTGCTTCTTAATGTAGCTTCCGATTACACAATCTGGGAAAACCACCTTGAAGATAGAGTCTACATCGACAATGTATTTTTGTGGAATGGAGATACCAAGCTGTTCTTGGCGATGGTCAAAAACGTGGAAGACAACATGAACGCCGAGTTCGATACCAGCCACGGTCTAGTAAGGGTGATCCTCCTTGTAGAAGATTCTGTGCATTATTACTCCATGTTTCTACCCTCGTTGTATTCTGTTATCATGAAGCAAACTCAAAGGCTCATCGAAGAAGAGGTGAGTGACATCAACAAGCACCTGCGCATGAGGATTCGCCCCAAAGTCTTGATGGCTCACGATTTTGAGGAAGCAATCCAGCTCTATGATAAATATAAGGATTTCATGCTATGCGTGATCTCGGACGTTCGCTACAAGGTAAATGGCGAGGTGGATCCTGAAGCAGGAATCAAATTGATCCGGCATATCATGTCCAAAAACAGCGACCTGCCCATGATCCTGCAATCCTCGGAAGGGCATAACGAAGAAGTAGCGCGGAAACTGGGGGTGCATTTTTTGAACAAGAACTCCAAGCGTCTCTTCAAAGACCTGCGAGAATACATGGTCTATAGTCTCGGTTTCGGCAATTTCATCTTCCGCAGCCCGGAGGGAGATATCTTGGATCAAGCTGCCAACATTGCGGATTTTGAAGAGAAAATCCTTAAGATTCCCGTGGATTCACTGGAGTTTCATAGCCGCTTCAACCACTTTTCGAACTGGTTAATCGCCCACGGAGAAGTTCAGATAGCAAAAAAGATCCGCCCGATGAAGATCGAAGATTTTGAATCCCCAGACGAGTTGAGAAGGTTTTTGTACCATGTCTTCCGTACCGTGCGCATCGAAAAAAACCGGGGGAAGATCATCAATTTTGATGCGGTTTCACTTTCCGAAATGAACCAGATCATCAGACTCACGGAAGGTTCCCTGGGCGGAAAGGGCAGAGGCCTGGCTTTTCTGAACGCTCTGCTTTGTACCATGGAATATGAAAAGAAGTTCGAAAACACCGCCATCTCGCTACCCTCCACCGCCATCATCGGAACTAACGAGTTTGATCTGTTTTTGGAAATCAACGGAATCACGGAAAAAGTACAGGGTTTGAGCGATACAGAGATCGACGCTCTGTTCATCGAGGGCGAGCTCTCGGATTCCCTCATCTCGCGCTTGGAGATATATCTGGATCATGTGAATTACCCAATTGCGGTGCGCTCTTCCAGCCTGCTGGAGGATTCTCAGGCGCAACCTCTGGCGGGAGTTTACCGCACCTTCATGCTACCCAATAACCACCCAGAGCGGGATCATCGTCTTCGCCAATTGATGAACGCGATCAAGCTGGTCTTTGCCAGCGTATTTCTATCCGATGCCAGGAACTTCTTGGATTCGCTTAACTTCAAGGCGGAAGAAGAAAAGATGGCGGTTATTATCCAAGAAATCGTCGGCTGCCTCAAAGGGGATCATTATTACTATCCCCATATCTCCGGAGTGGCACAAAGTTACAATTTCTATCCCACATCCCACATGGAGCACGCGGATGGCATCGCAAACATCGCCCTCGGCTTGGGCAAAGCCGTAGTGGAAGGTAAACTCAACTATCGCTTCTGTCCCAAATATCCGGATATCGATATCCTCCCCCCGGAAGAAATGATGCGCAATTCGCAAAAAGACTTCTATGGCTTAAACCTTGCCAACAACGATTTTGACCTTACCAAAGGAGAAGAAATCACACTCTCTAAACTCAACCTTGCCGATGCCGACAAACACGGCAGCTTGCGCTATCTGGCTTCGATCTGGGATTATGAGAATTTCCGGCTGACGGACAACCTACAGGAACGCGGGATGAAGGTTCTCACCTTTTCCAGCATCCTGAAATACAATTACTTCCCCTTGGCGAAGATCGTGGGAGAACTCCTCGAAATGGGCGAAATCGCTTTGGGTATTCCGGTCGAGATCGAATTTGCCGTGAATCTTGAACACGAGAAAAGCCACGCCAAGAAACCCACCTTCTACATCCTCCAGATCCGCCCCCTCTCCGTGAGCAAGGATGCCTACCATATCGATGCCGCCAGACTGGATAAAAATGACCTGCTGATGTACACTGAACACGGCATGGGCAACGGAGTAATCGATGAACTAAGAGACGTTATCTATCTTGATCCTAAGCGTTTTGACAAGACTATGACCCCACAAATGCAAGAGGAAATTCATAGATTCAACTTAAAATTTGAAAACCAGAACAAGCACTACATCCTTATCGGACCAGGAAGATGGGGCTCCCGAGATAAATTCTTGGGCATCCCGGTTCGCTGGCCCCAGATCAATCGCGCTAAAGTAATATTGGAAACCGGATTGCCGGATTTTATCGTGGAATCCAGCCAGGGAACGCATTTCTTCCACAACTTGGTGGCTATGAACGTGGGCTACTTCACAATACCCTATACTTCCGCCACAGACTTCGTGGATATGGATTGGCTGATTCGGCAACCCGCCGTTGAGCGGGGTGATTTCTTTGTGCACGTGGAGTTTGAACGGCCATTGATGGTAAGAATGGATGGCAAAACCGGGCTCGCAGTAATCCATAAATAACCGGAATCCATGTTACAAGCGATGTAATAAATTGCATTTCATATTTATCGGATGGATTAGGTTGTGGTTTATTGTGCTAGATGCCATCCCATTGTTTTGTGTCGCTATACAACATCACATTGACGCCCTATTAAATATAATCGCGGCAGAATGCCACACCGAAAAAAAGCCCCAACGGGGCGACACCGATTATAGCGAGGGTGCGTAGCGTAGCCCCTCGTTCATTGCCCCCACCACCCCCAAAGCCCTTCATGGGCGATACAAATACCGATATCCATTTTTTAAACAACGTATCAATTGGTAAACACATATCAGATGGATTGGGTATAATAGATTTCCCCTAAGATTCAACAAAAATAGCCTCGATTTAGGAACAAATATTGCATACCACTTATACAGGCCGCAAACAAGGCGACCAAAGGAGATATCGTGAAAAAAATTGTTGCTTTGTTACTTGTTTTGATGGCAACCTGCCTCATTGCCAATCCCATCGATCCGTCCGTGATCCAACAGCTATATTTCGATGGCAACGATGATCTGATAATCCAGTTTGGAGATCAGGCAGCATGGTTGGCTGGATCCGAGGTAAGCATCCACTGTGGAGGCCAGAGTTTGGATTACCTTTTGCAGGAAGGGGAATATCCCTTGGAGATCAACCTCAGTGAATTACTCCCGGAAATTTCCGTAAACCGGGATTCCGGTAGCCTTACTCTGGAGACGGATATCATATATTTAGCAGAATTCGTCAATTGGGGCAACACAGAGGATTGCGATGTTTCTCCTCTCCAGAATTCTGAATCCATCTACCAATATCTGCAGGTAGTCCATGGTGAATGGGAAGATTACACGTTAAAAACATGGGCAAAAAGTCCAGACCCCGCCATGGTGGAATATTACCATTGTGATGCGGGTTTTGAGCTTAGTATCGGGGTACGCAATCTGCAGCATGAACCGCTGGCGAACATACCAGTTTATTATCAGGATTTTTCCTCATTGATCGGCTACACAGATCAAAATGGCTCGCTGAATGTGTGTCTCCCCGCGCGCCGCACCAGGATCCGGGTCTATCATCCCGAAAGCCCCGCAACCCCGGTGTATGATCAAAGCTTCATGGGCGAACCTTATGGACTGAGTATGCATACCGTGGTGATGGATTACACCGGGATAGATGATCCGCAAAACATCCTTGCCCCTGCCGCTTTGAACCTAAGCCCCAGCCTGATCCACCCTGGTGAAAGCATCTTGGTGGAGTATGGCAAGGAAAGCCCCAATGTATTTACCCTGGAGCTTTATGACATAAAGGGAAGATACATTAGCAGTTACGACTATCGGGAAGCCATGCGATTCACGCCCCCCGCTCTGGGGAGTGGTATGTATTTTCTGCGCCTCAAGGACGGCGAGAGAGCCTTGGACACCAAGAAGTTCATCCTGCTGAAGTAACGCTGGTGTTATCCCTTCCGGAAGGGATTGGGGATCTTGATTATAAGCCTTGCCGCCTCCCCATCCCCATCGCCCGATAAAGCTGCTCAGCCGCTTTGATGCAGTGGGCACTGCATCGACACGGCTTCGCGACTGCTTCGATGGATGGGGATGGACATTGCTTACCTTTTACACAATTGGGAGAATGCAAAACGCCGCCCGGGAGCAGGCGGCAATTGATATAGATGGTGTTTCTTCAGCTACTTAGCACTGTTTAGTTCATACCGATGATATCTCGTAGCATATTTATCTTGGCGGCTGCCAAGGGTCTGGCTTTTTCTGCGCCTTCTTTTAGTACTTGATGGATATAATCTTGGTTTTCCATCAGCTCTTCATAGCGTTTGCGATATGGAGTAAGCACTTCGTTCATACGTTCAAAGAGCTCCTGTTTGGCATGCCCCCAACCCATACCTCCAGCCAGATACCGCTCTCTGATATCCGCAATCTGAGTTTCGTTCGCAAAGCATTTGTAAAGCGAAAACACGCTGCAGGTATCCGGATCTTTGGGTTCTTCCACACCTTGGGAATTGGTCACGATCTTCATAATCAGCTTACGGAGCTGCTTTTCCCCAGCGAAGAGGGGGATGATATTGCCATAGCTTTTGCTCATCTTTCGGCCATCCAGCCCCACCACGGTTTTACTGGTCTCATGCGCCAGAGCCTGAGGTAGCTTGATGACATCTGTCTGATAGGTATGATTGAAGCTTTGAGCTATATCCACTGCCATTTCCACGTGTTGGAACTGATCGTTCCCCACCGGAACCAGGTCGGTATCAAAAAGCAGAATATCCGCCGCCATCAGCACGGGGTAGGTAAATAGCCCCATATTCACTCCGTCGTCGGGATCTCTTCCGGCTTCGTTGTTGTTTTGTAGCATCGCTTTGTAGGCGTGGGCACGGTTCATGAGCCCCTTGGGCGTAAACGCCAGCAAGATGGTGAGCAATTCGAAAGTCTCGGGGATCGCGCTCTGGCGGTAGAAGAGCGTTCTTTCGGGATCCAATCCACAAGCCAGCCAAGCTGCGGCGATCTCCACGGTCATCGTTCGTATCGCCTCGGGATCTTTGGTGCTGTTCAAAGCATGATAATCCGCGATAAAATAGCGGGCTTCGCAGGTTTTACTTAGTTCCAGCGCGGGTTGAATCGCGCCCAGGAAGTTTCCGATATGGGGAATTCCGGTAGGTTTGATGCCGGTCAAAGCTATTTTACTCATGTCTTTATCCTTAAGTATCTGCGTCTGTAATTGCTTGGCAGGAAAGCTCATCTGCAAGAGCGTCCACTATCTCCACTTCCGTAAGTACTGGGTTATCCGGCTGGAGACCATCCACATAGGCAATGCCATCCACATCCGGTGCCTGAAACCACAAACGCCCGTACCAGGAGTTCATTTCTTCTGCATAACCTTCCACCAGAAACTGGTGCCGCGTGCCTACCATGGCTTGCATTTTACGTTCTCTCAGCTCCAGAAAGCTGGCTTCAAACTCGTTTTTTAGCTGTTCCACAAAAGCGAAGTCAAAATCCCCCACGCCGCTTTCGCTCTGCATTTCTTTTTCGGGAGAATAGCCAAATACACCCACATAGAGGATGTCCACCTCGTCCAGAAACTTCAGGATCATGTCTCTATCCGCTTTACTTTCGGTGGGATAACCCAACATCAGGGTGGTGCGAAATACGCTTTGGGGAATCTCGCGGCGAATGTGCAGAAACAGTTCTTTTAGCTCCTGATAAGATTTTTGGCGGTTCATTTGTTTGATGATGCGGTCGCTCACATGCTGGATCGGTATCTCGAAATAGGGTAAGAGTTTAGGGAATCTGTGCCAGAGCGAAGTCCACTCCGGTTCAAAGTGGTCCGGATGCATGTACATGATGCGAATCCAATCGTAACCGGGGATCTCGTGCAACTTTTCGATCAATTCCGGAAGTGCCTTTCTGCCATAGAGATCCGTGCCATAAAGGCAGCTATCCTGGGCGATCAGCACCAGCTCCCTGCCCCTGGGGGCAAGGCGCCGGGCTTCTTCCACCAGCTTTTCGATAGGTTCGGAGACCAGTTTGCCGCGGATGGAAGGGATCATGCAATAGCTGCAATAGTTTTCACAACCGTCGGAGATGCGGAGATAGGCAAAAAGTCCATCTTGATCCAGCATTTCACGTCCTTCAAGATCCACTACCCGGGGCTTTATCCCCTTGGGTAAAACATATCGCAAGAGATACTTTTCGAACGCGGCAAAATCCTTTAGCGCAATCCATTTGTTCACTTCCGGAAATAGCTCCTGAAACTCAGCGAGTGCGCGGTTCATCACGCAGCCTGTTACCACCACCCGGGTCTTTTTGGGATTTATGCTATCGATGATCTCAGAAAGCACTTCGTCGAGCTCTCCCAAGGAAGCCGCAAGGAAGGCGCAGGTGTTCACTAGAACAACATCTGCGTCTTCCACATAAACGGCTTCGCTAAAGCCATAGGATTTTAGGATGTGCACAAAATGCTCGCTATCTACGAGGTTTTTTGCGCATCCCAGGCTTTCCAGGTAGTATCTCATTATTTAAGCAGGTGAATAAATAGTCCGCTACGCAGTTTGGGTTCAAACCAAGTGGATTTCGGAGGCATGATCTCACCAGCATCAGCAATGCCGATCAGTTCGTCCATTGAGGTGGGATACATCGCGAAAGCGACCTTTTCCCTGCCGCTATCCACGCGTTTCACCAATTCGCCAAGACCGCGGATACCGCCCACGAAATCGATGCGTTTGTCTGTGCGGGGGTCTTCAATGCCCAGGATGGGGTGCAGAAGATTCTTTTGCAGAATCGATACATCCAGGTTTTCCACCACATCCTGCTCGTTCCAAGTTCCCGCTTTGGGGCTTATAAAGTACCATTTGCCATCGATATACATGCTCATCTGATGCAGTTTGGAAGGGTTAAACGCGGCTCCGGTGGGGATCTCTTCCACGTTCCATTTTTCCGAGACTTTGGCGAAGAACTCTGCAACCGTGTTGCCCTTCAGATCTTTTACGACCCGGTTGTAATCGAATATCTTGAGCTGGTTATCCGGGAAGATAACGGTCATGAAGAAATTGAATTCTTCTTCCCCGGTGAAGTTTGGATACTGTTCCCGGCGCAGAAGCCCCACCTTGGCAGCGCTGGCGGTGCGGTGATGACCATCGGCTACATACAGATAGCGAAGCCCGGCAAAAGCTTCTTCGATCGCCTTGATATCCTTCGGGTCATCCATCAACCACAGGCTGTGGCCAATGCCATCGTCCGAAACAAAGTCGTAGATGGCTTTGGTGGATTTGCATACGTTTTCCACAACAGTGTCGATAGTATCTTGATGACGATAGGTGAAAAACACGGGTGAAGGGTGGGCATCGCAAGTATCAACGTGGCGGATGCGGTCAGCTTCTTTGTCGGCACGGGTAAGCTCGTGTTTCTTGATCGTGCCGTCCATGTATTCGTCCACCGAACTCAGACCCACAAGGCCATATTGGGATCTGCCGTCCATGGTCTGACGATAAATGTAGAACATCGGTTTGTCGTCTTGGATCATATGGCCGTCGCTGATGTATTTGTAAAGGTTTTCTTTGGCTTTGGCATATACTTTGGGATCATACAGATCGGTGCCTTCGGGAAGATCCACTTCCGGTTTTTCCACATGAATGAAGCTAAGAGGGTGTTTTGCCACTTCCACGCGGGCTTCATCGGAATCCATCACATCATAAGGTAGGGATGCGATTTGCGCTGCTTTCTCCGGAACCGGACGTACAGCCTTGAAAGGTTTGAATGTTGCCATTTCTGATACCTCTTTTTTTTATATTTAATATGTTTATTGGTTTGGGGTTTTGCCTGTCAGGCGAAATAATGGGATAATGTGGAGATTATGTCCAGATGATCCTTCACGCCGGAGGTCTCCCGCACGGAGTGCATCGCCCACATCGGGTTTCCGATATCCACGGTGTGGATGCCCAGATTCGCGGCAACCACGGGTCCCACCGTGCTGCCACAAGGCATGTCGCTACGTACAAGGAATTCTTGATGGGCTACCTTGGCTTGTTCACATAGCTGGATAAAACGCAGGCTGCTATCCGAAGTGCTGGCATAACGCAGATTTGTGTTGCGTTTGATAACTGTACCCCGGTTCATTTTGGGGCTGTAGTCGGGATCATACTTTTCCGGGTAGGAAGGGTGGTAAGCATGCGCCATATCGGCAGAAATCATGAACGAATTGCGCAAGGCGCGATAGAAATCCTCTCGGCTGCCCTTTCTACTTATCACTATTCGTTCCAAGAGCTCGGAAAGCAACGACGAAAATGCGCCTTGGGGACTTTGGCTGCCCACTTCCTCATGATCATAGAATACCGCGATAGAGGTCTGTTTCGGCTTCTCAGAAGTGATTATTGCCTGTAAAATCGCGTGAGTCATCGCCAGATTATCCAGCCTGCCGCTGATAATCATATCCTGTTCGATCCCCAAAAGCGAAGCCGCTTGCAGATCATACAGATACAGATCCATCTCGATGATGTCCTGTTCTTTTATCTTCAGTTCATTGGCTAAAAGGGCATTCAAGGGGTTGTCCGTGTGCGGATTAACGCCCAGGATGGCTTGTAAATGGTTCTGTTTGTTATATTCAAAGCCTTTGTTGATCTCCCGGTTCATGTGGATGGCAGCGTTGGGGATCACGGCGATGGGCTTGCGGATATCCACTATCCGGCTTTCGAAGCCCTTTTTGCCCTTGATGATAACTCTTCCGGAGATGCCAAGTTCACGATCCAACCAGGTGTGGATGATGGGACCGCCATATACTTCCACTCCCACTCTGCATACATCCTGAACGCATTTCACGCTCTGGGGCTTTAGTTTCAGACCAGGGCTGTCGATGTGGCTGGAAGCCATATTAAACCCGGTTTCAGCAATATTGCCGGTACCTATCACGAAGGCGATGATCGCCGTATCCATGCGGCGTATGTAGTACTTGCCACCTTTGGTGAGCGCAAATTTATCCTGCTCTGCAATCTCGATAAATCCTGCCGCATCCAGTCGCGCTGAGATTTGCTGGCTGGCTGGGAATCGGGAGTTCCCATTATCAAGAAAGTTCAGAAAGTCTTTGATGTATTTATGCATTTCTAACTCCGTAAGTTACTCGTATGATCCATTCTTTTTAGGTGCCGGGAAATGTCAAGGCAGATCCGGGATCTGCAATTCGGATACCCGCCAATAATCCCCGCCGAAGAAACTTGCCATATCGATCAATTGCCTGTCGCCGATTCTTTTATAGATGAACACATCCGGTGCTCCAGCTGCCAGATACACCCTCCTCACCAGCTCCGTGCAATAAAGCTTGTCTGGGGTATCCAGATCAAAACCGTGGTCAAAAGGAAGCTTGCTAGCAAGCAACACCCGGCTCTCATGGGTGATCCGCTGCCGATTCACTCCGAAAGCGGGCTTTACGTGGAGCACCTCGTTATCTTTCGCGTTTTTCACGAAACTTTGTAGAGGCTCCGAGCGAATGCCGTCCTCATCGGAGATCTGACCTGAGATGCTGTGGATAAGCTCCCAATTCCCCCCGTTTCTTACCAATACACCACAATGAGACATCCCTCTCCCTTCCGGGAAAGCACGGACGATCATGCTGGAAACAATGGAATTGCCCCGCCTTAACAAGATGTCCCCTTCCTCGAAAGCAAGGCTATCCACAAGGCAAAAAGAAGCTTCCACTTCTGATAAAGCAGAAGCTCTCCCCCCAAGGGAAGAGCTTGCTATCGTGAATATGGCTAACGCGCCCAATAGAGCGGGAAAAAGCTTATTTCTGAAGGTCATTCTTCACAAAGTGAACCTTCCAATCTCCATCGATCTTGCGCATCTGTAGCTCGTGACTTTCTTTAGAATCAGGATTCGTGGTATCCCACTGTTCATATACTACCACAGCGTTGTCACCTTCCACCTTGGTCTCTATCACTTTGTACTTTGTGTTTTTCATCTCTGCGAGTTGTTGTTCGTCGGCATTTTCTGCAAACGATTGGATCAGCGATAGTAACTGCTGCCCTTCCTCGGTGGAGATTTCTTTAGCCGCTTCAAAATCTTGGTTCTCCAAAGCTTTGAAGAAGGCGTTGGCTGCTGTTTCCGGTTTGGGTTGGCAGGCTGAGAGCCCGATCAGTGCGACGAGGATGACAAGCAATATGCTTAGCTTAGTCATGTGAACTCCTTTCTTTTTTGGTGAAGCCACAGTAATCCCCAAAGCAATATGTGTCAATCGTTTTCCCGCTTCTTCCTGCTTGGTTTTGCCTTTTTTGTGGCATCAAATCCACCCTTCTTACCAAAAGCCGGCTTGGAGGTCTTGCTGTAGTCCTTTTTCTTGCCTTCGTAAGGAGTCTTACTGTATTCTCTCTTCTTGCCTTCGTAAGGAGCTTTGCTATATTCTCTCTTCTTGCCTTCGTAAGGAGCTTTGCTATATTCTCTCTTCTTCCCTTCGTAAGGGGTCTTGCTGTATTCTCTATTCTTGCCTTCGTAAGGTGGTTTGCCGTCCCAAGATTGCTTGCGGGCTTTATCTCCTGCTGGGGCAACCGTAGCCAGCACTTTGTGCTCTTTGTAGGCTGTGAGGTTGAAGGATTTCAGAAGGTCTTGCTCGTAACGGGAATCCAGATCTACCAAGGAGTAATCTCCAAAAATGTCGATTCTGCCTATTTCGATGCCCCTGCCCACACGCAAACTGTTTATATACTTCATTAGATCGCGCTTGGTGAGACCTTCGGAATGGCCTATGTTCAAGCGGAATGTGCTGAATGTATAGCCGCTCTTGTCCTTCTTCTCTTTCTTGGTTTCGTTCTGCGTCAGGTTATCCAAATCCGGAATATCCTTATAATAGTTCAGGAAACGATTAAACTCAACCGCCACAAAACGCTCGATCAGTTCCTCACGGGTCATCCAGCTCAGTTTCTTATATACATTGCCCATAAAGGATTGCATCTCTTCACCGTTTACTTCCACTTTTTCCACGGTGTCGATAAAATGGAAAAGCTGCTTCTCGCAGATCTCTCTGCCTCCGGGAACCTTCTGCCATACTATTGGACGTCCCAGACGCTTCTCCACAGCCTTGAGGGCGCTGATCTCCTTGCTGTGCATGATGGTGATGGAGATCCCGCTCTTCCCCGCTCTACCGGTTCTTCCGGAGCGATGGATATAGACATCCGGATCCACTGGCACCTGATAGTTGATGATGTGGGTGAGGTCATCCACATCCAGACCACGGGCTGCAACGTCTGTGGCGATCAATAGCGGGACAAAGCGGCTACGAAACCGGCTCATCACCAATTCCCGCTGGCCTTGGGAGAGATCCCCATGCAAAGCATCGGCGTTGTAACCATCCTGTTGCAGTTTGTCGGCGATCTCTTGCGTCTCTCTGCGAGTTTTACAAAACACGATCCCGTATATCTTGGGGCTCATATCCGCAATACGCTTCAACGCCAGATACTTGTCTTTTGCTTGAACTTTATAGAAGAAGTGTTGAATGTTCTCTGCACCTTTGTTTTCGTTACCCACGCTAAGTCTTTCCGGTTCATGCATGAAGGTGGCAGCCAGCTGCTCGACGTCCTTGGGCATGGTAGCGGAGAACAGCATTGTCTGTCTGGATTCCGGGATATGGCCCATTATCTCAAATAGTTCATCCTTGAACCCCATGTTCAGCATTTCATCCGCTTCGTCCAGAACAAGGCGCGAAACATGATCCAATTTCAGCGCGCCCTGACGAATCATATCGTTGACTCTGCCGGGAGTTCCCACTACTATGTGGATACCGGTTCTCAGGCTTTCTTTTTGTCGCTGGATGGAAGCTCCGCCGTAGATGGCGGTGACGCGGATCCGGGTCATGTATTTGGCGTAAGACTCCAAGTCCTTGGTGATCTGCATACAAAGTTCCCGGGTCGGGCACAAAATGATGCTTTGTACATTGCTATTTTCTATGTCTGTTCCTGCAAGTAGCGGAAAGCCGAAAGCTGCTGTTTTCCCAGTTCCTGTTTGTGCAAGGGCAACAAGATCCCGGGTGTTTTCCATCAACCATGGAATAACAAGATCCTGGATCGGGGTTAAAGTTTCGTATCCGAGCTGGGTAGCGGCTCTGATGATGGGCTCCGGAAGGGTGATATCAGTGAATTTTGTCAAGTTTGAGGGTCCTTTATTGTTTTATATTCCGCCAACATTCCTAATGGGCTGATTTTGTAAAGAATTAGTTTTACGATCTCCCCCAGAGTGGCGTTTCTACATCCAGAACCCGGAAGACAAGCTGAAGTGTTATAGGTGTCTGATCGGTGAAGAACATACTAAGTAGCGGCTGGAAATGATGCACCGGATCTTAGGTAAAGCTACCCAAGATATATATTCAGAGGATGTTACGCTTCGGATTAGGTTTATATGCCCTTCATCACGAGGTGTTCCCACGGTTTTTTAAGGGTATAACTCATCACAATGCGTTGTTTGCCTCCCAAACCTTCCGGAACCAGATCTTTATATTCGTCCAAAACAAGGTACTTTGTGAAGATCAGATCGTGCATTGCCGCGGCTTCACTCACCATACGGATTCCCTCTTCTACAAGAGCTTGATTGGTAAGCTCCATCAAGTTCGTGTTGCAGATGAGTTCGCTAACTTTTAGTTTGGAAGCGGCTTCCAGCATCTGGATCATCACGCTGATCTCCTCCGGGTTGCTGGTGAAGGGGCGGGACGTGTTTACCACCAATTGCAGGTGATATCTCCGCTTGTTGATGGGATCAAGAAATCTACCAAGAGTTCGGCATCCGGCGGGATCCCCACCCACATCCAGAATCACTGTGCGCTGATAATCTTCGATAGCACCTAAAATCCGGGGAGAAATCATCGGCAAATCCGCATGAGAAAACTGCCCTTCGGGGGCGATCACTTCGATACCCTGTGTGGCGAACTCCTCCCGAACGTCCCGAGTTCTAAAATAGGGGTTTACCACGTCCATATCAGCCAATGAAACCTCTTTCCCCTCCGCCTTTATACTGCGCGCCAGATGAATGCTGTATTCGCTTTTCCCACTGCCATATGCACCGATTACTATGTATAGTTTCATAAATCTTTCTTATACCTTTGGATTTCCCTTAGAATCTCCGAATAATCCATACAGAAGGCATCCGCCGCAGCCTTGATCTGCTCGTGTTGGCGAACGCTATCCCCATCGTATATCGCCAAGGCAAGCATCCCGGCTGCTTTAGCCGCTTGCACCCCACTGAGAGTATCTTCGATGGCAAGGCAATCTCCCGGTTCCACATTCAAGCCCCGGGCACAGTGCAGGAAGAGATCGGGGAATGGCTTTCCCATCAGATGCATATCTCCTGAGCTGATGTGCTCAAACATATGCCAAACCATGTTGTTGCGTAGGGATTTTTCCGCCAGTTCATAAGAATTGCTGGTAGCCAGGCCCAGCTTGAGCCCAGCCCGGCTGATGCGCTCCAGGATATCCTGTGCCCCGTTTTTGAGAGGAACCGAGCTAGCGTAGTGCTCCGCCACCATGTTTGTCCAGGTCTGCATGATTTCTTCGGTGGATTCATTTAAGCCAAAGCGTTCTTTGAAATAGCTCGCCGTCTGGATAAAACTATTGCCTTGAGGGAGATGATCAAAGAGGTCTTCGGGCACGGCTATACCCCGGGAGGTGAGGAACTCTTCGTCCACCATCCGCCACAAACCCATGGAGTCTATCAGGGTGCCGTCAAGATCGAATATTATCGCTTTTATCGTCATAAAAAAATGGAGCGGGAAACGGGGCTCGAACCCGCGACATCAACCTTGGCAAGGTTGCGCTCTACCACTGAGCTATTCCCGCTGAAACTGGTACCAGAGGCCGGACTTGAACCGGCACGGGCTTGCACCCGAGGGATTTTAAGTCCCTTGTGTCTACCTGTTCCACCACTCCGGCACGGACTAAGATACCCAGAGATACCTAATATATTAATGAGTTAGTATATGATTGGAGGCGACACCCGGATTTGAACCGGGGATGGAGATTTTGCAGACCTCTGCCTTACCACTTGGCTATGTCGCCTCAAAAACCTGGAGCGGGAAACGGGGCTCGAACCCGCGACATCAACCTTGGCAAGGTTGCGCTCTACCACTGAGCTATTCCCGCTCGCTATTGTGAAAAACCAAAAACTACGGGCGGGGATTTTTGTCAACATATTTCGCAGACAAATGGGCAAAACCCTTGCCTATTGTGATCCACCATTTATTCAGCTTTCTGTTCGCCTCTCTCATCAGACATCCCAAGTTCCTTTTTGGCAAGCCCGATGTTCTCCTCGAGATGGCTGCACCAAGGGTGATCCTTCCCATGGATTTCATGCAGGATATTCAGAGCATTGCAACATATCTCCAGCCCGCTATGAGGATCACCGGCGATGGTTTTTAGCTTGCCGATGCTGCTCAAACACAATGCCATCCAGGGATGTTTCTCACCCAGGCTTTCCTGCCAAGCTTCCCGCACTTCGAGCATCAGCTCCATAGCCTTTTCGTAATCCTCGTTATCAATGCAGACTTGCGCGATATTGAACTGAGTCAACATGGTATCCGGATGCTTGGGTCCCAGGCCTTCCTTGCCCAGACGCAGCGACTTGTAGTTATACTCCATCCCTTCCTCGGTGAAACCCAGCTCCATATAGGTGCGGGCGGCATTGGCATACATGATGGATCTGGCAAGATAGTTCGCTTCCTGCATGGTTTCATATATCTGCATCGCACGATCGATATACACTTTAGCCTGTTCGTGCTTATTGATATCGCTATTTAGGGAAGCCAGATTTATCAGAGTGTTCGCCACCACTTCGTGAGAATCGCCAAAGTGATCTTCCCTTAGTTTCAGCGCTTTGTGATACACCTCCAAAGCCTTTTCGAAATCTGCTTTGGCTTGATAGCACTCGCCCATATTGCAATAACAGGTTGCGATGAAGTACACTTTGGCATCCTTGTTATTCTGCATGATATTCAACGCTCGTTGCAGATCCTCCAAAGCGCCATCATAATCCCCGATCCCTTTTTTGACACTGGCAATGTTGCCCAGACACGATGATTGTGCCAGAGACTCTTCTCCCTCCGCGCTGATGTAGATTTTCTCCGCTTGTCGGAGATAACCCATGGCGAGATCGTATTTTCCAAAGCCATGAAAGAGCAGAGCTATCTCCATCAGATGATCTGCCACCTTCTTCTCTTCGCCTCCGATTTGTTTGAGGATTTCCACGGCTTTATTCAGATAGTTCAGGCTCTCTGTTTCCTGAAACAACTCCCGTGCCCAAGTACCTGCTAAAGCGTAGAAATGGGCAGATTCTTTGAGCTTACCCGCCTGTTCAAATTGTCTCGCGATTTCCGCATACTTACTGCAATCGTCCTTCCAATAATCCACCATGATTTCTGCGGCGATCCCATGTAGCTTCTGGAGGTGTTTTCTCAATTGCATACCATATACGGTATCCCGCAGAAGACCGTGACTGAAGCTATAGCTAACCTCATTCAGCATGTTCCATAGCCGGATCTTGCATCCATTCTCCAGGATTTCGCACGGATTTGCCAATTCTCCGCTGAAGGCTTGAGAACGTTGCAATAGCTCTTGCAATACTTCCGCGGTGAATTCGTTGCCCAAAACACTGGCTGCTTGCACCGCTTCTTTCATGCTTTTATCCAGACGGTCGATCCTGGCGGTCAGCATGGCGTTTATCCCAGAGGACAGCTTGATTCCGGTATCTTTGATATACATGAGACCGTCGATTGGTTCCAGCATATCGTTCACCACCAGATATTCGCAGATTTGCTCTACATGCAGCAGATTCCCCAATGTCCTTTCCTGCAAGCTCATTGCCAAAGATTCCGAAACTCTGCACTTCAGCAAACGGGAGGCAAAATCCTTGATCTGCGCTACGTCCCACTGCCCCAAACGGATTGACTTAGCGGATTCAGTTCCGTCCAGAGTATGAAGGCTACCGTCGTCGTTGTAGCGCGCACTGCATATTATCTGGATGTTATAGGTGCGTAGCACAACGAGCATCCGTTGCAGGATCAGCCGGGAATCATGATCCAGCCATTGAATATCCTCTATCAACAGGATTGTGGGTTGATATAAAGCATAGAATCCAAACAAATTGATGATCGCATCACTGATCGCGGATGATTTTTGAGCCGGGCCGAGTTCCCGGAACAATGAGCCCTCCCAATCTAGGGAGATTAACCCCGCCAAGACCGATTCCATCCTGTTCAGTTCCTGAATCTGCCCCTCATCCAGATGCCCGGATATCTTCTGGACCATAGCCTGATACTTCCTTCGGAAGTTCTGTCGGCGTTGTTCTACTGAGCCGGATTTTAATCCATTAAACTGTTTTTTGATAAAAAACACAAAGGGATGAAGCGAACTTTTGAGGATTCCATCACACTGCAACGTAAACCGTTGACATCCTTTGGCAAAGAGGTTGCCGTACTCATACAGCAATCTGCTTTTCCCCGTACCGGGATCCCCATACACATAGTTCAGGGTCAATCCAGTGTTCTTGCGGATGCCCGGTTTGCTCCGCAAGAGGCTTTTTATCTCCCGCTCCCTTCCCATAAAAGGGCTGAGATATTGGGAAGCGATATCCTCTCGAATACATTCGAACTTGAAGCACGGCACCGGTTTCGCAAAGCCCTTTATCGTCTGCAAACCCTTCTCGGAATACACCAAATTCACGCTCTGGACACTAATTAACGATTCCTCAAAACAGACCTCGCCCCAATCCCCCAACATCACCAGACGTGCGGCAAGATTCACGGATAATCCCATCGCGGTATATTCACAACCCAATGGGCTACCCACAAAACCCGCATAGGTAAGACCCATACTCATACCGATACGGATTTGCTTACCATATCTGGTCTTGATCTCATTAACAAAGCGAAAGGAACGTTGCACGATATCCTCGTAGCCCTTGGGGGCACCAAACAGCACCAGAACCATCAGACCATGAGAGCTATTGAACACTTTATTCAGATACGCTCCGTACTTCCGGGTCAAACCAATCAAGCCCGAGAGTTCCTCCGCGTTCTGCTTTTTGAGATTGATAAACACCGATACAACTTCACGAAATTCACCCTCTACCCCATGGATAAGTTCCTGTGCCACAAATTCTTTCTGACTCAAACGGCACTTGGGAAGCCTTCCCGGAGGTACAGGCTCTAATATCTCCCTGATATTGGAAACACCTGGGGCTTGTTCGCTGAGAACCAGCCTTTCCCGCTCCGACTTGGTAAGATTTCGGGTGGCTACCAAAATTTGATTGGATTCCGCAGATTCTTGCAAAACAATCGCATTGTGGATCGCTGCACCGCTGAACCAATATAGGTGACGATGGGGATTGGGAAGTATCTGCCAACTCACGTTTCCGCGGGAAATTCCAATGCGGGAGGATAATATCGCCAAAGGACCGAATTTCAATAAGTCCCGAATCCTGCCCGCGGCGCTGATACAATTGAGAGCCGTATCATCATCTGATATGGGAAAGATAGCAATGAAGGCATCCCCGGCAAACCGGCTTACAAAACCTCCGTGCTTCAGGATCGTTTCAAGCGCGGGGGAAAAAACGCTATTGATAATGTCTGAAAGCTGTTCTACTTTCCTAGATCCCTCTTTCATGAGGCTGCTGGATAACAAACTAAAATCCCGAAGATCCACATGCATCACCCATGCCTTGAATTTTCCTGCATAATCTCCAGCACGGTCTTTTCTGAGGATAAACTCCGGCACCATCCGTCTGATCATATATCTACTCCCTAAGCATCAAAGAATATAACTAGGAAGCAGATTTTATCTTTCTTGAAAATGGTCAAGCAATAAATTACAGCCCCAGTGTAAAAACAACTAAAATTCCTCTGACTTAGTTGCGCGCCCTAGCTTCCCCATTGATCAAAGCATTCGCCATGGGGCGTTTCAGCAATCTTCACTGCTTAATCACACCATGGAGATTGCTTGGATGAATGGGCTGGATACAAAGATCATGACTGTTTGTAAATGCCAAGCGAATTTCTTTTGCTGAACATCGATGGCATCGAAGAGAGCGAAAGCCAGCTACTTTCCGAGTTTACTGAAGGATAACGCCGCTCCCACAGATGCTTACTGAGATTATGGGGCAATTGCGCGATATTTGAACAATATAGATAGCTTCTTGCCTATCACTTAGTGGAAAACACCTCCGCACTAAACCTGAATAGTTCGGATTCCGGATCCCTTAGAGCACCGGCAGGGAGTCCCGCTTTATTTTCCAGATGCTTCAGGAATTGTGGGACATCCCAGTTCCACTCCACCGCAACCTGGGGCAAGAGCAATCCGCTCCCTTCAGGGTGGTCAACATACAGTCCGTCGCGTCCGATCTGAATCTCCGATGGATCATCTACCGGGATCATCTCACTAAGGATGGATATCTCCACCTGCAGATCCGGTAATTCGGATTTGGAGACAGGCGGAAATCTGGGATCCCGGAACGCGGCTGCCACAGCCATCTCTTTCACGGATTCCACTATTGATTTGTAAGGCAAGATGTAGCCGATGCAGCCCCGCAGAGCTCCATCGATGTGCAGGCTTACAAATATCCCCCGTTTCACCTGATAAGCCTCATCTTCAGGCGCGGGGCAGGGAGAGCCGACCAAATTGTTTCGAATCACTGCCATCGCGTAATCCAGAAGACATTGTTTTTGTGTGGAATTTAACATCTGAACTCCTTATACAAAGATTCTCGCAGCCAGATACCCCACCACCTGGTTGTTCATCCCCGAGACTCTGCCGGAATGAGTGTATTGGATGACTCGCACTTTGGCAAGGCTATAATGCCCCGCCAGTTCAAGCATGGTCATGATCCCTCCGATCCCACACGCTTCAAGTTTGCCCATCATGGCACCCTTCCACAATCCCTCGGAATCCAGATTTGTTACATGACGGATCACCTGGGCATCCATCTGTTCCGCTTTTTCAGCTCCATGATAGTGCGAAAGATCGCTGGAAACCACGATCAAGATCCTCTTGCTGGATTTATAGACCGTTTCGTAGAGTAAATCGGAAAGCCGTTTAGCAACCTGCGGAATTTGGTTGCCTATCATCACGGGGCATATCAACGCTTGGGGAAAGAAGTGTTTGATCAATGGCAATTGGATTTCCAGAGAATGCTCCATCGCATGATAATCCAGATCCAAGTTCTGTTCCGCATAAGCACTAAGCCTGCGATACAGCTCACTATCCAACTGCAGGTTTCCCATCGGACACTCATACTCTGTGAAGGGGGAAACAGAGAAATCGAAGTGACTTCCCTGATGCGACGGATGCAAAACGATCACGCTATCGATGGTCTCGTGAGCTACACTCGCCATGCCCAATGCCGCGCACTGCCCGGAATAAATGTATCCCGCATGAGGCAGCAAGAGACTTATACAACGCTCGTTTACGGGAGTAGGAACTTTGTCCTTTATCCAAGCCTCAATCTGGCTTTGAATCTGGCCAGCGAAACGGGGATAGAAGGTTCCGGCATGCAATGCTTTGCGAATCATCTGTTTGCCTCCTCGGTGCCAGCATTGAATAAAATCAGATAATCTGCCCTATGCTCCATTGACAGCGGCAGTATCGGGTTCTCGAGATCCTCGGTGGGATGTGGACTCAGGACGGCAATCTTTAGGTTCGGCATCATTTTTTGTAACCGGGAAACCGTTCCCAGACGATTGCGACTGTGAAAATCTCCGTTGTAGTGGATAACTTTTGTGCCGGGTGATCTCTTTAGAAAATCTGCAATGCTTTCTGCCATAGTATCGTCCTTTATGCATTGTGCTCGATAGTAGTTTTCGAGATCCTTGTCACTG
The DNA here is from genome assembly GCA_018433885.1 of Candidatus Cloacimonadota bacterium. Taxonomy (GTDB): domain Bacteria; phylum Cloacimonadota; class Cloacimonadia; order Cloacimonadales; family Cloacimonadaceae; genus UBA5456. The sequence goes on from JAHDQK010000042.1 coordinate 57,825, forward strand.
AACTCGTGTCCCCCCATCCTGATGGTTTCTACAAACTCGTTGCGGTAATCATCATCAGGTGCGGAGAGCTTCCGCGCGATTAACTTCCGCTCATCTTCCGGGAGATTATCCACAAACTCCCAACCCTCACGGGCAACTCTGGTGGCATATTCCCGCGGGACATTTGCCGCAATTACTTCCAGTCTTCTTTGTTTCGCCAAGTTAATCAGCGGAAGGTAGTCTTCATAATTAGTCCATGCGCGGCTTTGTTTTAGAAATTCCGATTCCGATAAGTTTTCTGCAAGATATTGATCCACAATGGGCTGCACATCCCGCTCCCACATTTCGAAAGATAGCGCGAGGTTCGGGAAGAGATCTACTAAAACGTGGCTAAACTCCTCCTGAAGCTTGTGCAATGCTTCAATATCGTGTAGTTCTCCAAACATTATCACATCATACGTGGCAAGTTCTTTTGCCACAGCTTTGGTATCCGGCATCAGTTCAGTTTTAGTGTCCACGAATCGCGTCTGTGCAAAAGCGCAAGACATCATAATAGCAAGAACACTCATCACTAGTACTTTCTTCATATATCCTCCGTTTGAAAATCTAACCTACCCAATGCTTTGTAGCCATCTAGAAATTCCCGGAAACCCTCACTCTGGTTTTGCGGAACGCGGACACTCATCCTTACCCCCTCCGCATAATCCACCTCAATCTCCATCGCTCCGATCGTGACCATCTGGTGCCTAAGCGTTGCCAGAAACGAGTAATCACACATAAGCGAATAGTAAATGTAGCTCTGATACTCCAGAAGTATTGCCAGAGCAATCGCTTCGGTGGTGGCTTGGGTATAGGCGTCGATCAAGCCCTTCACGCCCAGCTTGATGCCCCCGTAATATCTGGTAACAATTGCCAAAACACCAGATAAGTCGTTTCTTAAGAGGCTGTTCAGGATTGGCTTTCCGGCGGTGCCTCCGGGCTCCCCAGCATCAGAATAGTATTGAATCTCGGCATCGTAACCCAATACGTAGGCATAACAATTGTGAGTAGCGTTTGAGTATTCTGCCTGATGCTTCCTCAGTGCGTTCTGAGCCTCTTCCGCGCTCTCTACCCGATACAGGAAGGCGATGAATTCGCTGCGCAGGATCTTGATCCCGTGTTGCACATCATCCTTGATGGTATATTTCATTACTTCACCTTGGGCAGATCCTTCCAGGATGTGGTGTATTTGGGGCTCAAGCGAGCGCGTTTCATCTGCCAATCCTGCCTTACTCCATTACTGGCGTAGCTTACGGTGTCTCTGCCAAAACTTCGGTTAAGTTTATCCACTGCCCGCATTAATCTTACCCGATGATCGTCCAGATAGCTGTGTTCCATGATGCTGAGTTGTACGTCCTGCTCGTTGGAGATATCCGCCAACATCACCCCGGCTTTCTTATATTCAAACCCGGGTAACCACAATTCTGCAAGTAAATTAAGAGCTTCCCTGATCATATCAGGTGTATAGGCAGTAGGGGGAAACAGAGTCGTGGATAGAGAATTGTTGTATTGGGGTCCTTCCTTGAACCTGTTTGTGGAGAGAAACACCATCAGGTGGCCTGCCACGCTTTTCTGCTGCCTCAGCTTTTCTGCTGCTCTGGTTACATATGTCGATACCGCTTCCTGCAATTCATCCAGGCTTTCTACTTGCTTGCCAAAGGATCTGGAGTTTACGATGCTCTTCTTCGCCGAAGGAGCTTCATCCATATCCAGACACGAAAAGCCCCTTAATTCTAGTACAGTTTTGTGACCCACGGTAGTCATATAATGGTCGATAAACTTCTCGTCTGCATCCCGAAGTTGAAGCGCGTTCTCTATCCTGTTTTGTTTTAAAAACTTCTCGTATTGTCGCCCGATTCCCCATATCTCACCTACCGGCAAGCGGCATAGAGCCTCCTTCGTTCTTGCTTCATCCAGTAAACTTAAAGCGCCGCGAAAGGCGGGAATCTTCTTGGCATGATGGTTCGCGACCTTTGCCAGGGTCTTGCTCCGAGAAATACCTACGGATACTGGGATTCCGGTCCAGCGATACACCGTTCGTTTCAGGTTCCTGCCCCATTCCTCCCAGTTACTCTCGCGAATCCCGGTGAGATTCAAAAAAGCCTCGTCGATGGAATATATCTCTACATCAGGAGAGAACCTGCTCAATACGTTCATTACTCTGGCACTCATGTCACCATAAAGAGCGTAGTTTGAGGATAACAATACACCATTTTGCTTGCGGATCTGAGCTTCATGTTTGAACCCCGGTGCGCCCATTGGGATTTTCATGGCTTTGATCTCGTTGCTACGGGAAACGATGCAACCGTCGTTGTTCGAAAGCACAGCTACCGGTACGCCCTGCAACCGGGGATTGAACACCCGCTCGCAGGATACATAAAAGTTGTTGCAATCTACCAGAGCAACTATCTGTTTATCCGATAATCCTGTACTATCCATTATTCTCCTCGTGGGTCACGTAAATCTGAAAGCGAAACTTTGTCAAGCCATGCTGTTTGTGATTCTGTGCACAAATTTCCACAAGTCCCTACATATTGGATTTTGCTCCCCGGTTGTATCTTGACCTGAGAATGCCTACCGCAAACCCTAGTTGTTATACCATACAGCGCACATCCCTAAAGGCTCCAAATGGTACGCTTCCCAAAAAATCCCAGGGCATATCGCAGCAGAATCTCCTGAAAGAGATGCCATCTTGACCCAATAATGCTTGACGAAAATTGCCCCTTACAATCCATTATCCAAAGATTACAAAAAAATGGAAGCGCAATGATAAACATAAATCATTATCAGTTACTGCCAAACTTTAGCAATGAAGGTAACCGGATGCGGGAGTTTTCGTGAACAACGCTCATACCGTCGTCACAGCCTGCGATCATAGGTTTGTGTGGGGAGCAATGCTGTTGGGTCTATCCATGCGTTATCATGGAATGCAGTGTCAATACCATATCTTGGGTTACGATCTTCCTCCTGAGGATATCCATTGTCTGCAAAGCATTCCCGGAACCAAAGTGTTTCCCACCCATAAAACCGATACCCGTAGCGTTTGTACCCAGAAACCAATGGCAATCAACACCGCCGATACTCCCATAATAGTCTGGATGGATGCCGATTGCGTCGTAAGCGGAAATCTGGAGAAGTTCTTTGTCTGCCCCGAAAACAAGTTGCAGATCCGGCAACGCGAAAAACCAGAAAACTATACTGTGTATCGCAATTTCTACGATCGCTCAGACCACCTTGGCGAAATCCCCGGAAAAGTTCTGACACAATGGCAAAAGGATGTATCTGATCTCACTAAATCCAGAATCAGAACCGTGTTTCAAACTAATTGCTTTGTTCTGTGTGAAGAACATCTGCCTTTCATCGAACTCTGGAAATCTCAGATGTTGAAAGTGATCCCAGCAGACACCAAAGGGGTTTATAGCAAAAACAGCATTGCCTATTCGATGACGGATGAATCGGTTATCAATTCGCTGTTTGCCTTTTCTTCACAAGCTCCCCAGACGGCTGAGTATATGATGGATAAAGATCCTTCCGCTACCTGTATCCATTTTGGTTTGAATCCCAAACCCTGGCAACACTGGACTTTAACGGCTCTGAAACATTACGATTACCTTCAGTCTCTGATCCTTTGGGGGAGAGCGGAAAGAATTGAATTACCGCAATTATCAAGCTCGCTTCTGCCAGTTAATCGCTGGAAAGAACAACAAAGAGCCCTGCTTTTGGATTCACTTAAGTCTTTGCGGTTCAAGCTTTCCAGTCATGCGAGGGAATTTTTTCGACACTTACCAATCTAGTCAATTGCAAAATTGAAAATTGTCCTTGCCAAATTCGTTGACCTCATTATCATGTAGCCATTAACTATAGTATGCACAGAGGTAATGAGATATGAAACAAAGCATCAAGATAATTACGATACTCCTTGCGTTGCTCTTCACGCTATCCGCTTGCTCGGAAAAAGAAGACGATAGCTTCGTTCCAGTTACGGAACTTACGATCTCTCCAGATTTCAACTGGCAAACCAGTAGCCAAGTAGAAGTGGAAGTAAGCTTACTAACAAACAACTCTGCTCCTGTAAGTGGAGTTGTCTTCGAAATATTCAGTTCGGAACCCTCCGCACTTAGCACTCCCTTGGCAAAAGGGATCACTCTCTCTGATGGTAAATATCAGAGTTTCTTGAATCTTCCAAATGCCCTGAAGAAGATCTGGATCCGTGGCTATATGGGTGTTCATGAAGTTGTCATCAATAATAACCGAGCTGTTTTGAATCTGGGCGGGGCAATGCCCAAATCTGCCCTTAGTGGGGATTTTAAAGCACCAAACTCCAAAGCATGGAGTTTCCTCCCCGGCTTTACCTTCAATTCCCAGGGCAGACCTTCACCGATGACAAACGTGCCTCTCGAGGCAGATTTCATTACCCGTTTGAACTCCACTCTTCCAGAAAGCTCTCCCTTGCCCACCACACATCCTCAATATATGAACACCTCCAATCAAGTAAACCTCAAGATCGACCAACCTACTGAAGTGTGGCTTACTTTTGTAAATGAAGGTGCCGATTATCTGAACTCGTTGGGATTCTATACATATTCCACCGGTATGCCCCCCGCTACCACCAGCGATATCGACACCAGGACCATCGTGATGCCAAATGCCTCACTGGCAGGCAGTGGTGGAGAAATGCAAGCGGGAGATACGGTGTATCTGGGGCTTTTTGATCCCGGCATCACAATGGGGTGGTTTCTTGTAGCCAATGGTTACAAGGGCAATGGCACAAACGTAAGCACAACAGCCCCCGTATATTATTCCGACGTACATCTGAATCCAGAATCAACTCCGGAGAAGAAGAAACACAGCATCTTGGTTTACGATCATACCTCTCAAAGGCTCGTTGTGGGTTTTGAAGATCTCCCCCGCATGAGTGGTAGCGACGACGACTTCAACGACCTCGTCTTCTTCCTCACCGTCAACCCAATTGAAGCAGCGGATATCGGCGGCATTCCCCCGATGGACAACCCCGAAGATACCGACGGTGACGGGGTGAGCGATGATTACGACGATTATCCCGCTGATCCTGAACTAGCGTTTAACAACTACACATTCGGACCCGGCAATTGGGGTAGCTTGGTCTTTGAAGATCTGTGGCCCGACCGCGGAGACTACGATTTCAATGATATGGTGGTGGATTACAACTATAATCAGATTACCCAACCCGGAAACCGAGTGAAGAAAGTAGAGATGAACTTCAAACTCCGAGCCATCGGTGCCCGTAAAGCCAATGGCTTTGCCGTCCAGACTCCGTTCGCCAGTTCAAACATCACCATGCTTACCGCCAGCCACCCTGCGCTCTTCGAGCACGAGACAGATGGTAGCACGGCCGTGATGAGGTTCTTCAACAGTACCTACGATCTTATTCCGCAGGTTCCTAACAGTTTCATCAATACAGAGCAGAGTATGCCATTCCACGAGCCGGCTTTGTTCTCTGTTCACTTCCGCTTGATAAATCCCATAAACATAATCAACGTGAATCCCACTCCTCCTTACAATCCATTCATCTTCGTGGATGGCATCCGCTCCAAAGAAGTACATCTACCAGGTTATCCCCCAACTTCCAGAATGGATACCAGCCTTTTTGGCACCGGTGACGATATTAGTTCAGAAGGTAACTGGTACAAAACAGCGGATAATCTGCCATGGGCGGTGAACATCCCCGAAAGCTGGGATTACCCTGTGGAAAAGGCTCAGATATCCCGGGCTTATTCCAAATTCAAACACTGGGCACAAAGCTCTGGTGCTTCCTATCCGGATTGGTATAAAGACCTTCCGGGCTACAGGAACCCGAATTACTTCTACCTTACCCCCTGATAATTACCCCATCAACAACATCCATAAGCGTCCGTTGTTCTCCCTCGTCAACGGACGCTACCTTTTTATCCTTAACTTTGTGTAGGGCTAACCTTGATGAAAGTTCCCGCTTCCAGTTCCTTGAACGCCAAACGTATTTCTTCTTTGGTGTTCATCACGATGGGACCCCGCCAGGATATCGGTTCGTTGAGAGGTTTTCCAGAAAGAAAGAGCATGCGAAATCCCTCTGCGCCGCTTTTAATGGATATCTCATCACCGTCCTCAAATAGCACCAAGTCCCGGTTACCCAAATCCCTACCATCAACGTGCGCGGATCCCTGATATGCATAGATAAAACAGTTATTGCCTAGTTTAGCCGGGAGAGTCTGCATAGTGTTTGGGGGAATTTCCACATCCCAATACTCTGGCGCAGCAATTACGTCTGAGATAGGACCTCGGACATTCATGTAACTGCCACAAATGATTTTGATACTGCTTCCTTCAGGACTCTGAACTACGGACATATCCTTTGCCCTTAAATCCCGGTATCGGGGTTTGCACATCTTGTCCTTAGCGGGAAGGTTTGTCCAGAGCTGAAAGCCATACATCCTACCCGAAGAGTCAGGTTTGGGCATCTCTTGGTGGATTATCCCGCTACCAGCAGTCATCCACTGAACTTCTCCCTTATGGATAGTACCATGATTCCCCAGGCTATCTCCATGCTCAGCACTGCCTTCCAACATATAGGTGATTGTCTCAATTCCGCGATGGGGATGCCAGGGAAATCCCGCAATGTACTTAGCGGGGTCATCATTCCGAAAATCGTCCAACATCAAAAAGGGATCGTAATTCGGCTGTTGATAGTAACCAAAAGCTCTTCGAAGATGCACTCCTGCACCCTCCATAACTGCTTCTGGCTTTCTGATGCTTTTGATCTTGCGTATCATAGTCTAGCTCCTAGGAATCATTTTTGATCAGAGTAAGTGATGGTCGAAATCGGTCAAGAAAATTGTGATTTGCGATGAGTTTACAGATATAGGATCTTATAGCTCCGTCATCTGAAGGTTACAGCGCTGATGAATAGCAATGATCTTTAAGATCCCATCTTTAAGAGTGGGGGTAAATTTGATATGAAAGAAGAAAGGCGTTAGCGATGGCGGCGACCTACTCTCCCACACAGTTGCCCATGCAGTACCATCGGCGCAGGCGAGCTTAACTGCTGTGTTCGGAATGGGAACAGGTGTTGCCTCGCTGCTATAACCA
>JAHDQK010000039.1 GCA_018433885.1 Candidatus Cloacimonadota bacterium
AATCTCTTGATCTGCGAAAGTTAGGGTTTGCTTTTCCATGATTAGCTCCTGTGTATTGATAGAGCCATAATCATAGATCTAACTAATTTGTCAAGAATTATTTAGATAAACTTATTGTCCATTTTTACGTGCAATGGTCTTTAGACTGTCTCGGACTCCAGGTTGTCTTCTGAACTATCTGCCTTGGCATTGTATTGCTGGCGGTAGGAGAGCAGGAAGCTATAATCGACAGGCACATCACCTTCACCACTTGCCACGCCAATTCCAGCCCTCACCTCTGGAGCTACTTTACATCTGCCGCCACTCTTGATCTCCAGCTTCAAACCCTGGCTTTCCACCAGTTCTTGCAGCTCGTTCAGCTTTCTGCGATACTCTCTCAGGAACTCCTCAGTCGGTCTACCACTATACGGAAACATCGGAACCTCCAGCTTTCTCGCTACTATTCAAAACCAAGTCATTACCATTTTCATAATAGACCAGGAACACACTGGGATAGCTTTGTACTCCCACTTCGATCTCTTCCTCGAAATAGAGTTCCGGTTTGTGCAGGCTATCTCTGAACCTGTCATACTCCGCCTGAATGATCTCTTCCGTTGCCAGCACAAAGGTCTTGATCGTGGCTCCGTTCTTAGTGGGTATCTGATGCTTGAGCGCGGTAAGCTTACCGGCATCTACCATTCTTCTGATTGTCTTCAGGTTCTTGTTCATCAGTAAGGCCACCCTATCTATGGGTAGCCAGATGTAATCGACTCTACAATCCATCTGTATATCCTTTAAGAACCGTGACCCGCTTGGACATTTTCCCAGGGACTGCCGTAAAATGAGGCTAAGCGCTTGGACATTTTGCCCTCTCACCATAGTTATCAACGAGTTAGGCTGTTTTTCACCCCCCGCTTGGACAGGGGTACCCGCTTGGACATCCCCACATTTCGTCAGTTTCTGCCTTCCAATTGGTCGTGCTTTCGCTGTAGTCATGATACACCTCTCTTATGTATATAGTAGGGTGCTAACAACCACAAGCGCAGAATCTTGGGAAGTCCTTTCCGCTCAGTTTGCGGGATTTCTTAAAGATTGTCCGGCAATCACTTATTATCCGCCAGAGTCACAGTATGCACTTTAGTATTGACTCCAATCCACCTCCCGGTAGACTGGCATCAGGAACCATAATTGCAGCCGCAAGGAAACGGTCAATGGTAAAGTTGCTATACGGAGTCAAAAATGAATAAACCTACAATAGGACAACGCCTTAGCTTGGTGATTAAGGCAATGCGACTCAAGGATTACCAGTTTGCTAACAAGTATGGCATCTCCCGTGCCTCGCTTTCTCGATACAAACTAAATGAGAGATATCCCGATCCTGAGTTCTTAGAAGCACTCTCCAGGGATCAGATCAACATCCACTGGCTCTTTACCGGAAACGGCTCTATGTATGCCAAGGACGAGTTTCAAGAGCTTATCCGATCCAATCAGGCACCTACAAACCAAACCAATGCAGAAAACTCAATTCCCACCATAATCTCACCAATTCTGCATCCCATCAACAATCAGGACTTCGATCCTACCCGGTCTATCACCTTTCCCATAGTGGGAGAGATAGCTGCCGGACCTCCAATGGAGATCAAAGACGAGTGGAGTCAAATGGGGCAGATTCAATTGCCAGTCTCATTCCTCCCCGGCAACCCCAAGCAATACACTGTCTTTCAAGTAAATGGCAGGAGTATGGAACCTGTGCTCCAGCATCAGGACATTGTGGTCATCAAGAGCAATCTGAGTTGGGAAGATGCAGACGAGAAAATTGCAGTTGTAAGGACTGACGATGGTCTCACCATCAAGAAGGTGCAGATCGACCACCACAGGCAACAGATTATCCTCCAACCATTTAATATAGACTATCCGGTTCTGGTTTTAGACTCGGATTGGAATTACGGAGCTTTCCTGATCGGCACAATCGCACTCCAATTGCGCTTTTTCTAATTTCAAAGTTCCGATTTCCCAACTGCTCTTTCCAAACCCTGTCCAAACGCCTCGCTAATTTGCAGTAAAACTGTCACAAACCAGTCCAAAACAGTCCAAATAAGCGCTTGGACATTTCCAAAGCCAGTCCATCGTATCTCGCCACCAATCAAAGCCTTATCCCCACTTTCCCCTTGTGTCACTTCTTGCAGCTTTGGGTGTCAGTTTATAGTAATCCAGTTATTTGTAGTAATAGAGAATCTGGTCCCTACCTTCTGCCGCCTCGCTAAGGGTATAGTATCCTTTCCCGGAGTGGTCGAAACATATGGCTTCTCCTTGGGGTTCCAGCTGATACGGTAGATCTTTGCCTTTGCCGCTTAGGGCTTTCACGATGGCGTTACCGCGCACGCGGAATTTTCGCACACTACCGTAGTTCTTTACCAGGATTTGCTTTCCATCTGGGGAGATATCCGCGGCAGTCACCCAGTTCATTTGCATCACTCCCATCTTTTCCGCGCGGAGGATTACCCCAGTTTGCTGAGGATAGGGAAGCTTGTAGATACCCACTTGGTCTTCCCGCTTCGAGATGATGTAGATGTCTCCTGTTTTGGGTTCCACAAAAAAGGCTTCGGCATCGCGGGCACCATCCTCGTAAACGAAATCGATCTTATCATAATCGTTAACGACGATCAGGCTATCTGTAAGCTGGGGTTCTGCAAAGCGGTAGAAGCTCAGGTTCTGGTAACGTGCCTTGTTATCCCCGATTTCTCCTACATATATGTAAGCGGTATTGGTTTTTGGATGTCGCCAGGTTGCGATTTCCTCCCAATCCCGGTTTTTTACATTATCCAGGCGGATTTCTGCCACCAAATTTCCGGAAGTGTCGATGGCAAATACAGAAGCTTCTCCACCTGAATCGTTGTGGGAGTAAAGGATGTCTTTATTCATCAAAGAGCGTGCCAGGCCGGAGGATTCCAGCAGGCGATCGGTGGCAAGCACCCGGGTTTTGGGTTCGTTGGCAAACAGCAGCGCATAATACGCCGCCAGAGCCAGTAAGGCGATAATCATGATACGTTTGATCATATTGCTATCCTTATTTTGCATTACTGATGGCTCCGATCCCGCTGATGCGCATCAGCAACGATTTGTTTTTGCTTCCATCGCTTAGATACAGATCGCTAACTAAGGTTTTATTGGCAGCGATCACCTTATCTTTGTCGTTTTCTCTGGGTAAGCTGATGCCCCACAGCGAGTGAATCACATAGGCTTTGCCCTCTACTGAGCCAAGATACAGCATGATGTGTCCCGGCATGCGGAGAAAGCTCTGTGCTGGCAGGGCTTTGTTAATTATTATGGACTCCCGGAATTGGGGGTTATCAGCAGCGCTGAACTCGTGAATTGAAGCACCCGCTCCATACTGGGTAGTTCCATTGCGCGGCAGGTATATGCCAAAGCATTGAAATATCTGTTTCAGAAATCCGGAGCAATCGTATTCTGCATTCAGATCCCCCCAGCCATAGGGTGCATTCAGAGCACTGAAAGCGAGTTCGTAAACGTTGCGGGCAGTGTAGGGCAAGAAACCTTTGTGGATAGCGTTTTTGGCGCAGAACACCCGTTGTCCGTTGGGAAGTTCAAGTTCGTAGGAACCAGGATGCTCCGAGATCAGCGGAAGCCGCGTTCCCATCCGCACCATTCCCCAATAGTTGGTTCGAGAGGGATCCAAGTAGAGATCGCTTTTATCGGCAGAAAACACCGCGAAATCCTTGCTTTGCAGATATTTCAGCCATTCCTGCCGGGTTAAAAACGCCAGATCTTCCTTGAAAAACCATCCGGAGGATGCTCTACCCGCGCCAAAGACCCATTTCCCATCGCGGGATTCGTGATAGACCACGATGGGTTCGCCGATATCGAAACCGCTATTTTGGATACGGTCGAATTCCAGATCAAGCGTTTCGCGGGTGAGAATCCCAGAATAGGGGATCAAGCGCTGGTTTGTATAGCGGATAGGTGAGGCGTAGCGGGTATTCTGAGTTCTTTTTATGGCGTCTTGATTTTGAATATGGCGGATGTTCTGCCAAAAAGCAGAGGAGGTTGGGCTGCCATCCTGTAGATATTTACCACTGCCTTTTGCCATACTGTAGCATGAATTGATCTGTCTTTTCAGATAGCTGGATTGGATGATGGGAGCGCTCTCCAAAATCTGTCCCACGTGTCCCTGGCGGAAATTACGGCGGTTTAGTAGCTCGATCTCTTGCGCTGTCATCAACAGAGAGTCCGGGGCGGGATGCCGGGAAATCCAGTAGCCGGGGCGGCGCATATCGATGGGCACCAGAGGGGGATTTTCCCGCAGGGCATAGAACTGCGGTTCTTCTTGCGCAAACAGTGCGGAGAGGCTAATCAGCAAACAAACGAGCAGGACACATTTGCGCATGGGCAGGGTACCTAATCCACAATACGGTCCAAAACCGGTAACATTTCTGCCAGAAAGTCCGAGAATCTATCTGCCATGATGGCTTCACGCGCCATGCTCATCAGTTCCTGGTAAAAATGCAAGCTGTGAATGGTGGCAAGACGCATACCCAGAATCTCGTTCATGGTGATCAGATGTCTGATATACGCGCGGCTGAAGTGGGTGCAAGCGTAGCAACTGCACTCCGGATCGATGGGGCTGAAATCCTCTTTATAACGTGCCGCTTTGATGATCATCTTACCATGTCTGGTGAAGATAGAACCCTTGCGCGCATTGCGGGTCGGCATTACACAATCGAACATATCCACCCCCCGGGCGACATTGTTCAATAGGTCGCTGGGAGTTCCCACGCCCATCAGATAGCGGGGTTTATCTGCCGGCAGGATATCGTGCAGAAACTCCGTTACACGGAACATATCTTCTTTGCCTTCGCCCACAGCGAGGCCGCCGATGGAATATCCGGGAAAATCCATATCGATCAACGCCAGGGCGGATTTTTCGCGAAGATCGTTATAAATCCCTCCCTGAACAATCCCAAACAGGGCTTGGTTTTCGTGGTTGTTAAATGCTCTTTTCCCACGTTCCGCCCATTTCAGGGTGGTAGTCAGGGATTTCTCTACATAGTCCCACGAGGCGGGATACGGTGGACATTCATCGAAACTCATGATAATATCCGCACCAAGTGCTTCTTGGATTTCCATAACCGATTCCGGGCTGAAATAATGCAGGGAGCCATCGATATGAGAGCGGAATTTTACCCCATCTTTGGTGATCTTACGCAGGGCTGCCAGACTCATTACCTGAAACCCACCGCTATCGGTGAGCATCGGTCGTTCCCAGTTGATGAATTTGTGCAGACCGCCGGCTTTGCGGATCAGCTCATGACCGGGGCGCATATACAGGTGATAGGTATTGCCCAGAATGATCTGCGCATCCGTATCCATAAGTTCTTGCGGGCTCATGGCTTTCACCGTGCCCAAAGTTCCCACCGGCATGAAAACCGGAGTGAGGATCTCACCATGGTTTGTAGTAATTCTACCAGCGCGGGCTTTCCCGCTTGTGGCTTGTAAAGTATAGCTAAATGGCATGTTACCTCGTGTAAATGAAGCGCATAATCACCTTGGTGATATCCGCATAGAAGGCGTAAAGCATCAATGTAATCAGGATGGCGAAACCGATTTTTTGCAGAAACACCTGCACTGGGATCGGTACCGGACGTCCTATGATACCTTCAATGAAGGCAAAGAGGATATGTCCGCCATCCAGGATCGGAATCGGCAGGAGATTCATCACCATCAGGATCAAACTGATCGATGCGAAGAGCACGAAGAGTGGTCCGATGCCGCGTCTGCCCATCTCGGAAGTCATGGATGCCATCATCACAGGCCCGCCCACGCTGGTCTTGATCTGCGAGGGTTGCTTCACCAAGCTGAACATGGCTTTGTAGTTCATTACGACGAAATTCACGGTCGCCAGACTGCCATATTGGATCGCCTGGATTGGGTTGTGGCGCAGAGTCTCGCTGATTGGCATATATTGGCTGATACCGATCATTCTCCCCTGATCGGAGGCGATGTTGTGTTCCAGGCTGATCGTGCGTTCAAATAGTTCGTTGCCTCTGGCAATCAATAGCTTCACTTCGTCGTTCTCGGTTTCAACAATGCGGGAACGCATATCGTACCAATCACTTACTTCCACGCTATCAACCATCACCACGCGGTCCAAAGGTTTCAGCCCGGCGCGCCAGGCGGGCATGCCCGAAAACACTTCTCCGATCACAGTTGTCACGCGAGGTATCAAGCTGCGCATCAGGGAGTCCTTCTCCGCTGTAGTTACATCCAGAGTAAGTGATTCCCCGTTTCTTATGTATCTGATGCGGGCATTGTCTGCGCTGGCAAGCTCCAGCATGAAGCGGCTGAATCCGCCCACTGGTTGATCATTCACGCTCATCAGGGAATCCCCTGGGGCAAAGTGCTCTGCCCAAATACCTTCCGCAGAAGAGATCACGGGGCTGATATCTTCCAGTTTTTGGGGAAAGCTGAAGGCTATAATGAACAGCAACATACCCAAGATCAGGTTGGCAAAGGGCCCGGCAAAAACGATCAATGCGCGCTGCCACCAGGCTTTGCGATTGAACATCTCGTGTTCAGGGCAGTCGGATTCCTTTTGTCCCGGATTTTCCCCCTTCATTTTCACATAACCGCCCAAAGGGATCCATGCTATGCGAAAATCCACACCAGCTCGGTTGAAACTGGCTATTGGTGCGCCAAATCCAATGGAGAATTTTTCGATTCCCACTCCGAAGGCACGTGCCATCAGGAAATGCCCCAGCTCGTGGATGGTGATCATCACACCCAAGGCGATGAGTAGCATCAGGAAAGACAGCATCAGCTCTGCTTCTTGCTCAAGGTGATGGCGATGTAGGAGGCTACATCCGTGGAATAGCTTCCGGTACCGAATCCGGCGTCGTAGCCCAGCTCAATTGCCAGCTCGTGCGAGATGCGCGGTCCGCCGCAGATGAACAACATTTTATCTCTTAGTCCTTCCGCCTCAGCCAGCTCGATTAGCCGGGTCAGGTTCTGGATGTGGATATTTTTCTGGGTAACCACCTGAGAGACCAGAACTACATCTGCATTCAGCTCTCTAGCCCGCGCGAGCAGATCTTCCGAAGGCACTTGCGCGCCCATGTTTACGGCATTGAAGCACTGATAGCGTTCCAGCCCGTAGCGATGATTATATCCCTTCATATTCATGATGGCATCGATGCCCACTGTGTGAGCGTCGCTTTCGATGCAAGCGCCAACTACTGTGATGGTTTTACCAAGGTGTTCTGCCACATATTGATCGGTGGCTTCCATATCCATCACGGGGGTTTCCACGATCTTTACTTTGATTTTGGAAGTATCCACGGAAGCGGTTGTTGCCGCATAGGCGATGAAATGGGTGAAGCCTTCTCCGAGATCACGCAGGCAGGTGATTTCTGCCTCCTCGAAACCCATGGAGAGGATCAGGATGCGGGCAGCTTCCTTGCCGCGGGCATCAGCGCCAACCGGGAGCGCAAAGGATAGCTGGATTTTTCCGTCGTTCAATGTATCGCCATAAGGTTTTACGATGTTTGTCATAGTCCCAGCTCCTTCTTCATTTTGTCCATGAATGGGTTGAAATATTCGGGATCTCGTTCAAACACACCGGAGATGCCTTTGCCTCCGCTCTCGGGTCGTTTGATCTCGGCAAAATCGCCTTGTGCCATGGCGTTGAAGAGACCTTCTTCCGCCACTTTTTCCAGAAACTCGGTGGCTTGGCGCAATACCAGATTTGCCCTTTGATTGATGAAGCTATCTGGGCTAAGTTGAATGTTCATGCCCAGATCTTTCACTGCCTTGAAGATGTATTGGGCATTTTCGATTGCCAGTGAACGATCCACCAGATGCGGGGTGTGGATGGCTTCGGTCATCATGCCCAGAAGTTGAACGCCCTGTCCCGTGAGTTGCCCCACAAAGTTGAACATGGCATCCATCAAATGAGTCTTGAAGATGTTGCCGCTGGCAAACTTGGTAGGCGGCATATACTTCACCGGGGCATCCGGGAAAAGCTCGCGGGTAAGCATCGCGTGGGCAAGTTCGTAGCTGAAACTGTTCTCGATTTCGGGATCAATCTCATAGGCATGGCCAAGCCCCATCTTTTCCGGTTTCACACCGCTGAGGAGGGCAAAGCTTTCATTCAGAAGCTGAGACGCGGTCACGGTATATGCCTTATCGATCGCGTCCGAAGTGGTGAGATAGTTATCTTCTCCGGTTTGAATCTCGATTCCTGCATAAGCATTGATCATCCGGGCAAAATATTGGTCCAGAAGAGTGCGTTTGGGGTTGATATCCCGGAACAAAATGCCATACATGGCGTCGTTCAACATCAAATCCAGACGCTCGATGGCTCCCATCACGGCAATTTCTGGCATGCACAATCCGGAGGCATAGTTTGTAAGGCTGATGTATCTGCCCAACTCCGCAGAAACTTCGTCCAATGCTTTGCGCATGATGCGGAAGTTTTCCTGAGTGGCATAGGTTCCCCCAAATCCAACCGTGGTAGCGCCATAAGGCACATAGTCCAGCAAGGATTGAGCGGTGGAGCGGATCACGGCGATGATATCAGCACCTTCGCGGGCAGCGGCTTTGGCTTGGGTTACATCCTCATAGATGTTGCCGGTGGCGACGATCACGTAGATAGCCGGTTTGCGGCGTGGTCCATATTTGCGGAAATATTCTTCCCGGGTAGCTCTCTGCGCGGCAATATGGCGTAGCATTGTGTTTGATAATTCATCCAAAATGGCGAAAATATCCTGGGCATTTGCCATCGGCAAAGAAACCAGGTCCAGCTCTCCATTGGCTACTTGATTCGCCACTTCTTGCGCGCTCAAAGATTTATGGTGCATAGCGTTGGCGATCCACAGCGCAGCGCCCTTGTTTAAAGCGCCGGCTGATTGCAGAGCGTCCACAACCAAGTTTGGCAGAGGTTTGCCATCTTCGGTGGCTCCGTCGATTCCCATGAGGCGCAACACGGTGCGTTCGATGGTCACGGAACTGTAGGAATTGAACAACCAGTCAAAGCTCCCGGTGATCTTTTGGGCAGCGGCTCTAGCGCGGGAGACGATGCTGGCATCAAGTTCGAGTTTAAGCATTTACACTCCAATTTAGTGATAATTTTCCTGCTTACGAGCTTTTTTGCAGTACATAATTGGTCAAGAAAAAAGCTATTAACCTGTCAAACGCACACCCATTGCTCCAAGCAGTCGCGCTGCCGGTTTGAAGCAGTGTGGATTGCATGAACGATGCTTGGGAGCTTGATGGATGAATGGGCTGGGAACTCAATTGGGGAATGGATTGGAAGATTAGCACAGTGGTTCATTGGATAAGCCGGTAGTTTTTTTGTGCGAAAATCAAAATCCCGGGTGCATCAGTCAAGTAGCACCCGGGATGTATTTATCAATGGCGAGAGTATTTTTTAGAACAAGCCTACGATATTGCCGTCGTGTTCCACATCTATAGTATTGGCGCTAGGTGTTTTGGGTAATCCCGGCATACGCATGATTTCTCCCGTGATTGGGATCAGGAATCCCGCACCGCTGGCAACCACAATTTCGCGCACCGTCACCAGAAAGTCCTTGGGTCTTCCGATAAGATCCGGGTTGTCAGATAGGGATTTCTGGGTTTTGGCGATGCAGATTGGGAGTTTGTCGAAGCCATATTTATTGATTCTCTTGATATCAGCTTTGGCGTCTGCAGTATAGTCCACTTTCTCAGCACCGTAGATCTCGCGGGCAACGGTGTAGATTTTTTCTTCCACGGAGCTATTCCAATCGTACAAACCGTGGTATTTGCAAACATCCTGATCCACCATATCCACTACTTTCTCTGCCAGCTCGATGCCACCTTCGCTGCCTTTGGCGAAATAATCCACCACCGAAGCTTCGAATCCCGAACGCTCCACGAAGTCTTTCACGATCTTCAGTTCTTCTTCCGTATCGGTGGGGAACCGGTTGATGGCAACGATGGACTTCATCCCAAACTTGGTGATGTTTTCCATATGTTTTGCCAGGTTTACAAGGCCATCTGTAACTGCCTTGGGGTTTGGCGCAGAAAGTTCTTTTACCTTCACACCACCGTGGATCTTCAGGGCACGGACGGTGGCAACCAGCACCACGGCATTGGTGCAGAATCCTCCGTATTTGCAAACCAGATCAAAGAACTTCTCGGCACCCAGATCAAAGCCAAACCCGGATTCGGTAACTACATAGTCGCTTAATCGCAACGCAGTTTTGGTAGCCAGAATGCTGTTTGCACCTTGGGCGATATTTGCAAAAGGGCCACCGTGCACGAAAGCGGGGGTGTTCTCGGTGGTCTGCACGATGTTGGGTTTCAAAGCATCCTTCAGAAGAGCGGCGATTGCGCCCTCGAAACCCAATTGATGCACCCGGACAGGCTCTCCGGAATATGAATATCCCACAGTGATGTTGCCGATGCGTTTTTTCAGTTCATCCATGTTGTTGGAAAGGCACAGGATCGCCATGATCTCGCTGGCGGGGGTGATGTCAAAGCCGTCTTCTCGGGGGAACCCCTGTTTGCTGCCGCCCAAGCCGATCACGATATGGCGTAGCATTCTGTCGTTTACATCCACAACTCGCTTCCATGAGATGCGCCGGGGATCCAGTTGCAGTTCGTTGTTGAAATATATATGGTTGTCCACCAGAGCGGCAAGTGTGTTGTTGGCAGCCGTAATTGCATGGAAATCTCCGGTGAAATGCAGGTTGATATCTTCCATGGGCAGCACCTGCGCCCAGCCTCCCCCAGCGGCACCGCCCTTGATGCCAAACACAGGCCCCAGGGATGGTTCGCGGATTGCTACTATAGATTTCTTGCCGATGCGGTTCAGAGCTTGGGAAAGCCCGATGGATACAGTGGTTTTGCCTTCTCCGGCAGGAGTGGGTGTGATCGCGGAAACCAAAATCAGCTTCCCCATGGGGTTGTCTTCATTGGCGAAAAGTGCGGAATAGCGGATTTTTGCTTTATACTCTCCATAATGGTCGAGATCCTGCGGAGAAAGACCAATCTTCGCCGCGATCTCATCAATGGGTTTCAGTTTCGTGAGATGTCCAATTTCCAGGTCAGATAACATGATAGCCTCCTAGGCAGTAAGTATTTCTTCTAGTGATAACTTAATCTAAAACAGAGCGTTAGCAAGGGTATGTTGGCTGGATAAGGAAGCTAGGATGGAGCGTAAAGAAGTTTTACCTGAGATATGCTGAGTGTTTCTCAGTCATTTATAGCAATTGTTGGTAATATCCGGAACGAGGCAAAGCCGCATTGTAAAAGGGTGCGCGGGAAGGGTGTGGAAAATTGTCTGCAGATAATCATGTCTCAGTGTATGTTATGACATTCATGGGGATTGACAATTTCACGTTATTGCGAATCTGTCTCCAAATCTTTACGAGGGAGTGAAAGATGAATCTGTTTCTTGGCATCGATATCGGAGGTTCCAGCTTTAAATATGGCATCGGAGATAGTAAACGTGGTTTACAACATTTTGCCATAAAACGCTTTACAGAAAAAAGTCTGGAGGCATTCCAGCTGGTGATGAGGGAGATCCTGGATGAATCGCAACAATGGGATATTCAGGGCATCGGAATCGGAAGTCCGGGTACGATCAGCCAACCTGGAGGTAAGATTCTGGGCACAAACCCAAACTTGCCTTTTTTCTCGGATATATCTCCGGCAGAGCTTGTCCCACAAGGCGTTACGCTGCCAATATATGTGGAAAATGACGCCAATTTGATGACTTTGGCGGAATCCACCTTGCGGCCCGGCAAGCTGTGTATTGGGTTGACAGTTGGCAGTGGCATTGGATGCGGAATTGTTTATCATGACCAAATCTTCCATGGTGCCCACGGTTATGCTGCGGAACTGGGACACTCAATCGTGTATCCCGCTGGGGATGCGTGTAATTGCGGGCAACAAGGTTGCGTGGAAGCTTACAGCTCTGTGGATGGCATCCGGCGCAGGTTGCAACGGAAAAACTCCCCTTATGCGGGGATGGCATTGCCCAATCTGATCGCCCTCAGAAACCGAATTCCAGAACTGGATATTATCCTGCGGGAAGGCGAGGATGCGTTGATCCGCGCTCTGGCGAACCTCTGCGTTGTAATGGATCCGGACTACCTGATCCTGGGCGGGGGAGCGATGGATCTATATATCTATGATGTGAATAGAATGCAGATTCAGATTCAGCATCTGTTACCGGAGGCCCATGCAAACAGTATAAAATGCGAGATCGCCAGTTATGGCAACCGGGCGGGAGTAATGGGCGGCATCATTCTTTGCGAAAGAAATCATTATCGGAATGAAACTTGCATACAAAAAGATAACTAAACTAATCGAGAGGAAAACATGAAGAAAAGAACGATGATCTTAGCTGGCATAATGCTACTTTTTAGCTTGGCGCTCTTTGCGAAAAGCGCTGATAACCTGCTATGTTTCGATATAAGCCCCAATCCTATGGATGATGTCTGCGAGATCAAGATCGATTTTGCCGATGTAACTGCGATTACACTTGTTGTGCAAAATGAAAAGGGCAATGTTATCAAGACCATTTATAGCGGCCCAGTTCTTAAAATGGGCTTCTTCAAATGGTATCGGGACGACGCCATGGGCAATTGGGTTGCTCCCGGAACATATTATGTGGTAATCAATTATCACAGCCGCTACACATCTACCAAGAAGACCCTGATATTGAAGTAACTCTTCGGTTGACACACCTTATATGACCACCATCCGCGAAAAAAAGTCCGCGCAGGGCTTTTTTTTGTTTTGTGCGCTTACCCTGCAAGAGGTATTCCGGATCCGTTCCAACCGCCATGTTAGCTCCATGGTAATTCTGCGACAGATCCTCTTTACTGGCTACGAAGCTTTGCCTCTTATCAGTTTCCTTGCGCTTGCCATCGGGGGCTTGGTGATCCTGCAAGGCACCAATCTTCTGGCGGGTTTTGGCCAGGGCATCTGGGTGCATATCGTTTTGGTAACGGTGGTGGTAAATGAACTTTCCGGGATCCTCACCGCTCTGGTAGTAGTAGCTCGAAGTGGTACCGCCATCTCTACCGAGCTCGGCAATATGCGGGTGCGTCGGGAGATAGATCTCATCGAGTCTTTCGGTATCTCTCCTATCGGCTATCTGGTACTTTCCCGCGTGATCGGAGTGGTGGTGGCGATGGTCATTCTGGTGTTGTATTTCAATTTTGTGGCTGTCTTGGGTGGCTGGCTCTTTTCCCGCATTTTTAATCAATTGGAGTTTCAAGCTTTTATGAGTGATTTCCTCTCGGTGCTGAAACTCTCCCATGTGCTTTCCAGCTTGCTCAAGTCCATTTCTTTTGGCGTCATCATCTCCATCCTTTCCACTTATCACGGTATGAGAGTGGGGCATGCCAGCACGGAAGTGCCCCAGCGCACCATCCGGGCAGTAGTGAGTTCCATCTTCGTGGTCATTTTGGTGGATATGGTGATCACCTGGCTGTTCTGGATATTCAGATGAAGATAGAGTTTATAAATGTAAGCAGCAAAGAGGGTCTGCGCAACCTCACGCTTGAGCTGAAACTCAACAAAGTAGTTCTGTTGCGGGATCCCAGCGAGAATCTTTCCCGGGCGATCTTAAATGCGATCGTGGGCTTGGATGAGATTTGGGGGGGAGAAATCCGGATCGATGATACCGGAATCAACGACTTCTTGCAAAAAGAGCCGCAGATTCGCAGTTTTGGTTATATTTTCGATGAAGGAATCATGTTATCCAACCTCTCGCTGATGGAAAACCTGATGCTGCCGCTGAGGTGGCTGAATCCGTTTCTTAACGAAAATGAGACCAGAGAACTGATCGATTCCTGGATGCGAACCTTTGGGCTGGATCTGGATATCAGCCAAAGACCAGTCTGTTACCATGCCGGAGAGCTGAAAATGCTGAGCTTTGTGCGTACCCTGCTGATCGCTCCCAAAGTTCTGATGATCGATGATCCTTATTATATGCTGAATAAGCCGGAAAGAGAGAATCTGTTTAGAAACCTGCGCGCGCTAACATCCTCTTACCCCATGCTGATTGCCAGCCTGGACGATGATTTCGGCGATGGTTTTGCCGATCAGATCATAGATCTGAGCGATTTTAGAGACCGTTTCCAGCGTCCTTGATATCCTGCTCCCGCTACACATCGGTAGCGCGGCAATGTCGTAGATATTTGATGCAAGATCAATAATCCGGTTCTGCTTTGCGGAGCTAGAAACTAACTAAAAGCGCCGATACAGCGATGCCACGTTCCCGATCAGAGTGAGGTCGTTATGCTCCTCCGGTTTGATCAGGATCGGCTTGTATTCCTCGTTTATCGGCAACAATACTACCGTTTGGGTCTTCACGTCCATCGTCATCATCTTCAGCGTGATCGCACCATCGATGCGTAAGGCGCAGATCTTTCCAGAAAGCTTCACCCAGTCGTTACATTGATTGATCACCACGATGTCGTCGTGATGCAAAGATGGCTCCATGCTGTGGCCATTTACTCTCAGGCTGATGAAATTACCCGGATTACCCTTGATCTGCCCGCGGCGGATGGAAATCGTATCAGTGTGAGGCAGGCTGCTTTCCACAGGGGGTCCGGCGGCAATCTCGCCCTGCACCGGGATGTCGATCACAGAAGAATCCACCAGATCCACTTTTGCCTTGGCGATCTCTTCCAAGCTTTTGTTCAACATGCTCTGCAGAGTCTCCCAGCCTTTGTTCTTGCTTTCTGCCATACCCACCTTGCTGTCGGAGAACATATTGCCCTCTCCGGTGAGGAGCCAGTGCAGGTCCACTCCGTAGTATCTCCACAGCTGTTGTAGATTCTCCAAGGATGGCTTTATCCGGTCGTTTTCCATCTGAGAGATCGCGGACGGGTTGAGGTTCAGATCCCGGGCGATATCAATCTGCTTTTTTTTGAGAGCACTTCTCATTTCACGAATTCTGTTTCCGATCATAGCATTACTCCTGTACACCAAGTTATGTTACTTAAAGCAAGTAATCACGATGTCACTGTATTAGTATGGCTTATCTTGTCAAGCAATATATTTATGTTTGCTGAATGCTGCGGATGTACTTGCAAGCATGGAAGATGCCCAATATAAAGAGTCACTGAAATCTGCAAATAGCGATCAATGGACAAAATAGGTAAGTCTAAGAGAGAATAGGATATCCGAAAAGCATTTGCAGAAAACCACTTGGACATAGTTTTAGTAAATTTCATTGTTTTGA
>JAHDQK010000079.1 GCA_018433885.1 Candidatus Cloacimonadota bacterium
CTTCTCTTTGGTTGAGTCATGATCTTCTCCTTGTCTGGTAGTTTTTGGGTTTAAACCATCAAAACAAAGTGCGGGATCCGGCTCAACCTTTTTCTTCATCTGGCGTTACCTATTTTACACCAACCTTTGAGACACTACCTTTTATATGGCAGTAATCGGTGGTTTTGGCGGTCTAGCTCTTAGCCGAAAGATGAAGAAAGATGATTAAAACTGGTCTCTTGCATCATGTGGAGATCTATGTGGACGATCTGGATGCCACAAAGATCTTCTGGGGATGGTTATTGGACCTTTTAGGTTACAGTAAATATCAGGAATGGGATGCGGGCATCAGTTACCAAAACGGTGATTGTTACATCGTCTTTGTTCAGACTGAAGAGAGGCATCGGATACCAAAGTACCATCGCTGCCGTAGCGGACTTAATCACCTAGCCTTTCATGCGAGCAAAGAACTCATCGATGCCATTAATGTGGAACTCAAAGCACGGGGCATTAGCATCCTCTATGAAAACCGACATCCTTACGCTAACGGCGAAGACTGTTATGCTGTTTTCTTTGAAGACCCCATGCGTATTAAAGTAGAGTTGTGCGCGTATTGAGATAGTGAAAATTGCGCTTTGATGAGCTATCCTAGACGGAGCGAGATTGCATACTCCCATTTTAGTCAATGCGAAGAAACATGGTCAAATTACTGATGTATGTATGTGTGGCATAGAACAAATATGGCAGAGTATAGTGTCACGGTGCAGGCATAAACCCGGAATGTACACAAAAGGAAGATTAAGATATGGATAGAGAGATTCCAGCAGGCGAAAGAGTACGGAAGAAACTAAGGATCATCCTCATCTTGCTTGGCATATTACTATTATTTGTTATTGTTCAACTATGGCTATCAAAGACATTGAGTACTGTTACAGTAAGAAGCGATGATATTCAGATCGCTCAGGTAATCCGCGGTCGTATGGAAGGCTCCTTCAGCGCTGATGGCATGGTAACTCCAATCAGCACCTACAATGTGGAAGCAATGACCGGTGGCAGGGTGGAAGCCATCTACGTGAGTGCTGGAGACTATGTGAACAAAGGTGACGTCATGTTTCGGCTCAGCAATGATGATCTCAAGCTCAACCTATTGGCTCAGGAAGCCTCTGTAACAGATCAGGTGAACAACCTCAACAATGCTCGCATTCTCAACAATCAAAGCCGGCTGAGTCAGCGGCTCAAGGTAGCGGAAGCATTCAACACTTTAAAGCGTGAGCAGCGCAACTTCGAGCAAAAGCGCGAACTGCAGCAAAAGGGTTTTATTGCAGTCGAGGAATACGTGTTAGCAGAAGAGGAATACCTGATCGCACAGACCAGGCATTCGTTTCTGCAGGAAGAAGCACTCACGGATTCGCTGTTTCGGGAGCAACAACTCATGCAGCTTGAGGGAGCGGTAAATCAGCTTCAGCTTAACCTGGGGCAACTACGCAAGCGGATCAATGAACTGGAAGTAAGAGCTCCGATGAATGGTCAGATTACCCAGATGGACATCAAACTGGGACAGATCATCGGCACGGGTTCACTATTAGCTGTGCTGGAGGATAATACCCGCTACTACATCAAAGGCAGTGTGGATCAATACTATATGGCACGACTATCGGAAGGAGCTCAGGCACGGATTCGCTATCAAAATGAAGACATCATCCTGAGAGTGAGCAAAGTTCATCCTCGTTTGGTGCAGGATAAGATTCAGGTTGATATAAGCGGGGACATTCCTGCCAGTATGAAGTCGGGACAGTCGGTGGCAATAGAGATCATTACGGATAGTTTGGACGATGTGCTTTACCTGCCCCAAGGTCAATACCTTAGCGATGGGGGAGGGCATTGGGTATATGTGCTGAGCGAGGACGGTAATAGAGCAAGTAAACGCGAGCTTAGAACAGGATTTCGCAATATCCGGGAAGTAGAAGTGTTGGAAGGCCTTTACGAGGGGGAAAGAGTGATCACATCTTCATATAAAGCATTCAGAGATAAAGAGATAATTCGCATCAAGGGGGCCAGGTGATCATACAGTACATAAAGCTTGCTTTCCGGCATATAGGGAAGGAGAGATTCAGTTTCGCCATCGCCATTTTGGGACTGTCCATCAGTCTTGCGGCAGTGGGGCATTTGGTATCCTACTCCTTGTATTATCTGGATTACGATAAACTCCCGGATAATTACGAAGAGTGGTATCGCTTAAGGTACAGTGAAGTCCATCCTGAACTGGGAGAGATATCTTCGGCTTCTTTCTATCTTCCTCCGGCACCGCTGTTGCTAAGGGATATACCTGAAGTCAAAGAGCATATCGTCTATTGGCCTAGTGTCATTGCGGTGAATCTACGCTGTGACGGCAAGGTTTTTCAGATGGAAGAACGAGCATTTGTCTCGGCCAGTTTTCCAAAGCATTACAAAATGAAGATCATCTATGGGAATCCTGATTCATTGCTCAGCGACCGCAATGGGATCCTGATCAGTGAGAGTTTTTCGAAGAGTTTCTTTGGGAATGTCAATCCCGTGGGTAAAAAGGTCTACGTGGGTGAAAACCCCAGATTTTATATCAGCGGAGTTTTTTCTGATTTGAAGGGCAATCTGCACTTGAAACACGATCATTATTCACTTTGGTACAACGACGATGAGGTCAACAGCGTTTCTGAGGACGACTGGTATCTCACCGGGCATGTTCGGGTGCGGATTCCCGATAAAGAGGATATCGAGCTGGTGGAGCGCAAGTTAAATAAAACGCTGGAGCAATATCGCTCAGCGATTGGTCACACCGGCACGATGCGGGTGCATCTTGATCCCACTCACAAGATCCATTTCATCCCCGGGCTAAAGGATGACGCCCCCACGATGTCGATTCTGAACGTCTATTCGATCCTGGCGCTTTCCTTTATGCTGTTACTGACGGCGATATCAAATTTCCTGATCATAATCGGTCTAATTTGGAAGAAACGCGGTGATGAGTTCTATTTCAGACGCGCAATGGGGGCAGGTAGAGCAGAGATTCTAAGGCAGATGTTATGCGAATATGGACTGTATTTTGGCTTCGCGGTACTGATCGGTATAGTTCTGTATGCGATCACAATGAGCAGTTTTCAGTCTGTGGTCAGGGTGGATATTCTCAGCTACAGCTTGTTCAGCAATCCCTATGCGCTCTACAGCGGATTAACTGTGATTATCGTGGCTGTGTTGTCCGGACTGATAATGAGTTGGCACTATTCCCGGATAATGGTAGAACAAAGTGCTACACACAGTGGGCATCGGATTAGAGGAATCACTACTCTGCTCTTTATCCAGATGCTGATCAGCTTTGCCTTTATAGCCGCCTCTTTCGCGATGACCCTGCATTACAGCTTTATCCGAAATGTGGATTGGGGCTGGGACTCCCAGAATACCGTGCAATACAAGTTTCTGACCGTCAATGATGAAGCCCAGTCTTCATACTATGATTCCAGAGTTCTCCGGCAAAGGATCCGCGAGATTCCCGGTGTGGCTAAGGAGAGTGTCAGCAATTTTAACGTGGTGAGTGAGAATGTGGACGATCTAAATGGACTACATGAGATTCAGCTTGAGATAATGTCCGATGACAAGAGTGCTTCGATCCGAGCCTATCTGAGTAGCACAGTGCCAGATTTCTTCAGCACAAGAGATGTCCGCGTGCTACAAGGGGCTATTCCCACAGACCTGTCCGATAGCCGGGTGGTGATCAACGAGAGCTTTGCTAAAGCATTTTTTGACTCGGAGAACCCTTTGGGCGGCAAACTCCGCTTTGGCCAGAATGAAGATAACACATGGACTGAAGTGGCGGCAGTTGTGGAGGATAGCTGGTATTTCTCCGTCCGTAATGAGATGATCCCTCTGATATACATTTTTAATCCAACAGTAATCAAATACTATCAGATTACCTGGCAGGAAGGGCGCAAACAAGAAGTGCTCTCTTCTTTGGATGAGCTCTTTGCGGACGCCGCAAGCGGAGGGGTCTTTGGCTACAGTTCACAGGAAGTGGGGTTGAGTCAGGATGAGTTTTATGCTCAAGATCGGATCTACAAGGATATCAGCCTGTTCATGGCGATCTTTGTTGTGCTGATTTCCGTGATGGGCATATACGCGGTCAGCTCAGTCAGCATCCATGCTCAGATGAAGGATATCAGCATTCGCAAGATTTGTGGAGCGGAGTTTGGTGATATCTTGCTTCTTTATTTCACAAAGTACTGCTATCTCTATCTCGGATCTGGACTTGTGGGTTTGTATCTGGCAAACATCTTGATCAGGCTTTATGCCGATAGATTCAGCCTGCATGCTGCATCCGTCTGGTTAGGTTATCCCCTGTCCATCCTGGTGATGGCATCAGTAGTATTCATCCCTTTGCATATCAATATCCAAAGAGCTTTTAAAGCAAATCCCACCCGCTATCTACAAGCAGATTAAGGAGCAAGCAATGATAGAACTTCAAAAGCTAAGCAAGATTTACCGCACCGATACCGTGGAAACCACCGCTCTGAATGAGCTGGATTTGAGCATCACAAAGGGCAGCTTCATCGCCATCAAAGGTCCTTCCGGCTGCGGCAAGACCACATTGCTAAATATCATGGGCTTGATGGATCGCCCCAGCAAAGGTGAACTGATCTTATCCGGTAAGAAAGCATCCGGGCTAAGCGAGAAAGAGCGTAATAGACTGCGGCGGCAAAGCATCGGCTTTCTCTTCCAGAAATTCAATCTGATCTCCTCACTCACCGTATTTGAGAACGTGGAACTACCACTGCTGTATCAAAAAGTAAATGCCTCTCTGCGCAAGGATAAGGTGCTGTCAATGCTGAAGCAATTGGGACTGGAAGGCAGAAAGGATCATTTTCCGCATCAGCTATCCGGTGGGCAGCAACAACGGGTAGGTCTCGCCCGCTGTGTGATCAACGACCCTGATTTGATCCTAGCCGATGAACCCACGGGAAATCTGGACAGCAATAACGGAGAAGAAGTGATGAAACTTTTGGCAAATCTGCATCATGATGGACGCACCATCGTGATGGTAACCCATAATGATCACTACGCGGCCTTTGCCGAAAGAATCATTGAGATGAGTGATGGCTGCTTTGTAGCGGAATAGGTGCCATCAGCAAGAAATGGGTGCCTACGGCAGTAGATGGGCTGCTTCGCAGCGAGAGAAGAAACGGCGTCCCACCGTTAGAACGGAGTGATAAGACTCCTACCTGTTAAGAAGGCGAACTTCAGGATGAAGTTTGTACATTCACACGCCAGGAGGCGTATCCACATGGCATATCCACACAGGTGGTCAGTTACACCTATTCTATCAGCAAAATCAGGTTTCTATCCACTTGCTTCAGCTAATTATCAATCTCAATTACCCTGAGTATCTTCTGCGACACATCCTTGCCAAAGATATCCGGATGACTTTCCGGTGGGCTAAAGTCTTTAATTGCATCAGGAAAGGCGGAGCTATCCGGAGGCAGCAACATGTTCCAGCCGCTTTGAACAGTTTCTACCCATTCGGTTTCTGGACGCAGGGTCACACAGCGTTTTTTAAGGATATAAGCTTCCTTCTGGATTCCTCCGCTATCAGAGAGTATCATACTGCAATTATCCGTCAGAATCAGGAAGTCCAGATATGCTTGAGGGGCAACGAAGTGAATGTTCTTAAACTGCCGATCCACCATGCTTTGCAACATCTTGCGGGTCCGCGGATGCACTGGGAAAATGACCTTTGTATCAAGCGAATCCAGAGAGCTGAGGATGTGATGAAGTTTATTGGGATCATCAACGTTGTAGGGTCTGTGCAGGGTTAGCAAGAAGAATGGTTCATTCACTGTAAGTTTCAATTCCTGCATCACTTTGGACTCCCGGCGGGCTTTGGAAATACCAAAAGCCAATGAATCTACCATAATATCTCCAACCAACCGGCATTTATCTTTCAAACCCTCATTCGCGGCATTTTCCATTGCTTTTTGGGTGGGAGCGAGCAAGACATCGGAGATATGATCGGTGGCAATGCGGTTGATTTCTTCCGGCATACTGCGGTTAAAGCTTCTTAGGCAGGCTTCCACATGCGCGGTTCTAATGCCCAGTTTTACCGCTGCCAGCGCTCCCGCCAGAGTTGTATTAGTATCTCCATAGACGATTACCATATCTGGCTTTTGCTTCTCCAAAATTGGTTCCACCAGTGCCAGAATCTCTCCGGTTTGCACTCCCTGTGTTCCAGAACCCACACTCAAGTTGAAATCCGGAGCGGGTATCTCCATATCTCTGAAAAACACTTCGTTCATCTGAATATCATAATGCTGACCGCTGTGGATGATCAATTCTTCGTGCCCGGCAGCGCGAATCACGCGGGAAAGTGGCGCCAGTTTTACGAATTGGGGTCTTGCACCCACGATCTGGATTATCTTCATATCTTTCTCCATTAACGTTTTATCGGCAGAAACACGGATTCCCTTGCAGTGTCCAGAGTGTTTCCAACATAGTCCTTTGTTTCCTTATGAATTATTACCTGATAAGAGCGGTAGTTGTTGAGTGCGCGCTTGGGACGTAGTGTGAGCTTTCTGCCCTGGTTCCTGATGATTTCCCACTCTGCCTCTTCTTGGTTATCTGAGGCTATCAGGTTCAGTTTCAGATTTTCTGGTAACACGATGCGGGAAAACTCCAGTGTGATCTCCGGTTGAAGGTCTGCCACGGTAGCTCCATTACGTGGGGATATGGCAAGCAAGCGCAGAGGGCTCTCACCGATATTTCGATTCGGTTTATACTTGTATCCTGAACTAGGGCTTTGGTTGCCCTTGAGATCCTTCAGATTGCGCATCTGGATGGTATAAGACAGCGTATCTGGTTTTGCCGTGAGCAGATACACTTTGTCGTTTACCAGATATCGGCGCAGGATAACCAGCTCTTGTTCGCTGGCAGGGTCGATTATCTCCACATACTCCAGGCTTTGGAGGGGCTCGCTAAGCTCGATCTCCAATTCCTGCAAGGTTAGTTGATTCACCTTGCGGATCTGAGCCATCGTAGTATCCACATACGCCATATTGATATCCATTGTAGTGCGTCCCGTGGCGGAAAAGCTCTGTTCGAAGAAAGGTTCCGCACTGGTATCATATCGCCCATTAAGGTTTTTATCGATATAGGCGCGTAACTTGTATTCAGCAGGGTTCAGATTCGAAAGCTGATAACTTCCTCCAGAAAGCTCATCCATCATTACCAGAAGTGAATCTGCGGAAAAAAGTGAGTATCGGATACTAGCTTCAGCATCTTTGATATCTTCATAATTGATTATGCCAGAGACACTAGCGGAGCTGGGATTTCCTTGGCGGAACACAAGCGTATGCTCTTTATCCAAGGCGTTACCTCGCAGATCTTTAAGCCGGGAGCTGAGGATCACATAGAAAAAAGAATCCTGCTTCAAATCTTCCCGGATATCTATCTTTAAAGTTGCTCTATTCAAAGATATGCGAGTGTTTTCCAGTGGTGGGTAGAAATAGATGGCGTTTGGGATGGATGCCTTATCCATCGCTTTGGAAAAGTCGATCTCGATTGTGTTGTTCTTGATTTCACCAAACTCCGCGGGAGAGCTCGAGACTACGGTGGGTCTTTCGGTATCGGCATCGCCCCCGGTGGGATTGCGTTTGCTACCGCATCCGAAAACGCTGAAAAGCAACATTACCATGAGAAGTGCTTTTGTTATCCTCATAAATCCCTCCTTAGCATGTATTTCCCC
Source organism: Candidatus Cloacimonadota bacterium (assembly GCA_018433885.1). Taxonomy (GTDB): domain Bacteria; phylum Cloacimonadota; class Cloacimonadia; order Cloacimonadales; family Cloacimonadaceae; genus UBA5456. The sequence continues at coordinate 7,742 of JAHDQK010000079.1, forward strand.
AGAGCATCATACTCCAGATTCACCAGCGCACCCGGTTTCACTTGCGGTAGATTACTATTTTGCAGACTGTGTTCGATGAGGGCTATGGCAAAATCCCTGGTGGTGAGCGAAGCCACGGTGAGGCTGACGCCATTGATGGCGATAGAGCCTTGCGGAATCATAAGTTGCCGATCCTGAGAAGGCAGTTCATAATGATAGTACCAAGTGCTTCCACGTTGTTCTTTGCGCAAGAACTTCACTGCCCGGTCGATATGCCCCATTACCCAATGTCCATCCAGACGGTCGCCCAATCTGAGTGCGCGTTCAAGATTCAAGATATCCCCATTGCGCCAGATGCTCGCGCTGCTCTTGCTGAGTGTTTCATTCATCACTTGCACGGTGAAGGAAGCCGGATCAAACTCCAACACCGTAAGACAAATCCCATTGCAGGCAATGGACGAGCCGATTTTAATATCGGAGAAGAAATCCGGACGACTGATTTTCAGATACTTACCGCCTGCTTTGCTGGAAATCGCCAAAATCGGAGCAGTAGCTTCTATGATTCCTGTAAACATACCAATTATACACTAAAGCGCCGGGTCCATGCGCTACGCAGGGTGTTGCTACTGCTATACTCCAGATCTCCCCCAAAGGGTAATCCGGTGGAGAGCCGGGTGATGCGGATTCCGCTATCTCTTAAGATTTCCCAGATAAAGTGAATCGTGGCTTCTCCTTCCGAAGAAGGTTTCAACGCCAGGATGATCTCTTGGGGCTTGAGCTCTGATATGCGGGCCTTCAGACTTTCGGAATTGATCTCATTGGGACCAAAACCATCAATGGGGGAGAGCAGATGCCCTAAAACGAAGTATAAGCCATGATATTCATTCATGTTTTCAATAATCTGGATATCTGCGCTATGCTCAACGATGCAAAGTAAATCCCGGTTTCGCTCGATGGAAGAGCAGATAGGACACGGGTCGCTTTCCGCGATCATCAGGCAGAGAGAGCAAGGCTTGAATGCCTCAACCGTGGTCTTAATGGTTTCCGATAGCTCAAAAGCAAAGCTTTTGTCCTGACCCAAAAGGTGCCATGCCAAGCGTTGGGCTGTCTTCTTGCCGATGCCCGGAAAGCGCGCCAAGCTCTCGACCAGTTTGTCCAGATTGTCGCTGTGATACATTATAACTTAAAAGAGGCCGGGTATCTTCAATCCGCCGGTGAGTTTGCCCATTACGTCGTTGCTGGCTTCCGCCACTTGTTTATGGGCTTCTTGAAGCGCAGCCAGGATCAGATCTTCCAGCATTTCCACATCTTCCGGATCCACTGCTTCGGGATCAATCTTGATGCTTTTTACTTCGTAAGAGCCTGTCATGCCAATCTTTACTATCCCGCCACCGGAGGATGCCTCAAACACTTTGCTTTCCAGCTCTTGTTGGGATTTCATCATTTCTGCTTGCATCTTCTGGGCTTGCTTCATCAGCTGATTCATATTCTTTCCGCCTGGTAACATGGGGAACTCCTTAGCTTTAATCGCAGATTTAACCGCGTCCAAGCATTCTCTGAAAGCGGGGTATTTTCGTCAAGTGAAAAGGGGATTTGGGGGAACAAGATTCACCCATGTCTGCTAGTTCCAGAGATGCCTGAAAATGAAAAGAGTCAGTTAAATTTACTAAAAACAATGGCCAAGTGTTTTTCTTCAAATGCATTTGGATATTTTTTTCTATCGCGACTTATCTATTTTGTCCATTGATCGCTATTTGCAGCTTTAAGTGACTCTTTATAGTATTCATCTATGTCGGCAATGCGCCTAATCGTCATGCCAAGTATTGGCTTGACAGAAAAGGCAGAGCAGAATCTTAATTTATGAATCATAAGATTTATCTTCATTTTAGCATAGGAGAGACAATGCCAAATCTGCTTTCTATAGACATCAAAAGATTGTATCACAAGGATCTAACTCTGATGAGGGATCTATCGCTTCGCGTCCAAAGCGATGAAAGGATCATCATCATCGGACCCACAGGAGGCGGCAAAAGTTCGCTGCTAAATACTTTTAATCTGATGAATCAAAGCTATGATGGTGAGATCCTTTTTGAGGGCATTCCCCTTAAAGCCTATCCACCGCAGGTTCTCAGGACTCGGATCTGCATGGTGATGCAAGAACCTTTTCTGGGTGAAGGGACGGTGCAGGAGGTGCTTAATGAGCCCCTAACTTACGCTGCGATAAAATCCTATGACCATGAAGATCGAGACCTAAGAACTGCCTCACTTTTTGAGAGCTTTCAATTGCCGATCAAGTATCTCGACAAGAAGGCTGATCTGCTCTCAGGTGGCGAAAAACAGCGCGTTGCTCTCATTCGTGTGCTACTTTTGAGGCCACAGATCTTGTTATTGGATGAAATCAGTTCTGCTTTGGACCAAGAAACCTCAGGGATTATTTCCAAATGTATCTTTGACAATTTCCCCGGCACAGTCATCGCCATCTCCCACGATCCGCTATGGCAAAAGCATTGGAGCAGATCATGGAGATTGGAAGGCGGCAGAGTAATCGACAATAAGGAGCAGAACTAATGGATATCAGTTATCTCAGTCTCGCACTTGCCCTGCTTTTGTTGCTCTATCCGCTCTTGATCTTTTCGCATCTTAAGCTAAAGCTTTCCAAACAGCTATTTATCTCCTTTGCTAGGATGATCTTGCAGCTCAGCTTGATGGGGGTCTGGCTCCAATTTCTTTTCAATCAGGAAAGCGGTTGGCTGACCCTTTTGTGGATGCTGGTAATGATCACAAATGCCATCTTCACCCTGAAGGGTCGGCTCGGATTTCAGCGCAAGATCCTTATGCCCATCCTCACGATGGCACTTTTTTCCACCAGCTTGATCATCATGCCGTGGATATTGATCATGATCATCAAGCCGGATCCGCTTTTTGCACCGATGTATGCGATCCCAATCTATGGCATGGTGCTAGGCAACAGCATGAATAGCTGTGCCTTGGCGTTGGAACGCTTTGAGAATGGCTTGAGTGACAATTGGCGGGCGTATTACACGCGCATCAGCCTGGGGGCTAATCTCTGGGAAGCGGCACTGCCCACATTCCGGAAAGCCATGTATGCTTCGCTTCTGCCTCAGCTGCTTAGTGTCGCATCCATGGGAGTGGTGAGTCTTCCCGGGATGATGACGGGGCAGATCTTGGGAGGAGCCAGCCCTTTGGTCGCAATCAAATATCAGATGATGATCATGATCGCCATCTTTTCGGGAGTCTGCCTGACAGATTATCTGGCGATCCGGCTCTATCTGGTGAAGCGCTTTGACAGGTTCTTTATCCCTCGTGAGGCGGATTGAGGAGTAACTGGGAATATCTCTCCGGCATTCAGGCCGTCCAGTGGCGACAGTGGACGGTATGAAGCCCATTTCTGCAAGTTTCTGAGACCTCTGAAAACTCAAGCCCATTTGGCGAAGCGGTTGCAAAGCAGACTTCGTGCAGTGCTCACTGCTTCGGCTCAGCTTGGCGATTGCTTCGAGGAATGGGTGTGTGAATTAAAAAGGGCGGAAATGAATCCGCCCTGATCGATAGTCTTTGGTATTAGTTCCGTTTTGCGGGAATTTCTTTTACTGCAACCACTTTGAAGAAGCGGCGCGCAGTATCCATCGGAAGGCTGATGCTGGTGTTCGAGGCTTGCAAGAGGGGAGCAAAGCCGGCGTAGGGATTGTCCGATGCCAGAATTTTATTGGCTTTGGCATTTGCAGATTTCGGTTACCCAAATTGCATATTTCTCTAACTCTTTTCACGCAGATAATTTTATGGTTTCAGATAGTCTTCTATAAAGAGTCGGTCCTTTGTGCCTACCCATTTTGATAGATTCATTAACCGCTGTCGATCAGGATACCACACAACAGCAGTAACAGTATAGAACATATTCCGAGGAGGAATCACGTTTGTGCCGGGTAGGTTGACCCCGAGATGACGGAAAGAATTACTTGTGCTATAACCTAGAAACACTTGATTTATGGGCTCTGGATCGGGAACGTTACTCCCATACAAGAAGTAGTATGAGACAGATATCGGATTGTTGTAAATATCTTGAGTAACTGGTGTCCAATTCAATAGCATATCAAACCCATCAAGATTAACGGTTAGGTCCATTGGCTCTGTGGGCGGCACATAAAGACATGTACCCTGTAGTTCTACCGCATATACTGGGGCTAAATGCGCGTTACTATATAGCCATAAGGTGTCCCGATATACACCAGGGTTAGCTGGGGTAAAATCAATCAAGAGATTATGAAAATTACCTGGGTAGATACTGGTATTAAGCCAATTGTAGGTCACATTGTATTGGGATGCATGGTTGCTAATCGACGGTGCAATGCAGCGGAAAGAAGCGTTTGTAATCCTTTTATTAAACTAACTAAACAGATAAGAATCAGACTAAACATCCTGCTTAACTGGTTCAAGTATCATATCAGCAATGCCAAAGCTGAAGCAGTTAACAATGTCATCAAATCCCTGCTGATACTTGCCTATGGATATAAGGACTTTGAATTCTTCTAGTTTGAAAGAGAGCCAAAGAAAAATATTATATCAGCCAATTTCTTCTTATCAATTGCGTAAACGCGGGTCTTCCCCCTGTAGGAGAGTACACATGGTTCCCGAAATAGAATATAGTAGATATTTCCTGATAAAAGTGGAATATCATCTTCAAAACTGACATACTGTTCTGTGATGTAGACAGATCGGATTTTCCCATGTAAATAAAGTAGTTTAATAGCACTGATAATCTCTATTCTGCTTGGAGTTGTAGTGGCATGGATTTTTATAGTTGGGTAATAAGTTTTGTGCACATTCAATTTTTTTATTGAATAAACAAAGTGGTTTATCAACAGAATCGTTATAGCTGCAGCAGCTGGAATCCATATTATATTAATGTACGTCATCGTATATCATCTCCTTTGATCAATAACTTAAAGACTATATTCATGTGTACTATTCATTAGTTGCGAAGTCGGCATTCGAAACATGTTAAGTCCCAAATGTTGGTGTAAATTCCAACTCATTGTTTCTCAGGTTATTTGAGAACATCTTATAGTCCTCGTTTCTCACATTCTATGTTAGGCCAAGCGACCAATTGCATTCTTTCCAATCTCATTCCAGTGGTCA
>JAHDQK010000008.1 GCA_018433885.1 Candidatus Cloacimonadota bacterium
GATTCACATCGCTGAAGAACCCCAACTCATCACTTCAGTAAAGGTCTGGACCGGTACTGATGCCGATCTCGCTCCTCTCACCATGGTTCACGAAGAAACAGTAAGCGACCTCACCGTTGGCTGGAACTACGTTGCCCTCACTACTCCTGTTCCCATCACCGGCACTGACGCCATCTACGTGGGCTACTTATCCACCGGAATGCTTGACGTGTTCCCCGCTTCCACCGATGGTCTCACCGCTGTTAACGGTCGCGGAAACGTTCTGGAACTGAGTGGCACCTGGAATACTCTTACTGCTTACAGCATTGCTGGAAACTGGTTGATCCATGCTCACTTCGCTGATGCCGCTCGCATCATGGCTGGCAGACGCCCTGTTGTGTTACAGAACGTAGCAGTAAATAACGTCGAAATGACCGATGAAGCCCTGCGCAACAGCCCCGTCAAAGCCCGCATGAATGGTAATGTTGACCGCGTATTACGCGGATTCAATGTCTATCGTGACGGTGTCCAGATCAACAGCGAAATCGTTGCCGCCTACACTTATCTAGATGAAGGCCTGGCTGCAGACACCTATGACTACGCTGCGCAAGCTGTGCATTATAGTGCCAATGGCCCAATATCCGGAACAATTCCTGTAACCGTTGACCCTCCGGCTGATCCCATCGCTCTGCCCTTCCTGGAAGACTGGGCAAGCTCTGGTTATGATACCAATATGTGGTCCATCGGTAGCTCAAACTGGGGAATGAATACCACCACGGGTAATCCTGCTCCTTCCGCTTCCTTTGGCTGGAGCCCCCGAGTTACTGATTATTCCAGCATTCTTGCCAGCTATGAATTCGACGCCACCGGTATCGCCAGTGTGCAGTTCAGCTTCGATCTGTACCTGAATAACTACAGCACCGATGCTGAAAACACCATGACCTGGGAAGTATGGGATGGCAGCGCCTGGAACACTCTGGGTAGCTACAGCTCTCTGGATGATGATCTAGGCTGGACTACCTATGCCTATGACATCTCCGCCTACGCTGCAAACCGCGTCTTCAAGATTCGCTTCGTAGCCGCTGGTGAAGATAGCTACTCGATCAACTACTGGTATCTGGACAACATCTATATGAAAGAACTGGTGGATACCGATATGTCTGTGGTATCTCTCACCGGTATGTCTTATGGCTTCCAAAATACTCCAATTGCTCACACCGTTACCGTGAAAAACAACGGCACCGAACCCGTGAGCAACTACACCGTATATCTCAAGAGTGTGACAACACGCGCCATCCTGGGGCAAGAGAGCTTCACCGACCCGCTAGCAGCCGATGCTACAAACGCTGTGGAATTCACCTGGAATCCCACTAGTCTTGGCGCAATGGATATCTACGGTGAAGTATATGTTGCCGATGATGCCGAAGCCGGAAACAATACAACAGACCCGATGGCCTTCAATGTCTATCAAGAAGGCATCCTCTTCGAAGGCTTCGAAGGCGGTGTGATCCCGGCAAACTGGACTGTCATCAATGCCGATGGCGGTGCTCAAGTCTGGGCTTCAGTTGCCGAGAATCCTCGTACTGGTAACCGAGCCGCCAAAGTTAGATGGGAATCCTCCTCTCTGGCTAATGATGATTGGCTGATTACACCTCCCTTGCAAGTAACAAGCGCTACCACAGACAATATCAGCTTCTGGATGAGATCCGGCGGCACCTATTATGTGGAGCCATGGCAGGTATTGATCTCAACAACAGATACTAACCCAGCATCATTTACCATGATAGACTCTGGAACCACTAACCTGGGTGCATATTTACAGAAGAGTTACAACCTGGATAGCTATGGCGATGCCATCTTGTATCTGGCAGTTAGATATACAGGACTAGATCAGTTGTCTTTCTTCTTGGATGACTTCATCGGGCCTCCCATCTATGAACCTGCTAGCCTGGATACTCCTGAAGTAACCATCAGCACCGTGGGCAGCAACGTGGTTCTGAATTGGGATGCTATTCCCTATGCCACTTCTTATGAAGTAATGGCCGCTGATGCTCCGGAAGGACCATACACTCTGGCCGCAACCGTAACCGCTCCCACATACAGCAGCGCGGCTGCCAGCAAGAAGTTCTTCAAAGTTATCGCCAAGGCGGGTACCGCAAGATCTATCTCTGCGCAACCCCTCTCGATGCAACAACCACAATCGCAAGAAGAGATGGACAAAGCTGCGCGCAGCAGACAGTAAGTAAAGTACTCCGCGGATAATCCCGCATCAAATACCAGTGCCCCGGCTTCTGCCGGGGCTTTTCTTTTGTCCCAAAAATCATACTAAGCCCTGATGCCTAGTTGTCCCCTCCACCAGGCTCCGGCTTCTTTCTGGACTGCCAATACCGGGAATGGATTCGTTGTACCCTGAGATGCTACATCAATGAACTCCGCTCGCTCTATCCGGCGACAGTAATCCTAGCATGTTCCAGAACTATCCCTAACCCAGATACATAACCTGATTCCATGTCTTCACCTGCTCCCGGAAATGGCTCCCCAATTCCGGATCAAGCTCTTCGATACCTTTAATGCAACGCCGCAAGGCTTTGTTTACCGCCTTAACCGCCTGTGCCTCGTTACTGGGGAAACAGCGGATCGATCCATCGTTCTTCAACACTTCCCCAAGATACTCCTGCAACTGCTGTTTCTCCTGAAGAACATCATCCAAAGCGGCAAGGTTGTTATTTACCCGCAGCTCCGCTTCCAACACCACCAAACGCTTCAAACGGGCTATTACATCGCCGATGCTCCGACGGTCGCTCATGGGCAACCAACTGCTATAATCGTGACAATATAGACCCTGTAACTCCAAACTTTCCTTGTCCAAACCTGCCAGCGCCTGATACTCTGCCGGGATGCTTTGCCCCACCTGCATCAAGGACCGGGCGTCATAAACCTTACCCGGATGCCGCACCAATTCCAGAAGATAATCCCAACCCCGGTTCCGGCGAATGAGATGACTGCGCCCCTTATAAGATAGCTCGATCAGATTCCCTTTTTCTGCGATCTCATACAACGGCTGTTCCATAACTTGACCTCTCAGATATTATTAGGCTAAACCAAATGCCAGATACATAATAATGAGTCTTGCTAATCTTGTCAAGAAATTAATTAAGTAAAAATCAATAAAGAGCCCGGTGGCTACCCCTTTCCCTAATTTATGGCTAAACCTAACCTCCGGACAATACGGCTGTCTCCAAGGTGATTCTCTATTCCGGACTAACCTCGTCACTTATTTTCTTGACACCGCTCTTAGCCCCGATAATTGTTGCCCACGCAAAGTATTTATGGCTAATTGTTTGGAGTTACCACCATGCTATCCAAACACTTAGATATATATACCGAATGCGTTTCAGATACCTCAAAGCAGGGTATATAGTGCTTTTCCCTAAGCCCGGTATTTGAGTAAAGGTGATATTTTTTTGAGTTGTGCAGCTTACGGTATGAGGTTAGACACCTCAAATTATTGCGCAGGGAATGTTTACCGGATCCCCGCACAGGAAAGTTGCGCCTTCTTCTCCCCGGTTTTTATACAAATGATAACAACCCGAAACCCTCTATTACGCTCCAATACTGCCGCGGTAACCCCGCCGGTTGGCCCCATGGTTCCCAATGCCGAGCTTAAGTTCGACTACCGTTTCGTGAACTATTCAGGTTTTCCCGCCAATGCAACCACGCTTGGCGCAAACGACAAGATCGATGTCCAGGTCTCCACGGATGGCGGCAACACATACACCACCGTATATACCATCGATCAGAGCAACCATGTTACCAGCAATGCTTTCGCCAATACCAGAGTGGATCTTTCCGCTTACGAAACCGGCTCAATCATGGTTAAATTCCTGCTCACTTGGGGTGCTGGAGATTATTATGTGGATATCGACAACGTAATGATCCGCGAAACCCCCAGCGCACCCATCTTCGGCATCAGCCCCACCAGCAAGGATTTCGGGCAGGTCGAACTGGGCACCACCGCCACCCAAGTATTTACCATCAGCAACACCGGCGTGGGCGTGCTGGAACTTGGTGATATCGAAATCACCGAAGGTGCAGCGCAATACTCCATCTCCGTTCCCGTAGCTCCGGAAAGCATGAACCTCGCTACCGGCGAAACTGCCACCTTCACCGTGGAATATGCTCCCACCGCAGTTGAAACCAACGATGGCAGCATCCTGATCAACTATACTGGGGGCAGCTCTACCGTAACCCTTACCGGTGAAGGCTATCTGCGCCCTGCCGGTTCCACCTACCAGAACCCCTATTTCGTGACCCTGCCTTTGGTGGATTTTGCCGACAACACCGCCCTCTATGGCGATGACTACGAATCCTCCTGGGTAAGCCCTGCCAGCTACTACCTTGGCGGCGACGATATGGTTCTGCAATTCACTCTGGATCAACCCAGCATGCTTAGCGGAACTCTGACCGCCACCAATGGCACCTATATCGGCATGATCTTCGTAAATAGCGCTCCCAGCGTAGCCACACCGGCTCCTGTACTTGCTTTGGCAGTAAGCGGTTACGGCTCCACAGCAACTCTGGCGGATACCGAATTCGCGGCTGGAACCTATTCCGTCCTCATTTCCACCTGGCCCAGCCCACAGGCTGTTACCTTCCTCTTGAACTTGAATGCGGAGCCGATCGTTGTAGTAGCTCCCGGAGCCCCCGTGCTGGTAAGCCCCGCCAACGAAGCCGCCGGCATTCCTGCCACTGGTTTCGAACTCAGCTGGACCCCTGGCGCTGATGGCGGAACTCCGGATTACTACGCCGTTTACATGTCCACAGAAGCAGAAAACCTCTATGACGATCTCTATTTCGAAGTAGAGACCGCCAGCTTCAATCCCGTTGTAGATGGCGCAGTATCCTTCAACTATAACGAACGCTGGTATTGGACAGTGGAAGCCTACAACACTGAAGGCTCTGCCCTCCAAGAAACCCCCTTCTGGTTTACCATTCAAGATGATCCCACCGTCGTGGTGGATGCCGATAATCCTTATACCGAAAACTTCGATGCTATCGCCGTAGGTGCCATGCCCGCAAACTGGACCCTCTTCGAATCCCACACCGGTACTAATGCCCGGGCTTGGAAAGCTGGCGAAAACGTCGGCGCAAACTCCCTGCCCAATGCCGCCGTGGTATATTATCACAGCAGCTATGCCAAGGACGAATGGATGATCACTCCTCCCCTCGCCTTGGAAGGCGGACAGCTCTACACCCTGTCTTTCGCCATGAAAGCTCCAGGTTGGGAAGGCGCTCCCGAAGCCCTGAAAGTACATTTCGGCACCGAAGCTACCATCGCTGGAATGACTGCCAACACCCCGCTTTGGGATAACAACAACATCACTCAGGCAGAATTCACCACCCTCCTGCTGCCCTTCACCCCTGCCACCACCGGTACTTACTACTTTGGTTGGCATGCCTATTCGAACGCCGATAACGACTTCGTGGCTGTGGACGACATCAGTCTGTTCATACCTGCGGATACCGATATCGCTCTTAGCGGCTTTACCGGAGATACCCTTGCCATGGTAGCAAGCCCTGCAAATTACGACGTCTCCGTGGCAAACCTCGGCGCCACCGATATCAACGCCTACACCATCACCATCAAAGATCAAGTTACCCTCATGCCTCTGGCTACTGCCTCGATCACCACTCCTCTGCTTGCCGGAAACACCGCCACTCATGAACTGAGCTGGACCCCTGCTACCGATGGAGATATCGCGATCATCGCCGAAGTCAGCGCCGATGGCGACCTGGTACCCGCAAACAATAGCTCCGCTCCGATCTTGGTGACCGTGTATCCCGAAACCATGAACATCCTCTATGTAGGTGATCCTGCCTCTACCCTGGGAACTACCGCATATCCCTTCGATATGTATTATGAAGATTTCGTGGCAGAAACCGTGTATCTTGCCAGCGAAATCCAGGCTACTTCCGGAACCATCGAAGCCCTGATCTATACCAATAGCTTCACCACCGCGCAAACCAGACAGATCCAGATCTGGATGCAAAATACCACCGCAGAAGATCTCAGCGCGGGCTGGTTGCCTTGGGCGGATTATAGCCTCGTGTTCGACGGCGAGATCGATTTTGCCGCCGGCATGAACTACATCCAGATCCCCATCACTCCCTTCAGCTATACCGGTGGCAACCTCGCCATCCGTACTAGCAGAACCTGGATGGGTGAATGGACCCAGGATAACCTCTGGCTCATAACTCCCGACCCCGCTGGAAGAATCCGCACCCGCTACCAACGTGAAGATTCCGAATTCGTGGACCACACCAACCCCACCGGAACCCTATCCTCGGCAAACTTCCCGAACGTGATCTTCTTCCTGGATAGCGATAGCATGGTTGCATCTACCGCCACTCCTCAGCCCGAAATCTCTCTGGATTCCGCCGCTGCCCTTCTGGAATGGCCACCTGTACCCTATGCTTATTCCTACAACGTATATGCCTCCAACGATCCTTACAACTTCACAGACGTGGTTCCCACCACTATCTATGATAACAGTTACGTACCCGCGGATGAGGATGCAAGCTTCTTCAAAGTTACATCCTCCACCTATCGTGACCTGGATCGCGCTCAACCAAACTTCAGCGGCAATGTAAGCGTAAGCAACCGCATTAATGCGGAAAACCAACGCACGAAACTGAGAACCAAACTCTCTGCCCTGAAATAAACCCTTAATACCCGATCCTAAGCCCCGGTTTTCCGGGGCTTTTTTTGTTCCCTTGTGGGCGAACAAATATATGGAATCTTCCATAAAAGCCCCACCAGGGGCGACACCGATCATAGCGAGGGTGCGTAGCGCAGCGAAGCCCCTCGTTACCTGCCAAGCACACCACCAAAGCCCTTCATGGGCGACACAATACATAAAACCAATCATAACAAACATCACATTGAAACCTTATTAATTTCGAACCCCATGCCCCAACAATGGAAGCCCGAACCCCTATCCCCAAACCGGTGCCCATGCCGTCTCCATGCAGTGCGGACTGCAACGGCACCCGATGCCGATTCCGGCGCGGAATGGGGATGCCATCCCAAAACAAGAGGGACAAACTCCGCCTCCCGCGCTCTATCTTCTGAATATGTGCATACATTTCCACATCTCACCTCTTCACTACAAAAAAATTTCTTTTTTGCGCTTGACAGGATTTACAGCCCTGTTACATTCGACATTGTGATAACAGAAACCTATTTATAAAGAGTGTAATGTGCGATGAAACAAAACTTTAACCTTTTCGAAAGTGTCACCCGGCGTGGTATTTACGGATAGCCGGAAAGCTTTAACGTAGTTTTTAAATGCCC
>JAHDQK010000063.1 GCA_018433885.1 Candidatus Cloacimonadota bacterium
ACAAGCGGGAATGTAACTGATCAACAGCATTGGTGGCATCACCGCTTCTTTCGGAAATCTCTTGGTACTCTTTTCAGCCGTGTTTTGGGCGATCCACGTTCAACTCGTGAATACCTATAGCAAGCTCCAATCTACTGGAGAACTTGCATTGGGACAATTCTCCGTATGCGCAGTGCTATCTGGCATATCAGCGATAATCTGGAGGCTGTACCACCACCAGGGTGGGATTCTGGATCCGGTGTACTATCAGGGGTTTTCCACCGCCTTGTTACCAATCCTCTATGGAGGTCTGATCAGTGTCGGCATAGCCTACACTCTGCAAATTAAAGCTCAACAGAAGGCAGATCCTGCCGCCGCCGCGGTAATCTTGTGCCTGGAGGGAGTCTTTGCCCTCATCGGTTCATTCTTGATCCTGGGTGAAGCTATTCATGTGCGAAATCTAGGGGGAGCCTTTTTGATGCTCCTGGCGATGATCCTGGTCTCAATCCCAAAAAAAATGTTGACAGAAACAGCGAGTCAAATTTGAGTGCTCGAACATATACATTGAAACACAGATTTAAGGATATATAAATGGTTTTATACACAATAGCCCTGATCGTTCATGTGATTATCAGCGTCGCCTTGGTGCTGGTGATCCTCGCTCAAACCTCCAAAGGTGGCTTGGATGCTAACCTTGGCGGAGCAGCTATGAATGTATTTGGCGGTAGCGGTGCATCCCAAATGCTGAAGAAATGGACCCAGATTCTTGCGCTTATCTTCGCCGCATCTTGCATCCTGCTTGCCTTCCTAGTAAAAGATCTGCGTGGCGGTACTCTTAGTGATGTCCAACAACGCCAACAACAGATCCCGGATACTGAAGCTCCTGCCGCACCGGCAACACCTGCTGCTACCCCGGCTGAAACTCCTGTAACCCCCGCCCAGGGCGAATAAACTTTTAGCAGAAGTGGTGGAATTGGCAGACACGCAAGACTAAGGATCTTGTGCCTGTAACGGGTGTGCGGGTTCGAGTCCCGCCTTCTGCACCAATCTAAGCCTCCCCTGTGGAGGCTTTTTTCTATGACCAAACAAATTCAACATTCTGAATGCTCATCATACCCCCTCATCATCTAAGTATCTGAAAACAGGTACTTGATTCTGCTTTCTGCGAAAATTCCTCTTGACAGATTGTAAGCGCCTAAAAGAGATAAGAAAAAATGGAGCTTGAATGAGCAGAAAACGGTCAAAGATAGTAAAAGAGCTTGATCCTCATGAGGTTGAGGGTTTCACCCAAGCCCGTATCGAGCATTATCTGCGGCTCGGATATAAGCCATATCTGGACGAACATGCAGAGGTGAAGTGGCTTACCGATGCCAGCCGCAATATGCGCGATGCTAAAATGCAGAGACCCTCTCTGCGCAGTATAATTCTAACCCACTATAGCCTTAAGAAACGGAGACGAGTCATGCGAAAAGCTGGTCCACTAGCTTTCATTCGCGCTTTTTGGCCATTCCTCTTGATTCTAGCTGTGATTATCTTTGTTCTCGGCTGGCTGCTCATTAACGCCCATGTTTTGTACTAAGGAGAAAGTTTTGAGAATACTACTTGTAAACGACGATGGGATCAACGCTCCCGGGATCCGCTCACTGCAAAAAGCCCTCACCTC
>JAHDQK010000078.1 GCA_018433885.1 Candidatus Cloacimonadota bacterium
CAGATCTCCATCCAGGCTAACGCTTTCCAGCCAATAATGATAGCTTGAGTTCCAATATACTTCGCCATCCAGATATTCATACTTGATCTGGGAACCGTTTACGATGCCTTCTTGCAAGATCTCGCGGTTGATCCGGATTGCTGAATCCAGTTCATCGGTTTCGCTACGCAGGATGTTGTATCCGGCATGATTGGTTTCGGATTCCGCTACCCAGGCGATCTTCACGTCGAATTTCGCAGTGAGAACCGCGGTGAACGACGAAAGGGTAACCGGCAGAGAGGGATCCTGATTTCCAAGAAGTATCGGCAAGTCTATGGCTTTGCTGGCTTCTACTACGAAGGTGATGAAACCACCCTCGTTTTCTACGGGGTTCCAGACTCCGCCTTGATAATAGGCTCCCCAGGGAGCGCTGGTCTGGATGGTGACAGTCCAGGGACCTTCACCAAGAAGCTGCAACATATAGCTGCCTGCGGCAACAAAGGATGAGTTCGGGATTGGCGGAATGGAGCCACCTGATACGTTGTTGGCATTTCCGCCATCGATGGTAATGGTAATGGCGTCTGCGCCTTCGCCGATGGTGATGGGATCACCATCCGGATAGTCGAATGTTTCGAGCACGCCGACATCATCTACGCAGATGCCATAGCTGTATCCGCCAGACCCATACTGTCCCTTGAATTGGATGTTAACAGTACTGCCAGCGTAGGATTCCAAGCTTACGGAAGCCTTTTGGTGGGTGGTATTGACCGCGCCATCGATTACTAGAATCGGTTCTGTTACAAGCTCTCCATCTACGATAATGTGGACATCCATATCTTGAGGATAGGAAGAGCTTTCGGCTCTATACCAGAACTCAAGCAGATACTTGCCCACAGAGGGAAGAGCTATCGGAGCTGACGTGAGAAGAGAGCCGGTAAGGTTGCTATATGCAAACTCGGTACCGGTATGTGGTGATCCGTAGGTGCTTTGGGTCCAGCCGCTGTTTAACCATCCCAGGGGCGGGAATTCTTCCTCGAATCCTTCAGACCACGGGAATTCATCAACAGTTGCATCAAGCCCTTCGCCGGTTAATTGGATTTCATGCCTTGCTTTGGCACCGGATTTTACGCCTTTCTTGGCATCTTCTGTGTTGTCCACGATGTTCAGCTTTGCAGACATTATGCCTTCAGAAGTAGGATTGAAGGTAACCGTGATTTCTGTACTTTGTCCAGCGGCGAGACTGATGTCTTCAGCAATGGGGCTTAAGCTGAATTGATCCGCATTGTCTCCAGAAATGGTGATGTCAGTGCGAGCGATTTCCAGAGTACCTGCACCTGCGTTGCGGATTGTGAATCCTTTCGCTTTGTTCATGGTTACTTGAACCGTGCCATAATCCCAACTGGCAGGGTCGATACTGAAGGTTGGGTCATGGGTTATCTCACGCACCATGAAGTTATCCACGAACAAATCGTTGTCCGCGTTACCAGTGGTCGATTCTCCGTAAAGAGCGATTTTCACGATTCCGGAATAAGCTTCCAGACCAATGTTGATCATTTCACCGCTGGTGGAAATCTCGTTATAAACGAAGCTGGATCCGGCATTATCCCACAAGCGCAGGATGTTCGCCGTATTCCATGTTGCCCCGTTATCAGTAGAGATGACCACGGCGAATTTGTCGTCCGTACCATTTTGGTCCGGGGTACCAGTCGTACCATAATCAGTTAAAGCCAGGTCGAAAACCAGCTCATAATCAACCGTACCATCACCCAGATTAATGGGAGGAGTAATCAGCCAATATCTACACGAGGTGCCAAAGATGTTTAATCTGGCTGCGCCGGTTGATCCGACATTGGTAAAACCATCCGCTATCCAACCAGATGTTGTGCTTGATAGAGTGATGGGATCCGCCAGCAAGAGCGGGAGTCCAGCTCAAGGTGGGCTTAATGCTCTGACTAGTAGCAGCATTAGCAGGAGATGTGAGCGTTACTGCATTCGGAGCTTCCTGGGCAAAGGCAGGCATCAGCACATTATCAACATAATATGTAGCACTTGCCATGGTTCGGAAACCAAGGTAATAATTGCCTTCTCCTTCCGGGATGTTGAGATTGATATTGACCTCGAACCAAGCGGAAGTGGAGGGGGAGTTTATGGATTCCAGTACCGTCCAGGTTGTTCTATCCTGAGAGTATACTATGTCCAAGGCGGCTGACGTACTACTGATCCTGCCCATGAAACTAAGAGTGTCGTCTCTTAAGATATTCAGCTTGGGGGTGGAAAGGATATAAGGAGTAGTTGAAGAACTATACTTATATGCAGAACCGCTTCCTTCAAAAACGGTGTATGTATATCTACTCCAGGATCCTAGATTTGCCCAACCGGTTGGCGGGAAGGCAGTATTTTCGAAACCTTCAAACACATATGTTTCGGGGTAAGCAAAACCACTTAGAGCTACTTCATAATCTACGGAATCGTATGTATTGATTTTGGATATTAAAGTTATAACATGGATTATGCTGGCCGCTTGATCCGTGACCGTATGATGATGTAAAACAATACCAAGCCTCACTTCCGTTTGGAAAAGTGAGAATTACTTTCGATAAAATCGTGTGTGGATGGGGTAAAACACCGTCCCAAGTGGGAAAAATGGGTGCGCTGGCATAGCTATCTGATTGATTGTGGAGAAGAGTAGACGCAAATGTAGTGTCGAATTGCTTAAAAGCATGCAAACTATGTACCAAAGCTTTAATCTCCAACGCATCGGACGAGCGATTACGGCACAAACAAAAATTCATCAAGACTCCATAAGTTTCATAATATGTACCTGCCAGATCCCCGAACGCTGAGCGCCGTCTGAAGCTTTACCATAAGCATATAAGCTTTACTCGTAGCATGTTAACGTAACTCAGGATAGATGTGCGTGACTCCGAAGCGAGTTTATTGATGTGTAAAAAAATGTCAAGTAAACAATTCAATGAAAACTCCCAACTTCTGGACTTCATGAAAAGAACGATATCACTAACCCCATTGCGGTATGCCAAAACTAGGTAATGATATCTATTTAGCGTTAAGTGGAATGATTTCTTGTTAAGTCCCAAATGTTGGTGTAAATTCCAACTCATTGTTTCTCAGGTTATTTGAGAACATCTTATAGTCCTCGTTTCTCACATTCTATGTTAGGCCAAGCGACCAATTGCATTCTTTCCAATCTCATTCCAGTGGTCA
>JAHDQK010000052.1 GCA_018433885.1 Candidatus Cloacimonadota bacterium
AATCTCCTGTTCTTGATAAGATGACAATATATGTGGCTATCTAATTTGTCAAGAATTAATTACAGCTTTGCATAATTGGTCTTTCCAAGCAGAACACTACTCTTCCCTAGGTTTGGCACTACCTATGTGCAAAGGTCTTTTCTAATGATTTTAACCATAATTTTTAAGCCTTGTCTGGTGTCAATTCCTATTTTTAGTACCCCAAGGGGCTTCCCCTCCCAAGACAGGATGCAGCAAAACCTAGAGTTTGATCAGTCTACCGCTTTGTACTATGCTTTTTCCGCTTAACTTATAGAGGTAAACTCCCCTGCTCAAGCTGCTTTCCACCTCGATAGTCCCGTCGAAAGAGCTGTCAATCACCCTGCTAAACACCAATTGTCCCCTCATGTTATACAATTCCAGCGCTTCAAAGCTGCCCTTGGCAGCGCTTTCAAGATATAGGGTATCTCCAAAGGGATTGGGATAGAGCCTGCAGGCCTGAACCTGAGGAGAGAGGGCATCAGAGTTTGCAATAGCAAGATCGCTGCGGCTTACAACAGGATCTGAGCTCCCTTCAGGATAGACAGCAAAGACTGCAAAAGCAACCAAGCCTTCATGAGGTGCTCCTTCAGATACAGTCAAATTGAGCGTGGTGGTCTCTGGGTCAAGAGTTTGATACTCCTGATGATTCAGATAGACTTTGTAGCCAGTAACTGGTCTTTCAGGTGCTTGCCAGCTAAGCAGAAAGTGGTTTTGCCCATCGTAATGATGCATCACTTGGAAATCCATTGGCGAGGGTAGATAATCCCCCACCTGGCTTTCAGTGTAGCCTATCCGCCAGTCTGGAGTATTCATGCTACCGTACCAATTGCGATAATGCAGAATGCCATCAATGTATTGTGGAAGCAGAGCCGGTCTATAGAGCAGGGCATCCCAAAAACCTTGCCTGCCCATCATCACGGGAGCAGAACTGAAAGTCCAATTGATCCCATTGAGGGACTTCCCCAGATAGAGGTCTATGCCGTCCTGGTTAGAGGGATTGCCCACAGAAGCCAGCATGTGGTAATAGCCATCAAAATATTCCACATCCATGTGCCACAGCCTGTAACCTTCTGGGAAATCGCCAATGTCTGTCAGAACAGGCTCCCCAAAGCTATCATCCCCATAGGATTTGTAACGGAGATAGACACTGCGGGGATTGACCTTTGTGTTCACTGTCCAGAGCATGTATTGACGGCCATTGAAGAGCATGCAGGGTGAGAGCACGGATTCATTTAACTCTGGGGTAGTTCCAAACACAGAAAGGATTATCTCCGGGGTTGTCCAATTGATCCCATCTGTGCTGCTGCGGCGTTTGATCAGTTCGTTGTTCCAGCCATTCTTCCTTCTCCAGATCAGATTCATGGTTGAATTGTCCGGAGACATGTAGAGATGAGAATCTGAGTTATAATTGTTGTACCAATCTGTACCATCATAGACATCTGCCACAGGATTGATCAGTCCTGAAGGCTCCACCCAGTTTATGCCATCGTTTGATACCACTATGGAAGGGTTCTCATACTGCACATTTGTATCAGGATAGGGAGTATGACTCATCCAATACTGCCAGCCGTTCCAGCCATCAGGGAAATACAGAACGTCCGGATGACATGTCTCGTCACTATCAAGGATATAGGTAGGGATACTCAATGGAGTATTCACGTTTGGAAAGCTGTAACAATCCAGATTGAAGCCAAAGAGGACGGTTGTGTATAACGTTACGATTAATATCAACAATAGCCTGGGCATAGCGTTTCTCCTATGTTATGTTAGACATCCTTATCCATAAGCCCTGTCCTGCTGTCAAGGCTTATCTGAGCATATTTTTCTTAAAAAATCCATCATTGTGGAAGAATGTCAATAAAGAGCTGAAGAGGGGTAAGTGAAAAGAGTCAGTGAAAACTTCAAATTGGCTCACTGAAAACTTCAAATGAGGAAAACATATCTATTTGAGTAGAAGAATGGAACTGCATCTTTCCTGTAAGGGTATTATTATCAACTTAGTATGCAGTTGATCTGGTTCT
>JAHDQK010000065.1 GCA_018433885.1 Candidatus Cloacimonadota bacterium
AGAACCAGATCAACTGCATACTAAGTTGATAATAATACCCTTACAGGAAAGATGCAGTTCCATTCTTCTACTCAAATAGATATGTTTTCCTCATTTGAAGTTTTCAGTGAGCCAATTTGAAGTTTTCACTGACTCTTTTCAGACACATTACAATTTGACATTTCAGGTGTCACTTCTTATCTTACGAGGAAAATGGCAGTGAAGACGCTAAGAAAGTTTTTTTGCTTGACAGTATGTCAATTCTTTTTACAGTTGCTCTGTAAACCTAAATGTCAGAAGAGGGGAAAATGCCGGAAAAGCTATATCAGAAGATGCATGAATTTGTATCCGACCGCTTCGATTTGACACGAGTATTGGAGCTCTTGAAAGACAAGTCCCGCAGCCATTTGTTGGAGATAACCGGCAAATCCGGCTCAGGGAAGTCTTATTTGATACAACCGATAATATCGGCTTTGGAAGCCAGCTATCCCGAGATCCGCTATTTTTCGCCACGTCCATTATATTTCAATCACTTACCGGAATTGGTGAAGCTCCTGACCGGATTGTCTGAAAACGATCAGATCGAGCTCTATGAGGAGCATTTCAGCCGCTATCGCACGGGAAACAAGCACGATTTCTTCTACTATTTCACCGAGCAGTTATTGAAGCGGGAGCTGTTGGTTCCGATGGTCTTGATCATCGATGATTGTGATGTATTGGATGAATACAGCCGGGATTTCTTACAGTATTTGGTGCAATACGCTTCAGATGCTGCCATCCAGATTGTGGTATTATCCCAAAAGCGGATATTCCCATTTTCGGTGGTGGAGACCCTTCCCGCCTTGGACGCAGAAGCGATTCAGAAGTTATTGGTGACAGTGTTTCCGGGAACTCATACGAGTTACATTTCCGAAGGGGAAATATTGCACAAGATTTCTGGCGGAAATCTGATGATCATGGAGCGGATATTCAAGGAAATGCGAAACACCAAGCCCAAAGGTGGATTTGATCTAAGCCCTTATCTGGAAAAGACCTACGATCCCCACGAGATCTACTATCAAAATCTGCAGGAGCTTACTAGTGTCCAGAGCGAGCTTTTAACCGCGATGTACATCCTGGATGGCCTTGCACAATATGAAATAGAAGAAGCATTGGGGGGCAAAAGCATCAGCGGGGAAATCAAGATTCTGGTGGAACGGGGGATTTTGGCGAAGGCTGAAGACGGCTTTGTAGTTCAGAAGAAACAGGCGTTCGGGTTGTGGCTGTATGAAGATCCCCAAAGGCTTTCCCCGGCGTTGATCAAAAAACTTACCACATACCTGAAGAAGCAAGACTTTCATAAACAGGTGCTTCTGCAACTGAACATCCAAAGCCAGCAAAGCAACGCGCGCTTGTTTGACGAGATGTTGCATCTCTTTACTCTGCTATCGGATTCCGGGAGTTGCCTGAAGATCTATGAATACCTTCTTTCGATCAGCAAAAACCCCAAAGACAAGCTGCTCTATACCACCAAAATAGGTGAGTGTTACTCCGATATGGCGCAAAAAGAAAAGGCGGTGGATTACTACCGTCAGGGCCTGCACATTTGCACCGAAAGCAACCTTCCCGCGGAAGAGATCGTATATCGGCTTTCGCACAACCTCTACGCGGTGAATTCCAGCAATTTCGCTCTGGAGATAATCAAGAAATATTCTCCGGCAACAATCGATGAATATTGGAAGGCGCGGATCCTTCTTCTAAAAGGGGATATTCTGGCGGAAAGCGAGAAGTTCAACGAAGCCTTTGAAACTTTGGATAACGTGCTCCACAACATGAGCGCGATCGAGGATCCACACAAACGCTATCTTGTGCAAGCGGAAGCTAAGAAGATCCGCGGAAAAATCCACTACTACATCAATGAATGGGATCAATCCGAAGAAGCCTTTAAGGAATCCGAAACGATGTATGCCTTGGCAGACGACCACGCGGGACTGGCCGCGATCTACAACAACCTTGGCGTACTCTATATGTTTCAAGGCGATTGGGAGAAGAGCGAGAGTTTCTTTTTAAAAAGCTTGGGCATCGAGAAGGAATACTATAACCTGAATGGCATCTCCGTGTGTTTCAACAATTTGGGTGGACTCATGGACGACAAAGGCGATGCCTCACGCTCCCTTTACTATCTGGAAGAAGCGCTGAAGATCCAACAACTGCTCTCCGAACCCTATAACATCACAAATATTTACAATAACATCGGTGTCACGATGATGGATCATGGGGATTATGAAAGGGCAGAAGAAGCTTTGAAGAAATCCCTGGAAACAGCAATAGAATTCAATTTCTTCCGTAATACGGTGGCATCTTTGAACAACCTCGGTGCGCTGAGCTTCAAAAAGGGCGATTGGAAGGGTTCCACCACTTACTACGAGAAGGCAATCAAGCTCTCCGAAGAGAACGGATTTGGTGAAGGCTTGCTCCGCTCGTATAACAACCTGGGCGAAGTGTATGAGAAAAGCAACGAACTGAATCTGGCTTACGACCTCTATTTTAAGGGACTCGAACTGCTCCCCGGCGTAAGCGATGAGTATATCAAGGCAGAACTCTATGGAAACCTTGGCTCTGTGCTTACCAAATTGCACAAATTCAAGGAAGCCTACCGGTATCTGATGGAAAGCTTCGATTTCTTTAAAGCACTGGGAGCCAGAGATAAGATCATCGAAGGCTGCCAGAATCAGGCATATTACTTCATCATGACCCACAACGCGGACAGCGCGGATTACTTCCTGAATGAAGCCTTCAAGCTTGCCACAGAACAACAAAACGAGTTTGAGATAGGTTGGACTCACTATCTACGTGCGCTTCTGGAACGCAAGAACCTGGAAAGCGCCAAAGAACATCTGGACGAAGCAATCAAGTACTTTGTGGCAACTACAAATCATTACGAACTGTCTTTGGCAAATTACGAATTGGCGGAAGTTCTTCTGGATATGGAAGATTGGGAACAAGCACTGCAGATCTTGAAAAACAATAAAAAGATCATCCAACAATATGGTTCAATCCGCCTTTTGGAACAAAACGACATCCTGATGCAAAGGATCTCGAGAGAATACTCCAACCAAATGCAGGAAATCAAGTTTGAAGAAAACCTGCTCAACCAATTCTACGAAATCACACAGAAACTAAACACCATTACAGATCTGGATCTGATAATAGATCAATCTCTTACCAGCCTGATCGAGATCTCCGAAGCAGATGGCGGTATCCTGTGCTTACATAACAGCTCAAACTTGCCGGACTCTTGGGAGTATAAGATATTCAAAAACTTCTCGGCGGAAGATAAAGACTATTCCACGATGATGAATTTATGTAGCGAGATGCACCGGGAAAACAAGTTACAAAACTACAAACAACCGCATTTTGCCTCATCCTATAACAACATCCTGCTTTTGCCGCTTTCGATCCGTAAGAATAACCTGGGAGTAGTGCTCCTCTTCTGTAAAAGCGGCTCCCACTATTTCAGCGAACGGATTATTAACCTTCTAAACGCGCTCTCAAACCAGATCATCGTGATCATCGAAAACATCCGTAGCGCAAATCTGGAAAAGACCCACGCTACCATCCGCGAGCAGCTTCACGAAGGAAACCTGTATGCCAATATCATTGGCAAAAGCCCAGAAATGATGAAAATCTTCGAGATCATCGAAAAAGTGAAGGATACCCCCACAACGGTGCTTTTGGAAGGCGATAGCGGGACGGGTAAGGAATTGATCGCCAGAGCCTTGCATTATAGCAGTAACCGCGCCAACAAGGCTTTTGTAGCCCAATATTGTGGTGCGCTACCGGAAACTCTTTTAGAAAGCGAACTCTTTGGGCATGTAAAAGGCAGCTTCACCGGGGCAGCTTACGATAAAAAAGGCCTGTTTGAGATCGCCGACGGAGGGACCTTCTTCCTGGACGAGATCTCGGATATCAGCCAATCTACCCAAGCCAAACTTCTACGCTTCCTCCAAGAAG
Source organism: Candidatus Cloacimonadota bacterium (assembly GCA_018433885.1). Taxonomy (GTDB): domain Bacteria; phylum Cloacimonadota; class Cloacimonadia; order Cloacimonadales; family Cloacimonadaceae; genus UBA5456. The sequence continues at coordinate 3,973 of JAHDQK010000065.1, forward strand.
GCGAAGTGAAACGCGTGGGTTCCACAAAGACGGAAAAAGTAAACGTGAGAGTGGTTTGCGCAACCAATGTACCTCTTCTGGAAAAGGTGAATAAAGGCGATTTTAGGCTGGATCTATACTATCGCTTGAATGTGATCCGCATCCAGGTTCCGCCGCTTAAAAACAGACCCGGAGATGTGCCTCTCTTGGCTATCCACTTCTTAGATAAATTCAACAAAAGGATAGGCAAAAACGTGCTTGGCTTCACTGAAGACGCCATGAAGACCCTGGAAAACTATGAGTTTCCGGGCAATGTCCGCCAATTGGAAAACGAGATTGAACGCGCGGTAACTTTGGTAGAAGACAACACTTTCATCCAATCCAAAGACTTCTCTGAAGAAGTTCACAGACACCGCGAACACAGCCAGACCATCGACCTTCTGAGTAGCAAGAAGAACCTGAAAGAAGCGGTGGAAGAACTAGAACGACAGATGATTATGGCTTGTATGGATAAATATGATTGGAACCAAACCCAAGCTGCCCGCGAACTGGGACTTTCACGTCAGGGGCTGATCAAGAAACTGCAACGCTACAACCTGATGCGAGAGGATGGATGAAGCTCTCTGATACCCTGAACTTTGTGGCTCTGGATATCGAAACTACAGGGCTTTCTGAACGTAAAGACGAGATCATCGAGATAGCTGCCATCAGGTTTCGTGGAGGGCAGGTAGATGAGGTGTTTGATAGCTTTGTAAGGCCTACCCAGAAACTGCCGCTGTATATTACAACTTTGACCAGCATAACCCAGGAAGATGTAGCCCAGGCTCCGGAGATAGGACAGGTGCTAAAACAATTGCGCCAGTTTGTGGGAAATGATCCGCTTGTGGGGCATAACATCCCTTTTGATCTGGGTTTTATAAATTATAACTATGGTTCAATCGGAGAATTTCCGCTTACCAACGAAGCGTGGGATACCGCTGAATTGAGCAGAGTGTATCAGCCCTTTACCGCAAATCACAAATTGGTGACGATGGTGAAGCACTTCGGTATTTCGCTGGAAAATGCTCACAGAGCAGACGCGGATGCTATGGCTACGGGCAAGCTCCTCTTGGCATTGGGAGATTTTGCCTGCGAAAACTATAGCATGGTGGTGAACGCCAGGTTGCAATCTCTGGCAGTAATGGCTCAGATACCCAGCGCGAAATTCTTTGAGACTATCGTGCGATACCAGAAACAGACGGCAATCTCCGCTCCGCCTACGGGAAAGATCAAAAGCCCATATTACAACGTGATAGAGAATTCGCTGCCAGCCGCTGCCGACCCGAAGATAGAATCCGTATTTTCCGAAAGTGGTTTGTTTGCCCAGAAGTTCCCCAATTTTGAGTTTCGCAAGGGACAGCTACAGATGGCACAAGCTGTGTCCGAAGCGTTTTCGCGGGAAGAGCATTTGATGGTGGAAGCAGGAACGGGAGTAGGGAAGTCCTTTGCCTATCTGGTTCCCTCTCTGGAATTCGCCCATCGGAACAAAGACAGAGTGGTGGTTTCCACAAACACCAAGAATCTGCAGGAACAGCTATTTTACAAAGATCTTCCTCAACTCAGCAGGATCTTGCCTGTACCCTTCAAAGCTGTATTGGTAAAAGGCAGAGAAAACTACATCTGCGAACGCCGCTGGGAAGACCTAGTAAGCCAAAGCAGCAAGGAACTAAGCTCTTGGGATGCCCAAGGCTTGCTGTATCTATATATCTGGAAGCTGCAAACGATTACGGGGGATATCTCCGAAAACTCCTCATTTGATCGCAACCGATTTAGCTTGACCTGGCGTAAAGTATGCTCAGACAGATACATGTGTTCAAACAGAAAGTGTCATCACTACAGAAATTGCTATGTGATGAAGTTACGGCGGGAGATCGAAGAAGCCTCGGTAGTGGTAGCAAATCATGCCCTTCTTCTGGCTGATATGCGAATGGAAAACAGTACTTTAGGCGAATACAAGTATCTGGTAGTGGATGAAGCTCACAACCTGATGGCATCGGCTTCCAAACATCTGGGATCTGCGCTTTCCTACGCAGACATCATCATCTTGATGAACCAGATTGCCGGAACTTCCCGCCGTCATAGCGGAAGTTTTACCGGAAGCTTGGAAAAAGCTCTGCAAAAAAGCCCGATCTCTCCTGAAAAACGGGATCAATGCCTAGCAGTAGCTAAACGCCTGGAAGATCTCATCGACGATGCGCGCAAACCGATATTGGATATCTTCAATCTGGCTTCGGCAATGTGTACCGCCGCGGATTCGTTCAACAAACTACGCATCAAAAGCACCAATGATGCGGCAGACCTTTTCACTCAGTTACAACGCTTCTGCCTGCTCTTCAAGGAAATCCTGAAAGCATCCCAAGCTTTGGGCAATGTAATCACTTCCTTCGATAGCAAGCAACTGGCGGCTTACGACCAGCATGCTGAGGGCATCGCAGCCTTTCAGATGCGTCTTCAGGAAATGGAAGGGGTACTCTTATCTATTACCCATCCGGATCTGGATAACTATGCGCTCTGGGTGGAAAACAACTCGCGTCCGGATCGCAACATCCCGTCGGCAGTATTGAACTATGCTCCCATCGAAGTGAATATCTTTCTTAAAAACATGCTCTTCAGCCAAGTGGCATCCATCGTCTTTACTTCCGCGACTCTCGCATTGAGAGGTTCATTCCGTTACTTTCTGGGGCAATCTGGACTCAACCTTTTGGAAGATAAGAGGGTGGTGGAACGGATCGTGGATTCTCCCTTCGATTACGATCTTCAGTCCCGCTTGCTAATCACCAGTTTTTTGCCAGAACCCAAGGACAAATATTTCGCATCCCAAGCCAAAGGATGCCTTAAACAGATCTTTGAGACTGTGGATGTTGGCACAATGGCGCTATTTACTGCGTATCGGGATCTGGATATGATCTACGATGATGTGGCGGATGATATGTATAAGTTGCAACGTCCGCTCTACGCGCAGGGCAAAGGGGGTAGCCGTAGCAGCATTCTGGAGGAATTTAAAAAAGTAAATAATGCCGTGTTGTTGGGTACTTCTTCTTTTTGGGAAGGCGTGGATGTGCAAGGTGAATCGCTCTCGCTTTTGATACTTTATAAAATACCTTTCCAAGTGCCTTCGGAACCCTTGGTGGAAGCATATATCGACAAACTAGAACGAGAGCAGAAGGATAGCTTCATGCACTATATGTTGCCCAACGCCCTTTTGCGCATCAGACAAGGTTTCGGCAGACTCATCCGCTCCAAGACGGATAGGGGCATTGTGTTGATTATGGATAGCCGGGTTAGCCGCAAACGCTATGGTAGCTATTTCAAAGAGATTCTACCGGGCAAACACCTGGAACTAAAGGATGAACTGCACATGATAAATGAACTTACGAGGTTTTTTAGCGTCCTATGAAAGATATCTTCAAGCATTTCGCGCATTTAGCTGAAACGGGTAAATTGCTCGCATCGGAACCGCTTGCCCCATATAGCAGCTTCAAAATCGGCGGTCCGGCGGATGTGTTTGCCATACCGGATACCCAAAAAGACCTGATCGAACTTCTGATATACGCGCTCAAGCACAACATCCCCCGCTTCATTCTGGGCAAGGCTACGAATCTCTTGATCGGCGATAGGGGCATCCGCGGTTTGGTGATCAGCATGGAAGGATTTCGCAAAATTACGCGGGATGAGAATTTTGTTTCCGCATTTGCCGGAGTAAGCCTGAAGGAACTCTGCGATTTTGCCTGTGCAGAAGGCCTTTCGGGCTTGGAATTTGCCTGTGGAATACCCGGCTCTGTGGGAGGAGCGGTATTTATGAATGCCGGTGCCTATGAAGGCGAGATTCGGGACCTTCTATATTGCAGTAAGTGTATAATCCCGGATCTGGAACATCTGGAAAGCAGTAACCCGATCCTGCATCTCAAGAAAGAAGAGCATCTCTTTAGCTACAGACACAGCGCATTGCAGGATAGAGGATTGATCCAGCTTAGCTCCGTATTTCAGCTCATACCCAAAGCCCCGGCGTTGATACGGCAAAGAATGGTGGAACTTGATGCCATGCGCAACGATAAACAACCGATGGATATGCCCAGCGCGGGCTCTGTCTTCAAGCGTCCGGAAGGTCACTTCACCGGAAAACTGGTGGACGACTGTGGACTACGTGGTTTTCAGATAGGAGACGCCGCAATCTCGGATAAACATTGTGGATTTATCGTGAACAAAGGCAATGCCAGCGCAAAAGACGTTTTAGACCTGATCAAGTATGTACAAGATACAGTGTATAATCGCTTTGGTGTGAAACTAGAGACAGAGATCCGCATCGTAGGCGAGATGTGAGAAGCAAGCTTCTGCCTCTCAGCTTGTTAGTTCTGATAATTCTCCTCTGGCATTTCGCTAGCAGCCGAGCGATAATTGCTTTTTGGATAATTCCATCCCCCCAGGCAGTATTAAAGGTGTTTAGGGAAAATAGCGATCTGATCTGGCACCATCTGAAGCCAACCCTCTTTGCGGCTCTGTTGGGCTTAATGATCAGCATTGTGATTGGATCCCTTACCGCCATCTTGATGGATGTATCCAAATTGTTTCGCCAGATAATATATCCCTATCTGGTTGTATCACAGACTGTTCCTATCATCGCCGTAGCGCCGATTATCATTATCTGGTTCGGATATGGCATATCTGCCAAAGTGTTTACCGTGATCTTGGTATGTTTTTTCCCTATAGCATTAGGCCTGTTTGAGGGTTTTCAACAGGTATCGATGGAACAGATTCGCTTGATGAAAGCGCTGGGGGCATCAGGATGGAAATGCTTTCGCTATTTGAAGTTGCCCGCCAGTCTACCGGGATTCTTCACGGGATTAAAACTTGCCGCCACTTATAGCGTGATGGGAGCGGTGATCGGAGAATGGTTGGGAGGTTCGGCAGGATTGGGGATATATATGACCCGTGCTACAAAATCTTTTCACACAGCCCATGTATTTGCCGTAATCTTGGTGATAATCGCAGTATCCATGGGGCTTTTTGGCATCGTTGCCGCGCTGGATAGAGTCTTTTTGGCATGGAGATACAAGCATCAGGATGAATACACGGAACCCAGAGTAGATCGTTGAGGTCTTTCACACCTCGCTGTGGGGCAAGATTCTAAGTCTCCAACCGTTTTCCTTCAACCACAATTTGTGTTCTTTCCATTCCGGACAGTAACTCTCCAAAAGATCATAAAAGGCGGGGGAGTGGTCGGGATGCATCAAATGGCACAATTCGTGGAAAATGATGTATTCCTGAACTTGTAATGGTGCCATCAGCAAATATGCGCTAAGGCTCACGTTCTTTAGCGATGAACAGGATCCCCATTTGGATTTCGTCCAGCGAACATACACCTTATTGAGCGGGAATTTATAGCGAGTCGCAAGTTCCTGACACATATCTTTCAGTTTAAAGAACTGTTGTTCATAGAAATTCTTCAGCACAGCCTCGGACATCGTGCGATACTCATTTGCAATATATAGGGTGGATTCCTCAAAATTCAAATCCCATAAATACTCCATGTCAATGTATCTTAGAGTTAGCTCCTTCCCCTGCAAAAGAACGGTTACGCCATCTTGGTAGTCGATCTTGATCTTCTTGTGGCTGGCTTTTTCCAGAAGACGCAAGATATGCTCTCTATTGGCTATGATGATCTTCACAACAGCTTCATCGCTAATGTGTTCCGGCACAAAGATTTCAAAATGATTGGCATCCTGCGCGCGGACGCCAACTCGCTTGCGGCGGGTGGAACGGATAATCTTATATTTTGTGTCGCTTATATTCATCGAGTTTTCAGTATCGGTAAGATTACTTTAAGAATGTCTTCTCTTACTTCCCGAAATCCTGCCATGACATCATCATCTCCGGGGACGAAACGAACGGGATCATTCAGAGGTATGTGAAGGCGGGGGATGTTCATGTAAAAAGCTGGGCAATTAGCTTGAGCATGGTCACATACCGTTATTATCAGATCCAGATCTTCCATGTGCCAAAACTTCGAGATGGATTTGCTTCTGAGACTGTCTGTAGTGATCCCCATTTCTTCCAGAGCCATTTTTGCGTAAGGGTGCACATAGGAAGGATGAGTCCCTGCGGAATATGCCTCCCATTCACCTTTCAAATAATGGTTTATTATGCCTTCAGCCATGATGCTGCGACACGAGTTTCCAGTGCAGATGACAAGAACTTTTTTCATACAGACCAATCAGGTGATGCAATACTTCGCGTCAAGAAATTTCAGGTGACATCGGTTTTTTTTAGATAGAAGGGTGGTTTATCGATGGTTGATCATTGCCTTTAGGATGTATCTAGAACCGGGATTCGAACATCTGATGTGCTATCTAGTATGTTGGAGATCTTTCAATGTTCTACAAACCCAATGTTTGCCACGCGGGCGACACCAATCCTTAATCCACTAACATATAGTCTGTATTCCGCATTCCCAGGCATCGTCAGCCCTTGTTTTGATCTCATCCTCGGTCATCTTCTCCGACTGCAGCCAGGGACCTCGGAACTGGTTCCACCAGCTCTTGTAGTGAGACTCGTTAGCGTATGGATCGTCATCGGCTGGTTCGCTATCTAATCCCGACTTATCCATCTCGATTACCCTCATTGTTGTGCCTAAGTGAAGGACATCATCTTTCTTAGCGATCTCCTCGATTGGCTGCTCCGTCCCATCGTCATGCATCAGAATAAGTTGGCTGCCTGATTTTACCATCTCATCCAGCGTTGCCTGCTCCTTGCGATTCTTGTTTTGCTTGGTCATCTTGATCTCCTTCTCGGTTACCCGACTGTTGATTAATGGGTGCTACTACGCACCCCTCGCACAGGTGGACAAGTCCTTTCCGCTCAATATGATAAATAGATGGGAGATTCATTAATTGACAGATATCGGGCATAAGAAGAAATCGCAGGTAGCCTACAGACCCTACATAGAATGCCCTCCGATACGTGGGGACACCGCCCGGTGTCTCCCACGTTTTTATTTGAAACTCCATTTGAAGTTTCTGTGATAAAAGTTTGAAGAAATGGTGATGGTGATTTGAAGAAAGTATGATAAAAGCTTGAAGTTTTCAGTGATCAAATTTGAAGAAACGATGATGGTATTTGAAGAAATGGTGATAAAAACTACCAACCCCGAATACCCCTATTTTGACCGGATTTCCACGATTTGAAGTTTTGGTGATTGGATTTGAAGTTTTCAGTGAGGGTTTGTATTCCGTTTTGGATAAACCTGTATCCAGTTTACAAGGGGTAACGAAGCAAAATTAGCACTCTCACTTTTAGATTGACAATTTCTGGCATTTGATTAAATTGTCATCTGCTTAGCAGTGAGATCATATGACTGCTAAAATCAACGAAGAGGCTTTGTCATGAAGAAGAATCAAGCGAGACTTATCGATACAATGATAGCTTTGGTGGATGAGTTCATCCAAAGCTGCGAGCCCGTTTCATCGCGGGTGTTGAATGAGAAGTATCTCTCGGAGGTATCTTCTGCCACATTGCGTCTGGATTTACTTAAGCTTGAAGAGCAAAATCTGATATCGCAGCCTCACACTTCGGCAGGCAGAATACCCACTATTGGGGGTTACCGGCGTTATTTGGAATACATTGAACGCGAACACGAAGCGGTGCGTTATGCCAGAATGGATACTCTGCGAGAGCTTTTGGTGCGTAATTACAAGGATACTCCGCGCGCGTTGCACTATATAATGCAGATGCTGGCACATGAGACAGACCAGCTTTCATTTGTAGCAGAGCCGGAGGTCTCCAGCGGTTATCTGGCACGTTTGGAAGTATTTGCGATTGGCGCTCAGAAGCTGATATTTGTGATGAGCTTGGATAGTGGATTGGATAAAACAGTGATTATCAAGTGTGATTACGAGATCAACGAGGCTCAATTGCGTAAATTGGTACGTTATTTGAATGACGAACTGGTGGGCTTGAGGATCTATGACATTGCCAATAAAGTATTGGTAGATATGCGAGAACGCCGGATGGGCGAGAATGATCTGCTCAGTCAGTTTCTACGTGAACTACACAAGGCTTTTATTGAGATCAGTGATTTCTACATCCACTACGATGGCAGTATCAATTTTTTGGAACAACCGGAGTTTGATTCCAAGGAAGCCATCCTCAGCTTCATGAATCTAATTCAACGGCAGGATTATCTGTTGAACGCGATGCGCAACAACGATGAAGGCACCGTTAACATCCTTCTCGGAGAGGATTTTTCGGACCCACGGTTCAGCAACTTTGCGCTTATCTACGGCAAATACGAAGTTTATGGCATTCCAGGATATCTTGGAGTATTAACTCCAGTTCGCACGGAGTATCGCAAACTGATACCCCTGATTCGCGATGTAACGAGCACCATCACTCATACTACCAAACGCGGGATGGTAGTTCCCCAGAGGAGAAGAGATGTCTAAGAAAAGAAGCGGACATACATCCGCAAATGAAAAGGATATGAACATGCAAGGCAGAAATGAAGAGCGAAAGGCACAAGTCCAAGAAGATTTGGTGGATACAGCTGAAGCAGAAGAGATAAAACAAGAACAGGGACCGGTGGACGAGCTGGAACGCATGAAGCTTGAATTAGCGGAGTATAAGGATAAATATCTGCGTTCGATGGCGGAGTTTGAAAACTACAGGCGGCGCAGCATTTCAGAGAAGGCAGATTGGATACGCCATGCCACCAAAGAGCTCGCCCTGCACATATGTGATGTGGTGGATAATTTTGAGCGGGCACTAGCTCAGGCGAAATCAGAAGATCTGGAAAGTCCCTTTGGCAAAGGTATTGTACTGATCGAGAAGCAATTGGTAAAAGCACTTCAGAAAGAAGGCGTACAAAAGATAGAAGCATTGGGAGCGGAATTTGATCCGGAGTATCATGATGCTCTGGCACATATTCCGAGTGAGTATGAAGAAAACATGGTCGCCGCCATCATCCAGAACGGCTATACCATGCACGATAAAGTGATCCGTCCGGCAAAAGTGGCGGTATCCAATGGCACAAAAATTAATACCCTGGAGGAATAAATGGGAAAGATAATCGGAATAGACCTAGGAACAACAAACTCCTGCGTAGCTGTGGTTGAGGGCGGTAAGCCCGTAGTAATCACAAACGCCGAGGGAGGCCGCACCACCCCGTCGGTGGTGGCTTTCACTAAAGATGGACAGCGCTTGATAGGCCAATTGGCAAAACGTCAAGCTGTTACAAACCCAATAAACACAGTTTTTTCGATCAAGCGCTTCATGGGCCGCAGTTATAGCGAAGTGGGCGAAGAGATCAAACAAGTACCCTTTAAAGTAAAATCCGGCATCAAAAATCAAGCCGCAGTGCATATTGATAGCGAAAACAAGGATTTCACTCCGCAGGAAATTTCCGCAATGGTGCTTACCCGCATGAAAGAAACAGCGGAAGCGTATCTGGGAACTACTGTAACCGAGGCGGTGATCACCGTACCCGCATATTTCAACGACGACCAACGACAGGCAACCAAGGATGCCGGCAGAATCGCGGGTTTGGAAGTGAAGCGCATCATCAATGAACCAACCGCAGCTGCACTTGCATATGGCATGGAAAACAAGAAAGAACAGAAAGTAGCGGTGTATGATCTAGGCGGTGGTACATTCGATATCTCCATCCTGGATATATCTTCCGGTGTGGTGGAAGTGCTATCTACAAATGGTGATACCCATCTGGGTGGCGATGATTTTGACAAGCGGGTAATAGATTGGATTTTGGAGCAATTTAAAAAACAGGAAGGAATCGACCTGGCAAAAGATCCGATGGCTTTGCAACGCTTGCGAGAAGCCGCCGAAAAAGCCAAGATCGAGCTTTCCGGAACTCAGACTACAAATATCAATCTGCCCTTCATTACTGCGGATGCGACAGGTCCCAAACACCTGAATCTGGATCTAAGCTTGGCGGAATTTAATCGTCTGACAGCTGATCTGGTGGAACGCACTCTGGGACCTTGTAAAAAAGCCTTGGCAGATGCCAAACTAAATACTTCGGACATTCAGGAAGTACTGATGGTAGGCGGAAGCACACGCATTCCCGCCGTGGGTGAAGCGGTGGAAAAATTCTTTGGGAAGAAACCGAACCGCAGCCTGAACCCGGATGAAGTAGTGGCGATAGGAGCGGGCATCCAAGGCGCGATCCTTTCCGGCGACGACAATGTATCCGATGTTTTACTGTTGGATGTAACCCCGCTTTCTTTAGGAATCGAGACCTTGGGGAACATGATGACTACATTGATCCCCAGAAACACCACCATCCCCACCAAAAAGAGTCAGGTATTTTCTACGGCGGCGGATAATCAGACCGCAGTTACAATCCATGTGCTTCAGGGTGAACGCCCGATGGCGCCAGATAACAAGAGCCTTGGCAGATTTGATCTGGTAGGTATTCCATCCGCACCTCGCGGAGTTCCGCAGATAGAGGTAACCTTCGATATCGATGCGAACGGCATTTTGCACGTTTCTGCCAAGGATAAAGGCACCGGCAAAGAACAATCCATCAAGATCGACCGAGCTGGAAGCATCGACAAGGAAGATATCGACCGTATGATCAAGGATGCTGAGCTTCACGCAGAAGAAGATAAACAGCGCCAAGAATTTGTAAGCGCGAAAAACGAACTGGACACTTTGATCTTCAGCACCGAGAAGAGCCTTTCAGAATATGGTGACAAGCTCTCGGAAACCGAGAAGAGCGAACTGGAAACAGAATTAAAGAACGCCAAGGAACAGCTTGACAAAGTAAGTAGCAAAGATCAAGTGGAACAAATCAAAGAGAGTCTATCCAAAAAAGCTCAGCGTCTCGGCGAAATCATCTATGCTAATATGCAACAGCAACAAGGTGGGGGAGCGGGGTTTGATCCTAATGCACAAGGCTTCAATCCCGAAGACTTTGCCGGTCAACCAAACAATACCGAGAAAAAGGAAGATGGTCCCATAGACGCGGATTTTGAGGTAGTGGACGATAAATAATAAATATCCGGGATAGCCCTTTGCGGGCTATCCCATGCCTTGTATTAGCATATTCGCTTTCCGGGAAAATCGGAAAGAAACATATTTTTTAGGAGACAAGATGGCAAAACGAGATTATTACGAGGTTCTCGGTGTGGATAAAAACGCCGATGAAGCTACCATAAAAAAATCCTATCGCAAACTGGCAATGCAATATCATCCGGATAAGAACCCGGATAACAAGGATGCAGAAGAAAAATTTAAAGAAGCTAGTGAAGCATACGAGGTTCTATCGGACAAAGAAAAACGGCAACTGTACGATCAATACGGTCACGCCGGAGTCGAGAGCCAGTTTGGTGCAGGCGGATTCTCTTGGGAAAACTTCACTCATCGTAGTGATCTGAACGACATCTTCGGCGATGGATTTTCGTCGATCTTCGAGAGCCTTTTTGGCGGTGGCTTTGGAGGCCGTTCCTCCGGTAGAAGCTCAAACCGGGGTGAAGACTTGCAGATAGAGCTTTCTCTTAGTTTGAAGGAAATTGCGGAAGGCTGCGAGAAGAAAATCAAGATAAGCACCAAAGAAGCCTGCGACAAATGCGATGGCAGCGGCAGTGCGGATGGACAATCCGAAAGCTGCAGCCAATGCAGAGGAACAGGTCAAGTTCGCCAAGTACGACAATCTCTGTTTGGACAGATGCAGACGGTCTCCGAATGTCCTTCCTGCCGGGGTGAAGGTAAAATCATCAAAAACAAATGTGGGAAATGCTATGGCGAAGGGCGCATGGGCAAGGTGAAGGAAATCAGCGTAAAGATTCCCGCTGGTGTGGAGGAAAACCAGTATATCCGATTACGTGGTCAGGGAAACGTGGGCCCCCGCAGTGGCTCCAGAGGGGATATTCTAGTGCTGATTCATGAAAAACAGGATGATATCTTTGAGCGGCATGGCAATGATATCCTGATGGAGTATCCGGTATCGGTGTCTCAAGCGGTGTTGGGAGACGAAATCTTGGTGCCCACTTTGGGGGGCAAAGTAAAGATGAAGATCCCCGCCGGAACTCAGAGCGGACGGCTGTTTCGCTTGAAAGGACAAGGTATTCAGGGTTTAAACACGTATAGCAAAGGTGATGAGATTGTAAGAATCATTGTGGTGATCCCCACCAAGCTGAGCAAAGAAGAACAAGAAGCATATACACGGCTGAAAGAGTTTGACGCTAAACGCGAACTTAAGCCGGGCAAGAGCTTTTTAAACAAACTCCGCGACATCTTCAGTTGAGCTCATGCCCTCATATTACCATCCTCAGCTGGATAAAGTTACCCAGGAAGTGATCCTGGAAAACGAGGAGTTTCATCATCTTAGCCGTGTAAAACGCATCGCGCCCGGTGCCTGGATCAAGCTCAACGGTGGAAATGGTATCTTAGCAGAGGCGGAAGTTGTTGAGATATCCAAACACAAAGCAAGGCTTTTGATAAGTGAAACCATCGAGCATCCTGCCCCGTCACCGCGTTTTGCGATCGCGATATCTCTTCTTAAGAACCATCACGATGAGCTGGCTGTGGAGAAATGCACAGAACTGGGTACGGCAGAATTCTTTCCCATGATAACGGAATTTACGGTTAAGGATGCGGGAAAAAACACGGTAAGCCGTTTGGAGAAAATTGCCTTGGCGGCACTTAAACAATGCGATAATCCATTTTTACCAAAGATAAACCCTGTGCAAGATTTGGATGAGACTCTCGCAAGAATCCGCGAACATGGTTATCAAGCTGTGCTTTGCTCCGAGGTTGAGAAACAGAACTGGCTTAATTGCATCAAAGAATCTCAACCAATCTGCTTTGTAATCGGCCCTGAGGGTGGCTTTTCTGAAGCAGAACGAGCTACGATGAAGCATCTACCATCGATCATGATCAACCGCTTGATTATGAGGGCGGAAACAGCCGCGATATGCGCCGCAAGTCAGTTTCTGTTGTTGCGGGAAGGCTTGCTTGGTAGCTGATCCAGCTTGTTACTATGGCAGAAGCCCAACTTGTCAGACCGATGAGATAAAATTCTCTTTGACAAGATAGAGAATCGACATAGAATGGCACAAATGCCATAATAAGGGGAAAAACATAGAATAATGAAGCTTTTTGAGACACACGCACATCTGGATCTGCCGGATTTTGATTCTGACCGGGAGAGCCTCATAAATAAATGCTTTGCAAGCGGGATCGAATACATCATCAACGTTTCATACAACAAAGAAACCGCATTATCCTCTCTGGAGTTGGCAAAGAAACACCTTCATATCTTTGCTACGGTTGGCTTTCATCCGCATGACGCGGTGGATTTTGACGCAGAATTGGTAAAGAAACATGCCAGAGAGAAGAAGGTACTTGCCATCGGTGAGATTGGGCTGGATTTTTTCCGCAATCTCTCGCCTTATCCTGTTCAAAGAGAAGTTTTTGCCAATCAAGCTCATCTGGCAGTGGAATACGACCTTCCGGTAGTAGTTCACGACCGCCAGGCTCATCAGGAGTGTTACAACATCCTGAGACAAGAAAACGTGAAAGAGGCAGTTTTCCACTGTTTCTCGGGCGATATCGTGTTTGCTCAGCAGGTGCTAGACGCAGGTTGGATGATCAGCTTCACCGGAAGCATCACCTATGCTAACTCTCATTTGGACAATGTGGTAAGATTGGTACCGATGGATAGATTCATGATCGAGACAGACTGTCCGTATCTGCCACCGCATCCTCATCGGGGCCAAAGAAATTCTCCTCTTCTGTTACATCTTGTGGCAGAAAAAATCGCCGAGATCAAGGGCATCACACCCAAGGAAGTGGCAGAGGCATCTTATAACAACGCAATGCAGTTTTTCCGAGTGCCTCCGGATCCGGTTAAACACCATAAAGCAGGACACAAGAAATGAAGAAATTACTGATATACTTAGTATTAATGATCGTAGTCTCTCTCTGGGGCGGAACATCGATCTTTTCCTACGATGGATACCCAATTCAATACTATGGCAAGGACGTCTATAGCATGGGTATGGGGGAGACTGGGTCCAGCGATGTGTTTAGATACAATTCTGGTTATGCCAATCCCGCTCAGAGTAACGAAAGCAACAAAGCTTTGTTTGGTACCGGATTATTGTTTGGATATACAAACTATAAATCGCGCTACAACAATATCGAGCGAAGTTATCGGGACGATTCCTTGGATTTACCTTATTTCAGTATCTCGATACCAATCAAGAAACATAGGTTTGGGTTTCAGTTAAACTCATTTGCCAATGGTGTGGTGAAGAACCAGATTCAGATAGACAGCCTTACGATCGAACGCCAGGAAGTGGATAGATATCTCTACCGGGCTGACCTGATCTACAGCTATCGCATCAAAGATCTGAGCTTGGGAGTATCCGGCAATTACTATCTGGGACATCACAACCAGCTTTTTGAACAGACATCCTCGACAAACACCGTTCCCACCAGCGAATCCCGGAAAAAGAACTACAAAAACCCCAGTATGACTGCGGGCTTCATCCAGCGTTTTCAGAAACATGCAATTGGCGCATATGCCACACTCCCCGTTAAACTAACCGGAGAAGAGAAATGGACAAGCTTTGTGGGTAGCGGAGATGAAAGTAAAAGCGAGTATGAGCTGCCCTTGACCATCGGTTCTGGTTATACAGGATATGTATTTCCAGAGCTGAAAGTCTCTACGGATCTCGTGTATGAGACATATAGTGAAACAGATCCTGCCTTAAGAGACTCCTGGAAAGCAGGCGTGGGGATTGCCTATGAACCTGATGTCTCGCGCAAACGGCATTGGTATCAAAAGCTTCCAATAAGAGTAGGGTATTCCTTGCGCGCACTGCCTTTCACCACAGAGAATGGCGAGTATGTAGATGAAACTGCCCTTAGCGCAGGAATCAGCTTTCCTCTGAAAGGTGAAACCAACAGGCTTGATCTTGGTATGCAGTACCTCACTAGGGGTGATCTGGATAGCAATAATCTGCAAGATAGCAGTATTATGTTCATGATTGGCTTTACTGGATTTGATATCTTCAGCAAGGCTCCCGACCGTACTGCACCCCGCGAAATACCCAAGGCGGAGGAATTACAACAATGGTAGGGGATGATGCTTTGTATCATAAAATACTTAGATCCCGCAAGATCGATGAGAGCGAACTTCCAACCTCTCTGGACGATCTGCCTGATGAAAGTCTGTTTGCCAATATCGATGTAGTAGCGGAAAGAATCCGTGAAGCAATATACAACAATGAACCGATGATCATCTTTGGTCATGACGATCCTGATGGAGTAACCAGCACATACATCTTATATCATTACCTGAATAGCTGTGGATATCAAAGACATAGTTACTATATCCCAAACCGGAATCTAGAGTCCCATGGGATTCAAGCTGGATTTATCGAGCATGTTCGAAAGGGCGGCTATAAGCTTGTGATCACCGTGGATAACGGAATATCTGCTTTGGATGGGGTAAGACAACTAAAGGAGTTGGGTTGTGATGTGATCATTACAGATCATCATCTGATTCAACCGGATATGATTCCTGATGCCTATGCCATCTTGAATCCCCAATTGCCAAATTGCCAATATCCCTTCAAAGCTTTGGCTGGTGTTGGTGTGGCATTGATGCTGATCCGCTATCTGGCAAAGAAATGGGATCATCCGGTGGACCCAGCCAGCTATTTCTGGGCAGCAGTAGGTTCCATCGCGGATAAAGTCCCCATGATTGGCGCGAACAGAGTATTAGTGCGCCACGTACTCGAGAACTTCGAAAAGGTTCAAGATCAAACAGTACAGTTCCTCCTGCGGAATTATAGCCGGGTGGTAAGCCCTACCGATGTATTCAATTTTATCACCTATACCTCCCGTTTGGTGGCCAACGGCAGGGAAGAAGCTGGTCAACATACCGCTTTACGCTTTATTCTGCAATTATCTGATGCAAAAGCCAGATTATTCGAAGGTTTGGAAGAACAGAAGAACAAGTGGGAAAGCGAGCTGAACCGCGTCTTTGGATATTTGGATACACTAGCGCAGGATTTTGTGGGCAGTTTTTTTGTGTATTACGACGACGACGATGTGATCCCTTATTCACTATTGGGAACCGCATCAACTTATATTGTAAATCGGCTTGGCATCCCCACGATCATGCTTAAGCTGCTAAATGGAAAAATGGTGTGCGAAGGCCGTTGCGGAGAGGGGTTCAACATGGTGGATGCCTTCACCCACTGTAAAGAACATCTCATCCAGTTTGGCGGACATGCCAAAGCTGCAGGATTCTCGATGGAGCCTGGTTCTTACGATGGATTCCTGGAGTGTTTTAACGAGTTCTTAGGTGACCACTATGAAGCGCTCAGCGCAGATGAAAATGAAGTGTTCGATGCCGAATGTACTTTGGGAGAATTGAACAATGCAAATTGGGAACGCTTAGAAATGCTGTTGCCATGGGGACAGAAGAATCCGGAACCAAGCCTTTTAGTAAAAGGGTTGACATCCAATGATCTAGCAGGGGTATGGAATCTTGATAATGGTAGTGTTCACATCCCTAAAGATACCCAGGTGGATTGTTTGATTCTTTGGAGATCACCCAACCAGATCCGCATCATGAAAGTACTTAACTGATAGATATGGGAAGGCTTAGCGAAACCCTTAGAAAATCCATTCATCTCAGTTCACTGGTTATTCCCTTGGGATACCGATATATATTGAACTACAACAGGCGCATCACTTTTACCATCGTCTTGATAGCGCTGGTGGTGAGTCTGGTAGTGGAGTTTCACAGGTTTTGGCAGCGTAGTTTCCGCAAGACTTTCTATCGTTTGTTTGGCATGATTCTGCGTAAGCATGAACTGAAGGATTTTACGGGAGCAACCTATCTATTGGTATCCAGTTTGTTGTGCATAGCCTTCTTTGATGAACCGATAGCCGCGGCTGCGATTGCCTTTTTGAGCATCGGCGATACCTTCGCTGCATTGATTGGGATGAACTTTGGCAAGCGCAAATTCATTCGGAACAATAAAAGCTTGGAAGGTAGCTTGGCATGCTTTGTTTCTTGTAGCGTGTTTGGGCTCTGGTGGCTGGGAAACCCTTGGATGGCTATTCTGGGAGCATTGGCTGCCACCTCCGCCGAGCTGGGAGAGATAGCCGTGGATGATAACATCAAGATTCCGCTCGCTTCAGCTCTTGTGATGAGCCTTGTGAGCGTTTTTATATAGGATAATGATATGCTGTCTTTTGTAATTCCGGTACTTAACGAAGCTGACACCCTAGTAACTCTATACAAAGAGATACTGGCAAACCTAGCCGGGAGAAGCTATGAGATCATCTTTGTGGATGACGGTTCTACCGATGCTAGCTTTCGGACGATGCAAGAACTTGCATCGCAAGATTCTTGTGTAAAAGTGATCAAGTTTCGCCGCAATTTCGGTAAAGCAGCAGCTCTTCAGAAGGGCTTTGAACTTGCTTCCGGTGTAGTAATTTTTACCATGGATGCGGATCTGCAGGACAATCCAGTGGAGATTCCAGCATTTTTGGCCAAGCTTGATGAGGGATACGATCTCGTATCCGGATGGAAGAAAAAACGGCATGATCCCCTCCACAAAAGACTGCCTTCCAAAATATTCAACAGTGTAACCGCCACCACCTTCAAGCTCAAACTTAAAGACTATAATTGTGGATTCAAAGCTTATCGCAAACCAGTGGTGAAAGAGCTTTCCCTATACGGGGAGATGCATCGCTATATCCCGGCATTAGCGCATTCGCTGGGTTTTAAGGTGGGAGAGATCCCGGTGCAACACCGAGCCCGGGAGTTTGGCTACAGTAAATATGGTTTTGAGCGTTACTTAAGAGGGTTTTTTGACCTTATGACGGTAAAGATGGTAACGCAATACGTGAAGAGTCCATTATATCTCTTTGGCAGGATAGGTCTGTTGTCCAGCCTTCTGGGCACGATTATCACTTTGTATCTGATAGCTCTGAAAGTGTTTATGGGAATGCCGTTATCGAACAGACCGCTTCTATTGATTGGAATTCTGATGATTCTTGGTGGTTTACAGTTTATCTCTTTGGGCTTGATCTCTGAATTGATAATCAACCGGATAAGCCCCTCCAACCGCTTGCCACTTTCGATAGAGACTACTATCAATACCGGGTCTAAGGACGATGGAAAGACTTGAGCGATTCTTCCTGAAAAGATACATAGAAGCCCCGAAGCGAAACCTGTTTCGCTTTAGTTTTGTTTTTATGGTATTGGGAATAATGCTCAGCGTGGGAATCCTTTCCGCTGGCTTGCATTTGTTTCAGGGATATGAATCCACCCTCAGGAAGCTGCTTCTGGATAGCTTCTCTCACATCGGTATAAGTTCCGCTTACGGAGAGATGATTAGCGAAGCTCAATATGAAGAAATCATTTCATATACAGATGCTTTCCCCGAAATAGAATCCACAATCCCCATGCTGGGGTTTCCCTTGATGGCGCAGAAGAACGACAAGATCCGAGCTGCTTCATTAAAGGCATATCCGGATATGGCAGATCCTCCATTTGCCAAATACATCAGCTTGGGTAAGAAGAACATCTCCGAGGGAGAGGTGATCGTAGGACATTATCTAATGCAAGAGCTGAATCTGGCAATAGGGGACACCCTGAATCTCAATTATCCCAGATTGGATCAAATCACCCCATTGGGAATACCCAGTACTAGGTCGGACTTCCGAATTGCCGGGGTGTATCGATCCGGTTATTACGAGAACGATCGCTCAATGGTTGTGGTTACCATGGCTAACGCCAGAGAACTCATGATGCAACCCGATGGTTATTCAAAAATTGAACTGCAATTGGAGGATCCCGGGAGGGCAGCTCAATTGAACCACAGAATCAGTGCGATACTGGGACCGGATTTTATATCAATACCCTGGAACTACCATGCGGAGAGTCTCTTACGTCTTGTCGCGATGGAGAAATGGTTGATCTTCATAGTGTTTAGTTTCCTTGTCCTGATTGCCGGTATCAATGTGATCTCCACAGTAAGCACTATCATCATCGATCAAAAAGCAGAGATTGCCGTTCTGAAAACTTTGGGAGCCTCCCGCCGTACCATCCATAGGATGTTGGTTTACCGAGTAGGTATGGTTGGAGTGCTATCGGTATTTGCGGGGCAAGTTTTGGGTGCATTATTATCCTGGTTTGTGGAGCATCAGAGTTTTTATCGTTTGAAAGGGGATGTGTATTTTATCGACACTCTGGGGGCAAAGATCACCCTGCCAAATCTTGCGATTATCTTCGCAGTTGCAACAGCCTTGATCTTCATCTGCATCATGATCCCCCTCCGGCAGATAGACAGGATGCAGATTATTGAAGTAATCCGGAACAAACATTAGGAAATGTAATGATACTTAGTGCAAGACATCTCACCAAGACCTATATAGATAGCGATCAAACCATTGAAGTTCTGAAGGATGCTTCTCTGGATGTTCAAACCGGAAACATGATATCGATTACGGGGAAATCTGGTTGCGGGAAAAGCACCATGCTTCATATCATGGGACTTTTGGATGCGCCTGATAGCGGAGAATTGTATATCTGTGGAGAAAGAGTACACTCCGAGAGTAAGTCCGCGCCGATGATCCGCAATAGGGATCTGGGTTTTGTATTTCAATTCCATTATCTGATAGAAGACCTCACCGCAGTGGAAAACGTAATTCTTCCCATGTTGATCGCCGGAAACCAAGAATCGCATGCTCGCTTAAAAGCCAAAGAAATACTTGCGCTTCTGGGCTTGGCAGAACGCTTTAACCGCTATCCTAATCAACTCTCAGGAGGTGAACAACAACGCGTAAGCCTAGCAAGAGCCTTGATTAATCAACCTAAGATAGTGTTTGCGGATGAACCCACAGGAAATCTGGACCCCGTCCATAGTAATGAAGTATGGGAAATGATCATGAACTTGAACAGGGAATTGAACCAAGCATTTGTAGTGGTTACTCATGATGTGGAAGCCGCCAATAGGGCACATAAAAGTTATGAACTGATCGATGGAAGGTTGAACCTGAAAAAGGGATAAATCATGCGTCGTCCCCGCAAGTTTCTGATTTTGATCATTTTTCTTTTAGTGGTCAACGCACTTTTTTTCAGTGTCTGGTATCCTCTAGGGGGCAGAGACTTTGCGCGGAACTATCTGGCGGGGGTTTTAGGTTCATTGACGAACTCCAAGATCGAGATCGGAGATCTTCATCTCAGCGACAAACAGATATTGATTCAGGATTTTAGTTTCGCTTCCAGCGATAGCTTGATCGATCTGAAGGTCAGTAGCTTAAGGCTACGCTACAATCTATATAAACTGATTCTTTCCGGGTTCAAGCCACGCAACGTGGTATCCTCCATCGAAATAATCGAACCAGTGGCAACCATTCGATATCATGCTAAAAGCGATCCTGAAAAAAAGAAGAAATCCCGAGGGGAACCATTCAAAATTCCCGATCTTGCTGGGTATTTTAAGAGCATCAGTATCGAACAAGGGTCAGTATCTGCAGATCTGGCGTTTGAGATTAAGATAATCAATCAGGCACCTTTGGTAATCGAAGAAAGCCTCTCAGAGATCGAGTTAAGGGTGTTAAACGGCAATGAAACATCGCTTAGCCTCTCGGCAGTATCCGCGTTGGGAGGAGTAATAAACGTAGAAGGAACTTTGGATAAAGGAAGGATAGCTTCTGCCAAAGCGGAGATTGAGGATCTGAAACCACTCTACATTTCACATCCGGACATCCGCGATTTTCGCACAGAGATCAATATTAACGCTAGCTACAGCGAACCAGCCGATGGCTCAGAGCCACTAATTGATGGGCAGGCATTTATCTGGAACACTACGGCTTATGCCATAGAACGTTACAGGGTCAGAATTCCTTTGATAGATTTGAAAACCGACGGCAATGACGCCAGACTAAGTATCTCCCGATCGCGCATCGGAGAGAGCAGCCTGCTGGCAGAGCTTATCGTAAAAGATATATTTGGTGATTTCGTTTTTGATGGCTCTTCTGCTTCCTTTAGTTTGAATGCTTCGGATATCATTCCCGAGTTAAACGGATTGGTGGATGCATCCATAGTGGCATCTGGCACTATCAAAGAGCCCAATGCAAAACTGAATGCTCGAGGTTATCGCTTTGCCTATCAGGATTGGGCTTTGGAAGATTTTGATATCCAAGCAAGCTATCAAGATGGCGAAGCTAAGCTGCAAATACCACAGTCTCGCTGGAAAAACCAAGCTTTGGAACTAAGTGGCAATTTTGTTCCCAAAACCATGAGTTTTTTAGCAGAACTAAAAACCAACCCGATAAACACCAAGAATCAAGACCTTGTGGCAAAGGGCTCTCTGACCGTGGCAGGGGTCATTCTCAAAACATATCCCTTGATATCCATCATTCTTGATGATGTAGATGTAAGCTACAGGGATTTATCCCTGAAGGGTATTAATGGTAGCGGAAGCCTGGTGCCCACAGAAGACGCTCTGCTTGCTAGTGTTGATCTTGAATCCTCCGAAGGATACAGAGTAAATGCCGTAGGAGATGTGCTTAGCCGACATATCTCCGCCGATGTGGAATTCAGTGATTTTCTTCCCGCAGGATTGTACGATCAAAATGTTCTATCAAAACTTGCTCCCATGGTATCCGGAAAGATTAGCGGAATCATGACGGGCAACGATATCTGGTATAGGGGAGATCTTCAAACCAGACTCTTGGGAGATTTTAATTATCGGGGAGAACTGGATCTTTTGGGTAATGTGAATATCATGAATCCCTCGGTGATAGCTACTCTCAATGCCAAAAACTCCTTTTTCAACGATCTTCCTGCTGATTTCAACTTAAATATGGATTACCAGAAAGAAAGGATCAAGATAAGCTCTTTTAAACTGGAAGATATGCTAAATCTTTCTGGTGAGCTGACGCTGAATGATCTTTGGGATTCCAAATTGGATCTTGCTTTGCGCAATATCGATTCTGCCAGAATCACCAAATACTATCCTGATATTGCCCATTTCATCCCGGAATTCGATACCATGAATTTGTTTGCCCGCTACAATCAAAATCGAGATCAGAAGATAAACGCCTGGTTACATCTTAAGAATATCGATCTGTTGAGTGTGATCCCCCTAAACCTGAACCTGTTTTTAAAGGGTGATATGCAAGAGCTTGCTGTTTCCGGAAACATCAAGAACGGCAACCAAACTCTACTCCTGTTAAATGGCAAGAGCTCTTTGCGTCCCCGGATCAACCTTGCTCTGGAAGCAAGAATGAATGATCTTAGAATGCAGGAAGTGCTTACATATCCCCCTGGTAAAGCAAGTATCAGCGGAACTGCGGGGTTAAGCATCTCAGATGCCCTGGCGAAGAATCCCGATATGGAGATCTCTGCCGATCTCAACGTAAAAGATATGCAGTTCGGTGATTTCCAGATAGACCATGCCAGAGTGAAAGCTGCTCAGTTAAGCCGGGCTTTGGTGGTGGATTCTCTGTATGTAAGTGCCAAGGATTTGTTCACTGCCACAGCGAAAGGCTCGCTGGATTACAACGCTGTGCAAAATGCCTTCTATGAAGGTAGCCGAAGCTTGGAGATAAGCGCGCAAGGTGAGCTTTTCCCCTGGTTGAAAACGCTCACAAGTTACATCCAGGAATCCCGCGGGAGTTCCAAGGTTCAGCTAACCTTAAGTACATCTGATGATCAGTTTATGATAAAATCTGGAGCTATTGATCTGGATCAAGGCTATGTTCATCTCAAGGATCAGGTGGAACCCATGCGGGACATCAGGATTCAAGGTGTATTCGAAAACAATAGGTTCATGATCCAGCGCGGAACCTTCAACATGGGCAACGGTAGTTTCTACTTGAGCAATCTCTTTGATCCAGAGCAAACGGATCATTTTATGATCAGTTTTGTGGATCTTGGTTACTTCCGAGTGCTGATAGAAGAACCAGGAATTCAAGCCACCATCCCCGTAATCGCCCCGCCCCTGACTCTCACAAATGTGGCTATTCGAGGTTTGGATGGACGCTACGCTACGATCCGCGGACCCTTTGACGATATGAACATCGAAGCGCTAGTTACCACTTCGAATCTGGATATCTTGTTTCCTCCGGGAGCAGATAACCTACTAAATCTCATCATGTCTGTACGTGGAACCGGCAAGAAGCCAGATACCGACCCAGTGCCTTTGCCATTCAAGCTGGATCTCCGGGTGATCATCGGTGAGAACGTCCGTTATGTAACGTATCCCACAAATCTATATCTTGCACCTGGCGGTTTCCTGCATATCAGATACGATGGAAGCAGATTCATCGTAGAAGAAGCCAATATCGTGTCCGACCGGGGATCTATTGATTTCTTTGGCACCGTGTTCCAAGTGGATAACATCGCCATTACCATGATTGATCAACAGAACATCCTCAGCGTAAACGGCCAGTTCTATAAGCGCACTCCAGATGGAAGTACTATCCTACTAACTGTAAACTCCAGTCCTGAGTACGACAAGGGATTTTTCGATCGTCTCCAGATCAACCTTTCCAGCGATAACCCCCAGGATCAGAGCATCGCTCAAGTACTTTCCCGCCTGCGTTACAACCAGAGCATGGATGAACTCCCCAACGATCAGAAGCAAAATCTGTTACAGGACGAAGCTCTGGGTTTGATCGGAGGAAATCTCAATTCCACTGTTCTTACTCCGTTCTTCTATCCATTTGAGAACTGGGTACGTAGAACCTTGAAGCTTGATGGTTTCTCGATCAACGCGGGCTTTATCCAGAACATATTTACCGAGTACTCGGCAAATCCATCGCAACTGGCGGATATGACAGATCTTTCCAATTTGTCGTCGGACATTACCCAGTTTTCATCCTCCATACTGCTGAACAACCTCTCAGTATCGATGAGCAAATATTTGGGATACAGACTATTTGCGGATTACTCTCTACAGTTGCAGGAAGCTACTGATCTCCAACAGAAAACCAAGCTTCTTGTTTCTCACGACACAAGTCTACGTTTGGTGTTGCCGCGTCAATTCAGAGTGGGCTACACCCTGAACTATTCACCCAAAGACACCGGGCTCACGCACGAGATTATGCTACAAAAATCTTGGCGATTCTGGGGTTTTTAAGATAGCATAATCAGAAAAGAACCTTTACTCCAACGGCTACAGAGCGCTTGGTATCCTTCCACCAGTTAATTCCGCCTTCTTTGTCCTTGTATTTCTCGGAATATTTACCGATCACAAACCATCGGCGTTTGGAGCCCAGACCCACAGTAGCGCTGGCAGACATATTGGCACGTGGTACAGCTACCTTCCCTAAGTTGAGTTCGCCCACGTTTGTCTTGCTATAAGCGAAAGCTACGTTCTCCAAGCGTTTGTAGCGAGTATCCACATTCAAGGTAAACCACATCGATTTACCATTTTTAAGGTCATCTCCATACATGTTTTGCCAAGCAAACATCGCTTTTATCCGTTCCGCGATTACTCCTTGAACTTTCCCATAGAATCCATAGCTCGATTTTCTTTGTTGCAAGGCTTCTTCTTTGGTGATCAGATACGGAGTGCCATCTGGCAAAGTATCCTGAACGGCCCGTTCTTCTTCGTAGTGATAATCGAAATATCCGGGCTCGAAGCGATCTCCGTTTGTGCGATACTCAAGATTCACTTTAAGGTAACCAAAATCTGCATAAACACCGGGAAGTATGCTTCCGGTTCCGTTGTCGATCATATGAGCAAGCTCGGAATATATGCCATACTCCGCTTTCTCTGTGCGTTTTAGCGGTTGATTATAGTCAACCGAAACAATAGTAACTGCGTCCTTTTTCTTGGGGATCAGATAATCCAGCTCATCCGGCAAAGTGTGCCGCATGTTCGAATATTGGTTTCGGTCGGCAAAGACAGAAAAGCCGATATGAGCTTGATCCAAGATCTTCAGCGTGGAATCCGGTAAAGGCTTGAACCTTGTCTGCAAACTCAGGATGTCGTTTTTTAGGATATCCGAACTAAATATCTCTATCTCCGGTTCAAACATCACAGGTATCTTGCCCCCAATGAGAAGTCCATTGTGACGTAGATCCGGATAGTAATACATGTTTGAGTAATTCAGCATTATCAGCCCATTGCCGACAGAGTATCTGGGAAATCCTCCGATATGAAAGTGTAAGGGATCTTCGGTCTCTGCGTAACGGAAGTAATAGATCTTCTCCAGAACGTTTTCCAGATGATCCCAATCGCTTTCCCTGAGATGATAATTCTTATTAAACAAGAAATCCAGATCGAGCCCCACTCCCCATTTCTTATAATTAAATTCCTGGATCAACCTGATTTGGGTATATCGAACCGAATCGACCTCTACTTTTCCAAACATGGTTGACGAGCTATATCTTGTGCTGGATTTCACCGAAAAAGGCATATCTTGTGCCAAAACATAGATCGGTACAAACATCAAAAACAAAGGGATCAATTTCCTGAGCATGGCAACACCTCGTTTATTATCTTTGTACTATTAACAGTCATTACGCTTTATTGTCAAGCAAAAAGCTGATCAGATCGTGATTTGCCTGAGCTGTGGACAAGATCAGTTAAGTATCCAGGTATTGTAATTTGTGGTCAGAAGGATGATGTTCAACGAGAATCATTCTGCCGGAACTGAAATGCATACAGACGGGGTGATTGTCTGACATCGAATGTCAGCAATACAACATCACATTGACGCGACCACATAAACCCCCAATGGATAGACACCGTTCATAGCGAGGGTGCGCAGCGTAAAGAAACATCTCCATACGTGACACGCGCACCCCCAAAGCCATTCATGGGCGTCAAAAAAATACAGGAATCACTTATTCAAACAAGGTCTTTTGTATCTATTTATCTGGTCAGTTTACGATAGGTTATTCGTTTGGGGATCAAGGCTTTTTCACCCAATCTCATCAGTTTGTTCTCTTCATAATCACTAAAATTACCTTCAAACCATTTCACCTGACTATCTCCCTCAAAGGCAAGGATATGGGTGCATACCCGATCCAGGAAATAACGGTCGTGGCTGATAACTACCGCGCATCCGGCAAAGGAGAGCAGAGCTTCTTCCAGGGCGTGGATGGTGTACACATCCAGATCGTTGGTCGGTTCGTCCAAAAGCAGCACATTACCACCTGCCTGAAGCGTCAAAGCCAGATACGCTCTGTTCTTTTCTCCACCGCTAAGGATGTTTACCGGCTTGATGTGTTCTTTACTGCCGAAGTTAAACTTGCCGATGTATTCGCGAACTTTTATCTCCTTATCACCAATACTTAGTACATCTCTGCCTTGCCCGATCAGATCTAGCAAGGTCTGATCTGTCTGCATTAGACGGGTTTGATCCACATAAGAGAATTTCACTGTCTCGCCAATCTCGAAATGTCCTGCATCCGGCAGAATATTGCCCATGATCATTTCAAACAGCGTGGTTTTACCAGCGCCGTTGGGGCCGATAATCCCTACAATGCCACCGGCTGGGAGGTTGAATTCAAGGTTTTCGTAGAGCAGTTTTTCATCGTACGCTTTGGATATGTTTTTGGCTATGATGACCTTATTGCCCAGCTTGGGACCCGGGAAGATTGGTAGCTCTTCTGTGCTGCGTTCTTTATCATACTTGATTTCGGAGAGTTTTTCGAAATTCTGGATGCGGGCTTTACTTTTGGCTTGTCTGGCTTTGGGGCTGCTGCGTATCCATTCAAGCTCGTCCGCCAAGGCTTTTTGCCGGCGACTATCTGCTTTTTGTTCCTGTGCCATACGTATCTGCTTTTGCTCCAACCAGGAGCTATAATTCCCCTGGTAAGGGATGCCTTCACCGCGATCTAGCTCCAATATCCAGTTTGCCACATTATCCAGGAAATATCTATCGTGAGTGATGGCGATCACCGTTCCCGGATAGCGTTTCAGGTGATGTTCCAGCCAAAGGATCGTTTCGGCATCCAGATGGTTGGTTGGTTCATCCAAGAGCAGGATATCTGGAGCTTGAAGCAATAAGCGACAGAGCGCGACACGGCGTTTTTCACCACCGCTGATGACGCTGATGGGAAGATCTGGAGGAGGGCAGCGCAAGGCGTCCATCGCCAATTCCAGCCTGCTATCAAGGTCCCAAGCGTTGGCAGCATCCAGTTTGTCCTGAACTTCTCCTTGTTCTGCCAGCAGTGAGTTCATCTGATCCTCATCAAGATCTTCCATAAAGCGGTTGTTTATCTCTTCAAATCTGGTAAGAAGAGCGATGGTTTCGTGTACGGCTTCCTGTACTATTTCCAGCACAGTTTTGGAGGGGTCCAATTTAGGATCTTGTTCCAGATACCCGATGGTATAGCCCTTGCTCATCGCCACTTCTCCAATATAATCCTGATCCAAACCAGCCATGATTTTCAAAAGCGTACTTTTACCGGAGCCGTTCAAGCCTACTACTCCGATCTTGGCTCCATAGTAGTATCCCAGATAAATGTCCTTCAAAATATAACGTTTTCCATCTACTACTTTGCCCACGCCGGACATCTGATATATTACTTTGTTTTCTTCCACATCTCTATCCTTGTATTCATTTTTGCGTATATTTTAGGTTCTGATAAAACACTGTGAGTGAGCAATGAAAGTATGGGGCTACATAGATTGCGGCGATTCCCATGCTGATGATGCACAATATCCACCAACCAATGAAGCTGATGATAAGAGAGAAGAGTTCGGTTTTGTGTCCCACCATCATCCGTTTGCTCGCTTCGATAGCTTGTTCCGCGCTAAGTTGCGGATTTTCACTCATGATAAAAAAGGTCATGGAATAGCTAAGAGCGGCTACTATTCCGGGGATGAACAGGAGGAGGCTCCACAAGAAGATGTACAGAGACGTCAAAACTCCTGCCAAAAGTGCCTTGCCAAAATCGCGGAATCCAGATAACACTTCTTCAAAAGCGAAGCTTTCTCCTTTGTCCGCTTTCAAAAGGATGTTCGCGGCACCCAAGCTAAGGGGTCCATAGATAAATATCCAAGCCATGCCAAAAGTAAGGGTGCTGATGCCAGAGCTTACCAAGCCATAGATGATGAATGCCATGATCAGATTTCCCATCTGCTGATTCATTATCTCTTTGGCTCTTTCTTTTATCTGAATTTCGTTCATGTAGAACTCCTTCATATGCTTGTAGTGAAGTTTCTTATCCGGTGTTCCTCAATGCTGAAACCAGTGGCAAAAGAGTGTCCATCCTGTCTCGCAGCCGTGTGACTGCATGGACACGGCTTGGATACCGAAGCGCGGCTCTTGGGAAAAGCGGGGGAGAAGCAGCCGGGAAATCTCATTTAGAAAGCGATGTCTCTATTGAGAAAGTACACTTTTGCAGCCTTTGTGATTATTTCCAGGTAATCAAGGGCTTCATCAAGATCGTTTGCAAAGGCAAGAAGTCCGTGTCCCGACCAGATCAGCGCTTTCTGATTCGTGAGAGCCAGCGAGCTTAATTCGCATAATTCGAGGGATCCCGGAGCGGCTCTGGGAGCAAGGGCAATACCTTCTGGAAGATACAGGGGTAATTCCGGCAACAGCTCTGCCAGAACCTTGTTCAACTGAATGGGATCCTGCGCAAGGGGCAGGTTTGAAAGAGCGATGATTTCTGCCGGATGAGTATGCAAAACGATCTTGAACCGCTCGTTGGACATCTGCAAACAGCGATGGCTAAGCCACTCCATGGTAGGTTTGGCATCTTCTGGAAAGTAGTTGTCCTCGGTCTCGGAACACGCAATCAAAACCATGTTGTCCCTCGGTTCAAGGGCAGTTTGCCGGTATCTGCTTCCGGTTCTGGATACCAGAAACCATTTGTGATCGCTAAACATATACTGTTTGATCGTCTCTGTGATATCGATGCTGAGGTTTCCAGCATTTGCTTCTGCCCAGCCATAGCTGTGGATCAAGCGCGATATCTCCGCAACCTTCTTGAGAGTGTTCTGATGGATTGGATGTTTCAGGTCGGTGATCTGCATCAGTCTTTGTTCTTGGTATTCTTTTCGCGGCAGATTTTTTCCACTTCCCGGAAATTGACCTTGCCACTTGCCATCATCGGGATATCTTCGATAACATAAAATTGCTTGGGTACCGCAATGGCGGGAAGTTCTTTCTTTAGCTGTTTCAGCACTTTGTTTATATCGAAATCGCCATTGGCGACCGCTGCCACCACATCCGCTCCTTTGGTGGGATTTGGCACATCTACCACGCAACAGATCACGTTTTCCGGCAGGAGCTCGCTGAGGTGTTCTTCCACTTTCACCAAAGAGACCATTTCCCCGCCCACTTTTACGAAGCGTTTCAAGCGTCCTTTGTGATAGAGGAAGCCATCGTCGTCGATCAAACCGATATCCCCGGTATCATACCAGCCGTTACGAATCCGCAGCGAGGTTTGTTCCAAATCGTGCAGATAGCCTTCCATTACGAGATCTCCCTTTACGAAGATCTTTCCTTCTTGATTTGGCCCCAAGATTTTATCTGTATGAATATCCAATATCCGAACCTGGGTATTGGGAATGGGTCTGCCAACACTGCCCGGTTTATGATTTCCCGGATAGCAGGTGGATATCACAGGACTTGTCTCGGTAGTACCGTATCCCTCATACATGGTAAGCTTATGTTTCTTCAAGAAACCTTCATAGACTTTATCGGGAAGCTTGTCTGCTCCGGCTATGGCGATTTTTACGGATTTAAAATCCCCGGGGTTGGATTTTTGCAGATAACCATAGAAGAAGGCAGGGGTGGCGGCTATAAAAGTAACCTTGTAATCCCGGATATATTCGCACACAGTGCGGTATTCCAAGGGATTAGGGTAAGTAACCATGCTGGCTCCGATGAGAGCCGGAAGCCAAAAATCCACAGTGAGACCAAATACGTGAAACATCGGAAGGATGGAGGCAAATACGTCGTTTTCGTCCAGATGGATCATGGTGGGGAAAGCGTTCACATTATGCAGAATGTTCTTGTGAGATAGCTGAACGGCTTTAGGTTCCTTTTCGCTGCCTGAGGTAAAGAGGATTACGGAGATCTCGCTAAGATCGCCATGGTGAACCATATTTTGGAGGATGCTAAAAGGAAGCTTGGAAGTAAGTGCGGCTTTGATCTTTGCCGCAAAGGTCACGCTGGAAAGGATGTCTTCCACAAAAATCATGTGGTCGATGGGCTGCAAACCCAGTTTATCAAGGAGCTTCTTGCTGGTGATAATCGTCTTGAACTGGCATTTTTCGCGGGCGTAGAGACAGTTCTCGATGGCACCCGTGGCGTAGTTGATCATCACGGGGACTTTACCCTTCATCAGCGAACCGAGGATCGTGAGCATCGCTCCCACTCCGGTGGGCAATAAAATGCCCACGTATTTGCCGCGTATCTTTGCTATGTGTTCTTTCAGGATCAGACTTGCGATCAGCATCCTGGAATATGTGTAGTCTTGCATGGTTGCTTTGTCGTGAACGGCAATCCGCTTGGGAAAGCGTTTGGCAGATTGAATGAAGCGTTGATGTAGTTGTAACATATATCCATATTTCCTTATGTAATAATGTGCAGCCAATCTCTGAGCAGAAATTCCAATCTTCCGATCAATAGAGATACCCTAGCCATCACCGTATATCCGAAGGTCGCGCCGAAGCTGACCATTAGAAACCAAATGCCAATCTTGGAAGGAATCTGGAATATCCCCTCTTGTTTTTTACTGAAATAAAAGAAGTAAACTCCCGTAACCGTCCCGATGATCAGTAGCAGATTACCCACTACACCCGCAGCATCCGGAGCAGAGAAGGGATTGATCATGGTGGCGGTCACTTGCTCCAAGATGTCGCTCTTCATGTATCTGAGCATCGAGATTCCAGCCGTTGTACCGATCATGATCGAGATCGGATATCGGCTAAGCCATTGCGTTTTGGGGTGCAGACGCATCAACATCATCAAGCCAAGACCGGCTGGGATGAGGAGGATGGCATTCCCGGAAAAATCCTCGATCAGTTTTGTAAAGAGGTTTGGCATCATAATGGAATAGATGATGTAAACCAGCCAGTAGGCAGCGGAAAGACCCACAAAGATCTGTTCCGAAAGCTTATAGAACGGGTTGTCCTTATATAAAAAACTGAAGATGCTAATGGTGAAAAAGGCAGCGATCCAAATTCCGAAGACATTCATAAAGCTAATCATGAGTTCTGCCTCCTTTTGTTGCGGAAAGCTCTGTAGTTACCCAATCCGATAAAGACGAGGATCAGTAGATGAGCGATAGACTGCGCATCCATTTTGGTGGTTGCCGAACCCAGTCTGCCGATCAAGCTCTCATACTCGCTGGCACCCTTGAGGCCTCCCAAAAGGCCGTAGAGCTGACGTTGCTCGTTCACATAGGGAAAGAATCCCGGTGCGCTGATCGCCGTGCATCCGCCGGTTACCGGCACCTGATAATTGTCTCGCGCCACCATCATCCATTCTTTGATTCCGGGAACTCCGCTGGAAAGTGAGCTGATCCACGCTACATCCTTGAGTCTGCGCACATTCTTGAGCATGGGGATATCTTGATAAGCTGTATTCTGATTATCTGTGGGATACACTTCCATCAAGTTTCGTCCCATGGCTTGCACCGTAACCATGCCCCCAACTTTGTAACCGAGGTTCACGAAGTCCTCTCCGCGTTTTTTCTCCGGATAGTCCAGAAGTACCTTGGTAAAAGCTTGTTCTGCCATTTGCACACCCATAGGCCACAACGCGGTGGCGATCACTTTCTGATTTCGTTTCCAAGCGTGTTCTATCATGGCTTCTGCCATTGGTTGCAGCTCGGTCATAGTAGAAGGGTCGTAATCAAAGGATACTATCACCACTTTGTCTTCCGGGGTGGTCTCCACTAGCTCATAGACAATCCGGGTGTAGTCCGAAACCTCCGTAGTCCAACCGATGGGGAAGATCAAAGGCAGAGCAACGGCAAGCAGCAATACGGAGTATATGATTCTTCTTTCAACGATAGCCGTGAGCTTCATTTTTCACCTCCCAGATAACTGCGTTCGATTCCCAGGATGATGCGTAGTGAACTGCCTACAATGCCCAATCCGGCAGAGATCAGAATGGCTCTTTGGGCGGCAGAATTGGGGTATTCCATGATGAAATCTGCAAGAATGGGGAAGTGCCAGAACTGCATGGATTCCGGCAACCACCCGGTAAGCATTGTCCCGATGCTGGTTCTGCCGATTATCACGATCACAGCGGTGATCATCAGCAGATTGGACTCCAACCCGCGAATGATAAACGCACGGTATGCAGCGGATGCGATGAAGAATGCCAGC
Organism: Candidatus Cloacimonadota bacterium; assembly: GCA_018433885.1. Classification (GTDB taxonomy): domain Bacteria; phylum Cloacimonadota; class Cloacimonadia; order Cloacimonadales; family Cloacimonadaceae; genus UBA5456. The sequence goes on from JAHDQK010000065.1 coordinate 36,294, forward strand.
AGTGAGAACAAGGTAGCAGAAAGCGGCATATAGGCGTTTGTAAAAAGATAGTCGAAGGGTTTTGCTCCCAACCAAGAGGAGATTCCTTCTCCGCTGCCTAACAGGCCGGGAGTTTCCTGCATTCCCCAGAGGATTCCGAAGATCAACATCAGGGCAAAGCTGATCAAACCTGCAAGATAATATTGCCAATCGGGAAGCTTGTTCACGATCTTGTGGGTATTCATGCGAATCAAGCTGATTTGACCCAAAAGGATGGCAAAGCCGCTGATGATCATGAACCACTGTTCCAAGGTCGAAACAATTTGGTTGAAGGGACGGTGGGGGATGAATTCCGAGAGAATCACCACGAAACCTACCAAGAAGGCAAGGATCAAAGGTAATGAGCGTTTCATGAGCTTGCCCCCGCGATAAAGTCTTTTAAAACCGAGATGCCGAAGATCTCTAAAATAACACCCACAATGATCAGAATGATAACCATCAGTTTGCCAAAATCGTGACCTTTCAGGCTACCCAGTTGTTGGGGATCTTTGGAAAGATACGCAGAGGCGGCAAATAGCTCTTCTCCGATCAGAGTATAATCGCAACTAACTACAAAGAAAGGCAATTGATGCGCTTGGGCGGTTCCTGCAGTTTGGATTGCGCCAGTAGCAAAGCCAGTTTCAGCCAAGATCAGTGACTCTGCATAGAAAGAACCCATAAAGAAGTTTGCCGCGGGTTTTTCACGTAGCATAATTCCATCGATACCTGCAACGTATCCAAATTGATCATCAGTGAGGTAAAAAATATTTTCCGCTTTGTAGGCATCTGGTCTGCCTGCTTTGATATAAGCCTCTTTCACCACTTCTTTGGCTGCAGATAGCACCATAGAAAAGCGGCAGGGAACTATCAGTTCAGTATTATATTCAGCACTGCGTTCTGCAAGATGACTAAGAATCGTGAGACTGGCAATAGTTTGGATATCATCAAGATCGCTGATTCCCGGTACATAGAGGATAGGGCGCCCTTTCTCCGTGGCTCTGCCGATGGCTTCTTCCATGCTATCCAATCCAGCAATCCGGCGAATATAGAATTCCTTACCCCGCCGCGCAGACTGGATGTAGTATATGATAGCGATACATACAATTACCAGCAGAATCAGAAAACCCAATTTGCGCATATAGAACCATTGTTCCCGGGTGGTAGCGGTGGTCTCCAGGCTCAGAGTATCTTCGTCGAACTGAGCGATCAACCGATAATGATGTTCGTGATTTACTTCCAAAGCGCTATCTACAAACTCTCCTTCCGGTAGAGTTGTATTTAGTACTGTGACGATGTTCTCAGAATCGGTGATTCTCTGGATTTGGACATTGCGCGTCATGGGGCTTAGTTTCCAGTTCAGGATTATCGCCTTTCCGTCGTCCCAAGGGCTGTCCATGGCGGTGAAGCTGTTTGCATATAGCCCCCAGCTTATGAAGATCAAAAAGATAAGCAAACCAGCTTTCATAGGCTGTCTCCTTTAGTCAACATTCGTGTAAGCGGAGTATTAAGCAGGAAGCACGAACGCGGAATCCCAAACTTGCCAGTCTGCATGCCTGGGATTTCCGCGCTTGTAATGATCATGGATTATTCTTGAAAAGTGGCTTTAATGGCTTCGGTTTTTGCGATAATCTGTTCAATTTGTTCTTTGGTATAGGTTCCGTCTTTATCGTTATCGAGTATCGCTTTAAGTTCTTCAGTTTGGGTTACAGCTTTAACAAACGCTGCCTGTTCTGTGATGTGTGGGGTTTTAATCTGTTTCAGGTTGTTCAACAGGTGATTGAAGGTGCCTTTTTGAGCGAGCACTGAAGTTCTGGTCGTTTCGTAGTTCTGGTTTATCAGCCATGCTATGCGATTTGCAGCTTCGATCCATCCTCCCATCAGCATGAGGGTATAGTTGTCGAAGTTCTCGCTTTCCCAAAGCTTACTCTCCACATCGTCTTTATGGAAATCAAGCGCTTTATCGAGTTCTTCCCATTGTTCCTTCTCGATCATGCTCTTCATGTTGTCACCCAGACGGTTTACTTCGCTCTCCAAACCCAGAAGGCTAGTAAGAGTCATCATTTGAGCAGAGATATCACTAAGTTTGCCTTTATTTCTACCCTTGGCTGCCAAAACTGCGTCGGCTGTAAGCAATCCTAGGGAAAAGGCATTGCGCACCTCTTCCTGCTTTGTTTTGTAGGTGGTGGTGGGAACCGCGGCAGAGATGTCCTTCACTTGTACCTGATCCAAAGTGCTATAGACCTCTTTGAATGAGGGAAGCGGGGCAAATGTGGTTACCTGTTGTGCAATATCCTGATCCGGAAGCTGCTCTGCCTTTCTCTTACAGGCAAATGAGAATAACATCAGGACCAGTACCAAGGCGATGATCAAGCGAGTCTTCATGTTTATACTCCTTATTCTTTGAAATAAAATTTAAGTTTCAGCCAAGTGATCATGTTCAAGCACAAAGCATAGAGCAAGATAATCACGGCATTAAAGTTCCAAGTTCGGTGTTCCTTTTCGCTTAGTAATTTGTAGCTAGAAAGAAACTCGTTTCTCTTGTTGTTTAAAACTCTCCCGTCCATCATGCTCACGGAAGAGTTCAAATAGCTATTCAGTATGAGGTTGGGATCCCACCTCTCAGCAAGGGCGGTCTTGGCATAATACACCTCTGAACGCCTCGTCTGAAACTCTTCATAACTAATGGTAGCATTCCTGTAATTTGCTAAATATGTCAATTCCTTTTTTTGGATGTGAGCTAAAGACCTATGGAACCTGGTGTTTTTGGCATAAGCCGTGGTGAGTCCCTCAAACAGCCAGCGCGAGGGTATTACTTGCACAATCTCCGGTACTGGGTGATTTTCATACAGCTTGAGGTTTCGGTTCATGCGTTCAAACTCTATCACAGCCCCCCCAAAGATGATCTGGGGAATCAGGATCAAGGGCAGAAGGTTGATAATGGCTCTGTTCTCTTTGATAAATGCGGAACTAAGCAAGCCTAGAGAGTTGCCAATCAAGGTGGCAAGAAAGAAATATAATATACTGTAGTAGTCCAGACCTCGGATCTTGAGCACCTGCGCGGCAATCACATGATACAAAATAGCTTGGATCAAGCCAAATAGAGAAAGAGTAAGTATTTTCGAGAAATGATAACTGCTCATCTTCAGGTTCATCAGTTTTTCGCGCAGGATGATCTTGCGTTCAGAAAGTATCTCCTCTATGGAGTTGGACATTCCCAAAAAGATAAAGGCTATGATCGAGACGAAGATGTAGATGAACACATTGTTGTTTTCGTGATAACTGTATATTCCGGTGGGGGTAGCACGCAGGATGAAGGAGATGATCAAGCCCAATAGGGGAGCCTCGATGAAAGTGATCAGATTATTGGTATGGTTGCGGATCTTCATCTTGAAGCTGCGCGAGATAAACACGGAAAGGCTTACCAAGTAAGAGCGCAGACCCAGCGGTTTTTTCACTCGCCTGAGCCCGCTTCCGCGAGGTGTAGGCTCCAAAACATCGCTGCGGATCAGGTCAAACAGCATTCTACGCTTGAATTTATCCCGCCAGTAATCCGGTGGAAACTTGCGTTTTGTCTTCACTTGTTTGTTAATCTGTTCGTAAACCGGTTCCCCCCGAGGTGTGAATTCTGGATAGGTAATGATGTCGTAAAAGTAGTCTGTGGTAAGTAAATGGCGTTTCTTCTCAATTTCGCTGCGGCGAATGGTGAGCATGCCAAGTTCCTCATCGAAATATGAGAAGCTATCTGCAGGAGTTCCGTAATATGCCAGCTTCCCTCCCATATCCATCATCATCACGCGGTCAAACTTCCGGTAAATGCTGCTATTGGGTTGGTGGATCGTGATCATTACGATCTTCCCCTGCTGGCAAAGATAACTTAGGATGTCGATGATCTTTTCTGCATCGTTGAAGGAAAGGCCGCTTGTGGGTTCGTCACAGATGATGATCGTGGGTTCAAAGAGCAGCTCCAACGCGATATTAAGTCTCTTGCGCTCTCCGCCACTCAGGTTTTTAGTCTTTTGATCTCCCACGATGGTATCCCGATGATGGCTGAGGTTTACCTGGTTCAAAATGTTATTTACCTTTTGCTTAAGCATCACGGGTTGGATGTGGGGCATGCGGAGGCGGATTCTGTACCACAGGTTCTCATAGACGCTGAGGTTGGGATATAGCAGATCATCTTGAGGAACATAACCCATATGTTCCAGAAAGTAGTTGATGTTTTCCGAAAGATCCTTGTTATCAATCAGAATTTGGCCGTAAGTAGGGGCAATTTCGCCGGAAAGAACTTTGGTAAGGGTAGATTTTCCACAGCCGCTTTGACCCATGATCGCGATCAATTGCCCTCTTTGCGCTTCGAAAGATACCGAATCCAGCGCTAGTTTTCCATCCGGGAAGTAGTGTTTGATGTCTGTTACAGAGATAGTCTCGATCTCAAACGGAGTTTCGACCAGATCATAGAGGTTGTTGATCCTGAAGTTACGTTTTCCGATAGTCAAGATGTCCGTATTCAGATTTATGGGAGTTGCTTCGGTTACCACCACCCGGTTCACAAAAAGGTGGAATCCCTTGCGAGGCGGTAAAACATAGTAGCTGCCTGCTCGTCTCTCTATCACGGCAATGCTGAGTTCGCTCTCTTCCCGGCTTGTGCTGAAATAACCTTTTTCGTAACAGATGTGAAGCTTCTGGGGGATGTAGTCGTCCACTCCGATGAATGCCCGGCTCTCGATCACCATTCCCAGGTGGAAAGGCGCGTATCCACGGATCTGTAGAGTATCGTCGTAATACAGTTCAACCCGCTTTCCATGGCTGATCTCTTTCCCGTTTAGGGCTACTGATCCGCCAGATACAATGATACTGAAACTATTACGCTGTTTATGAACAAGAAAGTCGTAACTGCTCTTACGGAAAGAAATTTCATCTTCAGCGTCGCGCAGTAAATACATCTTCTCTAGGCAGTTGAATGAATACTCCCTATCTCCTAATTTGATATGACTATCTTTGGTGAGCAGGGTAATCGAGTTGCTGGGAACTTCCTTCCCGTTTAAAAGCACATTGCTACTGGCAGCGATGCTTAAGAACAGATGCTTCTCGATGGCAAAAATCGCACATTCATAAGGACTTAGTTTATCATCTCGAAAGGCGATATCCGCTTGACTACCACTACCAAAGACAACGTAGTCCGAAAACACGGAATGACGTAAGTGACTAAGGTGGTGGCGGCAGGGGATGCTTACAGTTTTATTCAGATTGTGCTCGAAATGATCAATCAAGGGCAGGAATTGCTCGGAGCTAATATTCAAGCTCTTGCCTAGTTCCATGATCTCTGTCAGTTCCGAGATGGCAAATTCTCCTTCCGTCTTTGCCATTATCACCAAGGATTGCATCAAGCGTATTTTATCGTACAAGGAAAGATGCCTGTCTAGGTAAACAAGGACTGCCGCAAAGTCGTAATCCGTTTCAACGATTTGTTTTACATAGGCTTCCCAGGATACATCCACTTGGGAAAAGAGATTGGTAAGCAAGGAGTAGAGGATGTTGATTTCCGAGCTAGATATCTGATTATCACTCTTGAGGATATGCACATAAAGGCGGGTAACCATATCAATGGTCTTTTTGAGGCGCTCTTGTGCGTCCCTCCCGAAGGTAGGCCCCTTTAGCATATTCCAGCCTCTATAACATATAATCTACGATAATCTAATCTCAAATCTTGCTCCCGGACAGGCGATTGCTAACGCCTCGAATACAATCGCGCTGGAAACGCACCAAATGTCAAGAAATTAATGGATGAAGTCTGGGTAGATTTATCAGTTCACATATATTGGCTTCAACTCTTTGTGCGTTATCGTTACCGTAAATAAATGCTTTCCTTTATTCCCATTCTATAGTAGCGGGAGGTTTGGAGCTGATATCATATACTACTCTTGATATTCCTTTTACTTCGTTGCAGATCCGGTTGGACACATGTTTCAGAAAGGCAAAAGGAAATTCAGTTACTTCGGCAGTCATGCCATCCACACTGTTCACAGCCCGCAAGGCACAGACCTGCTCGTAAGTACGTTCATCGCCCATCACACCTACGCTTTGAATTGGCAGCAAGACGGCAAAAGCTTGCCAAGTATCGTTATAGATACCCCATTTATGTAGCTCTTCGATAAATATCTCATCCGCCAATTGTAGTAGTTTTACCTGTTCTGCTTTGATCTCACCTAAAATGCGCACAGCCAGTCCAGGTCCCGGAAAGGGGTGTCTCATTACAAGTTCATCCGGCAAATCCAGCTCTTTACCCGCTGCTCGAACTTCGTCCTTAAACAATTCTCGTAAAGGTTCCAACAGCTTAAGCTTCATTTTTTCCGGTAATCCGCCCACATTGTGGTGGCTTTTGATTGTAACAGAAGGTCCCGCGAAGGATACGCTTTCGATTACATCCGGATACAAGGTACCCTGAGCCAGCCAGGTAGCATCTGGAAATCTTGCAGCTTCTTGCTCAAAGACCTCTACGAAAGTAGCTCCGATAATCTTGCGCTTCTGTTCGGGATCGCTAATGCTTTTTAATCTACTAAGAAAGATCTCTGAAGCATCCACGAATTCTATCTTGAGAGACGGGTATGCTTTGAACATCATCTTCACGCGTTCTGCTTCTTGGAAACGCATCAAGCCGGTATCTACAAAGATCGGGATCAGACGATCGCCAATTGCTCGATGAATCAAGGCCGCTGCTACTGAAGAATCTACTCCACCGCTGAGACCGAGGATCACTCTATCGGTTCCTACTTGTTCTCGGATATTGACGATAGTTTCCTGAACAAAGCATCCCGGGCTCCAGTCTGGATTGATGTTGGCAATTTTGAATAGGAAGTTGTTTAGTATTTGTTTCCCGCATAAGCTATGATGAACTTCGGGATGAAACTGGAGTGCATAAATTGGCAATGATTCGTGCCGGAACGCAGCGTGTTCAGAATTCGCGGTTTTTGCCAATATCACTAGGGGATGCTGTATGCTATCGATCTTATCGCCATGACTCATCCATACTTGGGTCTCATACTCCACACCAAAAAAGAGGGGATCTTCTTTTGCTACTTCAATATGCGCTTTGCCATATTCTCGCTTGGAAGCAGGAGCCACGACTGCCGCGAATTGCTGCCCTACCAATTGCATACCATAGCATATCCCTAAGATTGGGATATCCAGATTCCATATTTCTGGAGCTGGATGTGGGGCGTCAACGTTGCTGATGGAAAAGGGGCTACCAGAGAGAACTAGAGCTTTAGGTTGAAGTGCCCTAATCTTTTTGATCGAAATATTATAGGGATGTATCTCGGAATATACACCCGCTTCACGGATCTTGCGGGCGATCAACTGAGTATATTGAGAGCCAAAATCTAGAATCAACACTAAGTTATGCATTTATATCACCTTACAAATGGATTATTCATAATTTCCATCCCGATGGAAGTCTTAGCTCCGTGTCCCGGAAAGACTATCGTATCTTTGGGAAGAGAAAAAAGCTTGGTTTTGATACTATGGATGATTTGTTCATGGCTGCCTTTAGGGAAGTCTGTGCGACCAATACTTTGTTCAAACAACGTATCTCCGGAGATTAGGAACTTGTCCGCCAGCAGGCAGATTCCGCCGGGTGTGTGGCCGGGCGTGTGGATAACACGGATCTGATGGCTTCCCATCTCGATGATATCTTCATCATTCAGAAGAATATCCGCGGGAGCTGGATCTAGTGGGCTTCCCATATATTCACTAAGGTTCTTTTTATTGTCGATCAGCATATCCGCATCCAAATAGTGGATAGAGACCGGACACTTTAGTTGATGTTTGAAATACGGTATCCCCCCAATATGGTCACCATGACCGTGAGTTATAACGATGCGGGTGACTTTTAACTTATGCTCTTTAATGTGATCAATCAGTTCCATGGATGGGGCAGAGGGATCCACCAGAATCGCATCCAGTGTGGTATCGTCCCAAAGCAACCACGTATTGGTCTGATAAACGGGGAGGAGGATGTATGAACGGATCTTGAGCATTGTTACTCCTGTTTATAAAGGGCGATCATATATTGTAGAACAGTCTCCCGATTTGCTTTACGGCATACGATGTCTGTGATGTCGTCACCTTGAAGGATCTGGGCTATTCCGGGGTTGGAAGCTTTAGAGTGATAGTGCCAAAAGATACTTTTTGCCAGTTCAAGAATTGCCGGATCTCGCGGGAATGGATTTAGTACACCTAGGGGACCGTTGCAGTCCTTTGCGATCAAGTAGTTATCCAACTTAAGTTCTTCCAGTTTTGTATTCTCGGCTTCATCCCTGCCAATTATCAGCTTGATCTCTTCATTTAAACGGAAATGTCTGCCATATTTCAGAAGCTCCAAGCTCATTGGATCCATCTGTCCATATTGCATGAGATCTTTCAACCTCATTGAGTAATTTCGGTCTGTGAGCAGACAGCCACCTGCGGGAGAGGGAAAGCTTGTGATCCCTAGCTCTTCAGCCATTTCCAACTGGCGATATCTACCTCTTCCAGATATCTGCAACATATCTGCTCTATCCACCCAACCTTCGCGGATGGGTAACGTATCTGGCAACAGGAGTTGAGACAGTGGGCGTACTAATAGATCTTTGAATCCGCTAAGGTTTCCCACTCTATTCATAGCATCACGACGTTGGCTCATTGGGCGTTGTCCCACCACTTCCCCTGAGATCAGGTATTGGGCATCCAGCTCGTTCAACATTTCGCCAGCTACTTTGAACATTAAAGCATGACAATCCACACAAGGATTCATGTGTTTGCCAAAAGTAACGGTGGGACCTTGCATCATTTCCAGATGGCGCTCAGAGATATCCCGGATGATGAGGTCGATCCCATTGTTCTGGGCAGATTGAAGTGCTCTCGCTGGAGGCATATAGGGAGTAAGAAAGTACACAGGATACACTTTGTATCCGCGTTTTTGCATCCACTTTACTGCCAGGAGGCTATCAAGACCACCAGAGAATAACGCTATTGCGCTTTGGGGAGATTTGTATGCATTAGTCATATCTAGACTAAGCATTTTTCGGGCATCTATCTGTCAAGACTTTTGCAATAGAACTCACATCCCCCCCCCATTTATTAGACATGGGATAATGAGCTGTTGATAATCAGTCCATTTACCGCCATATTCGAGGATGCTATACCTCGTAACATGAGCAAAGCAGTGGGAGAGAGGTTTGGCAATTCGGTAGCAGACAAAATCGTATACTTGCTTCCATAGGCGGTTTGAATACTGCATAATATTTGGAAAGCTGAGCATCAGTGTAGGCGCATAAGACTTAAGTGAATACAAATAACACAATTTCAACCGGAAAGTCCATTTTTCTTGGGCTGGATACCAGAAAAGAAATCTTGACGTCAATTGCTTGGACGGTTTTTTGGCTGAAAAGACTACAAAGAAGAGGAATGCTCATGGAGAACATACGCATTGGAATCGTGGGAAACATTGGCGTAGGCAAATCCACCTTTATAGAAGCAGCCAGCTCTGCTCCACTGAATAAGGTTCTATGCTCGGTATATCCCAAACCCAACGGCACGGAAGGGGTTTTTGCCTTCCCTGAAAAGTTTAATCCCATCGTGCTTGATTCATTTTACAAAGACCCAGTCGCCAATGCTTTCATGGCTCAGATAGAATTTTTCAATGGCCGGTTGGATCGCCAGAAACTGGTCCATTCCTGCCGAGGAATAGTGCTGGAAGATAGGACTCTGGCGGAAGATTATCACATCTTTGGCAAAGCCCAGAGAATACTGCAAAACATGTCCGAGCCCGAGTTTATTGCCTACCAGCGCACTTATAGGTTGATGACCGAACAGATAAAGGAACCTGACCTTCTGGTCTATTTCAAGGCAGATGTCCCCATTCTCTTGGAGAGAATCCGCCAGCGTGGCAGGGAAAGCGAACTGGCCATTTCTCCGGATTATCTCCAGCTCCTAAATAACCTCTATGAAGATTTCGTGACGCATCACGTAAGCTGTCCGGTTCTGGTGATAGATGCCGATAAAGCCGTGGATAAAGCCGAGTGGCAGCGCCGCACTGTTAATCTGGTAGCAGAACAGGTGAAAGCTCTGGGTCTGCGCGTCTCCAGCCCGGGAATCAGTGAGTGGGTCACCCTTCCTCAAACTGAAGCTACCTTGAAAGCTATCGATGCCGAACGCGAGCTGGAACAGTATTTGTCCGAACATCCCAAGCTCATAACAGTAGCCGGAAACGTTGGCTTGGGAAAATCCACCCTAACAGCCATTATGGGGCGTAGCCTGAAGATCAATACCCTTTACGAAAAGCCGGAGGAGAATCCCTTGCTGGAAAAGTTTCTGGGCGATAAAAAGACCTGGTGTTATGATCTCCAGATGCACTTTCTGCAGATGCGGGCACAGCAGCGGCGCCAAGGGAAAAGCGGGGATGGCAGCTACGTGAAGGACCGCTCCCTCCCGGAAGATTTGCTGGTTTTTTGCAATCAGTTCCACGCCGATGGTCTCTTGACTGAGGACGAATTGGACAATCTGATCACGCAGTTCCAGACGGTGAACCGCCAGCTACCCTCCTCTGATCTGATCATTCTCCTACAGGGAAACCCCTCTCTGGCTTGGGAAAGGATTCAACAACGCGGCCGTGAGATGGAGATTGAGGGAGGATGGCAATTCACCGAGATTAATAACCTGAACCACTGGTACAAAAATTATGGAACAAATGTGGTCAAGCTGGGGTTTCACAGCGGACCCGTGTTGGAGATCGATGTCGAGAAGCTCGATCTTACCAACCGGATCCACGTGGGCTATATCTTTGAAAGAGTGCTGGAAGTATTGAAGAACACATAAGCAGATGTCCCCGAACATACAAAGGAGTGTTTAGAATGATGTTTGTTTATACAACATTGTTTACCATTGCAATGGCTGTTATATAGCATTTTGAGTCTATGATTCAGATCTATTTAGGCATGTGAAGATTTGGGTGACCCAATTTTCAGATATCAGTGACTCTTTTCACATTTCATGAAAAAAAAACTGTAACAAAACCACAGAAATGACCTCATTTTATGTTACCAAGTTGGGGAAAAAAAGGATTCCAAGCGTTAACCAGATTATTGCGGTTTATTTGCACAGGAATGGACTGGTATATCATGATGATTAGTGTTGACAGTTTTATGAAAGATCTAGAGTTGAGCTTACCATGAAAAAAACTAGAGAAAAGATACAAGTATCGGAAGTTGCTGAGCTGGAACAATTGTTGCGAACTCTGGTGGATTTACCTAGAAATGGGGTAGAAAAAGGCATCAGGCGCATCCGCTGGCTTCTTAGATCCCGGGATTTCAGAGACCATGAGGGTCTATATAACAGAAGTCTCTTAAAACTTGGGGAAATCCACGACCGCAACCTGGAAGTGGAAGAATCGGCAAAATATTTTGAACAAGTAAGAGACATCGCCATTAAGAGCAACAATCCCGGTTTGTTGAAAAAAGCCATGGCAAACTTGGGAATAACATTGGCACAGCGAGATCTTTATCGTGAAGCCTTGGATGTATGGCACGAGTTGTTGCGAGAAGAGGATGATCTCGACCGCAAGCTAAGCCTGTTGAACAATATATGCGTGGCAAATGGCATCATCGGTGAGTATCACAGTGCCATACAAGCTGCATACGCAGTAATATCTTTGGCGGAAGAGCACAATGAGACGGTTCATCATCTGGATGCCCTGCAAAACCTGGGAGCCATATACGATAAGATGGATGACCCCCAGAAAGCGTTGCAATTCTGGGAAAGAACCTTGGAACTGAACCGCAGCACCGGCAATGTTCGTCGTGAGTTTGAAGTATTAGGAAATCTGGCTTTGGCTTATGTACGCATAGGCGATCACCAGAAGGCCCTGGAATCTGCTCTTGCCAGCGTGAAGCTAAAGATAAAGCATCTACCTGAAGAAAGCCTGGGAATTGGTTACAACAATATTGGCTATATCTATGAAAGTGCTGGAGATTACGTAAAAGCACTGGAGTATTATAAAAAGGGTGAAAGCTTTTATCAGAAACTGCGAAGAGACTCTGCTCTGGCACACTGCTACATGAATGAAGCATCGCTATATCTAAAAATGGAGAAACTCGACGATTGTTTACGCTTGTTGGATGAAGCAGGGAAAATTGAAAACGCTTGCAACGCGCTTCAGAACCACGTCCAACTCACTCATCTCTACGCCGAGCTTTATAAGGCTAAGAAGGACTATCCCAAGGCTCTGGAATATGTTGCGGAGCAAAACCGAATCCTGCAAGATCAGCTGGATAAAAAACGATCCTCTACCATCAGCATCGAGGAAGCCGAATATTACCGCAAGAAGATCGAAAAACAAGCCCGTGATTATCTGGAACAGAACAAAGACCTCAAAAGAAAGAATCGCATAATAAGCAAAACTACAAAAGAACTAAAGGAAAGAAACGCAAACCTGGCAGATACCGTGGAGGTATTGAAATGGCTGATCTCGGTGATTAGTCACGACGTCCGGGCTCCGATAGCTAATTTTAGCCGAATGCTGGAAATGATGCTGGATGGAGTGTTTCCGATAGACGATCACAATGAGATACTTGCCAGCATGAAGAAGAGTAGCGACAGTATATTTAAACTGATTAACGACATGTTGGATGGAATTCGTCTGAAGCGTCATGCAATGGATTTTAACATCAAGATTGACTCACAAAATATCGTGCCCATCCTCAACAGCGTGATGGAAATCTATCAGCCCATGGCGTCCCAGAAAAAGATCTCGCTCAGTTTTAGTGCTCAAGATCCCAAGATATATGCAATTGTGGACGGTGATCTGCTTAAAATACTGGTACGCAATCTCTTGAACAACGCTATGAAATTTACAGATAGCGATGGCAGCGTGAGCATCACAGCGTCCACTGCGGAGAATAAAGTGCGAATTGAGATCTCCGATAACGGAATCGGCATGAATGCCACTGCTCTTGATAATCTGCGCAAGGGGAAGGGAATCAAGAGAAATTCCGGGGACGGAAGTATTGGTCTCGGTTTAGTGCTGTGTCAGGATGCCCTGAAAAGAATGAAAGGCACCTTACGGGTGGATAGTACACAGGGTGAAGGCACCAGAATAGTGATCCTACTCCCCGCAGGTTAAGATCAGTATGCGAACCGGCAAAGTAATCGATCTTCACTGTAAATGCGGATATCTTCTATTCCGCTATTTTAAAGCGGGAAAAGGGAGACTGATCAAGCTACTGATTTCCAGGTTAAGTGACGACAGGGTTGGGCTGCAAAACGCTCCCACCTTCAGCCGTCCACAATGTCCTGAGTGCTCCAGAGAACTTGGAATTATCATGATGATTCATGGCGAACCTGCGTTGAAATTAAACCAGGGCAGTATAGAACCAATCAGGGTGTGAGATGAGTAGGTGCGTAAAACTACCTATATCAAGCTAGACTTTTTTTCCCCCTTCACTGCTACGTGCCTATCTTTATTGATTCAGATAATATTCACCCCCATTGCTCAAAGCATTTGCCAAGCTTGCTTGAAGCTATGCGCACGGGTTCAAAACAGCTTCGCCACTGCTTCGCGCAATGGGTGTAGATACTATATATATCGCGCATTCTATTGCAGGAATGCGATTGTGAACTTTTTAGCATGTCTTGAATGATGATGCCCCTTGATCCTAGAACTTCTTTGCGAAAATGGGTTTAACGTCTTTGATGCATTTTAGGAAGTCCCCGATAACAACTAATTGTGATATGCATCATTCTGAAAAGAAACTGGCTTTGTATGGTAGTGTCTCAAAGGTTGGTGTAAAATAGGTAACGCCAGATGAAGAAAAAGGTTGAGCCGGATCCCGCACTTTGTTTTGATGGTTTAAACCCAAAAACTACCAGACAAGGAGAAGATCATGACTCAACCAAAGAGAAGC
>JAHDQK010000070.1 GCA_018433885.1 Candidatus Cloacimonadota bacterium
CCTGCCAGGGATAGCCGGAAACAAAATGAGTAAGGGCACGATCTTTCGACCGTGCCCACGTTCTCATTTTGGTAGATGCCTAAGAAAACCCATATTTTACAAGGCCTTAAGACATCCTATAGTCATTTGATACTATTTCATTAGGATCATTTTTCGGCTTTGGGAGAAGGCGCCGGCTTTTAAGCGGTAGAAGTAAACACCGCTGGCAAGGGGGCTGCCGTTATCGTCCATGCCGTCGAAGATCACCTTGTGATTTCCGGGATTCATGGTTCCGGGGCGGTAGCTGCGCACTTTCTGACCGCGCAGATTGAAGACTTCCAGGCTCACATCATCAGTTTGAGCAAGGCTGAATCTGATCGTGGTCTCGGGATTGAAGGGATTTGGGAAATTCGGATACAGTGCCGCGGCTACAGGGATATCGCTTACGAGATCACTGTTTGAGGTCGCGCTACCGGTAATCACCCGGATGTTATCGAGGGTCCAACCGGGATCCGTGAGTTCATCAGCGATGCTGTTGTCACGCAGGCGGAAGCGCAGATACACGCTTTCGCCCTCGTATTCGGAGAGATCCACATATATTTTCTGCCACCAATCTTGTCTTCCGGAAGAAAGCCAAAGCTCGTTCCAGTTTTCATCATCGGTGGAAATCTCCACGGTTACGGGGTCGTGATCCCACTCGGTATAGAGGTGAGAATCAAAGTACAACATGGGATTTCCGCCGGCGGGAAGAGTGATGGCATCAGCGGTTTTGATCCAGACATCGCAGTTTTGGGCATAGTGCCCTCTGCCACCCCAGCTATCGGTGATGGCATTGCCGCTTTTCGCGATTTGATCTTGAAGAACCCAGGGTCCTTGAATCTCCCACGCGCTGGTTCCGCTTTCCCAATCTTCAGCAAAAAGAGTGGTTGCCGAGCTGAGGCTGAAGCTCTGTTGATTGTTTCCGGGAGTCAGTTCGATCGTGCCCAGATAGGGGAAATATCCTTCGCTGAAGATCTCGATGGGATACTCGCCTTCGTATCCGTTGTAAATATACGATCCATCCACTGCGAGGGTATCCGGGATAAAATCTTTGATTATCATCTGGGCGGGGATTGGGTTGCCGTTGCCATTCACATAGCCATGCATGATGGAGGGGGTTTTTGGTTGCAGAGCAAGGTTGCGGGTGGTCCAGCTACTGTTGTTCACGGTGGAATTGGTAAGCAGAGTATCCCAATAGCCCTTTTTACGGGCAAGAATGTTGTAGCTGCCTTGGGGTAGAGGCTTGAAGTATCTGCCTGTATCGGCAAAGCTGGTACGGGGAACAAACCAGGGGGCATGCCTTTGTTCGATGATGATCTCGGCTTCGATTGGTTCGCCGGTAATGGCATCTGTAGTATGTCCGGTAAGCATCGAGCTGGAAGGCACATCTGTGGAGAACATCAAGGCACGGTTCATCAGCCACCACACGCCGTTGCTGGCGCGCTGGATGGTATCCAGCATCAAGGGTTCCAGTGGCTGCAGGTTGCGAGTGCCGACTTCGATGAGGAGTTGGATAGTGCCATATTCTTTGTACATCCAGTCGTGAAATGCACCGCGGCGGCTGGCATTGGGATAGTATTCATAGTATCCGCCGGATTCCTTGTGAATCTTGTTGGCAACGCCCTGCGCGATGGATTGGGCAAAAGATAGATCCGGAGAGGGGCGGACATCCTTCCAATTGAATGAATAATATACTTTCTCGCTGAAGTTTCCGGAACGGGAGGAGTGCCAGCAGATGCTATATACAAACTTTTTGGCATCGGCAAGTTGTTTGATGGCAGTGATTTCGCTCTCACTCATCGGAGCGGGACCACGGTAATAGTCGTAAACTTCGGTGCCGCCGGGCTGCATCAGGGTATCGCCATGCGTCCAATTAAAATCGAAATTCCGGTTGATGTCCACGCCATCGATGTCGTAGCCCACCAGCGGAGAGAAATCGAAGATGCCGTTGTTGTTGTTATCGCGCTTGTTCTTGCGATAAGAAGTATCCATGTTGGAGGTTACTACATTGTGGCCTTCCGGATTCAGGGTGGGGATCCACCAGCTATCCAATTGATAAACCCATTGGGAGTAAGGCATCGTATCGTAGTTTTCCAGGATGCTTTGGATGTTGCTGAGAGTGATCTCCACGCCCAAAACTTCTTCGGCATGAACTTGACCCACGAAAAGCATGGCGGGGCGTTCCCATTCACCGTTCACATCGTCCGAAATCTGCATGGCATATATCGGCAGGGATTCATGTTGAGAATAACCGATCAAATGCACTTTGGCGATTTCGGGATAGGTGTCTTCCAATTGGAAGAGGATCGAAGTAATCTCGTCGTAGGTGTGATAGCAATCCGGCAGATTCGCCATGGCGAAGAGGGGCAATAGAGCGATCAGCAAGCAAAGCAAGTATATGCGCATTATTTAACTCCGTAATTATGGTTTATAACGATGAAGTATGCAATTTCTGCACCAAATACAAAAAGAAAGCAGGATGATGCATAAGCCCAGCCAGCTACCGAGAAATATCTCAAGCGGATGTATGCTGGTATAAGTGTTCCGGGAGTTTTATTGAGCTTGCTTAACTGCTGAGATAAGCCTCCAGGAGCTTCAAGGTGTTTTCAACAGCCTGGGTATGTGTGCGTTCATAGCCGTGGGAGGCAAATACACCGGGTCCGATCAAGCCATGGCGGATATCGTAGCCGGCTCTAAGAGCGCCTTCCACGTCTGAACCATAATAGGGATAAATGTCCACCGCATATTGCAGATCAAGCTTTTTGGCGAGGCGCACCAGAGCGTCTGTGACGTCGTAATCGTAGGGTCCACCGGAGTCTTTGGCGCAGATGGATACCTTGTATTCATCGGTTCCCAGGTCATCGCCCACCGCTCCCATATCTACGGAGATCATTTCCACGGTATCATCCGGAAAGCCGGAAGCGGCGCCGTGTCCGACTTCTTCATATGTGGTAAAGAGGATGCTGGTCTTTCTGTTAAGCTTCAGTTTGCCTTCGCTAACTTCTTTGGCGAGGGCGAGAAGAATTCCGGCGCTGGCTTTGTCGTCCAGATGCCTACTTTTGATAAAGCCGGATTCGGTAAGGATGGTACGCGCATCCAGGGAGATAAAATCCCCCGGGGAAATACCGAGTTTTTCGGTATCTGCCTTGGTCTTTACGATCTCGTCCAATACGATCTCCACACTGGAGTCGTCGCGCCGGGCAGAGCCGGAATCGCTATAGACATGCACCGCGGGACCGGCGATGTAAACTGTTCCGGAATAGGTTTTTCCGTCGCGGGTATGGATGGTAACATTCTCGTTTTCAATATTGTTTTCGGGATATCCGCCGATCTTGGTGAAGCGCAACCTGCCATTGCCTTTGATGGCGCGAACCATTGCCCCCAAGGTATCGATATGAGCGGCAAGCACGAGGGGTTCACCACTACCACCGAGGGTGGCAAGGACGGAGCCTTTGCGGGAAGTGCTGGGTTTGAAGCCAAGCTTGGTAAGCTCTTGGATCAGATATTCTGTGGCAAGTTTGGTGAAGCCGGTAGGGCTGGGGGTCTTGCACAGGGCAAGGATCTGGGATACAGCATATTCTGTGTAATTCATCTAAACTCCAGGTTAATTAGTGGCTAACATAGCCAAGGGTAAGCTGATAACTGGTTTCGTTTGTGTAAAGGATTGTCTTAAGATCGGGATCCGTGATCTGCATTGTTTGGGAAAGGGTGCGGTACACCAAGCTGGGGATATCGGTGAAGCGAATTTTTTGTTCCAAAAAAAGTTTCATAGCGGCTTCTACGGCGGCGTTCATCACGGTGGGGAGGATGCCGCCTTGTCTTGCCACTTCAAGACCGAGGTGGAAGAGGGGATAGCGTTCTTTTGCGATGGGTTCAAAGCTTAGTTCCGGCAAGCGGTAGAGTTCTGTCTGCACAATTTCAGAGTTCCATCGCTCCGGAAAACTGAGAGCATAGAGAATGGGCAGGCTCATATCCGGAACACTCATTTGGGCAAGGATCGAGCCATCCACATATTGAACCATCGAATGGATTATGGATTGCGGATGGATGATGGCATCGATGCGCTCGTAGGGGAGATCGAAGAGCCAATGCGCCTCCATCACCTCCAGAGCTTTGTTGAACATGGTTGCGCTATCCAGGGTTACTTTGGCGCCCATATCCCAATTGGGATGTTTCAGTGCCATCTGGGGTGTAATCGCGGGGAAATCCGACAGCGGCGTCCTGCGGAATGCGCCTCCGGATGCGGTGATGATCAGCTTTTCCACTTCGGAAAGGGGATGCTTGCCCAGGGCTTGGAAGATTGCGGAGTGTTCGCTGTCCACCGGCAGGATTTTTGCGTTGCCTTGCAGTTTCTTCACCAGATGGCCGCCCATCACCAGAGATTCCTTGTTTGCCAAGGCGAGGTCTTTCCCGCGGGATAAAACAGCAAAAGTAGCTTCAATCCCGTTTGAGCCGCCGATGGCGTTCAGAGCGATTTTGTAATCTTCATTCAGCAGGAGCGAAAGCAGGCTGTCTTTGCCAAAATAGATGCGTAGGGTAGGGAATTCCCGGCGAATGGAAGCTTGGAGGGATGTGTCATCGATGCCGGTGAAAACCAGGGTGGGGATGCCAAATTCAAGCGCGAGAGGGCAGAGCTTGGAGTAATTGCTATGGGCAGCGGCGAGGCTAATAGAAAGATGATCCCTTTGCTCTGCTACCACCTTGAAGCAAGAACCGCCGATTGAGCCGGTTGCGCCAAGCAGCGCGATCTTTTTTACCATGAATAGGTAAGAGCGATTTTCTGGGTGTAGCCGAGTCCGTCCGGGGCATTGGTTTTGAAGGCATAATTGATGCCAAGAGAACGGATTTCTACGCCAAGACCGGTGGTGAAACTATCCACATCGTAACCGGCAAGTAACATCAAAGGGGCAATCGGGCGCATCATCAGCCCGGCATGGAGGTCTCCACTCAGGTTGGAGCTACTGAAGCTGGAAGCGTCTCCGCGTTCATCCGGATACAGGTTCATGCGGGCGGCAAGGTGAAGCGGGATGTCGAACTTGGGAAACACGGTTTTCAGCCCCAATTCCAGATCCAGATTTGGCATGGCGATCTCGCGGGTGCCGGATTCCCAGAGGATCTGAGTTCCAAAGAAATCACGCAGATTGACTCCTATCAGGAAGTTGCCAGTGGGGTTCCACAACGCGCCAAGATCAGCGCCAATCCCGTATCCATCGTGATCTGCCAAGCTTCTGTAGGCGATTTTGGGGGAGAGCCCCAGATATATATTCCTGCCCAAAGCGCGGCCATAACTCACATAAGCAATAAGATCCTGGTTGGTTACGGTTTTCCACACATAGGGGCGATTCTCGTTACTCAATTCGCCGGATTCATCTTCCAGCTTGGTTAGTTTTACTTTGTCGATAGCCAAGTGATTGATGCTGATGGAGGTTTGGCTGCCGGGGCGAAACGAGATTTGGTTTTGGGTAAGTAACCCTTCAAAGTGGTCGCTACGCATCAGCTCGATCCCGGAGTGATCACGGTAGGCAAGCAGGGCGGGATTCCACCACCCGGCGGCTTGTGCTTCGCTAAAGGTGAGCCCGGTGTTTCCCATAGCCTGGTTCAATACACCGGGGCTGAACCCGAAGATTTCTCCCGCGTATTTGGTGGCTCCCAAGGGTAGGGCAAGGCTCAGGATTAAGAGCATGATTTTTATGTATCTCATATCAATTCCTTTCATGAGGACAAGATAATGATTGCAATAAAGAAGTAAAGAAAAAAGTGGTGGGCCCAGAGGGACTCGAACCCCCAACCATCCGGTTATGAGCCGGAAGCTCTACCAGCTGAGCTATAGGCCCCATCACTAAGTCCTCCCACGGAAATCAAAGGCGGATTTTTGTCAATCTGATTTTTCGCATGAGCCGAGCCATGAGGCAAGAATGCATAAAAAAGCCTGTCACTATCCGGTAGGATGCAACAGGCTTGAATGATTAAACGGGAGTTTATTTTGCAGGTTTGGCGGCGATGCTGATCATCTTGCCGGGAACCACGATGGTCTTCACCACTTCAAAACCCTCTAAGGCGCGGATTACGTTATCTACTTGCAGGGCTTCGGTTTTCAGGATTTCCGGGGCGGTATCCGGAGCTACCTCCAGCTTGCCGCGTATTTTTCCATTTACCTGAATCACCAAAGTAATGGTATCTTGCACCAGATATTCATCCTCGTAACCGGGCAAGCCGCTTTCGTGCAACAGGCTCTGGAACCCCATCATTTGCCATAACTCTTCAGCTACATGGGGCGCAAAAGGATACAGCAATTGGGGAATAATGCCGCAGGCTTCGGCATATACTGCCAGGGCATCACTATCCATGCTGGCAGTATCTTTCACCGAGATACAACGGTTCAGATGCTCCATTATGGCGGCAATCGCAGTGTTATATTGCATGCGATCCAGGCAATCTTCCAGCCATTTCTTGGTGCAATAGTGAGAGCTGAAAAGCAGTTTCTTCATCTCGGGAGAGAGCTTTTGAGGGTCGGCTTCGCACTGAAGTCCACGCTTGATGGCATCCAGATTTCCCTCGATCAAGCGGTAGATGCGGTTCAGGAAGCGGAAGGCTCCCATCAGCGCTTCGTCGCTCCATTCTACATCCTTTTCTGGCGGAGAGGCAAAAAGCAGATAGACCCGCAGAGTGTCTGAACCAAAACGATCGATGATGTATTGCGGATCAACGGTGTTGCCTTTGGATTTGCTCATCTTGGCGCCATCCTTCAACACCATGCCTTGGGTAAGCAGACGCAGGAAGGGTTCGTTGCCCCGTACCCAGCCCAGATCGCGCATGAATTTATGGAAAAACCGGGCATAAAGCAGGTGCATGCAGGCGTGTTCGATGCCGCCGATGTATTGATCCACCGGCATCCAGTAATCTGCTTGCTTGGTTGCGAAGGGCAGGTGCTCGTTCTTGGGGTCTGCATAGCGGGCGTAATACCATGAAGAATCTACAAAGGTATCCATGGTATCGGTTTCACGCTGGGCGTCTTCTCCGCACTTGGGGCACTTCACATTCAACCATTCCGGTACGCTCAACAGCGGATTGGAAGTGGTTTTACCTACCTGCACATTATCGGGCAACAGGACGGGTAGATCTTCATCCGGGACCAAAACTACGCCGCACTTGGGGCAGTGGATGATGGGGATGGGGTTTCCCCAATAGCGTTGACGGGAGATGCCCCAATCGCGCAAGCGATAGGTGACGGTGCCCTCTCCCCATTTGTTTTGGGCGATCCATTGGGTAATGGCGGATTTGGCTTCCTCAGATGCCATGCCATCGAAATGAGCGGAATTGACCATCACTCCGGGCTCGATGTAAGCTTCCGTCATGGTGCCAAGATCCAGGTTTCCGGCAGGGTTCTGGATCACGATCTTCATGGGAATGCCGTATTTGCGGGAAAAGTCAAAATCGCGTTGATCGTGGGCGGGAACAGCCATCACTGCACCTGTGCCGTAATCCATCAGCACGTAATTGGTGATCCAAATCTGCACTTTTTCCCCGTTTAAGGGGTTGATGCAATAGCGGTTACTAAACACGCCTTCCTTCACGGTATCTGCGCTTTGGCGAAGCACTTTATCTTCGTTGATCACCTTCTTGCAGAAATCGTGCAGTTCCAGGTTGTCCGGCTCTTCCGCCAGCCATTTCTGAACCAAAGGATGCTCTGGAGGCAATGCCATGAAGGTAACGCCGTAGATGGTATCCGGGCGGGTGGTGAAGATCGGGATCTTGGTGTCGCTGTTTTCCAGAGTGAACTCGATGCGCGCACCTTCGCTTTTGCCGATCCAGTGTTTTTGCATCGTCATTACACGCTCTGGCCATTCTATCACATCCGAAAAGTCCAGCAGTTCTTCTGCGTATTTTGTAATGCGGAAGTACCACTGTTCCAGTTCTTTCTGTTCCACTTCACTGCCACACCGCCAGCAAGCGCCATCTTCCACCTGTTCGTTTGCCAATACTGTGTTACATTGGTTACACCAGTTCTGGAAGCTCTTTTTTCGATACACGAGGTCGTTTTCATACATCTTTTTGAAGATATATTGGCCCCAGCGGTAGTAATCCGGGCGGCAAGTGCTTACTTCACGCTCCCAATCCAGAAAGAAACCCATCCCATCAAATTGCTTGCGCATATTGGAGATGTTTTCCTCGGTAGTGATGCGGGGATGGGAGTTGTGGGTAATGGCGTAGTTTTCCGCGGGCATCCCAAATGAGTCGTAGCCCATGGGTTGCATTACGTTGTAGCCTTCCATCAATTTCAGGCGGGAGATAGCGTCGCCAATCGAATAGTTTGAGGCATGGCCGATATGGAGAACTCCTGAGGGATAGGGGAACATCGATAGCACATAGTACTTCTTTTTGTCAGAATTATCGGGGGCGTTGGCGATCCGGCGTTCTTGCCAGATTCTCTGCCACTTTTGTTCGATCTCATTAAAGGGGTAATCCATAATCTTCTCCACGCGGCTGAGCCGCTACATCGTTATTTTCCTTGAACTTGCAAAAAGATAGCCCCACTGCCTTTTGTCAAGCGCAAATATCTTATTGAAGCCCTGTGACCACTATTTTGGAGGTGTCCCAGCCACCTTTGTTCAAGAACTGCAAGATCTCGGCATAAGTGTCTTTGGACAGACGTGGGTTTCGCGAAAGGATCCAGAGATATTTTTGTTTGCGATCACTGATCACGGAGTATTGGTAATCCTTATCCAGCTTAACGATCCAGTAGTCTCCATAAAAAGGCCAGAAGAAGCTAACTCTCAGCTTGGAGAAGCTTTTGTCTGTGGCATGAGCCTTCCCGGACACCTGTTTCAGGATCTGGGTGCCGGCTTTATCTTTGTAGCTGGTGTTTACCACCAGGATTCTACCTTTACTATCCAGAGAGTATTCGGCGGCGGAAAGTGCCGCGTCCTTTGGTTGGAAGCTGTTTGGGTAATAGGCATATTGATACCACTTTCCCAAATAACGGTTCAGATCCACTTTATCCACGGTTGTAACAGCCGCGTACAGGAAGTTCGCCAGCAGGGCAAGAGTGATGAGAACCAAGCGAATTGTCATGGTAACTCCTTATCTTGTATTAAGATTAACACATATACTTATAGAAAGGGGGGAAGCCCCGATTGAGGCTTCCCCGCATATATAAGCGAGAGAGGTGTATTATTACTCGCTGAGTTTCTTGTATTGAGCGTAGCGATCTTTGAAGAAAAGCTCGCTGCATTCTTGGAACTGTTCTGCACGATCCGGGAAGATCGTATGCAGGCGATGGTAGCGTTGTTCGGTCTTCTGGAAATCAGCGATACTCATTGTGGGTTCTTTACTATCCAGAGTGAGCGGGTTCTTTCCGGCAAGACGGTTTTGCGGGTTGTAGCGATAGAGCAACCAGTAACCTGCTTCCACAGCGGCTTTTTCGTGCTTTTGAGCCATGCTCATATCGATTCCATGATTGATGCAGGGCGCATAGGCGATGATGATCGCGGGTCCGGGGTATTCCTCGGCTTCTTTGATTGCTTGCAACGCCTGGTTTTTGTTCGCACCCATGGCGATGGAGGCTACATAGACATAGCCATAGTTCATCATCATCATACCCAGATCTTTCTTATTTGTGGCTTTACCGGATTCCGCGAATCTGGCAATAGAACCCATTGGGGTGGATTTTGAGGCTTGACCGCCGGTGTTGGAGTAAACCTCTGTATCCAGCACAAAGACCTTGATATTTTGGTTGGATGCCATCACATGATCCAATCCGCCGTAACCGATGTCGTATGCCCAACCGTCGCCACCGATTGCCCAGATGGATTTTTCCACGAGGTAATCTTTGAGTTCGCCGGTTCTGCGCAGAAGCTTGGCACAGCCTTCGCAGGCTTTATCCATAGCTTTGGGCAGAAGAGAGCAGATCTTCGCAGCGTTGTCTTTAGCGCTCTGATCCACACTGTTCCAGTTTTCCAGGCGGGACTTGATGGCGTCTTTCAGTTCGGCGTCGATTTCACGTTCTACAAGGGCTTCCAAGGCTAGCTTGAGCTGTTTTCGGTGAGAATTCACCGCCAAGCGCATACCAAAGCCATATTCCGCATTATCTTCGAAGAGGCTGTTTGCCCAAGCGGGACCTTTGCCGTCTTTGTTTTTGGTATAAGGAATGGTGGGGAAGGTTCCGCCCCAGATGGAGGAGCAGCCGGTGGCATTGGCGATGATCATGCGATCCCCAAAGAGCTGGGTGAGCAGCTTGATATAGGGGGTTTCGCCACAGCCGGCGCAAGCTCCGGAGAACTCCAGCAGGGGTTGTTTGAACTGGCTGCCTTTGACGGTGGCTTCTTTGAAGTTTGCCAACACATCGTTGGGCAGAGTTTCATAATATTCATAATTGGTTTGCTCGCCCGCCGCGCGTTCGGTCTCAATCGGACTCATCACGAGGGCTTGTTTGGGGCATTCATTCACGCAAACGCGGCAGCTTTGACAGTCGTCGATGTACACTTGAATCTTGTACTGGTAGCCTTCCGCACCCATGGCTTTCAGAGTCTTGAAGCTGGCAGGGGCATCTTTGAGGTCGGCTTCGGCGATCAGTTTCGCGCGGATCGCGGCATGGGGGCAGACGAAGGAGCATTGGTTGCATTGGATGCAGTTTTCCGAGATCCATTTGGGAACTGCGGGAGCTACTCTACGTTTCTCCAGCTTGGCGGTTCCGCTTTCCACATAGCCATCGAGCGGCATTTGGGAAACGGTGATCACGTCACCTTGTTCGCGCATGATGGGTTCGATCACTTCCTGTACAAACCCGGTGGAACCTGCGGGAACCAGTTGTTTGCGGGGTGTGCATTTATCTGGAACTGCATTTGGGATATGTACTTCCACCAGTGCTTCGTTTACTTTATCCACGGCGTTGAGGTTCATCTGAACTACGTCTTCGCCCTTTCTTTCGTAAGTTTTACGGATGGATTCTTTGATCAAGCTGATAGCCTCGGTGCGATCCATCACTCCGCTGATCAGGAAGAAAGCGGTCTGCATTACTGTATTTACTCTGCCGCCCAAGCCAACTTCTTCGGCGATCTTAAGACCATCGATGTTGTAGAACTTGATCTTACGGTTGATGATAGTCTCTTGCATATCGCAGGTGAGGTGGTTGAAGACATCGTTCATTTCCCAGTTTGAATTCAGCAGGAATACGCCGTTTTCTTTGATTCCGGAGAGCAGATCGAATCTACCGATAAATGCTTGATTGTGGCATGCCACGAAATCTTCGGTATAGACCAGATATTGGCTGTGAATGGGCTTTTTGCCGAAGCGAAGGTGGCTGCGGGTGATGCCGCCGCTTTTTTTACTATCGTATTGGAAATAGCCTTGGACATTCATATCCGTATGGTCGCCAATGATTTTGATGCTGTTCTTGTTTGCGCCGACGGTGCCATCGGAACCCAAGCCCCAGAATTTGCAGGAGATGGTTCCCCCGGGAACGGTGTTGATAACTTCATCCAACGGCAATGAAAGCTTGCTGACGTCATCTTCGATACCCACGGTGAAACCATGGAATCCGCCCTTATGGAGATGTTTGTAAACTGCCAGCACCATGGTGGGGGTAAATTCCTTGCTGGAAAGCCCATAACGTCCGCCGATGATGGGGATGTTTTTGCCTTGCAGGGCAGAGACAACGTCCAGATAAAGTGGTTCGCCGATGGATCCCGGTTCTTTGGTACGATCCAACACCGCAATGCGTTTCACGCTTTGGGGCAGAGCGGCAAGGAAGTGCTTGGTGCTGAAGGGGCGATATACGCGCACTTTTACCAGACCCAATTTCATGCCGCGTTCTTGGTTCAGATATTCGATGGTTTCGGAGATAGTCTCGCAAGCGCTGCCCATGGCGACGATCACGTCTTCGGCATTGGGATCGCCCACATAATCGAAGAGATTGTAGTTTCTGCCAAGCTTCTGTCCGATTTCTTTCATGGTGTTTTCGATGATTTCGGGAGCTTGCTGGTAGTGAAGATTACTGGTCTCGCGGCCTTGGAAATACACATCCGGACCCTGTTGTCCGACCTTTACCCGGGGTGCATCGGGAGTAAGGGCGCGGGTGCGGAATTGTTCCACCAGAGAGTGGTCCAGCATCTCGTTCATAGTTTCGTAATCCACCACATCGATCTTTTGCAGCTCGTGGGAGGTGCGGAATCCGTCGAAGAAAACGAGGAACGGAATGGAGCTTTTCAAGGTGGCCAACTGGCTTACGATGGAGAGATCCATCACTTCCTGAACGCTGTTACAGGCGATCAAGGCAAAACCGGTGTTGCGGGCGCTCATCACGTCGGAATGATCGCCAAAAATGGAGAGGGATTGTGCTGCTAGCGAACGGGCAGTAACGTAGAAAACTGTGGGCAACATCTCCCCGGCAATTTTATGCATATTGGGAAGCATCAGCATCAAGCCCTGAGAGGCGGTGAAAGTGGTGGTAAGCGCACCGGCGGAAAGAGCGCCGTGCACTGCACCGGCTGCGCCGGCTTCAGATTGCATTTCCATTACATCAACGGTGGTTCCGTAGATGTTCTTGCGCTTATCAGCAGCCCAAGCGTCTGAAAGCTCTCCCATACCGGATGACGGAGTGATCGGATAGATCGCTGCGACCTCATTGAACGCGTACGCCACATGCGCTGCCGCGCTATTGCCGTCCATCGTAGCTTTTGTCTGTTTAGCCATTATGGTAAACTCCTTGTATGTTATATTGTTAGATAAAAACACCTTTTGGTATCACCCAAATTACTTGGCGGTATTATGTCAATGAAAATCCCAAACAGCAGATATGACAATACGATATCCGCGGTAACCGGATAACCAGTTCCTTCCACGAAAGAAGCTAGGATAGCCTGCCCTTTGGAAAACAGCTCGCGCGAAACGCTTGGAAGACGGCAATATCTGTTGATAATTACCGGCTGAATATTCCATAGATATTAGTGGTCCGTTTCAGTTTCTATTGAACACCCAATCCACCAGCGTGATCGTCCCGCGGGCGAGCGTGGGGGATAAAGCGTTTTTCCGGGTGATTGCACAAAAAGATATTCCCTGAAGATTACCTGGTATTTTCTCAAACCTGAGAGGGGGAAGACCTCTGGGTAAGGCGTTCTGCGCGTTTCAGCCCCTTGCCTGGAACTTTTTGGATACGATAAATTGAGGGCGGCTATCATGCCGCCCTTCTTAAGGATCAAGGCTGTTTTATGCCAGCCCGCTCATATATTTTACGAGGTCTGTAACGCGGCAGCTATAGCCCCATTCGTTATCATACCAGCTCAGTATTTTTGCCATTTTTCCTTTCACATAGGTTCCGCCGGCATCGAAGATCGATGAATGGGGGTTTCCTACGATATCGATGGAAACGATCGGCTCGTCGCTATACATCAGGAATCCTTTCAGATAGCTGTTTGCCGCCTCTTTCATGGCTGCGTTGATTTCTTCTTTACTGGCTTCGCGGTTTAGGTTCACACAAAGATCCACCAAAGATCCATCCGGAGTGGGAACGCGTACCGCCAGGCCGTCCAGCTTGCCGTTGAGTTCGGGAATCACCAGACCAATCGCTTTGGCAGCGCCGGTGGTGGTGGGGATCATGCTCATTGCGGCAGCGCGAGCGCGACGCAGATCGCTGTGGGGAAGATCCAAGATGTTCTGATCGTTGGTATAGGAATGGATGGTGGTCATCAGTCCGTTATCGATCCCAAAATGGTCGTGCAAAACCTTGGCGACAGGTGCCAGACAGTTGGTGGTGCAGGAGGCGTTTGACACGATCACGTCGGAGGCTTTCAGATCACGGTGGTTCACGCCCATCACGATTGTGGCATCCACATCGTCCTTGGCGGGAACCGTTAGCACTACCTTGCGGGCGCCGGCTTTGAGGTGTTTTCCGGCTTTTTCTTTGGTTCTGAAGATACCGGTGGCTTCTATCACATATTCCACCGCCAGATCCTTCCAGGGCAGGGCTTCGGGATCTTTCTGCGCAAAGATGCGGATCTTCTTGCCATTTACGATGATGTGTTCTTCGTCGTGGCTTACTTCACCATCAAAGATCTTATGTACACTGTCGTATTTGAAGAGGTATGCCAGAGTTTTAGCGTCTGTAAGATCATTGATCGCTACCACTTCGATATCTGGGTGATACTTCAGGAAGGCGCGCAACACCAGGCGTCCGATGCGGCCAAAGCCATTTATCGCTACTCTTGTCATAGGTTTATCTCCTTATAATAGAATACTGTTGTTTGCGCTGCCGGAGACCAAGCAAAAGCCTTTTACGGTTTCCTGCATCTTGTTTTCGCCTTTGATCAGCCATTTGCGGGGATCAAATTTGCCCTTGTTTGGCACATAGGCTTTGGGATCCATATCCGGTGGGCAGACGATGGCATATTTTTCTTTTTCCCAATATGCTTGAATCTCCTGCGCCATATCCATTTGATAGTGGGTATCCTTGTTGATCTTTACCACGCCGTTTTTGATGGCTTCGCGCTGTTGCTCATCCGTGAGCCCGGAAGCGCCGTGCAACACCAGCCCTCTTTCCACGCCGTTTTTGATCAGCAAATCATCGATTTCTTTTACCAGATCCAAGCGCAAAATGATGTTCTCGCCTTTGGATACTCCGTGATTGGTGCCCACGCTGGCGGCAAAGAGATCCACATTGGTCTTTTTCACAAACTCCAGAGCTTCCTCGGGATGGGTATATAGTTCGGTTTCGGAAACAATCTCATCTTCCGTACCCTTGATGTGGCCGATCTCGCCTTCCACCAAGATATTGTGTTTATGAGCCAGATCCACTACTTCTTTGGTGATGCGGATATTTTCCGGAAGACTCTCTTTGGAGGCGTCGATCATCACGGAGGTTACCAGCTTGTTCTCCACACAATAAACGATGAAATCGAAATAATTCGGGGTAGCGTGATCGATATGCAGGCCTATTCCGCTCTTGGGGAATTGCGCGGCAAAGGTCTTGATCATCGTGGAGATCAATTGTGCGCCAGCTTTGATATCTTGGCTTTCCCCCGCGGCATATTTGCATGCGCCGCTGCTCATTTGCATCAGGCCATCGGAACCCACGCTATTGTAACCCTGGATGATGGCGCGAATCTGGGTGTCGAAAACCACATTGGATGCCATGATCCCAAACCGCTGTTTCTTCGCCTTCTGGAATACCTCTTTTAACTGTGCTCCGCTTAAAAACATCTTTATCCTCCTTCAAACAGAATCTTAATGTCTTCTTAACATATTATTACTGAGATCGCTACAGAGTCAAGCGAAATCTTTGGCAAGCGTCTCTAAGCTCTCACAGCTCCGTTGCTACTTATCAATAGAACATATAAGGATGGTGGGCATTGATACCTTGGGCTGGGCGAGGTGTGTAGTAGCGCTTATATCCGCTAGCCATTACACTCAGCTTGTATAGCTTGTGCCCCGAAAATTTGCAAAATAGCTGTCTATTTCGGAACGCAATTCAATGCCGACAATCTCAAATATCTCAAGCAGTTTCTCGTATGAACCGGAGCCACCCAAGAAATCCCAATACTCCTCGGCAACCATTACCTCTTGGTGCAAATCAATCATTCCGCGCATAGTCCAACGCTTATATTTCTCAGGTGCATAGGGATTGTAAGGAATAGCGATCATAGAATGTACTTTACATTCTGGATTCACGGCTAAAGTTGCGGCGATCCACTCTAGCAGTGTTCGTTTGAATTCCTTGAATCCACCGGCGTTCGGCTTAGCTGTTTTAATGTCAAACAAGAAGATCTCACCAGAATGCGAGGTAAGTTTAAGATCCACCTTAGTAGGTTTTATTTTACGCATAACCCCTTTTTGGCATACCAAACGAATCTCCTCGATCTCTCTTGTCTTGTCTGGCTCTCTGCTTGCCGTGGCTAAATCATCCATTATTCTCTGAATTACACGATGAGCTTCTGAAGAAATTTGCGTACCTGCAACCCGCTGAGATTCTGAAGCCATAAATCTGCTCTTCCCAAGAATTGCTGAGATGGGTTCAAACATCGAAGTACCAAAATTCGTATTAAGGGAGTGGATAAACGAGTATAGAGCAAGCCGATCCTTACCTAATAATCGAGTATGAAAAGGCATTGCATTTGGTTCTGGTTTGTAGTTTTGGAGCTTGGCTCTAATGCTTTGAATTAGAACCTGTTTGATCTCATCGAATAATCTATCGTCATTACCCATAGTTCACACCTGCAAACTCAAATCTTTCAAGTGAAAAATGATCTCTGAGTAAGCGTTTTTATCCTTTTCCGTTCTGTTCAAAACAGGTCTTTTAAATTGATTGACGATTTTCATGCCAGAAAGTTTGGCGATTTCAGGGTATAATCCATATTTATCGTTGGAAACCATAAAAATGTCGTAATCTGGCTGTAGATACTTTTTGCAGTTGATCAGAACATCGGAAATGCCCTGGATATAACTTAGCTGTGCATCTTTTCCTTGCCCCTTATACAATGGACCGATTTCCAAGTCGTCATTTCGATCGAAACCAAATAGATCATAAGCATATGCATGTTGTTCATGATAATCTATTAAGCCCACGTAGGGAGGAGATGTAAAGATTCCCTTAATTTTCTGATTCTTAACCATATCCGCTAGTTGTGGTTTAATGGCTTCTACTTTTGCCGTAATATCAACCTTCCTGCTGTCTCCTGTGATGCATACCTGCATAGTACTGGTTTTCAGTTGCTGATACTGGTGTAACCGTTTTATTGTATCTTTTGTATATGTATTCCACCATTTTAGAATCGAGAAAATTGGTTTACATATCTTGCCATGTTTTTTGCAATAGTAGGTACTTGATACTGGTTCATTTAATGTAGCAAGGTCTGCATGAGTTGTGGCTCTGCAACTTCTGGTAGTCCTGCTAAGCATGATAGCGAGAATGCGTTTCGTATTTGGGTTGGCTACTTTCTTGATCTCTTGGCATACAAATTCTATCTCTTCCCTAACGTGCAGGAAAAACCACTTATCCATAAATGTAATGGGATTATCTTCAAGTAGATGAATATCGTATTTCCGAACCAAAGAGTCGTATGTTGGAAGAAACTCCTGCTCTCTCTCGGTAGCATATGCTTTTTCGTCCAAAAGTTTGTTACGCACTTTGTATTTATAATCCGGCGAAGGAAAATGCTTGCTGTTGAATTTGTTTAACTCAGCTAATAAATGCGCTTCGAATTCCAAAGATTTTGAGCTTTTCAGATGCTGTTTTAAAGCAATTGTTATCCGCTTTATCTCGTTCTGTATATCCGTAAAATCATACTCTCCGATTTTGCTCCCACATATCATCACATTGAAAGCGGAAACATCAATACCTATTGCATGGAGCCCCAACTCATTGGCTTGCACAAGAGTAGTACCACTTCCTGCAAATGGATCCAGAACAATGTCACCAGGTTTGAAAAACTGTTGAGTTTTGAAATCGTCTGTGTGAGAATCTAGGAAGTACTCAACCAATTGAGGGATGAACTTGCCTTTGTAAGGGTGTAATCGATGAACATGTTTGGTAGTCTCTGCTTCACTATATTGTTCAAAAGACAGTACCCAATTAAGGTCATCGCCAAGTTTCTCTTTCCACGCCTCTTTTCTGCAAACATTGTGGGAATTGTAGTATTTTCGCAGCTCGTTAAGTGATATATATACTGAACCTTTATCGCTAAATTTTCGAATCCTGCCATATTGAACCAAGTAGCTTATGTTGGATGTAGTTACCTGCTTCCCCAAATGATCGCTTGCCCATTTGCTGGCATCCTTTATGCTCACAAGATCTAATGCTTCCATAGTATGTGTTCCTCTTTATACTTATCCATCATACATTTTCGGCATCCATTCTCGAAGGTAATGGATTTCATGTCAATCAAAATAATCGAAGATCTGATACCATATACATATCTCTTTGCAAGCATACTACCTGTGCAACCTTGTCCTGACAGAAAAAATGTCCGGCTGCTGAGGTGAGATTTTCAATTCAAAGTCATCACTTTCCGCTGACCTCAAAAAATCATCTGGGGAGGAGTGTATCTTCGGTAATTATCCTAGTTCTCCAAAGGTGTGGGATTTTTTGGACAATCCGATTCGCTCCCAGCCCATTGTGCAAAGGATTCGCGAAGCTGCGTAGGAGCAGTCCACACTGCAGGAAGACGGCAGAGCCACTGCTTCGGGGAATGGGGATGAGGTGTTTGGGCATTATTGGAATTCTGGAAGCATTGGATGAGCGCTATTCAGGGCTAGGCTGAGTAGTGTAGCGGAACCCCTCGCGAAGGGCATAAACTAGCGGTATCAGCCCTGCTGCTTATCCAAATTGCTTGAGGTATGGCGATAATCCCCTATAAAGTCTCACCCAAAGTTGCAAACCAGTCTCAATGGATAAACTGGGATAAAGCCTTATGTGGTGAGTAGATATGATGGACTATGTTTGGACTTGTACATTGAGATTTTGGACGTTTCTGGACCTTCTTTTATCACCGATAAATCAAATTGCGCTGATTTTGGACTATTTATGGACTTTGGGGTTTCGCTCAGAATTTATCGAATTATAAAAGCCGTAACTGAAGTGACAAAACTCCAAAACTGAAATCTACCCAAATCCTGATCCTGATCTATAATTCAGGCTCTTCGATCCGAAAACGAATTCTCTACAATCTGAGACCGGCATAATACAATTCTCAGAGCGTCATGTGTCGACAAAAACTTAAAACCCTGCTCTTCGAGCAAAATGCCTACCAAGCCGAGCTTATCGCTTCTCTTTGTCCCTCTTCGGGAGCAGGATAGAAATCTGGATTTCCCTTTTATGATCTGCCGTGAAAATAGGCGGTACGGGCGCTCGCCGTAGCGCCCTTTGTGAAAGAAATACATAGGCGGTTCGGCGACCGCCTGTACAATC
>JAHDQK010000007.1 GCA_018433885.1 Candidatus Cloacimonadota bacterium
AGGGAGTTGCACCGGCTCCAACGTTTCCGCGTTGGATACTATCATCCCAATGCACGTATCCAGCTTGGGTGGGATCACCATAAATGCTTGCCCAATTGAGTCTGACATTTACCTGAGTCTCTACTGCTCCTTGTAGAGCAATCACGCTGGCTATGGGTTCTTCGATGCCTTCGCCGCTGAGGGTGATAGTGTGGATTTCACGGGTGATGTTATCTTCAATTGTCACAGTAGCAGTCTTAGGTCCCAGACTTTGGGGGATGAACTGCACGGTGAAGGTGTAGGAGTTAGCGCCGCTAAGCTCGGCTGGCAGGTTTTCCGCCACGAGGATGAAATCTGTGCCGGTTTGGTTGAGCTGAATGTCGCCTTCATAGATGTTGATGGTCTCTGCGCCAACGTTAGCAAGCACGAAGCCCTTGGGAGTGGTGGGGTTCAGCAACTCAACAGAGCCAAAATCCCATTCCTCGGGAGTGTAGCTAAAGACGGGCATTTCTGGCAATTCGCGTACGGTTACATCGTCGATTTTCATGTAGAACCAATCGTAAGAATTGAAATGACGGAAGGCGAAGTGCACGGTTTCCCCGGCATAGGCACCAAGGTTTTGTGAACGGAAATACCAGTTTCCATCCATCAGGGTTTCTTCAAAGAGCAGAGTGAAATCTGCCGGAGCAGTTCCAGTGGTGGATATGTAGAGGCCGTAGTGATCCTGGGGATAATTAGGATCCTGAGCGCCCACATAGTATTCCATCAGATATTCGCCGGTAGCGGGGATGGCGATTGGGGGAGTGATCAGCCAGTTATCGGGGTTGAGCGCGCCGGTTGTACTGGTCCAGGAAGCGGATGCCGCGCTATATAATCCGGTGTGAGCAGAGGCATCAGCATTGTAGGAGAACCAGTTTTGGCCATCACTGTCAGCATCATTCATTGTCCAACCAAAAGGCGGGAAGGTAGCACCTTCGAAGCCTTCTGTCCAAGGGGTATCGGGACCTACGTAAACGGTGGGATCTTGTTCGATTCGGAAGCTGAACGGAGTTTCCTGCAGAGCATCACCTTCGGCGTTGATTGCTACTACCGTCCAATACCACAAATCGTTGTATTCGAAGCTAATGCCGCCATCAAGTACTGGGTTGAAGCTGGTACCGATAATCCCAGTGAAGACTTCACCGTCATCGAACATAGTTTCAGGATCCGAGCCCATAAAGACATCGTAACTCGTTGGGGTTCCACCGGTCATCGAGGGCGTCCATGAGAGGTTGAAACCATATTTGGAAAGACCGGTGGCGCCATCCAAGGGACTTAGTAGCGTTGGAGCTCCCGGAGCGCCGGCGGGTACTTCGCGCACCAGAACGTTGTCTATATCCAGAAAGTAGTCGCCGGTTGCCCTGGTAGCATCAAACTTCAGGTAGATAGTGCCGCTGTAGGCAGAGAGGTTGATGGTAACAGGAGCAAAATCCGTGCTGGTGACGTGGTTGTTCATGTCGATAGTATGTTCTGTGGTGAAATTCACACCATCAGTAGATACTTGAACAAGGAGCTGGTCACCGGTCCCCAGAGGGGTAGCAGTATCAGGATAACCGCTCCAGTTGACATAGCGATAATCGAATTTGAGTTCGCTATCAGGAGCCAAGGGGCCGATGGGGCAGGTAGTTGCGGTGGCGGTAGCCACAGAGCTCCACAGGTTGCGGCTCAGGCCCTTGGACCCGCTGGTGCCATGATTGGCCATAATGCTGAAGGTTCCTGACCAACCAATTGCAGTGAGACTTGTCCCACTATTGAAATCCTGCAGATAGGGTAAGGGTTGAGTGGGGTCGTCCATGGTGGTGAAGCTCCAAGTGGGGCAAGCTGTGGCATTACCATAGGTGTTGTACGGCACTACCTGCCACCAGTATTCTGTACCATAAGCAAGATTTTGAGGTTCGTATGAAGTATCACCTTCCATATCCTCTCCATCTAAAATTGTGGTATAGGGATCCACAGTTCCGAAAGATAGGTAGTATCCATCAGGGAATCCACCACCGCTTGACCAATTCAAACTGGCATCAAGAGCTACGTTTAGCGCTTCATCCGCGGGGGACACGATATTTGCAGGCGATGGAGGTGTAGGAGGTATATAGATTTCAGGACCAACGAAATCGTCTACGTACAGATAGTATTGATAGTTTGAGTAATAGTGTATTGCTACATACTTAGTTCCAATGGGTAGGTCTGTTTTGGAGTATTGTTGCCAAGTTGTAGAAGAGTTTGTAATATCGTCCGTCCAGGTAAAGTCCGCAGTAGCAGTTCCGGTTGATGACCAACCAACTCTGAAGACTTCTGAACCATAGGAACTATGGTTTCTATACCAGAAACTGACAGTCTGATCCCCTTCTGTTACAACAAGCTCCGGCGTGATCAGGTATTGATCGTAGGGAGAGCCATAACTATATGAGGAGAAGCGGAAAGATCTGCTTCCGGAATAGTATTGATCAGTAGTGTGTGTCATAGTATTCCCATAAGGGTACGATGGGTTGGCGTATTCTATCGTCCAACCGTCAGGAGGGCATGTAGTGCTCTCAAAACCCTCGTTCAGGGAAGTTGCAAACAATCCCAGCGAGATTGCCAGGACGCTTATAAGTAATATTAATTTCTTCATACAGATTACTCCTTAGTTTAGACGTAATTCTTTTGAAGTTAGATTAATAATCAGTTAATGGAATATTCCTCCATTGCACGATGGATTGCGCAAGGGGCAGATATGCCGTAAGCTTTTGATGGTTTAGGGTAAGAGGGATACAGGCTTCGGGATATGCGCGCAGAGACTGCGTGATAATGTGCGACGATTATTCTGGGCAAACTGCGAGTGTAAACCGATCCTATGGTCTCCCAATCAATTGCGTAACAAAATTGCGGTTTTTTGATACAGCGATCCTGTATTGCATAGGTGAAAGACAATAACCAGATCGCGAGTCTAATCATAAAAACAAATCCTTTGCGATGAACCGCTACTAAAAAACAGTAAATAACATAATAACATTCATTTACATACTAGTTCATGGTATGTCGGGCTTGATGTTTGCGTCAAGCAGAATGTGCAATATTTTCTTCTGGGAGACGTTGTAAAAATTCAACAATGGGGCACAAGCGTTGAATTATCCTGAGTTGCTTGATAGATGGGGATTTAAATATAGGAAATGGATTCTACAGAAGTGCACAGGTTCTGGACTTGTGCTTTGCGCTGGTTTCATGAACCGGGGGGACTGTTCTTTGGGGATCTGTCCACAGGCTGTCCATACATATATATATAGGTAGTCATAGAATCTGAAGGA
The DNA here is from genome assembly GCA_018433885.1 of Candidatus Cloacimonadota bacterium. GTDB lineage: Bacteria > Cloacimonadota > Cloacimonadia > Cloacimonadales > Cloacimonadaceae > UBA5456. The sequence continues at coordinate 3,303 of JAHDQK010000007.1, forward strand.
TCTATTCCCGCGTTATCCGGGATATTGTGGATTGGTCACTCTTCTGGGACTGGGACATCTTCAGGGAACTCGTGGATGTTTGCGAGGATATATACCGTTTCTAGCAATTGATCTTTGCTTTGTATAGAGTGTTTACAGTGAAAGAGAAGAGAGTTATCCGCTTGTCGGCGCGCAAGGGCTTGAGTGATATCCAGCAAACTATCGTGTACGCAAAAAAAGCCCCGGCAGAAGCCGGGGCACTGGTATTTGATGCGGGATTATCCGCGGAGTACTTTACTTACTGTCTGCTGCGTGCAGCTCTGTCCATTTCATCCTGAAGCAGTTGTTGTTCCAGGCTGAGGGCTTGAGTGGTAATGGAGCGGGTCGCGCCGGCTTTGGCGATTACTTTGTAGAACTTCTTGCTCGTAGCCGCGCTGCTGTAGGTGGGAGCAGTAACGGTTGCGGCCAGGGTGTAGGGTCCTTCAGGAGCATCAGCGGCCATTACTTCATAAGAAGTGGCATAGGGAATGGCATCCCAATTCAGAACCACATTGCTGCCCACGGTGCTGATCGCAACATCAGGAGTAGCCAGAGTGGTGGGTGTGAATATGGGAGGTCCGATGAAGTCATCAACGTAGAGATACCAGTCATAGGCGCCCATATAGCGTACAGCCAGATAGATGACGGCATCGCCATAGCTATCCAGGTTGTAGCTCTTTTGGACGTAGTTGGCCAGCATGCCGTCACCTTCATCAATCATGGTGAAAGAAGCAGGATTGGTGTCCGTGGTGGAGATCAATACCTGCCAGGGGTCTGCATAAGTAGCACCATAACTTCTCATCCAGAAGCTGATATAGTCCATGGTGCCGGATGTTACTTGCAGCGGAGGAGTGATCAACCAATCATCGTTATCCAGAGAGCTGGTTTCGTATCTTACTCTAGCGGCATAGGTGCCAGAATAAGGGTTAGTGGTTTGAGCTTGCCATACTTGGGTTCCACCATCGGCATTGAGCACAGTCCAGTTAGCAGGGATTACGCCGCCTTCGAAGCTTTCGAAGAGGATGCCTTCCTGATAGACATTGAAGCTCATCACTTCGGATGTATTGTTTTCTGCCACGGCATCGTCGGCTACATATACTTCACCGTAGATTTCCATTGCGCCAAGACCGGTAGGTGTCCAAGTGAATTCCACGGCATTGGTGGCATCGGCTGCCAATGGATCTGTGAAGCTTTCCTGAGCCAGGATAGCGCGAGTTTCCACACTCTTCAGATAGACGGTGTAGTTGCTCACGGGTTCGGTACCGTTGTTTTTAACGGTAACGGTGTGGGCAATGGGAGTATTTTGGAAGCCATAGGGCATTCCGGTGAGGGATACCACAGACATATCGGTATCCACCAGTTCTTCCATATACACGTTGTCTATGTAAATGGAACGGTAAGTTCCGCCACCGCCGTGTTTGAAGCAGATATACTGATCAGTGCCAAGGTATTCGGCGAAGGATATGGTATAAACGATATGGGCGGCGGTGAGGGGAATGGAAGCGATCTGGTTGAAGGTTCCAGTTCCGTCCAGCGCATCCACAGTACCTACCAACAAGTTGGGACCAACGCTACCAGCACGGGCGGAGAAGCTGAGTTTGATGGTATTCATCGGTACCAGGATTTCTGGAGTGATGAGCCGCAGATCGGCAGAAGTATCGCTACTATTGGTAAGATACATGCTGTTGGGAGCGCTCACGGGATAGGAAGTAGTGGTGCGCACATAAGCATAAGTGGAAGTGGAGTTCACAAATCCGGTCCAGGCTTCCGGCATGCTGGAGCTTGGTACGCCATCGAAGTTCTGGCTGTAGGGCAGGCTCAGAACGCGAGGAT
>JAHDQK010000058.1 GCA_018433885.1 Candidatus Cloacimonadota bacterium
AATCTCCTGTTCTTGATAAGATGACAATATATGTGGCTATCTAATTTGTCAAGAATTAATTACAGCTTTGCATAATTGGTCTTTCCAAGCAGAACACTACTCTTCCCTAGGTTTGGCACTACCTATGTGCAAAGGTCTTTTTCTTTGTGAAGCAAGGAGCAGGCAACACTGGTGCAGTATGGTGGGGTTAAAGGCATTCTTCTTCTCAATACGGTACTTACGCCTGGGGATGTATTCGACTTCTCCATATTCTAAGCTTAAGAAGAATACTCCTTGGGAACTCCATCTGATCAACTTAAAGCCCTTTATAATAGCCATGCCTTCACCTTATATTCATCATCTATGTAGTTGCGCTCCAGTTCGGTTATCGCAAGTCTGATTCTGGATGCGTATCTTGGACTGGAGAGAGAGGTTGTATTTGGAGAGACTATCAATGGTAGTATCACAACTCCACTTGGAGTCATGGAAGTCGATCAGATAGTCTTTGATCAGGCTCTGCAATTGAGTTGTATCCCCTGCCATGATATCCAGGGAGGATATCTGCGGCTTCTCTGGGTTGCCTCGCTTGGTCACGAAGTCGACCACGTCATCAGCATCTATATCTATGACGGCACTGGCATAGGCATCCTTGTTCTTGAGGATGATCCTTTATGCGGTTTCTGTAACTTGAGATGCTCTGGTAATTAAACAGGAAAGGCTGCCTATTTCTGGCAGCCTCTCTTTGCTATAGTCATTTGATACTATTTCATAAGCATCATTTTGCTAATTTTTGTCGCTCCACTTTGCTCTAAACGAGCTAAATAAATGCCAGATGCAACTGGTCGATTGCTATCATCTCGACCATTCCAGACTACGCTGTGGTTGCCACAGTCTAGTGTATCGCTCAAGAGAACTTTAACCTTTTGACCTCTGACATTGTAAATGACCAGTCTGGTTTGCGCTTTTGTTGGTAAAGAGAAATTGATAGTAGTTGAAGGATTAAACGGATTTGGATAGTTCGAATGTAGTGCTAACACTGATGGTGTCTGTTGGTCGTTGGTCTTAAGAGTTAACACACGAAAACCAAACTGTTCAGGCTCAATTGTTGACTCATTGGCGTCGTAATTACCGGGGCGAATGGTAGCCGGACTAACTGATACTGCACCCTTGTTTTCAGAAAATAGCATGAAGCTCAATTGCCCACCACCTTCATCCACAGGAGTCGAATAGGCCAGTATCTGTATTGGATAAGCTTCGAAGACCCGGGCTCCGATACACACATCATCCTGAAATATACCTATTTCAGAATAATCCGGATTACCTTCTATTGAATCAATCATTATTGTTTCGTAATTGGGTTTGTCTTCAAAGACGAATTGTTGTGGTTTTTGGATAGTTAGGGTTGATTGTAGGATTATGCTCTCCATCTGACAACAACACCAAACCCTTAGCCCTTTCAGATTGAGTGTCAAATCTATGGTAACTGTAGGTAAATGGTACCACTAAATCAGTATTTCCTCCTGCGACTGGCAATCCAACGCTATTGAGCATATTGATTTGATTCGTCTCAGTTATTGAGTATAGAGAAGCAGCGGGAGTGGGATTTAGATTCGTATAGCCAAAATTCCAATAAGGAGGAGATCCTTCGTTAAATCCCATGAGATTTATTCTATCGCCGGGCCGCATTGCACTGAGGAATATCCGCGTCAACTGTTGAAGGTTTACGCATTCGGGGATCATGCTACCTGAAAGGTCCAAAGCTAACACAACATCAATCCCATCATCATATACCGTAAAGCCTGGTCCGGTCAGTCCATCAAAACCATCCCGGATATTTGCCCCAATATAGGCGAAATGCAGTACTCCATTATTGCCAATGTCAACCAGGATGTCGTAGTCCCCTGTCGTAGAAGCGGTCATTACTGGAGTGCTGGAATACCATACTCCGCAATTATCCGAAGTTCCAGATACCTGACAGATAATTGTATTCAAAGCTGATATATTCATCCCATCGGTATAATCCTGATCCTCAACAATATAAACCGTCAGAGGAGTATTCTGGGGGCAGTTTGTGACTTTCACATGAACTGGATCACCGATCCTAAACATATTCTTATCCTTACCATCCGGAGGATTGGGTTCCGCTGCACTGATAACTTGGGGCGTGAAATGAAAGCCGCGGGAAACATATGCCTCATCAATAGCTTCCTGCTTTGCGTTTAATGGCCAAGGGGTAGTATCGTCTTCCACCCGGCTCATGAGGATATTATAGAAGTAACGGGGTTTGTAGCGGTAGACGTTGTTCTGTGGGATGTTTTCTCCTACCTGCACCAAAGAATTTACCAATAAAGTATCTACAGCAGTGGGACTATATTCTGGATCACTACGTAAACTCCACCAGGCGGAGGCGAGGCTCATCCCGCAATTGTATTGGGAGTAAGCACTTTCAGTAATCGTGCCAAGACCTAAATTAGATACGTGGATAGGCAGACTGATATCCCACGCTGTGCCTATCTGAGGAATGATGGGATCACCCTTTGATGCTCCTCCGAAGTAGTTAGCGAACACCTCATCCATTGCAGATTGGTTCACAGTCCCCATCATATGCCCAAGTACTCTATGAACAAAGTGATGGCTTAGCTCATGACGAACAACATAGTGGACACGAGCATCTTTTACGCGAATTGCTCCGGTTGAGGGTGTATAGTCTCCACCACTACTCATCGAGCAAGCCGCTGATATCTTGATCAGATTACCAAAGTAGCTGGGAAAGAGTCTATTCAAAAAGTCGATTTGTGATAAAGCTTCAACATAGGTGTTGGGAGCATAATGAGCTACTCCATTGCTAGTATCAGGAAACATAACATGATAGTAATCTGATACTGTCGGATCTGGGACAAAACTATTTGTTGCCAGAGTGTCCGCATTATTTCCGATAGTCATCCAGAAACACATATTTGCCAATTTAGCATTTTGATTTGAATATATCACATCTGATAATGTTGCTATTCCAATATCATTTGATTGAGACCATTTGTTATCGATCCATACTCGGGTTTCTGGAATGGCGAGAGAATCCGATTGAGTATTTATATTATTCCAATCAACCGTAGGTCCATAGTAGTTACCTCCGACGGAAACACTAACATCAGACTCGTATCTTGGAGTGACGCAGGTTTTTCTTATAAGACCCGTTTGGGCATCAATCCAATATGAGTATTCTTTAAGATTTTCATCAGTGACACTTGATACAACAACAAAATATGCTAGATAATAGGTTTCTGAACCTTCATTGCTTAAGCACAAATCATAGACTTTAGAAACGCGATAGCGGTCATCTTTTTTATCAACAATGGCTATCCGCTCAGCTTCTTCAGGTGTAATGATTGCACTAACATCCCCTTCCGGTAATTCCACTGTTCCATTGCCAATAGCGAAGGCATTACGACCTACTTCATAAACAATGGACAGCTTTCCTATTCCCTCAACTCGATAGCCGTTAACCTGCTGATAGTATTCTGTCTTGATTCTCCCATGAATATTAGTAATTCTGCTTCTGACCAACTGCTCTCGCTTAGCAAAGGTATATGGTAAAACCTTATCCAGAATCTTCTCGAAAGCAGATCTGATAGATGCGGTATCAGCCTCTGCTATTATCTGGATATCGGCAAATTTCCCCTCATAATAACCCAAACACATCCTGTTGGTATCAGTACTAATCTTTCCCCTAAACCCCATCTCAGCCTTAAACCGTTCCGCCAATTGATTAAGTTCCTGGGTTTTGCGCTCATACTCTTCCGCGTCGAAGTGATCTTCACTGGCAAAGATCGCTGTGCGGAGCAGTAAGAGCAAGATCGTGATCAGTAATTTTGCTTTCATCTTATATCTCCTTTGGCTTTGTTTTTTTACCAAGCATTGTTTGATGCTTGAAGCATCTTCCACATAGGTGGACACCCGTCTGGTGGATATCTGCCTGTGTGGAGAAGCCAATGTCACTTGCTACACGGTGATGAATTGCACTCCGAACCCATCAATACTATAGTTATGTCATCATCATATACCGTAAAGCCTGGTCCGGTCAGTCCATCAAAACCATCCCGGATATTTGCCCCAATATAGGCGAAATGCAGTACTCCATTATTGCCAATGTCAACCAGGATGTCGTAGTCCCCTGTCGTAGAAGCG
>JAHDQK010000080.1 GCA_018433885.1 Candidatus Cloacimonadota bacterium
CCCTGAAGGAGGGAAAGGTCGAGGTGAAGCTCAGAAGGAATCTTGAGGATACCTTCAGCTTTGAACTTGCCTCTGTGGTGGAAGAGACCAAAGCCCTGATCGCCCGCCTTGAGCAGGAGCTTGAGGAAGCTGTGGTGGAAACTGAGTGGAAGAAGGCATAAGAGCAACATATCCAGTGAAAAACCTTCGTCTTCGGGCCAATGTCATTAAGTTAGGAACGGCAAGCTGAATAAGAAAGAAGCTATCAATGAAGAAACCAACGTTTCTGACTTGATAGCTTTCATTTTCAGTTCCGAAGTTATTATTAGGGGCATGATGATCCGAGCCTGCGAACATTTGGAATTGTGCGAGGCATGGGTTTCCGCTAGAATGTAACAAGTCAAGCTGCTCTGTAGATGAACGGGATAAAAGAACGGTGTTCGAGAATTCGGGAAAATGCTCTGTCGTTCCTTACCGGTTGAATGGTCATCGTGAGCTCCTTGACTATTTTCTTGATCGTGATAGTCGGGTCCCTTCCCGAGGCGTACAGCCTCAGTGTCTTGGACAGGTCGGAATAGCTGACCTTGTACAGGAGCTTGCGGTTTTTTATCCTACGGGACAGACTCCTGCCGAAAGCGACCAGTACCGATGTGCAGATGTTGTGGAAGATCATCGAAAGGATTATTTCACCAATGGCTGCAACCTTCTTCCTGGTGTTGCTGAATGACGAACAGTCATCATACTTCAATTGGCGCAAGGTGGTCTCCACGCCCCATCTCAAATGATACAACTCCTTGAGGTCGGCCATCGAGAACTCCGACTGAGGCAGGCTGGTCAGCAGGACCTCATACGAGGTTTCGGAAAGTTGCAGTCTGACGAGCCTGAAAGAATACTCGAAGAAATCGATAATGAGCGGACGGCTCTTCAGGACCTTCCCCAAAGGGTTCCTTGTTGCAGGGATGAACTCGTTGATCACGTTCTGTGGGACATAAATATAGTCAGGATAAATTGCTGGGTTCCTGTGCACGGTAGAGCATCGGGTGTATTTCCTGGTGACAACAGTATCCATCAGACCGTCCTCACCTACCATGTTCCGGTACCTTTGGCTGATGCCTGGGGAGTTGAGGTCTTTTGCCCGGATGCAAAAATGGAACCCCAGAGAGGACACCCACATCATGAGCCTATAGCTCTCGTACCCCCTGTCGCAGGTGATGATGCTCGGCAAGGGACTGGGGCATCCAGCCATCCGCTCGACCATCTGTTCGCAGGCCTGTATCTCATGCATGTCCTTGTGGTCCTGGATGACGTAGTCCAGGAAATACCCATCGGGTACGGCAGTGAGGACATTGAGATGAAGCTGGTTGCAGACCTTTCCGTTCGGATTGTTGGTCATGTGCAGCAACGTACCCGCATCATCCTTGTTCGGGTGGATGCTGATGGCGGAACCATCGCAGGCCACCAGCAGATACTTGTTCTTGATCAGCGTGAACGGCACATCAGTATCCTTGAAATGGTCGAACAGGGCCCGATATGCCTGTACGCCCAGCTTGTCACGATGCTGGATGTATGCTGACGCTGAGGGCCTGTCAGGACCGACACCGAAGTAATGCCTCAGGTTCTCCTTCATGCAGCTTCCGGGAGAAAGCAAGCCGAGCTTGACAACATCACTGAAAGATTGACGCCTGAACCGGGTGAAATCGGCTTTGGGATTGCTGAAATGCATCCGGAAATCATCAGGGTCAAGGTCCAATCTGGCGACGGATTTAGCGATTTTGTTTTCTAGATAATTCCTCATGATATAATTGTTTACCTCTATTTAATTATATCATATCTATATTATTTTGATACTATAAAATGTACAAAAAAGAAGGCAACACATAGCCGAAGCCACATATTGCCTTGCTGTTTTGGTCTCACAAGAATGTCATTTTGCTAACTTAATGACATTGGCAGAGATGTCCGGTTTTTCTTTTGACATGATTCCCAGTTTATGGTAAAGTTTGTATACGAATTATAAATATGATTACAAAAAGGAGGTTCGGGATGCGATCTAAAGACGTTACCAACCAGGTGTACACCACTTTGCGCAAAGAGATCCTGAACCTTGCGATTGTGCCTGGGGAGAGCCTCAGGGAACAGTCGCTGTGTGACCGGTTTGATGCCAGCAGGACCCCGGTACGCTCGGCTTTGGAACGACTGAGCGAGGAGAATCTTGTGCAGTTTGTTCCCTACAAAGGTGCACAGGCTACCTTGCTGCATTTCTCTGACATCTATCAGCTGATCCTGATGCGCATCGTCCTGGAGAGCAAGGTGGTGGTTGATTTTGCCCGCCAGGCTGATCCCTTTGCCCAGGAGCTGTGCAAGCATACGCTTCGCAACCAACAGATCTTGCTGCAAAGCCCTCAGTTTGAGGCTGCATACTTCTACGCGTTGGATGCGGAGTTGCACCAGATTTGGTTCAATGAGACCAAGGTACCCCTGATCTGGCAGGTCATCCAGGAGGCGGAAGTCAATTACACCCGCTTCAGGATGCTCGACATC
>JAHDQK010000072.1 GCA_018433885.1 Candidatus Cloacimonadota bacterium
CGTTGTCAAGTCCGGGATTTTCCCCTCTATTTCGTATGAGATACCACTGCCGTCTCCGGCTTGGGGATTGGGATAATACCGCATTCCAAAACCAGCTTGCTCCGGAACCAGTACCGGATCTTCATTGGCAACGGTAGTATCTGCTAATTGCGCATTGCCGGCAAAGATATACACATATCCATTATACCAAGGATTAGGTGAATCGGATTGTGGCGCAGATACCGCCAAATCACAGAATCCATCCCCGTTGAAATCGCCGGCTGCCAGTTGCCAGCCAAACTGATGAAAGGGTGAGGTAGGAGGGCTGGATATCCGCAGATCATACATCCCATTGGGAATCGCTTTTCCCAGCCAGATTCCCGCATGGCCGATCCAAGTGAATGCTATCCAGTCACTACCCGCCAGATCGCTGTAACCATCCCCGTTGAAATCACCATAAGCTACTTTCTGCCAAGAACCAAGTTGAAGGAGGTTTGCGGCGGAAAAGCTTTCTACGGTAAACTCCTCCGTCATCATGATATCGGTGCCTCCCAGACGAATCTTGTTATTATCATACCATGAATCACCATTGCAGTAAACCATGTCATCATAGCCATCCCCGTTGAAATCGCCAATGCCATAGGCGGCAGCAAAGATTTGTCCTCCTGCACTACTATATGGTACTTGATACATCAGAATCCGGTCATTGACGTTAAAGGTATTGCTACCCAGATAAAGATATCGATAGATATTGAATTCGCCGTTTATTGTAGCCCCAAAACCAGCTACAAAATCATCCAGCCCATCGCCATTTACATCTCCCACAGGTTCCATGTTATGCAGTACCTGGTTACTTACTACGATATCGTCAAGTAATTCTAACTCCCATGTTCCTCCATAGAGGATCGCCAGCTTAAATTCTCCATTATACTCGTCGTTCGCCCATACCGAACAACCCAGGTCATCATAGCCATCGTTGTTCACGTCTCCAATGCAGGATAGGGGACGAATCTGGGGAGTACCCTCGTCCCTTCTTACAACTATCTCGAAGTCCGGTTCACTATCGGCATCAGGACCTCCATAATAAAAGCTCATTGCACAGGAATCCGGGCTGGATTCCCAGTTCTTTTGGGTTAGAAAATCATCATATCCATCACCGTTAACATCACCGGCATTTAGAAAAAAACCCTTAGCATTGACTTGACCAGGATATTGGCTTTGCAGGACGATATCTGGTATTGAATCCATTTGGGCGCTTCCAAAAAAGAATAGAATTGCATTAAGCTGATTGGTGCCATATTTGCGTGAATAGAGTATCAGATCATCATACCCGTCCGCGTTATAGTCCATGGCAGTAATTCTTTCTCCAAACCATGAATTCCCATAATGCCCTTTAAAGGTCTGCATAATTGGCATGCTGTTTTGGGCATAAATGCCGCTGATTGCCAGCAGAAGCATGATCAAGGACATCATCATCTTTGGCGTTTTCATTAGTTCCTCCCTTTATTTGATAACGATTTTCTCGCTATTCTTTTTTGTGCCATTTAGCCATAAAGATATGATTTAGACTCCGGGACTCAATGCGAAGAATCAACAAATAAAACGTTTTCTATGAATTTCCTATGGGTAGTGTCTCAAAGGTTGGTGTAAATTAGGTGAGCCAGATGAAGAAAAAGGTTGAGCCGGATCCCGCACTTTGTTTTGATGGTTTTGACAAGAAATCTACAAGACAAGGAGAAGATCATGACTCAACCAAAGAGAAGCAAGAATGAGATGGCAGAAATCGTCAAGTTAATTCACGAGGCAGTACCAGGAGATTTCGTGAA
>JAHDQK010000028.1 GCA_018433885.1 Candidatus Cloacimonadota bacterium
AAATAGTATCAGTTACTATTGCCCCCCTGACCAGTCCACTGTCCAGCGCAGTCCATTGAAGATCGCTACCCGGTCTAAGCTCTTGGATGCCGCTACTATGGTCATGTTCTTACCCATGAAGGCGGAGCTTTCGAGGTAGTTCTTCTGACGGTTGGATAAGCCCGAAATAGTGAGTTCCACCGTACTGGTTCTCTTACCGGGTAGAGTGTAGTTACGGGTCTTGAGCTTGGTGATCTTGGAATCAGCCTTACCCGGTTTCTCGGCAAGTTCTCCAAGCAGATCGAAGCTGCTGTTCAATTCATCTTTGATGGAACTCTGATTGTTATAGATCGAGGCTACTTCGGAATCGGAGTAAGACCCAAAACCGAAATAGACATCGTCGGCTATAAACACGTCCAAAAACGTCCAAACTCTCGCATGTCCAAGTCCAAACATAGTCCATCATATCTCCGCACCACATAAGGTTTTATCCCCATTTGTCCAAGTGAGGGTCATTTGAAGTTTGGGGTGAGGGTTTATACTGATGCTTTTCGGATACTACTTTCACTCATATAAGCATCCTTTTCAGCTCAGTGATTTAGTATCTCTGTCCGAGAATGATCCGCAGTTAGGAAACAAAAAACCCCGGCTCCAAAGAACCGGGGTTGATATCTGGAACCTGAAAACAGGTTCGTTATGTTTATTTGGAGAGTAGCATTTTGCGGGTAACGGCTTTACCGTTGTTCTCCACACGCATGAAGTAGAGACCGCTGGCTACGCTGTTGCCACTGGCGTCGATGCCTTTCCAGACCACGGTGTGGTCGCCGGCAGTTTTGTCACCATTTACAAGGGTGTTGATCAACTGACCTTTGAGGTTGAAGATCTTCACGCTGGTCATACCGTTTGTGGGTACGCTGTAAGAGATGGTGGTAGTGGGGTTGAAGGGGTTGGGATAGTTGCTGGCGGCAAGTTTGAGAGCCGGAGCAACGTTATCGTCGTTATCTGCACCGGGAACCACGATCGCGCGGATCATGATTTCTCCATCAGCATAGGCACCCCAAGCGCCACCGGTGGTGATGAAGCTATGTCCGTTTGTGCTGGTGTCCACGCCGATGCCGTGATGGTTCGGGGTGATCAGCAGACCCAGGAAGAAGCGTCCGCTGGGAACGATTCTTTCATCCGGGATCGGGATGTAGTTCCAGCCGGGGATCACGTTTGCAGAGGGGTAGGGGATCTGGGTGCCAATCAAGTTTCCGGGCATGCCTGTTGTTTCGTTCACTTCAAACACACGCAGCACGATCTGGGCGGTATTGATGTTTTCTACGTACACAGCGGCATACTTGAGGGTTACCGAGGTGTTTGAGAAGGTATCATGATACACTGCCATTTGTTGCGGGGAAGGAAGGGTAAGGGAGTTTTCCGCGCTGCCATCGTCGTAGGCGGATTCGGCATGATCGCCGGGGATCACCATCACAACAGCGGTGTTGGAAGCGGGGGATTCATTGTTATCATACATCGCGGTGATGTAGTAGTTATGAATTCCGCCTTCTACGTTCACTTCGGTGTATTCGGTGACGTCGCCGGGGAGTTCCACGATCATGATGCCATTGCGATATACTTTATATGCGCTTACGTCACGATCCGCTCTGGTTGAGGAGGGAACGCTGGCAAGGCTGCCGACGGCGTAAGTATCGTTTTGGGGAAGTTCTCCAAGCACATATTCACGGCCTTGTGCGTCTGCAACGTACACTTTGATATTCCAGTTGCCCTGGATATCAGCGGCTGCGGTAAGGGTCTGCCATCCACCAAGGTTGATCCAGTTGTCATATCCATCAACTGTGGGACCGGCATCGATTCCGGCAGGGTAGCCAGTGGTGGTGTTGCAACGGAAGCCAGCCATAATGCTGGTAGCTGCGGGAATGGTGTAAGGAGTTGTAAGAGTGATCTCGTTCCAGGCACCGATGGTAGGAGCGGTAACGGGTTGATCTACCACGAGGGTATTGGCGCTACCTGCCCATACGCGCACGGCGTAGGTGCTGGCAGCTTCATTTGGCCAGAATTGGATCTTGGTGATATTCATGCCCACATAGGGGTAGATGCTGTTTTCGGTGCCCAGGGCATCCCATTTTGCGGCTACGTTGAAGTCCGCTGCTGCGCCGGTACCGATGGAATCGCTGTTTTCTCCGCTGTAGGTAAGCCAGCCTTCTTCGCCGCCACCGCCACCACTACCGGGAGCATCCCAGGAAAGGGTAACGTTTGCGCCGTCAACTGTAGCTGCCAGGTTTTCGGGAGGGGCGATAAACACATCGTTGTAGATCTTGAAATCGTCGATCATCATACCGGTGCCTATAGGGGCATCATCGTCGGATTTGAAATACCAGCGGAACTTCACGGTCTGGCCGGCATAGTTTGTGATAAAGCCTTCCAGGCCATTGTAGCTCTCAATAGCGGAACTCCATACGTCGGGAACATTGACAAACACATAGTTGTTGCCGGAAGGATCATTGTAAGGATTGCTCATGGCATACCAGGTAGTACCATTATCCGGGGAGATTTCCCATCCCCAATAGTCGAGGACTGCAAGTGGTGCAGTCTCAGTATAATCAGGATCTTCAAAATTGCCCATGATCATAAAGTCAGCCCAGATATCGCCACTGGAGGGCAGAGTGATGGAGGGGCTAACCACGTAGTTCAACATATTGGGATTGTAGGTGCCATTGGCATTTTGGTTTTTCATAACATTGGTGGGCGACGGTGCCGCAGGGTCTGTAGCGATGTGCCAGAGCTGTCCGCCGAGCGGAACCAAGCTCATAAAGGTCATTTCGCCATCATCCACGCCATTGTTGGAGTATCCGCCAAAGGAGATATCATCTACCATAGCGCCGAACATATTGGGTTGATCCACTGTGTTATAGGCAGGGTCAGAAGCGAAGGCAAAGCGGATTTTTACGCTCTGGCCTACGTATGCTGAAAGGTTGAAGGTAGCATTGGTCCAGGTAGTAAGCTGGCCGCCCCATCCGGGGATGCCGGGGCCTTCGCCATGTTCGCTACCGAAAGCATAGGAGCTGGTGAAGTGATACGCGGGAGTGCCGGTGATCACTGTCCAGGTGTTTCCATTATCGGTGGAAATACGTACGTTAAAGGAATCCCAGCCATTGTATTCGCCGGTTGCGCCTTCGTCTTCCAAGCCGAGTCTCATTTTAAAGGTCAAGGTTGCGTTTGCCGCGGTGAGGGTACGGGCAGGTGTATCCAGCACGAGGTACTGGTGATCATAGTAACCACCAATGTTTGCGCCGGAAGCGAGATCAGTGTCTCCCATCCACCAGGCGTTACCCTGAGTGCCGCCATAATTGTAGATATGCCAATTATTGGGGCTCACGGTGCCGTCGTACATAACCCAGCCATCTGCGCCGGATTCGAAGTCTTCG
>JAHDQK010000012.1 GCA_018433885.1 Candidatus Cloacimonadota bacterium
GACCACTGGAATGAGATTGGAAAGAATGCAATTGGTCGCTTGGCCTAACATAGAATGTGAGAAACGAGGACTATAAGATGTTCTCAAATAACCTGAGAAACAATGAGTTGGAATTTACACCAACATTTGGGACTTAACATTCAAACCATCGATGTGTTTTGAGGCTTTGATAAACACATTGGAAGTATAATGCGAGTAGTTTGGCATGCTGATGTTTTGCTGAATCAATGAATCTGAAATAGCTGCCGTAAAAGAAACTGGAGAAAGAGTGTCAATGGAACATGTTACCTTCATGCTTGAGTTTATCAGTTTTGCAGTGATGAAATTATCCGCTATGTCAATAAAACTTGCATATCCCTCCAGATCAGTTTGCATGGAATCGGGTCTTATAACTACTCTCACGTCTTTCATCGGCACCAAAGATTCCTGTATTGGTGGATTGCTCCATATAACGTCGTTAAAGTGTTCATATCCAATCGTGCGAACGCTTACTTCTGAGTGGATAAAGTCCGAACGTCTCTTATGTGCTATCCTTCCTGTCATGGAATCTATTAGATAGAAGTAATCTCCAAATATTGGATTTGAATCGGTTCCTACACAAATTAAGTAAGCTAGATAGTAGGTATTTGATCCTCGATTTGTGTAGTAGATTGAAACCGTTCTCGATGATTGATACTTAGCATCATTCATATCAGAAAGTGCTATCCGCTCAGCTTCTTCAGGTGTAATGATTGCACTAACATCCCCTTCCGGCAAGTCCACTGTGTTGTCCCCAATTGAAAATCGTTTGCGACCTTCTTCATAAGTAATCATTATGAACCCTGCGCCTTCCACCCGATAGCCATTGACTTGCTGGTTGTAATCAGTGGTATAGCCTCTGACGGATTTTGATATACGACTCATGGATAGCTGCATTCTGTTTGCTGGTGAATAAGGCAGAATCTTTTCCACTATCCTTTCACAAGCCTGCCTGAAGGCTAATGAGTCTGCTTCTGCGGTGAATGGGATATCAGAGAAATTCCCTTCAAATGAGCCTAATCTCATTCGTTCATACCCGTAGTTTATCCTTCCCTCAAACCCCGTCTCAGCCTTAAACCGTTCCGCAAGTTGATTAAGTTCCTGGGTTTTGCGCTCATACTCTTCCGCGTCGAAGTGATCTTCACTGGCAAAGATCGCTGTGCAGATCAGCAGCAGCAAGATCGTGATCAGTAATTTTGCATTCATCTTATATCTCCTTTGGCTTTGGTGTTCTCACCAAGCCTTGTTTGATGCTTGAAGCATCTTCCACATAGGTGGACACCCGTCTGGTGGATATCTGCCTGTGTGGAGAAGCCAATGTCACTTGCTACACGGTGATGAATTGCACTC
>JAHDQK010000081.1 GCA_018433885.1 Candidatus Cloacimonadota bacterium
AGAATGCAATTGGTCGCTTGGCCTAACATAGAATGTGAGAAACGAGGACTATAAGATGTTCTCAAATAACCTGAGAAACAATGAGTTGGAATTTACACCAACATTTGGGACTTAACAGTATAAACAAAGCAAACACAGGAAGGAGGAATTATGAAAAGGTATTTTCATTGCATATTCTTTTTGTCGCTTATGGTAGTCCCATTGATGGGAATACCTTATGAGCAGACGGAGGAATATACCCAAAAGCAAGCCATCTTAAACGAAAGAGCAGTAAGGTTCAAGGCAGAAACAGGTTTTGAGGGAGATATCAGTTACAACCTTCAAAGTATGCAATTCTCTACCATATCAGGGAGTTTTAAAGAAATTGAGGTTACGGCACCCCAAGATACTGTAATCATGCGCAGTGTGTTTGATCAGGTCGTTTCGAAAGTCATGCCATATATCTCTGCTAGGGAAGGGCAACTGAAAAGTGGTAAGGTCAATAGTAACATGAATGGTTCTGGTATTATCTATTGGCAAAAGGTAAATGGCTACTCAATTGAAGGCGGGGGTGGATCTTTGAGAATTCATTACAGCTTAGCCACAAGCCAGTTAAGTGTGAATAACGGTACAGTAGACATCAGTTCTGATCCTATCTCGATCAACCTAAGCTTGGAGCAAGCTATCAGTTTGGTTCAGGAAAAAGTCTTTGATGGAGCAGAGGTAAAACCCACTAACCCAAGGATAGCTTATGTGCCAATTGACAATGACGATGGACAAGCGTACTACTTGTGTTATGTATTGGTTAATCAGGGTTATACAGTTTTAGTTGATGTGTCAGAACCTATTATAAGAAAAGTAGCGCCGAACCTAATATCGAGAAGCTTTAACGTCAATGTACTTGGCAACGTTTACAATGGAGTCTATACGGATATAGTCAATATTCCACTATCTCAACAGTCAATGGGGTCGGTTCTTGTGCAAACTCCAATCGATAGTTTATATGCGGACTATTTTGGACAACAGACAGTATCAGATAGCATATATACTTGGTTAAAGACCGAATTGAGAAATCATGAAATCTTCCATGTTGTGCAATACCCAGATTCGATGACAGTAGTACAGCAAGATTCAGTGAGTGTTTCGGGCAGTCAGCTATTTTCGTTCTTTTCCGACAATAATGCTAAAACAGCAAACGCCTACTATCACGCTCATCATCAACAGCAGTTCCTAAATGAGCTGGTTGCCGATGATATGCTTCAACCTTGGATGCTTAAGATAACTACAAACTATCCTTATACTTCTGGAGGGACCATAGATTATAATGGAAATACCATCAGAATAAGCCATAATTCTGGCAAACTATCTCATGTTGTAAGGCACGAATTATCCCATGCTAATATACTATCAGTACTTCTCACATTGTTTAACAACACTAATGATGATACAAAAGACGCTATGGATGAAGCCTTTGCAGTGTATCTTCCTTGTGCAGCAACTGAATCACCGTACTGCATCTATGGAAATCAGCAAGACCCACAAAGGATTGATACTATGAATCATATTAGTTCTGTAACTCCTCTAGACTTAAATGAAAGAGCGTACTGTAGAGTCCCAAATGTTGGTGTAAATTCCAACTCATTGTTTCTCTGGTTGTTTGAGGGCATCTGATATCCCTCGTTACTCACAATCTATGTAAGGCCAAGCGACCAATTGCATTGTTTTCATCTTGCTAATCCTAGTCAAGTTCTTTTTCATAAATAATCTACCTTGCTGCGACGGGCTGGAGCCCTGCAGAGGAGGCGTAGCCGACGGAGCAGGGCTTCAGCCCGTCGCGCGTTGCCTCAAATGGTATAGCCCTTTTCTGGTTTTCTCTGATTCTTTCCATTGGCTCTGAAAGATAAAGTTTCCCGCTTATCCAGTCCTCTGAATAGCCTTGCAGAATCGCACCAAACAGCCGCAGGCAACTCTTTTCATCAGGGAATATCCGGATGCACTTTTCTCTGCGGCGCAGCTCTTCATTCAAACGCTCCAAGGAGTTGGTGCACTTTATC